>JALHOG010000047.1 GCA_022843125.1 Ilumatobacteraceae bacterium
CGGTCGGTCACGGCGAGCACGGCACGGTCGTCGAACTCCACCGCGCTGGCTGACATGGCGTCCTCGTCCGCGCCCCGGCTCGTCACGGTGTGGTGCCCCGACTGGCCGCTGCTCGCCGCCCGGGTGCCCCCCGAGGTCCCGGCCGCGATCTTCCACGCCAACCGGGTGGTCGCCTGCACGCCTGCCGCCAGGGCGGTCGGGGTGCGCCACGGCGACCGCCGGCGGGCTGCGCAGGGTGCGTGCCCCGAACTGACGATCGTCGACCCCGACCCCGACCGCGACGGCCGCGAATTCGACGCCGTGGTGCGCCTGGTGGCCGACCTCGCGCCGCGGCTCGAGGTGGTCGAGCCGGGCTGGTTGTGCCTCGCCGCCCGCGGTCCTGCCCGCTACTACGGGGGCGACCAGGCGGTCGCGAGCCGTCTGATCGCCGAGCTCGCAACGTGGGCCGCTGCGCGCGGGGTCCCCGTCGCCGGGGCCGGTGACACCCCGGGATACGGCATCGGCGTGGGGGTCGCCGACGGCCGCTCGGCCTCCGCGATCGCCGCCCGCATCGCGGCCGCTCGCGCCGACCGCACGGTGGTCGTCCCCCCGGATGGTTCGCCCGGCTTCGTCGCACCGCTCACCGTCGGGTGGCTGCGGGAACTGGGCGATGCCGATGCCGATCTCGTCGACCTGCTGGCGCGTCTCGGGGTGCGCACCTTGGGGTCGCTCGCCGCGCTCGACGCCGGTGATGTGCTGGCGCGGTTCGGCCCGGTCGGTGCGCGCGCCCATCGCGTCGCGAGTGGTCGCGACGATCGGCCCCCGGCGTCGGCCGATCCGCCGCCCGAGTGGTGGGTCGAGCACGCCTTCGACGAGCCGATCGCGTCGCTCGACACCGTGGTGTTCGTCGCCAAACGCCTCGCGGACGATCTCGTCGAACGGCTCGCCGGTGACGGCCGGGTGTGCGTCCGCCTGGTGGTGGTGATCGAGACCGAGCACGGTGAGCGCAGCGAGCGCACGTGGTACCGCGATCACGGGCTGTCGGCGGCGGCGATGGTCGAGCGGGCGCGCTGGCAGCTCGAGGGGTGGGCGGCGCAACCTGACGGCCTGAGTGGCGGGGTGGCGCTGGTGCGGCTCGTGCCCGACGAGGTGCGCCCCGACGACGGTGTCCAGGCCCGGCTGTGGGGTGGCCGCTCGCAGGCCGATCACGATGCCGCTCGGGCGGTGGTCCGGCTCACCGGTCTGGCGGGCGAGCATGCGGTGCGGGTGCCGCAGTGGCAGGGCGGCCGGTTGCCTGCCGAGCGGTACCGGTTGGTCCCGGCGATCTCGGTCGATCTCGACGCCGGAGCGGAACGGCTCGAACGTGGCGACGGTCCGTGGCCCGGGGCGGTGCCGTCACCGGCGCCTGCGGTCGTGCCCGATCCGCCGGTGGTGGTCGAGGTCGTCGATCGCGACGGCCGGCCGGTGGCGGTCAGCGGGCGGGGCGAGGTCAGCGCCGGTCCGGCCGAGCTGATCGTCGGCGGTCGCCGTCAGCGCATCGTCGCGTGGGCGGGGCCGTGGCCGGTCGAGCAGCGGTGGTGGTCGACCGAGCGGTCACGCCGGGTCGCGCGCTTCCAGTTGGTCACCGAGCGGGGCGAGGCACACCTGGTCGGCGTCGAGCACCGTCACTGGTCGATCCTCGCCACGTACGCGTGAGCGGGGAGACGGGTGCGTCAGGCGGTGGCGGGTTCGTCGAGCTCGGGATGGAGCTCGACGACCTCGGCCTGCTGATCGGCCTGCTGATCGGCCTGCTGTCCGTTCAGGCGCAACATCGTCGGACCCGTCGCGGCGGCTGCCTCGGCGGCGTCGAGCAGTTCGTTGCTGATGCGGAAGCCGACACCGCGCACCGTGTGGACGATCCGCAGATCGGGGGCGACCTTGTCGAGCTTGCGGCGCAGGTTCGACAGGTGGACGTCGACGACGTGGGTGTCGCCGACCCAGTTCGGCCCCCACACCGACACGAGCAGGTCCTGGCGCGAGGCGACTTCGGTCGGCCGGCGGCAGAGGTGCTCGAGCAGCGAGAACTCGATCCGGGTGGCCGGGATCTCATCGCCGTCGAGACGGATCTCGTGACGGCCGGTATCGATGCTCAGCGGGCCGAGGGTCACGATCGACGGTTGGATCGGATCCCAGTCGGTCCGCATCTCACGCGGCCGGCGCAGGAGCGCATGGCAGCGGGCGGCGATCTCATCAGGGGTGACCGGGACCGAGACGGCGTCGTCGGCGCCCGACCTCAGTACCTCGACCCGGGTGCGGTCACGGCCGGCCGAGTCGATGCAGAGGAGGTAGCGGTCGGTGTCGCTGCGGAGACGCTGGTACAGGGGCCGGTTGTCCGGGCCCTGCATCGACGTGTCGACCACCAGGACATCCGGTGCGAACGATTCGGCGAGGACGGTGACGGCTTCGGCATCACCGGGCGCGCTGACCGCGAACCCAGCGGCCCGGAGGCCAGCCTCGTTGGTACGCCGCAGACGAAGATCGTCGATGGCGAGCAACACTCGGGGGGCGAACTGCGAGTTGGGTTCCATGGTCATTTGAGGGGGTGAGGCCAGTACGTCCGGCGTCCACAACTCATCGGTCGGTCGCTTGGATGACTCAAGCGATTTGTTGCGATTTCATCTGGATACGGTGGGGCGATGTTCACCGGTTCGGCTTCGCTGCGTGCCGAGGTGCGGCGTTCGGTTGCCGAACGCACACCGATCGACGACGCCGAACGCGGCTGCATCGTCGAGTTCCTCCGGCACTTCGACGCACTCGACCTGCCGTTCGATCAGGAGTCGGATCCGGTCCACGTCACCGGCTCCGCGATCGTCGTCGGCCCGCGCGGTGTGGTGCTGCTGCGGCACAAGCGGCTCGGCCTGTGGCTGCAACCCGGCGGTCACATCGACGCCGGCGAGTCACCGTGGGAGGCCGCGGTGCGCGAGGCGCGCGAGGAGACCGGGCTCGATGTCCGCTTCGACGGAGAGGCGCCGCCGCTCGTCCACGTCGACGTCCACCCTGGCGGTCGCGGCCACACCCATCTCGACCTCCGCTACCTGGTTCACGGCGGCGACGCCGACCCGACCCCGCCGGAGGGTGAGAGCCAGGAGATCGGCTGGTTCGACTGGGACGCTGCGATCGAGCGCGCCAGCGACGATCGCCTCAAGTCGGCCCTGGCGTTCATCCGCGGCGTCGAGCTTGCGTAGATACTGAGTATGTGTATACTCGGTATCTATGGCAGTGCGTGAGGGGTTGCTCTCCCTCCTCGAACCAGGGCCGAGATACGGCTACCAGCTGAAGACCGAGTTCGAATCGGTCACCGGCGGCGTGTGGAGCCTCAACGTCGGCCAGGTGTACACCACCCTCGATCGCCTCGAGCGAGACGGCCTCGTCGAGATGACCGAGGCCGAGGGGCAGAAGTCGTACACCCTCACCGCCGCCGGCCGCGAGGAGCTCGGCGCCTGGTGGCAGGCCGTGCCCGCCGACGAGCCACCGCCGCGCGACGAGCTGATGCTCAAGGTGCTGATGGCGATCGAGAAGGGCGCCGACCATGCGCTCGAGGTGATCACCCGCCAGCGCACCGCCCTGTTCGCCCTGCTCCACGACCACCGCCGCAAGCCGGCACCACCCGCCGACGCGCCGACCGTGTCGGTGCTCGCTGCCCAGCTCGTCACCGATGCCCTCGTCGTACGCGCCGAGGCCGACCTGCGCTGGCTCGATCTGTGCGAAGCGCGCCTCGCTGCAACCCGGAAGGACCGCCCGTGATCACCACCAACCGAACCCCCGACCTGTCGGGCCCCATCGTCGAACTCCGCAACGTCGTCAAGACGTTCGGCGCTGGCACCACCGAGATCCGGGCGCTCGACGGCGTGAGCCTCACCGTGATGCCCGGCGAGTTCGTGGCGATCATGGGCCCGTCGGGCTGCGGCAAGTCGACGATGCTCCACCTCGGCGGCGGGCTCGAACTGCCCACCGCCGGCAACGTGCTGTTCGAGGGGCGCGACCTCACGACGATGTCGATCGCCGAGCTCGCCGAGGTCCGGCGACGGCGGCTCGGGTACGTCTTCCAGTCGCTCAACCTGATCCCGTCGCTCACCGCGCTCGAGAACGTGATGCTCCCGCTCGAGCTCGATGGCATCGGCGCCTCGGCGGCCCGCGCCGAGGCTCGGGAAGCGCTCGAACGGGTCGGCATCGTCGAGCAGCTCGACCGCTATCCCGACTCGTTCTCCGGCGGCCAGCAGCAGCGGATCGCGATCGCCCGCTCGGTCGTCGGCGACCGGCGCGTCGTGTTCGCCGACGAGCCCACCGGCGCGCTCGACACCCTCACCTCCGACCAGGTGATCGAGGTGCTCGCCGGCCTCGCCCGCTCCGGTACCGCGGTGGTGATGGTCACCCACGAGCCGCGCTTCGCCTCGTGGGCCGACCGGGTGGTGTTCCTCCGCGACGGCCGCATCGTCGACGACACCAGCGCCGTCGTCCCCACCGGGGTGCGATGATGCCCGTGATCATCGAAGACCGGCTCGCGGGTGCGACGCCCGTCGCACCGCCACCGCTCCGGGACCGGTCGGCCGTCCCCACGTGGCGCCTCGCCGCCCGCCTCGCCCGCCGCGAGACTCGCCGCCGCCCCGGCCGCACCGTCCTCGCCGCCCTCCTGATCGCCGTCCCGGTGATGGCGATGACCCTCGGCAGCGTGCTGGTGCGGACGGGTGCTGCGGCGAGCTCGTGGTCGGCGCAGTTCGACATGCAGTGGCCAGGCGCCGACATCGCGATCGAGGGCACCACGTGGTCCGCCGCCGAGCGCGACGGGTTGGCTCGCCGGCTCGACACGCTGCCCGCCGGCTCGCGGGTCGTCGACCATCTCGGCGCATCGACCACGATCTCCGCCGGCAACCGTGACGGCGACGAGGTCTACTTCGAGTGGACCGACCGTCGCCTCGACGACCCGATGCTGGCCGGCTCGGTCGAGGTCATCGACGGCCGGGTGCCCCGCGATGGTGAGGTCCTGCTCGACCCTGGCGTCGCCGAGGCGCTGGGGCTCGGTGTCGGCGACACGCTCCAGCTCGACCGCCCCTCGGGTACGTGGGAGGTCGTCGGCATCGGCCGGTACCGGGCGAGCTATTGGAGAGACCTCGTGGTCGTTCCCGGCTTCGATCGCGACCGCATCGCCGACGGCTTCGGTGGGCTGACGACGCTCATCGATCTGCCCGCCGAGGTCACGCCCAGCGAGCGATCCGAGCTCGCGGCCCGGGTCGGCGGCTGGACGCGCGACGCCGAGCCGTTTCCCGACTACTCGGCCACCGGGTCGACGCTCGCGTGGGGGTGGGTCGGCGGTGTGCTGGCTCTGGTGGCCGTCGGCATCATCGTCGCCGCAGCGTTCGCGACGAGCGCTCGCCGCCAACTCGTCGCGGTCGGTCAGCTCGCATCGAACGGCGCGACGCCGAGGGTGATCCGCGCGACGTTGGTCCTCCAGGGCACGTGGACCGCTGCGGTGGGGACGGTCACCGGGATCGGGCTCGGGCTCGCCGTCCTCCCGTTCGTTGCGCCGGTCGTCGAGGAGTGGTTCCTGCAGAGCGACACCGTCGGCTACCGCATCGCCGCCGGCGACCTGGTGGCGATCGCCGTCACCGCGCTGGTGGCGGGCACCATCGCGGCGGCCGTTCCGGCGCGTTCGTTGGCGAAGGTGCCGGTGATGGCGGCGCTCGCCGGGCGGCGACCGCTCGCCCAGCCGCCGCGCTGGCTGGTGCCCACCGGTGTGGGCCTCACGCTCGGAGGCATCGGCCTGCTCGCGGTCGCCGGTGTCGGTGTGAGCAACGCGTCGAACACGGGCGGGAGCACCGATCTGTTCGCGCTCGCGATCGTGCTCGCGGCGGTCGCAGTGGTGTTCGGCATGGTGTGCGCGACGCCGCTCGTGGTCGAGCGTGCCGGGCGTCTCGCCGCCCACCTGCCACTGTCGCCCCGTCTCGCGCTCCGCAGCATGGCGCGCGCACGGACGCGCTCGGCCGCAGTGGTGGCCGCGATCGCCGTAGCGGTCGGGGGGTCGGTCGCGGTGGCGATGGTCGCCGATGAAGCGGTGTTGAACCAGTACTACGGCGACGCCCTCCTGCCCGAGGATGCGCTCGTGGTCCGTGACTCCTTCACCGCGGACGGCACGATGGCCCCCGCTGCGGACGACTTCGACGACGAGTCCCCGATCGACCCGCCGATGCTGCCGACCGGCGCGCCGACCGCCGCCCAGCTCGATGTGATCGAGGGGCGCCTCCCCGGCTCCACCCTCGAGCCGATCCTCGTCGCCGGCTTCGACCCGCCGCCGTTCAGGTGGAGCGATCCGATCGTCTGGTCCACGTCCGGCGAGGGCCCGGTGATCGCCACCCCGGGTGTGCTCGCACTGGTCGGCCTCTCCGACCGCGATCAACGGACGCTCGATGACGAGGGTTCGATCATGGTGCGCATGCCCGACGACGGGACGGGGTCCTACGGCTTCGATGGGCCGAGTGGCACCACGTACGCGATCGGCGACGAGATCGTCCAGCTCGACACGCCGGTCGGGCGCGACCTCCCGGCGTTCGGGTTCGGCTACTGGATGACGTTGATCACCGAAGCGCACGCCGCCGAGCTCGGGTTCACACCCGTGGCACGGGGAGTGATCGTGCGCTCAGACGGTGTGATCACCGACGCAGTCGGACAGGAGATCGCGGCCGAGTTCACCACCCAGGAGTTCGGACTCGGTGCGTTCGTCGAGCCGGGTGATCCGCCTCGTGCGACGGCCGAGGAATTCGAAGGGCCGTGGTGGGGCGTCTCCTACGCGGCGCAGTACCGCCCGGGAGACAGTGGCGATCTGTGGCTGGCGCGGGCGATCATCGCCGGCATCGCCGTCGTGCTCAGCCTGCTCGTGGTGGCGATCGGCCTGTCGCTCGCAGCCGCCGAAGGTCGCCACGAGCGCAACACGCTGTCGGTCGTCGGCGCCACGCCGGCGACGATGCGGCGCCAGACGGCGACCGGCGCAGCTGCCCTCGCGCTCACCGGCATCGCGCTCGGCATCCCGACCGGCTTCGTCCCCACGTGGGTGCTGTGGCGTGCCACCAACGGCACTGAGTGGCCGAGCTTCCCGTGGGCGGTGAGCGCCATCCTCGTGATCGCCGTCCCCCTCGTCGCGGCCGCCGCCACCTGGCTCGCCAGCGCCGTCTCCCAACGCCTTCGCCCCGTCACCATCACCCCTCGCGATTGATCTGACCGCGACTGATCACACCGTGACGGATCACGACCAGAGGGTCGAGATCGGAGCGGCGATGAGCCGGTCGCCGAACACGACGGTCTGGTTGCCGGTGTGCAGCACGATCCCGAGTGTGAAGCGTTCCCCCAGACGGTCACGCACGTAGGCGAGGTGACGGGCGTGCTGAGGCAGGGGGGTGGCCGTTGCCTTGACCTCGATCCCGACCACGTTCCGGCCGCGTTCGAGCACGATGTCGATCTCGCGCTGATCGCGATCGCGGTAGTGGCCGATCGTCACCGGGCGTTCGGCCCACGTCGCCTGCTTCGCGATCTCGTTGGCGACGTACGTCTCGAGCAACGGCCCGAACCAGCGCGACGACATGTCGCCGAGCGAGTCTGCAGTCTCACCGAGCAGGTGCGTCGCGAGGGCGGTGTCGACCAGGTGAGCGACCGGTCGCTGCTTGGCTCGATTCGTGTGACTGGTGGTCCAGCCGGGGACGATCCGGACGAGGTAGAGCGTGGCGACGACGTCGAGGTAGGCGCGGACGAGGTCGTGGCTCGTGCCGAGCTCGCGGGCGAGATCGGCGACCACGATCTCCTGTGCCGACCTGGCGGCGAGTTGTGCCATCAGCTGGCCGAACAGCTCTGGCCGTCTGACTTCCGCGACCTGTTCCACGTTCGCGACGGCCGTGACCGTTCGCAGATATGCATCGCTCCAGCCGTTGCGGAATCGCGCCGTCGCAGGGCCGAGGGCCAACTCCGGGAACCCACCGCGGGCGATCGCGTCGGCGTAGTCGGTGCGGTTGGTCGCTGCTGCGGTGACATCGCCGAGTGACGCGGCGAAGGCGCGTTCGATGAACGTCTCGTGCGTTCCTCGGAGCTCTCCGGCCGACAGTGGCAGCAGTTCGACGATGCCGACGCGTCCCGTCAGGGTCTCCGAGATGTTCCGCATCGAGAGGAACCGGGTCGAGCCGGCCAGTACGAACTGGCCGCGCCTGCTGTCGGAGTCGAGCCGCATCTTGAGCGCCAGCAGGAGATCGTCACCGCCGCGCTGGAACTCGTCGATCGCCGAACCGGCTGCGACGGAGTCGACGAAACCGACCGGATCGGCGCGGACGGCCTGGAGGACGGTGGGGTCGTCGAGGTTCACCACCGGCCCTCGATCGTGCTGCAGTTGCCGGACCAGCGTGCTCTTGCCCGACTGCCGCGGGCCGTTGACCACCAGCGCTCGGAAGCCGGCGAGGAGCTCGCGAGTCGGGATCAACATGCGGCGATCGATCTCCATCACCGCACTCTAAACAGAATTTGCCGGCGATGTAACCAGATTTTGCCGACGCTCTGACCAGATTTTGCCGAGGGGTCGATGTCGGGTGTCGACGTCAGGTGAGGTGGGTGACCGCGGGGGTGGGGCGGACCGGGACCTCGACCGTTCCGTTGGGGTGGCCGAGGTAGATCACCGCGACGATGCGGTCGTCCGCGGCGAAGCCGCACAGGTCGAGCGCGCAGGGCGAGTCGATCAGCGGCGGCGTCGACCAGAAGCTGGCGAGGCCGAGCGCGGTGGCGCCCAGCAGCAGGTTCTGGACACCGGCCGCCACCGCGTCGCGGTTCTCGTCGTGGATCGTCGGTTTGGCGTCGGGGGCGCACCCGACCACCAGGATGTTCGGCGTGCGCGTGTACTTCGTGCGGGTCTTCTCGCGCTTGCCCTCGTCGCCGAAGTCGCGGTCGGCCATGTCGGCGGCGAACGCCTCGCCGAGCCGGGCTCGGGCATCACCGGTGAGCGAGGCGAACCGCCACGGCCACGTCTTCTTGTGGCACGGCGCCCAGGTCGCGAGCTCGCACAGCTGCCCGATCACGTCGTCGCCCACCGGTCGGTCGCGGTCGACGATCATGTGGGTGCGGCGGGCGCGCGCCAGTCTGGCGAACGAGTCGAAGTCCAACCCCGAATCCATGCCCGGAGTGTGACAGCAGAATCGTCCGATGCCACGGTCGACGCGAGCCGGCCGGATCGACCAGACTCCGCCCCATGGACGACGGCGGCGCTCAACGGTTCGATGATCTGAGCCCGCAGGAGGTGCGGGTGCTCGGCTGCCTCGTCGAGAAGGAGGCCACGGTCCCCGACACGTACCCGATGACGCTCAACGCGCTGCGCACCGCCTGCAATCAGTCGACCAGCCGCGATCCCGTCGTCTCCTATGGCGACCGCGAGATCGAGGTCGCACTCAACTCGTTGCGGGCACGAGGGCTCACGCGGGTCGTGCACAGCACGACGAACCGGGCAACCAAGTACAAGCACGTCCTGCCCGAGACGCTCGAGCTCGGCAAGGCCGAGACGGTGCTGCTCTCGGTGC
Source organism: Ilumatobacteraceae bacterium (assembly GCA_022843125.1). Classification (GTDB taxonomy): domain Bacteria; phylum Actinomycetota; class Acidimicrobiia; order Acidimicrobiales; family Ilumatobacteraceae; genus Ilumatobacter. The sequence goes on from JALHOG010000047.1 coordinate 9,555, forward strand.
TGATGCTCCGGGGCGCTCAGACGCCCGGCGAACTCAAGACCCGCAGCGAGCGCCAGCACCGGTTCAAGACACCCGACGACGTGGTCACGGTGCTGGAGCGGCTGGCGGGCCGACCCGAGCCGCTCGTCCGTGAGTTGCCGCGGCAGCCCGGCCAGAAGGATCCGCGCTGGATCCACCTGATGTCGCCCGTTGCCGAACCGGAGGTCGGGGCCCCCGTCGCTCGCGCTGTGGCGGCTTCGTCGCGGCCGGTGCCGCCCGACGGCGTTGCCGGCTACGCCACGATCGCCGAGTTCGCCGACCTGCTCGCCGGCGACCTGTGGGAGACCGTCGAACTCGTCCTGCTCGACGTGCTCGCCGGCCTCGAACCGACCTCCGGGCCGCTCGTCGACGTCGGGGCGGGCACGGGCGTCGGGCTCGCAGCGGTGCACCGCGCGGCGCCCGGCCTGCGGGTGGTCGCGGTCGAGCCGTCACCGGCCATGCGGGTCGCGCTGCACGCCCGCCTCGTCGATGCACCCGAGCTCCTCGCGGCCACCACGGTCGTCCCCACCCAACTGGCGCAGGCCAACCTCCCCGACCGGGCGGCCGCCGTGCTCGCGGTCGGGGTGCTCGGCCACCTCGACGACGCCGAGCGCACGAAGCTGTGGCGCTACGTCTCCACGTCGCTGCGGCCGGGGGCGCCATGTGTCGTCTCGCTCGTCGCGCCGTCGCGGCCGGCGGCGATCCCGAGCCTGCGGGTGGGAGAGCGGCAGGTGGGCCGGAACCTGGTGGAGGGATGGACCAGCGCCGAGCCGATCGACGAGCGCTCGATCGCGTGGACCCAGCGCTTCCGGATCGCCGACCCCAACGGGCTCACCCTGCGCGAGGCGAACGCCACGGTGGCGTGGCGCTGCGACGGGGTCGACGACCTGCGGGCCGAGATCGCCCCGCACTCGCTCGAGCTCACCGAGCACGAGGGTGGCGTAGTCGTGGTCCGGCGGCGGGGCTGACGTGCGCGGGTTGGTGCAGCGCGTCGAGCGGGCACAGGTGGTCGTGGTCGGTCCCGGTGGGGATCGCGAGATCGTCGGGTCGATCGCCGCCGGGTTGTGCGTGCTGGTGGGCGTCACGCACGACGACACGCCGGCGGTGGCCGACAAGCTCGCCGACAAGATCTGGTTCCTGCGGGTGCTCGACGACGCCGACGGGGTGATGAACCGCTCGTTGGCCGACCGTGCCGCCGACGGCCTCCCCGCCGAGGTCCTGGTGGTCAGCCAGTTCACCCTCTACGGCAACACCGACAAGGGCCGCCGGCCGAGTTGGATCGACGCCGCCCGCCCCGAGCACGCCGAACCGCTCGTGGACGCGGTCGTCGCCCGCCTGCGCGGGCTCGGGGCGACGGTGGCCACCGGGCGCTTCCGCACCGACATGCGCGTCGAGCTCGTCAACGACGGCCCCGTCACGCTGATGCTCGAGCTCTGACGTTCGCGCGGCGGGACAGGAGCAGCACCACCAGGGCGGCCAATGCCCACGGCACCGTGCCGATCGCCTGGAACCAGGTGGTGCCGTCGCGGAGCGGGACCTCCGATCGGATCACCCGCTGCTCGCTCACGTCGGTGCGCTGGAGCACCTCGCCGCGATCGGTCACGAACGCGGTGAAGCCGGTGGGCGACACCTGCACCACCCAGCGCCCGCTCTCGACCGCCCGCAGCCGGCTCGACGCGACCTGCTGGGTCTGAAGGATCGTCCCGGTGTAGCTCGCGCCGTTGGTGGGGTTGAGCAGGAACGCCGTGCCGTTGTCGGCGGCGGCGCGCCCGCGCCCGCCGAAGAAGACCTCCCACGAGATCATCACGCCGAGCCGGGTGCCGTCGGGCAACTCGATGAAGGCGGGGTCGCGGCCGGCCACGGCGTCGCTCGGGATCTGGTCGACCGGAGCGCCGATCGCCTCGAGCGCGCCGCGCAGCGGGACGTACTCGCCGAACGGCACGATCCGCACCTTCTCGTACCGGCTCGTCACCTCACCCGCCGGGGTGATGACCACCTGCGCGTTCACGAACGCGCCCTCGGTGGGGTACGCCGAGAACTCCGAGTCGATCGTGATCCCGACGGCGAACGGGACCCCCAGCCGAGCGGCCTGGGCGGCGATCTCGCGGTAGGCGTCGCTGTCGGTCAGCGCCTGGTCGTTCACGTCGACGCCGTTCTCGGGCCACACGACGAGGTCGAGGTCGGGGTCGGGTGAGATCGTGTCGGTGGCGGCGAGCAGCCGTTGGGTGACGATCCGGCTCGGTACGTCGAGCGCGGTGGTTCCCTGCTCGCCTCCGCCCTGCACGGCGGCCACGGTCAGCGCCGCACCGGTGTCGTTGCCCGATGGTGCGACGGCGGCGACGGCCACCGCCACGACGCACGCTGCGATCCCGGCCGCGCCGTGCCGCGAGCGGCGATCGGTCACGAAACCGGCGAGCGCGAACCCGACCTGGAACACGATCCAGGTGAGCACCACCACGCCACCGATGCGGGCGACGAAGAGCAGCGGCCCTCCGGCCTGCGAGATGCCGAGTGTGGCGAGCGGCACACCACCGAAGGGGAACCCGAGACGGATCGCCTCGACCAGCGTGTGCGCCGCCGGGCGGCCGATCACCCGCCACCGGCCCGTGGGCGAGATCGCTGCCGCCGCGGCATGGAACGCGGCGAACAGACACGCGCTGAACAGGTAGCCGGGCACGGTGAGGAACCACATCCACGCCATGCCGATCGCCATCCAGCTCAGGCCGAACAGGAAGCCGCGTCGGGCGGCCGAGCGGCGGGTCGGCTCCTCGCCGAGCGCCAGCCCGAACACGATCACCCCGACGAACGCGAGCGGCCAGAAACCCCACGGAGGGAGGGAGAACGCGACCAGTGCACCGGCCAGCAGCGAGCGGGCGCCACCACCGGTGAGGACCCGGCGGGCGCGCGCCGACACGGGTTCGGTGGGGTGGTCCACGGGCGGCGTCAGATCTCGAGGTCGGCGTACACGACGATGCGCTGGGCGGTGGATCCCGGCGGGTGACACGCGAACAGGGTGACCGTCGGGGTGTCGGTGGGATCGACGATCCAGAGCGCCTCGGGCCCGACGATCTCGACCTTCGTCACCCGGTAGACGTGCTCGGTACCGTCTGCCGCCGTGAAGATGATCGGGTCACCCTCGACCAGCTGATCGACGTTGCGGAACACGCGGTGCTTGCTGGTGCGGTGCCCGGCGACGACGACGTTGCCGATCTGGCCGGGCAGTGCAGTGCCTGGCCAGTGGCCCGGACCGTAATCGAGCGTGGTGTTGCGGATGCCCTCGTACATCACCGAGTCGACGTCGATCTTCGGGATCGAGATGCGACCCATCTCGATCACGGGCTCGGCGGCGTCGGCGTCCTGCGGGGGCGGAATCGGGGTAGTGAGCTGTCGGGCGAGCGTCGTGGTCGTGGTGCTCGTCGTCGTGGTGCTCGTGGTGCTCGTGGTGGTCGCAGCCGTGGTGACGGGGGCAACGGTCGTCGCCGGGGGCGGGACCGTTGTTGCGGGGGCAGCGGTGGTCGGTGGGGGCGCCGCCGTGGCCGGTGCGGCGACGTCGGTCACGAGGGCCAGCGGTTCCGATCCGGAGCTGCACGCGCTGAGACCGAGCACGAGCGCACCGACGAGGGCGAGCGGCGCTGCGAGCACGCGGGTGGACGAGGTCACCGCCATCGGCCCATTGTGTCAGCCCGCCCGCCACATGCCCAGCCACCACGAGCCCGCCGACGAGGAATCGACGACCACAGCGTCAGGTTCGGAAGCAGTGGGCGACGACGGCTGAGGCGGCGCGTTCGCCGTCGGCGACGCACGCCGGGATGCCGATCCCGCGGTAGCTCGCCCCGGCGAGGTACACACCAGCGGGGAGTGCCTGCTCGATCGTGGCCACCCGGTCGAAGTGGTGCGGTCGGTACTGCGGGAACGCTCCCGTCCAGCGTGTGATCGACGTGGCGGTCGGAACCACGGTGGCGCCGATGTGACGCCCGAACTCCTCGACCGCACGGGCGAGCGCCGTGTCGTCGTCGAGTTGCTCGACCGGGAGCCCGTCGCGCCCCAGCGAGATCCGAACGATCTGGGAGCCGTCGGCGGGCCGCCAGTGCGCCCACTTCTGCGAGGCGAACGACGCCGCGGTCACCGTGCGCTGCTCCGATTTGGGGACGAGGTAGCCGCTCAACCCGGCGAGCCGGTCGGGCCACTCGCCGGCCGGCACCGCCAGGCGGACCATGATCACGTCGGCGTGCTCGAACGTGCTGAGGCCGGCCGCAGCCTCGGGTGCGACGCCGACGAGCAGTGGGGCCGAGGCGCGAGCGGGCGACGCCAGCACGATGGCATCGAAGCGCTCGTCGTCGACCCGCCAGCCCGACCCGTCGGCCACGAGCGAGGCGGCGGGCCGCCCGGTGCGCACCACGCCGCCGTGCTCACGCACGAACGCGGCCGTGGCGTCGACGAGGGCACCGATGCCCTGCCGCGGCGCCCCGAAGATCGGTGTCGGCGCCGACCCAGCAGGCGGTGGTGCAGGCATCTTCCGCTTGGCGGCCCGCGCGCCGATCAGCAGTGAACGGTTGCCGCGCGCCAGTTCGGCGAGCTGCGGCACCGCAGCGAGGCTGAAGCGGTCGGTGTCGGCTGCATAGATGCTGCCGACGAGGGCGTCGACGAGCCGCTCGTGCACCTCGTCGCCGAACCGGCCGCGCACCAGGCGCCCGATCGAGTCGTCGTGGTCGGTGGGTGGGAGCAACGGCTCGAGCCCGGCGCGGAGCTTGCCGCGCCAGCTGAGGAGCCTGCTCGTGGCGAACGCCTTCACGTCGGTGGGCACGCCGAGCACGATCCCGGCGGGGAGCCGGTGCAGTCCGTCGTGCCACACGGTCGCGCTCGCCGCGGCCGGCGCTGTCATCTGGCCGGGCCCGAGGCCGACGGTACGGGCGAGCGCCACCGCATGTGGTTGGCGGACCAGGAAGGCGTCGCCGCCCTCGTCGACGGCGTCGATGCCGGCGAACGGGGAGGTCGCGATCTTGCCGCCGAGCCGGTGGTCGGCTTCCCAGACCTCGACAGCGAGATCGGGATGCGTGCTGCGCTGCTGGACGAGCGCAGCTGCCGCGGCGAGGCCGCTGATGCCGCCCCCGACCACGAGCACCCGGTGGCTCACGCCGCGATCCACCCCGCACCGACCGCCTGCGCGTGGACGCGTGCGGCGAGCGCCCCGATCACCGCCGGGTCGTCGTTGACGCACGCGGTGCGGTCGAACGCGAGGCCCTGCGATTCGGCGCGGTGGCGCGCCTCGATGTCGAGGTCGTACAGCACCTCCAGGTGATCGGCGACGAAACCGACCGCCGAGACGATCACGCCGTCGACACGCCCGTCGGCACCAGCCAGCGTGTCGAGCACCTCGAGGATGTCGGGGCCGAGCCACGGTTCCGGGGTGCGGCCGGCACTCTGCCATCCGAGCTGCCAGCCCGACCCCTCGTCGAGCCCGAGCGCACCGGCGACGGCCACGGCGGTCGAGCGCAACTCGTCGGGGTACGGATCGCCGGCCTCGATGATGCGCGACGGCAACGAGTGAGCGGTGAACACCACCCGCGTGTTCGCAGGCATCTCGGCGAGGCGGGAACGCAGGTCGGTGACGAGGAACTCGACGAACGCCGGCTCGACCGCCCACGACTCGACCCCCGCGGTGGCGATGCCGTGCGGTTCGGCGGCGGTGTTCATCCGGCCGAGGTACTGGCCGACGGAGTAGGCCGAGTAGTGCGGTGCGAGCACCACGCCGATCGCCTGGGTGAACCCGCGGGCGGCGAGATCGTCGACGGCGGCCTCGACCTTCGGATCGGCGTGTTTGAGGCCGAGCACGACCTCGTAGGCGCCGGGCGCGATGGCGTCGAGCGCACGCTGCAGCGCGACCTGCTGGGCCTCGGTGAGCTGCGCCAGCGGTGACACGCCGCCGATCGCCTCGTAGCGCCGGGTGAGGTCGGCGAGGGCTTCGTCGGTGGGTGGCCGCCCGCGCCGGATGTCGGTGTAGTACGGGAGGATCTCGTCGGGCGTGCGCGGCGTGCCGTACGCCATGGCGACGACGCCGATGCGGGTGCTGGTCATGACGAGGATCCCATCACGTCGTGGCGGTCTGGGCATGAACGAGCTCGACGACGGCGGCGAGCACGTCGGGATCGCAGTCGGGGTTGACGCCGTGGCCGAGGTTGAAGATGTGCCCGGGATGGCCGGCGTTGTCGGCCAACACCGCCCGAGTGCCGGCGAGGGCACACTCGCGGCCAGCCAGCACCAGCGCCGGATCGAGGTTGCCCTGCACGACGACGTCGTCGCCGAGGCGCGCCCTGGCATCGCCGATCGTGGTCCGCCAGTCCAGGCCGATGATGCGCGGCCCGGCTTCGTAGAGGGCGACCAGCAGGTGGTCGCACCCGATGCCGAAGTGGATCCCGGGGACGTCGGGGAACCGGGCGGCGAGCTCGGCGAAGACCCGCTGCGAGTGGGGGAGCACGAAGCGGCGGTAGTCGAGCGCGGAGAGCGACCCGGCCCACGAGTCGAACAGCTGGAAGGCCCGGGCGCCGTGCTCGAGCTGAGCCCCGATGAACGTGACAGCGGAGTCGGCGAGGCGCTCCATCAGCTGGTGCCACAGGGCCTCGTCGGTGTGCATCAGGGCTTTGGTGTGGCGATAATCGCGGCTCGGGCGACCCTCGATGAGGTAGCTCGCCACGGTGAACGGGGCGCCGGCGAACGCCAGGAGCGGTACATCGGACGAGAGCTCGCGCACGAGGATGTCGACGGTGTCGGTGACGTACGCGACGTCGTCGGGCTCGAGCGGGCGAAGGCGATCGAGATCGTTCGCGCTGCGGAACGGAGTATCGGCGACAGGGCCGGTACCGGGGGCGACGTCGATCCCGAAGCCGACCGCGTGCGGGGGCACCACGATGTCGCTGAAGAGCACGGCTGCGTCGACCCCGTACCGGCGGACCGGTTGGAGCGTGATCTCCGCAGCCACGTCGGGCTGCTTGATGGCCTGCAGGATCGAACCGTCACCACGGACCGCCCGGTACTCGGGCAGGCTCCGGCCTGCCTGGCGCATGAACCACACCGGGGTGTGGGCCGCCCGTTCGCCCGCCGCGGCGGCCAGGAACGGTGCGGTCTGGTCTGCGCTGTCAGCCATGCACGGAGCACGCTATCTGGGGCGGTCCGACCCCGACCGGCGTGGGGGAGTCGACGTGACGGCCGATAGGGTTACACGTCCCCCAAACCGGCGGGTGACCCGTCGGCCCGAATGCACCGGTCAGCAGACCGGTCGACCCCCTGGTATCGATGAGCCAACACCACCCGGACCTCGCCGAAGAGCAGGCCTACATCGAACACGCGTACCGCTGCCTCGACGAGAGCAGGCAGGTCGCGTGGAAGTTGCGGGATCTCAGCGAAGCCGACCTCGGCGGCACCTTCCAGGCGCGATTCGAGCGCAACGCCTTCGACGAGGCGCTCGTGAAGCGTCTCACCGACCTCGACCTCGGCAAGGCTGCGCTGGTCTTCGGCCGGATCGACCGCCATCCCGACGCGGACTCGGATGTCGCGGAGGGTGAGCTGGAGAGCTTCCACATCGGCCGGCTCGCCGTCGCCGATCTCGACGCCAACCCGGTCGTCATCGACTGGCGGGCGCCGGTCGCCGAGCCGTTCTACCGGGCCACCGGTCGCGAGCCGATGGCTCTCGCCCGGCGCCGCCACTTCGCCGTCGACGGGCGCCGCCTGCTCGGCATCGAGGACGAGCTGTTCGGCGCCGGCCACCTGGGCGTCGGTCACGACGACGGCCTCGCCGAGTCGGCGAGCGCCGCCCCGCAGCTCCGGGGCTACAGCACCCTGATCGCCTCGCTCGAACGCGGCCGCACCGGGACGCTCGGCGACATCGTCGCCACCATCCAGGCCGAACAGGACGAGATCATCCGCTCCCCACAGGCCGGCGTGCTGGTGGTCCAGGGTGGCCCAGGCACCGGCAAGACCGTGGTCGCGCTCCACCGGGCCGCATACCTGCTGTACACCCACCGCTTCCCCCTGGAAGACCAGGGCGTGCTCGTGATCGGGCCGAACCGCGTGTTCCTCAGGTACATCGAGCAGGTGCTGCCGTCATTGGGTGAGGCCGGCGTCGAGCAGGTCGTCATGGCCGACATGATCCCCGACGTCCGGTTCGCCGCCCGCGGCGAGCAGACCGACAGCCCCCTCGCGGCGCGCATCAAGGGCGACGCCCGCATGAGCGACGTCATCGATCGTGCCGTCAACGATCGTGAGCGCCCGCTCCGCGACGACCTCGTCGTCCCGTTCCGCTCGAGCTACGTGCGCCTGCGCGCCGAGGAGACGGTACGCATCGTCAAGCAGGCACGCCGCCGGTTCCGCCGCCACAACGCAGCTCGCCGATGGGTCGAGGGCGAGGTCTGGTCGGCGATGGCCGCAACCTGGCGCGGCGCCGACGAGGTCTCGCCGCGCGACGTCCGCAGCGATGTGCGCTCGATGCCGGAGGTGCGAGCGGCGCTCGATCGCATGTGGCCGCTGCTCAGGCCGGCCGACCTGCTCCACGACCTGTTCGGTTCGATGGCGCTGCTGCGCCTCGCGGCCAACGGTGTGCTCGACGACCACGAGTACAAGGCGCTCCACCGGCCCCGTAGCGAGCACGTCAGCGACGTCCGCTGGTCAGCGGCCGACGTCGCTCTGCTCGACGATGCCCGCGAGGTGCTGGGGCCGATGCCACGCAAGGACGGCAAGCTCGACGAGTCCGACGAGATCCGCACGTACGGCCACATCGTGATCGACGAGGTGCAGGACCTCACACCGATGCAGCTGAAGATGGCGACGCGGCGATCGCTCAACGGGTCGATGACGGTCGTCGGCGACATCGCCCAGGCCACCGGCCCGCTCGCGCCCGACAACTGGGATCAGGTGCTCGACCACCTGCCTGATCGCAAGCCGAGCCGCGTCATCGGGCTCTCGGTCGGCTACCGCATCCCGTCCCAGATCATGGAGCTCGCGAACAGGGTGATGGCGGAGGCCACACCCGGTCTGCGTGCGCCCACCTCGGTCCGCATCGGTGACACGGCGCCGCGGGTGCGGCGTGTCGAGTCGCTCGCTTCGGGCGTGCTCGAAGAGGTGGAACTGCTGCGCCGGGAGCTTCCTGCCGGCAGTGTCGCCGTGGTGGCCGACGACGATCGGTGCGACGAGATCTCCGATGCGCTCGCGAGCGCCGGGATCGATCACGGCCGAGCCGCCACGACCGGCCTCGACCATTCGGTCACCGTGGTGCCGGTGAGCGTGGTCAAGGGGCTCGAACTCGACGCCGTCGTCGTGGTCGAGCCGTCCGAGATCGTCGATGGCGCCGAGCACGGGATGCGTGCGCTGTACGTCGCGCTCACGCGCAGCACGCAGCGCCTCAGCGTCGTCCATCGGGCCGACCTGCCGGCGCCGTTGCGCTGAACTCGTCGCTGCCAGGCGAGCCACCTGACAGGCCGGTACCATAAGTTCTCTCTATGGAACTGCCGACGCTGCGTCAGCTCGAGTATCTCGTCGCTGTGGCCGAGCACGGCACGTTCGGCGCTGCCGCTTCGGCGCTCCATGTCAGCCAACCGGCGCTGTCGACCCAGGTGGCCGAGGCTGAGGAGCGGCTCGGGCTCACGGTATTCGAGCGCGGCCGGCACGGGGCGCGGGCCACGCCCGAGGGAGAGGCAGTGCTCGCTGCGGCGCGGCGGGTGCTCGAGGAGATGCGTGAGCTCGTCCGGGTCGCATCCGAGCGCAGCGGCGACCTGGCAGGTCCGCTCGTGCTCGGCGCGATCCCGACGATCGCGCCGTATCTCCTCCCGGCGGTCGTGCGCGAGACGCTCCGTCGATATCCGAACGTCGAGTTGCAGCTCCGGGAGGAGCGGACCGCGACGCTGCTCGCTTCGCTGCGCGCCGGCACCGTCGACCTGGCGCTCCTCGCCGCGCCGATCCCGGGTGACTCGGCGGGCATCGAGGTGGTCGAGCTCGCTCGCGACCCGTTCGTGCTCGCGCTCCCCGAGGGCCACCCGTTCGCCGGGACCAGTCGGCTTCCGCAGTCCGCACTGGCGGGGCTGCCGATGCTGCTCCTCGAAGAAGGTCACTGCCTGCGCGAGCACGCCGCGGCCGCGTGCTCGATCATCGGCGCCAGCACGCTCGGGTCGATCCAGGGCACGAGCCTGCCGTCGCTCAGCCAGATGGTCGCCGCCGGAATGGGAGCGACGTTGCTGCCGGCGTCGGCGCTCGCAGTCGAAGCCCGTAGCGGATCGGGGATCACCACGCGGCCGCTCCGCAAGCCCGAGCCCTTCCGGACGATCGCGCTGGCATGGCGCTCGCGTTCGCCGCGATCCGACCAGTACCGATCGCTCGCGAACGGTCTCCAGGGTCCGGTCGGGGCCGCCTGCGAGTCTCCAGGGCGTCTCTGAACTGGGGTTTCATGTGTTGCGCTCGACGATCTGTGATGATGGCGACTCGTGAGCGAGATCGATCTGACCGGGTTCGACACTGCGACGTCCACGGCGTGGATGTCGTCCGACCAACTCGAGCTGGTGCGCGCGCAGGTACCCATCGTCTACGTGGAGGCCGTGCCGGTCCGGGTCGACGCACTCGGGAACGTGACCAGGATCGGTCTGCTCCTGCGGATGGCCGCCGACGGCAGCATCAGCCGACTGATCGTCAGCGGCCGTGTGAAGTTCGGTGAGCGGATCCGTGATGCGCTGATGCGGCACTGCGAGAAGGACCTGGGCTCGATGGCCCTGCCCCGCATCCCGGCCAACCCCGCTCCGTTCACGGTCGCCGAGTACTTCCCGCACCCAGACATCAGCGGGTACCACGATCCGCGTCAGCACGCGGTGAGCCTCGTGTACGTGGTGCCCGTCGACGGTGAGTGCCAGCCCACGCAGGAGGCGCTCGATCTCGGCTGGTACACCCCGGCCGAAGTGGTGAGCCCGGCCGTGATCGGTCAGATGACCGGCGGTCAGGACCGACTGCTACGGCTCGCGCTCGCGCACGTCGGCCAGCTGCCCTGACATCGATGCTGCGACCACGCACGGTCGCAGGCAGCGCGCGCCTATCCACCCGCCGCGCGAATGATGCGTTTACGATCTTCGGCACCATGCCCGTTGCCGACATCGCCCGAACCGCGAGCGCCATGCGTACGGCGCTCGTGGGGCACACGATGGTCTGCTTCGACGCCCCCAAGTTGATCGGGCCCGTGCCACGCGCCGGGCGCGTGATCGAAGACGTCGAGGCGCACGGCAAGCACCTCGAGGTCACCTGGGACGACGGGCTCGTGCTCGACACGCATCTCAAGGGTTCGAGCGAGTGGCACGTCTACCGTCACGGCGATCCGTGGCGCCGCTCGTGGAAGCAGCTGCGGGCATCGATCCAGACCGATGACTGGGTTGCGGTGTGCTTCAGCGCCCCGACCGTCGAGACCTACCGGCAGCCGTCGATGCAGCGCCATCCCGGCTACGGCCGGCTCGGCCCCGACCTCACCGCCGCCGCTGGCGATCCCGCCGAGGCGATCGAGTTGCTCCTGTCGTACCACGACCCTGACGCGCGTCTGCGCGACGTCCTCGTCGACCAGCATGTCGTCCAGGGTGTCGGCAACGTCTACCGGTGCGAGGTGTTGTGGGCGCTCGAGCTGAGCCCGTGGGCACACGTCGGCGACCTGTCGCCACACGACGCCGCGCTCGTGGTCAACACCGCTGCGAGGTTCTTGCGCGGCCACCGCAACCGTCGGGTCACCGCCGCCGCACCGACCGGACTCGCCGTCTACGGACGCTGCGGACAGCCGTGCATCCGATGCCACGAGACGATCGAGGCGCGTCCGGTCGGACGGACCAGCCGGATGCTCTACTGGTGCCCCGGTTGTCAGGTCCGCCTCGACCGCGACGATGCCACCCCGCCCGCCGGGCGTGCGATGGATCCGCACCCTGCGGCCGTGCGCTTCATCGACGACCTCCGCCGTCGCGACCTCGACGACTGAGACCGCACCCGTTCGGGCGGCGTTTCAGGCGAGGCCGCGAGTGGTGAGTGCGACGAGTTCGGCGGTGGCGGCTCCTCGTTCGGCCCCCGGGGGTCTTGCGAGGATCACCTCGTGGACGCCGGCGTCGACTGCGGCGATGACCAGACGAGCGCGCAGCGCCGCATCGGCCCCTCCGCTGCCGGTCCGTTCGAGATGCCAGGCCACCTCATTCGTGAGGAGGTCGGAGAATCGACCGAGTCGTTCCTCCAGAGCGGTGGTCCGTGGGCACTCGGTGAAGAGGATCGCGTGCAATCTGGACGTGTCGTTCAGTTCGACGGTGAGATCGACGAGCGACCGGACGGTGGCGTCCAAGGCCGGCCGCTCCCGGCGTAACACGCTCAGTCGCTCGCCGAACTGATGCGCGACAGCGTCGATGTGTCGCTCGGCCAGGGCGACCAGCAGGGCGTCCTTGTTGGGGAAGTACTGGTAGAGCGAGCCGATCGACACCGAGGCCGCTTCTGCCACGTGGTTCGTGGTCGTCGCCCGGTAGCCGCGCTCGTCGAAGATGCGAGCAGCCGCGTCGAGGAGGCGGTCGACCGTCTCGGCCGATCGGCGCTGACGGGGCAGTTTGCGGGGTTCTGCTGATGTGGGTCGGGCCATGCGAGGTCTCGCAAAAGCGAGTTGAGAAGAATGCGAGTTTTGCTCACCATAGAGGAATGAGCCGCTCCCGAACCATCCGACGTTCCACCCTGCTCGATGCACCGGCCGACCTCGTCTGGGCGGCGGTTCGCACCCCTCAGGCTTTCCGGTTCATCACGCGCGGCCTGCTCGACTGGCGACCGATTCGCGGGCGGACCGAGCCATGGGCCGAGGGTGAGCAGGCCATGGGATGGCTGCTCCTGGGTGGTGTCATCCCGTTCTCGCGCCACCGGATCCGCGTGGCCGAACTCGACGACCGTGCGCGCGTGCTGCGGTCGGACGAGTCAGGCGGTGCCATCCGGTCGTGGCGGCACGACATCCACGTCGAACCCGTCGAGGGCGGGCGCACCCGCTACACCGACGTGATCCACATCGACGCCGGGCCGCTCACCCTGCCCGTGACCGCCTTCGCGTGGGTGTTCTACGCCATACGTCAGCGGCGCTGGCGCAGGCTCGCGACGATCCTCGCCGGAGTCGATCGTTCCGAACGTCAGCTCAGCCGCGACCCATCACTCGGTCGACGGTGATCACGAGCGCGACCCGGTCGGCGCGCTCGCGTGGTTGCTGGTAGCGCTCGGCGTACGCCTGCTCGGCGCGCTGCACGTCGGCGGTTTGCCGCTCGACGCGCACCGGACCTTCGAGGGTGAGCCAGCGTCCACCGTCGACCTGGCAGACGGCGGCCCTGGCGCCGGGGCGTCCGGCGTTGCGCACCTTCTGTGAACCCGCCGCGCTGATCACCCGCACCACCCCCTCGTCGGGGTCGAACGCGAAACCGACGGGCACCACGTGGGGCGACCCGTCGGCACGTTGTGTGGTGAGGGTGCCGAGGTGGCGCTCACGCAGGAACGTGAGCACCACCTCGGACAGATCGTTCGGGTCGAGCGCCATCGAGGCCCATTCAAGCCGACGACGTCCCAGCCGACTACTCGGTCGCGATCGCCTCGAGCACGTTCATACGTGATGCCTTGAACGCGGGGTACAGCGCAGCGATCACGGCTGCGACGACGGCGACCACGACGACGGCGATCAGATTGAACCACGGGAACGTGATGCCGTCGATCACGGTGTTGGGCACGGCGTACGACAGGGTGATGCCGAAGACCATGCCGACCGCGATGCCCACGACGACGCCGAACAGGGCGACGATGACCGCCTCGGCTCGCACCGACCGCCGGAGCTTGCGGCGGCTCATACCGATCGCTCGCAGCAGGCCGATCTCACGGGTGCGTTCGAACACCGACAGCGCCAACGTGATCGCGATCCCGACGAACGAGAACAGGATCGCCACCGTCAGCAACGCCGTCACGAGCGTCAGCAGGGTGTTGATCTGGCCCTCCTGCACGTCGATGAACTCGCTGTTCGTCTGGATCGTCGCTTGGGGGAAGTCGGTGAGTGCCGCGTCCATCGCTGCCTTGGCAGTTGCCGGCTCGACGCCGTCGGCGCGCTTGGCCACGACGAACTGGTCGGTGGGGTTCTGGGTCGACACCGACTCGAGCGTCTCGATCGAGACGAACCAGCTGGCGCCGAGCGAGTTGTCGTCGAAGAGCCCGACGACCTCGAGGCTCGACGCGACACCGTTCTGCCAGGTGACGTCGAGCGCGTCGCCGACACCGAGCGAACGGTCCTCGGCAGCGTCGCGGAAGATCATGACCCCGCCTGTGCCCTCGAGGTCACCGAAGCCGCCCTCGGTCACATCGAGGTTCGCGAGTTGCGGGAAGTCGACCGGGTCGACCGCCGTGAACGTGGCGTTGTCGTCGCCGACCACCGCCCTGATGTTGCGGAACGGCGAGACCGCCGACAGCTCGGGCAGTGCATCGAGCCGCGCCGCGACCTCGGGGGTCAGCGGCTGGAACGACTGGTCGTCGAGGACGATGTAGTCGAACGCGGTGCCCTCCTCGAGGATGCGCGTGAACGTGTCGCGCAGAGACGCCGTGAACACGGTTGCGGCCGTGATCATCGCCACACCGATCATCAGCGCCGACGCCGTACGAGCGGTGCGCCGCGGGCTGCGACCGGCGTTGTCACGGGCGAACTTGCCGGCGGTGCCGAGAACTGCCTGTAGCGGTGCGCCGATGGCACGTGCAACCGGCCGGGCGAACGTGCCCGACAGCGACGTGACGCCGAAGATCGTCATGAGCGCCCCGACCCCGGTGATCGCACCCCACTGAGGTCCGCTGCCGGGTCGAACCAGGATGCCGAAGATGAAGATCCCGACGCCGAGCACCGTCAGCACGGCGCCGCGCAGGAGGTGTTGGCGCTTGCCGAGCGCCTGGAAGCCCGACTCGGGGCGCATCGCTGCGACCGGCGGAATCCGCGATGCGCGCCACGCCGGTAGCAGCACCGAGAACACGGTCACACCGATCCCGACGATCGCCGAGACGACGGCGGTCATCGGCTTGAAGACCATCGGCGCCTCCGGGAAGCCGCCGCCGCTCGCGTTGAACACACCGATCAACGCCTGGGCCACGCCGAACCCGCCGAAGATGCCGAGGGTCGTGGCGATGACCGAGACGATCAGCGCTTCCATCAGCACGAGCCGGCGGACCTGTGGTGCGCTGGCGCCGATCGCCCGGAGCAATGCGAGCTCGCGCAGCCGCTGGCTGATCGTGATGCCGTAGACGTTGTTGATGACGAAGGCCGCAACGAAGGCCGTGATGAGTGCGAAGATCAGCAGGCCGGTGCCGAAGATCGACACGATCTCGCCCACCTGGTCCTTCAGTTCATCGCCGAGCTCCTGGCCGGTGACCACCTCGGTTCGCGCGGGCAGCACATCAGCGACCGCAGCCCTGACCGCCTCGATGTCGGCGCCGGGTTCGACTTTCATGTCGACCGTGTCGACCGTGTTGTCGTCGTCGAGCAGCGCGGCGGCACTCACCGGATCCCAGACCACGGTCGTGGCGCCGACGAACCCGTCGGACTCGCCGAGACCTACGAGTCCGACGATCGTGAACCGCTGCTGACCGTCGCTCAGGATGACATCGATGGGGTCGCCGACCTCGAAGCCGACGCGGTCTGCGGTGGCCTTGTCGATGGCCACCTCCTCGACGCTCTGCGGCGCACGGCCTTCCTTGAGGTTGACGCCCGACAGGCCGCTGTCGGGCGACCACGAGACGCCGAGCGTCGGAGCACCCTGGGTGACGACCGGGTCGCCGTCCGGGTCGAGCATCTGGGCGTAGCGCCCGTAGCTGCCCTCGGCGAGCGCAACACCGGGCACCGCGGCGACCTCGTCGACGAGCTCGCGGGGGAGTGGGTCGCGGACGGCGTCGAGAGCGTCGATCTCGAGCGATGAGCGGACCTGGAGGTCGGTGTCGCCGGTCAGGCCGTCGATGAGATCGTTGAACGTGCCGCGCAGGCTGTCGGCGAGGATGAACGAGCCGGCGACGAACGCGACGCCGGCCAAGATGGAGAGCCCGATGAAGATGCTGCGGCCGAGATGGGCCCGCAGGGACTTGCGAGCGAGGGTGATGATCATGGCTCGACCTCAGTGTCCGATCTGCTTCATGCGATCGATGATGCTGTCGGCGGTCGGCCCGCTCATGTCGTACACGATCTTGCCGTCGGCGAGGAACACGACCCGGTCGGCATAGGCCGCCGCGTAGGGGTCGTGGGTGACCATGACGATCGTCTGCCCGAACTCGTCGACGGCATTGCGCATGAAGCGCAGCACCTCGCCTCCGGAGCCCGAGTCGAGGTTGCCGGTCGGTTCGTCGGCGAAGATGATCGTCGGGCGGCTGGCGAGTGCACGCGCAACGGCGACGCGCTGCTGCTGGCCGCCGGAGAGCTCGCTCGGGCGGTGCTTCAGGCGCGACTTCAGGCCGACCGTCTCGACCACACGGTCGATCCAGGAACGGTCGCCGTCCTCGCCACCGAGCATCATCGGGAGCGTGATGTTCTCCTCGGCGGTGAGCGTCGGAATCAGGTTGTACGCCTGGAACACGAAGCCGACCTGCTTGCGGCGCAGCTCGGTGAGCTGCTTGTCGTTGAGCTGGGCGAGGTAGGTCTCACCGATGAACACGGCGCCCTCGGTGAGGGAGTCGAGGCCGGCAAGGCAGTGCAGGAGGGTCGACTTGCCCGAACCCGACGGGCCCATGATGGCGGTGAAGCGACCGGGCTCGAACGACACGGTGACGCCGTCGAGCGCATGGACGGCGGCGTCACCGATGCCGTACATCTTGCGAGCGTCGATGGCTCCGGCTGCGGCCACGAGTGCTGAGGGGGGAGGGGGAACGGGCGCAGTACTGCTCATGCCCTCCTGTCTACGCCTCTGAGTCGAGCATTGCATCCATCTCGGGGACGATCGCCGGTCAGCCGATCGGACGAGCAGGTGAGCCAGCGACCAGATCGGGCATCCAACCGCGGGCGCGGTCGAGCACGAACTCGGCGCGCTCCGGGTCGTTCCGGGCGACGAGCAGCTTCGCGAGCTCGATCGACGCCAGCCATCGCAGACCCGCTCCGCCGTGGCGGTCGAGCTGGGCGATCAGGCGCTCGAGGTCGTCGACGGCGGAGCGCCGGGCGGGCAGCGCGTGGCGGGCCACGAACCGGGGGTTGCGGAGCACCACCCCGAGCGGGACGGCGACCTCGCGCGTGACCGAGCGTGACCGGACGCCGGCCCGGTAGACGCGACCCAGCGAGGTCAGGAACTGGCTTCCGGCGCGCTCGGCGCCCTCGATCGCGGCGTCGAGCTCGCGCATGCCGGCCGTGAGATCGCCGTCGAACACGCGGATCACCGCGTGCGCCGACGCGGCGGCCAGGATCAATCCGTCGAGGCTGAGCGCGGTGCACGACTCGAGCAGATCGGCGTGCATCGCCCGCGCGTCCTCGATCTCCCCGGCAGCGACGAGGCCGTACACGGCGATCAGCCTGGCCATGTCGCGGTAGATCGGGTCGGTCGCGGCGTCGACGGCACGGCGGCCGTGATGGGCACCACCGACTGCGTCGTCGGAGAGCGTGGCCGCGAGGCTCAGCACCGACTCGCCCATGGTGGTGGCGCGCGTGCTGCCGGTGGTGGCGCCGGTGTCGATCAGCCAGTCGGCGGTCCGACGGGCGGCGTCGAAGTACCCGAGCCCGATCTGGGCGAGCCCGACCGCGCCTGCCGACTTGATCGCCGCGTACCGACGGTCGACCAGCCGATCGAGGAGCGCATCGACCCGCTGCCCGTCGGTGAGCGCACCGGTGTGGTCGCCGCTGAGGAAACGAGCCCAGATGCGCCAGGTGTGGGCGTGGGCGAGCACCTCGGCGTCGTCGGCGCGCGCGCCGACCACCATAGCCCCGTCGAGCAGGTCGAGCGCGTCGGCGATCGCGGCCCGCGCGATCGCTGCGGAGAACCCACGCCACGCGAGCGCCATCCCGAGCACGCGCGGATCGTTGCTGGCGGTGACCTCGCTGTCGTGCTCGGCGAGCAGGTCGGTCGCCTGGCGCCAGGTGCCGCGGTAGTAGTGGACGAGCACCCATCGCACGAGCAAGGGGCCGAGGTTGGCGCTGCGCTCTGCCGGAGTGGCGCCGTCGACGAGCAAGCGGTACGCGGATCCGTACAGCTGGTCGGCCTCGTCGATGGCGTAGCGGTCGAGCGCCAGCTCGGCGGCGGCGCCGAGGTAGCGCACGGCTGGCTCGACCTGCCCGGCCTCGCTGTAGTGCATCCCGATCACGGCGCCGAGCTCACTCACCCGGTCGGCCATGCGCTGTTCGATCGACACGGCGGCGGCGAGGTGCAGCCGGCGCCGCTCCGGCTTCGTGAGGGCGGCCCTCGCGACGTCGAGCGTGAGCGCGTGCTTGAACTCGTAACGCGATCGATCGGCGTCGGCGCGGACGAGGTCGGCGCGCTCCAACTCTGCGAGCGACGGTCGCGGGTCGTGGTCGGGGTCGATGCCGAGCAGGTCGTCGACGGTGAACTCGCGGCCGTACACGGCGGCGTGCCGCAGGCGCGTGCGTGCCTCGATCGGGAGCAGGTCGAGCCGGGCGGCGATGACGCCCTGGACCGTGTCGGGTACGTCGCCGTGCCCGGCACCGTCGCGGAGCGTCCAACCGTCGTCGGTGAGCACGACCGCGTCCTCGTCGACGAGGCGGTTGAGCACCTCCTCGGCGAAGAACGCGTTGCCGCCGGCTCGCTCGTACACGAGGTCGGCGAGCTCGCGGCCCGCCGACCCGCCGAGCCGCGAGGCGATGATCGCCGCGACGTCACCGGCGGCGAGATCGCGGAGACGCATCTCGTCGACGATGCCGGCGAACACGGGGGTGTCGACCGGCCGGCTGTTGAACAGGAAGAACACTCGGTCGCGCAGGCTCGGCACGACCGAGCGCAGCAGGCTGATCGTGGACGGGTCGACCCAGTGGAGGTCCTGGACGCAGATCACGACGGGGGTCGTTGCCGCCACCGATCGCAGCAGCGCCTCGACGGCACGGGCGAGTCGCACCTGGTAGCTCTCGCGATCGAGCTCGGCCTCGCCGCGGTCGGGGTGGCCGACGAGGCGGAGCAACGGTCCGAGCACGTCGTCACCGTCGAGTCCGAGCTGCGTGACGAGCGTGCGCAACCGGTCGCGGATCGCCTCGCCGTCGTCGTGCTCGTCGACGTGCGCCATCGCCCGGATGATCTCGACCACGGGCAGGTACGGGCTCGCCGCGCCGAGCGAGCTGCCGCGCCCCTCGTACCACGCGAGGTCGGCTCCGTGGCGGGACGCAGCGCCGCGGCGGACCTCCCGGACCAGACGCGTCTTCCCGGCTCCTGCCTCGGCCACGACCATCACGGCGGTCCCCGACCGGTCGCGGACCAGCGCCTCGACCACGTTGGTCAGCATCTCGACCTCAGGCTCCCGGCCGACGAGCGCAGTGAGGTGGCGGTCGCCCGCCGTGCGGCGCACGCCGTCCACCCGGTGCACCACCGTCGGTCGGTCGAGACCCTTGAGCTCGTGGGCGCCGATCGAGGTGGTCTCGATCGACGTGGCGACCCGCGCCGCCGTGGTGCTGCACACCAGCACCTCGCCCGAGGTGGCGAGCGACTGCAGGCGCGCCGCGAGGTTCACCGCCGTGCCGAGTGGAGCGGTGACCCCGAGCGAGTTCGTGGCATCCGCGGTGACCGCCATGCCGGTGGCAACCCCGAGGTGCGACTCGAGGGTCCCGACCGTGGTGTCGAAACCGTGCTGCATCACGGCGGTGCCGTCGCGGATCTCGATCGCCGCCCGCACGGCCCGCTCCGCATCGTCCTCCCGGGTCACGGGGTCACCGAAGATCGCCATCACACCGTCGCCCAGGAACTGATCGACGCGCCCGCCCCAGCGGTCGACGGCAGACCGGGCGAGCCCGAGGAACTCGTCGACCAGCGCTCGGACGTCTTCCGGGTCGTGCCGCGCCGTCATCGACGTGAACCCGGACAGATCGGCGAACAGCACCGTGATGTTCCGCCGCTCAGCGTCGGTCTCGACCGGTGGCTCGGCGGCCAGCGGCGCGCCGCACTGGCTGCAGAACCGTGCGTCCGCTCCCGCAGGTGCGGCGCAGCGCAAACATGTGGCGACCCCCGAGCCGTCGTCCATAGCGGTCCGCTCACCCTAACCCGGTTTGCAATCGGCAATCGGCGCGAATTGGGCGGCCGCTACGCTCGGCCGTGATGGGGTGTCCTGCGTGCTCGCGACCGGTGCCCGACGGTGCGCGCTTCTGCCCGAACTGCGGCACGCCGCTCACGTCGGCTGCATCCCCGCTGCTGCTCGCCGATGGGTTCACCGACGAGGAACGGCGCGTCGTCACCGTGCTGTTCGCCGACCTCGTCGGGTTCACGGCGCTCGCCGAGCAACGCGATCCGGAGCAGGTCAAGCGGCTCGTCGATGCGGCGTTCGCACGGCTCGTCGCCGACATCGAGCACCACGGTGGTGTGGTCGACAAGGTGCTCGGCGATGCGATCGTCGCCTTGTTCGGCGCGCCCATAGCGCACGAGGACGACGCCGATCGGGCGGTGCGCGCTGCGCTGGCGATGCTCGCGACACTGCGTAACTTCCGCGCCGAGCACCCCGACGACGCTGTGCGCTTGCGGATCGGGGTCAACACCGGCGAGGTCCTGGTGGGCACGGTCGCCGGCGCCGACTACACGGCGATGGGCGACGTGGTGAACACGGCGGCCCGTCTGCAGCAACTCGCGCCACCCGGGGCCGCGCTGGTCGGCGACGCCACGAAGCAGCTGTGCTCGCCCGCCCTTCGGTTCCGGGCCCACGACCACACCCAGCTCCGCGGCCGTGAGGGCTCGATCCAGGTGTGGCAGGCCATCGCCCACGACGCGGCAACGGTGGCGCGCCGGTGGCAGAGCGACGTGCCGTTCGTCGGTCGAGCGACCGAGCTCGGCATGCTCGGGAACATCGTCAACCTGGCGCTCGCCGGTCGCAGCGCGATCGTCGCGGTCACCGGAGAGCCCGGCATCGGGAAGTCGCGTCTCGTGCACGAGGCGATGGGGCCGCTCCTCGCCGAGCACCCCACCACGCTGCTGCTCGAGGGGGTGTGCGCCCCGTATGGCGAATCGAACGTCTGGTGGCCGGTGGCCGGTGGGCTCCTCGAGCGCGTCGGGCTCGACCGCAACGATTCCGCCGACGCCACCCGCCGGCGCGCCGTCCGGCGGCTCAGCCAGTTCGACGAGATGGCCCCCGGTACCGCCGACTTCGATCGTGCGGTCGAGGTCACGATGCACCTGCTCGGCCATCCGTCGGCGCTCGATGCCCTCGGACCGTCGGCCACGCGGGACGCAGTGTTCGAGGCGATCGCGCGGGGCGTGCGTCGCCGCGCTGCGAAGTCTCCGGTCGTGCTCTGGATCGACGATCTGCAGTGGGCCGCACCGCTGCTGCTCGAGCTCCTCGAGTCACTCGCGCGCCAGCTCGCCGATCTCCCGGTGCTGATCGTCACCACGTATCGCAGAGCCGACGACGGCCTCGCCGACTGGCCGGGGCCCGTCGACGAAGCCCTCACCCTGCACCTCCCGCTGTCGCCCCTCGGCGAGGACGATTCCCGCAACCTCGCGATCACGTCGGCCGGTCGAGCGCTGCCCGAGTCGGTCCTCGGCACCATCGCCGCCCGCGCCGGCGGGAATCCGCTGTTCCTCACCGAGCTCGCCCGGTTGGCCGCCTCGCACCCCGACGGACCGAACTCTCCCGAGCTGCCCGGTTCGCTGCGCGCACTCATCGCCGCGCGGCTCGACCAGCTCACCGCCACCCAGCGCGCCATGCTCGACAACGCGTCCATCCTCGGGGTCGAGGGCCGGATCGTCGCCCTACGCGACTTCGCGGCCGAGCTCGGTCAGCCGTACGAGCGAACCGACCTGGATGCGCTCGACGCTGCCGGTCTGCTGGTCATCGAGGGCGGGCAGTGGCAGTTCCGGAGCGACGTGGTTCGCGAGGTCGCCTACTCGACGCTCACGAAACAGGCCCGTGCACAGCGTCATGCCGGCGTTGCCAAGCACCTCGCGCAGTTCGGCGAGGCGATGCTCGACCTGCGGGCCCATCACGCCGCAGCGGCAGCCGAGCTCGTCGGCGACATCGGCTCGACCCCGGGCGTCCCCGACGACATCGGCGCTCAGGCGACGCGTTTCCTCGTGCGCACCGCACGCCGCTGGCACCTCCAGGGCGCACACCGCCGTGGCGTGCAGCTCGTCGAGCGAGCGCTGTCGCTCGAGGCCGAGTGCGACGCCCATCGCGAAGCGATGATCCTGCTCGCGGAGGGTCTGGTCGAGACGCACGCGCTCGGGCGTGCGCGGGACGTGCTGGACGAGGTGGCGTCGATGGCTGCCGCCGCCGGAGACCGTGTGACGGCGGCGGAGGTGTGGCGCCTGCGCGGCACGGTGGCTCACATGGAGGGCGACCTGGTGGCGGCCCGGCGCGACTTGGGCAGGGCGGTGGGTGAGTTCCGCGAGCTCGGCGACAGCGCGCACCTCGCTGACGCGCTCCGGGAACGCGGGTTCGCGGAGGTGTTCGGCGGGTCGCTCGCCGACGCGGAGTGGTTCCTGGGCGAGGCGGATGCGCTGTTCGAGGAACTCGGCGACCGGCGCGGCCGCGCATGGGTGCAGCAGCACCTGGCATGGGTGTCGTTCCTCAACGGCGACCACGTCGAGTCGCGCGAGCGACTCGTCTCGGCGATCGGAGCGTTCGAGCAGCTCGGTGACCGTGGCGGCGTCAGCTGGGCCCGGGGCCTGCTCGCGTACGTCCACTACTTCAGCCGCCACAATCGTGAGGCCGACGAGCTCGCGACCCTCGTGTACGACGAGGCGCGACGTTGGGGAGACGACTGGGGTGCGGCGATGATGCTCAACCTCCAGGCGTGTCTGCGGCTGTGGTCGGGCGAGATCGACGTCGCGCGTGGGCTGGCCGAGCGCTCGCTCGCGGTGTTCCGGCGGATCGACGACCGGTTCGGCATCATCCAGTCGCTCAGCACGCTGAACCGTGTCCTCGTCGCCCTCGGGCGCGGTGCCGAGGCCGAGCGGAGCATCGAGGAGATCATGGTGCTCGCCGACTCGTTCGGTGAGATGGCCTACCCGGCGATGGCGGCTGCGGGCGCTTCGATGCACGCCGGCCGCGGCGAGCGTGCCGCCGAACTCGCTGCCGAGGCGATCGCGCATCTCGGCACGACGGGCGCGAGTGTCGACGAAGGTCGGGTCGTGCTCGCCTTCGGGAAGCTGCTCGCCGGTGACCCCGAGGCGGCGCTCGCCGAGCTGCTGCCAGTTGACGTGCACCACTTCCCATTCGCGCTCGCTGCCCGCGCGACCGCCCACGCCATGCTCGGCGACGCTCACTCGGCGCTCGCCGACGTCGCTGCGATCGAGGCGATCGCGGCCGGGGCCGACTCGAACGTCAGCTACTGGGACCTGTGGGTGGCACGCGTCGCCGGTGTTGCCGTCGCCACGGGCGGCGAACGCGAGCGGCGGCTGACCGAGCTGCGCAGCGCGCTCGGCCAGCTCGCCGATGTGGTGGTACGCGCCTATGCGAACGATGTGATCGCCCGCCTCTCCGACGAGACGACAGCGGTCGGGTCAGCTCCCGCACCGCGGGGTTGGGCGACGGTCGCGACGGCGATCGCCCGTTGATCGGCCGATTCAGCGGTTCGGCTGGGGGAGCACCCGCAGGTACGGCTTGACCGTCGTCCAGCCGCCGGGGAACAGCTCCTTGGCCTCGTCGTCGGTGACAGCGGCGCCGATGATGACGTCGTCGCCGTCGGCCCAGTTCGCCGGCGTCGCGACCTTGAATTTGGCCGTGAGCTGCAGCGAGTCGATGACGCGGATGATCTCGTCGAAGTTGCGACCGGTCGAGGCTGGATAGGTGATCATCAGCTTGATCTTCTTGTCGGGGCCGATGACGAACACCGAGCGCACGGTCATCGTGTCGTTGGCGTTGGGGTGGATCATGTCGTAGAGGTCGGACACGGTGCGGTCGGGATCGCCGATCATCGGGAAGTTGACCGGGGTGCCCTGCGTCTCGGCGATGTCGCCCTCCCAGGCCATGTGCGAGTCGACCGGGTCGACCGAGAGGCCGATCACCTTGACGTTGCGCTTGTCGAACTCGGGCTTGATCTTCGCGACGTAGCCGAGCTCGGTGGTGCAGACGGGGGTGAAGTCCTTCGGGTGGCTGAACAGCACGCCCCAGGAGTCGCCGAGCCACTCGTGGAAGCTGATCTCGCCCTGGGTGGTGGGAGCGGTGAAGTCGGGTGCGGTGTCGCCGAGTCGGAGGGCCATGGGCCGAGCGTACCGCGCCCCATCCGAATCCCGACAACTGTGATCGGGATTCGAGTTCGAAGTCGCTCCTTGACATGTGACCAATAAGTCACATAATTCGGAGATGGACCTGGTGTTCCGAGCACTTGCCGACGAGAGCCGGCGAACCCTGCTCGACGCACTCCGGGATCGCGACGGTCGGACCCTCGGCGAGCTGTGCGGGGTCCTCCCCGAGATGACGCGGTTCGGGGTGATGAAGCATCTGCGGGTCCTCGAGGAAGCACATCTCGTCACCACCGACAAGCGGGGGCGGGAGAAGTTCCACTACCTCAACCCGGTACCGATCCGTGAGATCCACGACCGCTGGATTTCACGGTACGCCGAACCGCTCGTCGCCGGACTGCTCGCACTCCGCGAGGCAGCCGAGTCCCAGACCGCCTGAACAGGAGCGCCATGGCCATCGCCGCACACCGCTACGAGATCTTCATCAACGCGCCACGCCAGCGCGTGTGGGACGCCCTCGTCGGCGAGACCGACACCGTTCGCTACTTCCACGGCACCCGCTTCGAGTCGACGTTCGAGCCCGGCGCGCCGTTCGTCAACCGGATCATCGCAGCGAACCGCGTCGCGGCCGAGGGGCTGATCGAGGTGTACGACCCGCCACACCGGCTCGTCTACACCTGGCACGTCCTGTACGACGCAGAGATGGCCGCCGAGCCGCCGGGGAGGGTCGACTGGACGCTGGTCGACGCCAACCCCGAGGGCACCGTCACTCGTGTGACCCTGCGCCACGGTGACCTCGCGCTGAGTCCGGTCACGTGGCGGAGCGTCGAGCTCGGTTGGGTCGGCATCCTCGACAGCTTGAAGACGCTGCTCGAGACCGGGCAGCCGCTCCCGCCGATCGACGATCAACCCGACGGGTCGCGTGGCGTCGCCGACGACGTCACAGGTGCATGGCATCGAGCGCAGGCCGTCGCCGCCAACAACTCGATCTGGGAGCTGCTCGACGGCAGTGGCCCGACGGCCGACGACGCCGACGATCTGCTCGCGTGCGCCTACGCATCGGCGTACCACTGGAAACGAGCGTCTGGTGGTGGCGCGATCAACGTCGCTCGAGCCGCCTACATGATCGCAAAGGCCCACACGGTGCTCGGCCAGAGCGAGATGGCGTTGCGCGCCATCGAGCGATACGCAGTGCTGCTCGATGCCGCCGGCGACGCAGCCGCCGACTTCGATCTCGTGTACCTCGACGAGGGCCGGGCCAGAGCGCTCGCAGCCGCTGGCCGGCTGGGCGAGGCTGCATCTGCACTGGCCGACGCGCGATCCCGCCCGGTCAGCGACCCGGAAGACCGGACCATCGTCGAGAGCGACCTCGCGTCGGGTCCCTGGTTCGGCCTGGATGCTGCCGGGTCAGACGGGCTGGAGCAGGGCCTCGCCGGAACGTGAGCAGAAGCGGTCGACGGTCAGCGGATCACCGGCACGCCGATCGGGATCGGGATCGGCACACGTGCGGGCATCCCGTTGATCGGGTCGGGTTCGAGGTCGGGAACCGCAGGGAGGATCACCGATGCGGGCAGATCGCTCCCGACGTCGCCGCCGGTCGCATCGAGGCGGCGTCCGAGCGGGCCGTACTCGTGCACGACGGTGCGGCCGGTAGCCAGGTTCTCGAACGTGACGTAGTAGAAGTCGGGGATCCCGGCGACCGCTTGGGCTCCGTTGAACACGCTTCCGAGGCCGGTTGCAGGGTCGTAGCCGGGCTCCTTGTGGACCGGCACCCACACGTCGCGTGTGGGCCGGGGGGTCGGGGCGGGCTCGGCGGGCCGGGCCGTCGGGACAGTCGGGGTGGCCGGGGCTGGTCGGGCGGGTCGGGCGGGTCGGGCGGGTCGGGCCGTCGGAGTGGCGTGCACCGGGGCCGGGGCGACGTACACCGGGGCCGGGGCGGGTTGGCGCACGACGATCGTGACGTTGTACCCGGTGCCGACGGGGGCGAACACTGCGCCGGTGCTGGCTGGGTCGGCGTGGCTGTCGGAGCGGTGGACGACGACGCCGTAGACGGCACCGTCCGGTGCGGTCCAGTCGGGCGTGTTGGTGGTGACCCGCTCGATCTGCGGGTCACGGGTGGGTTCGATCGAGACCGAGCCGACCCTCGTCGCCCGCCCTGCGATGTCGACGTCGATGTCGTAGTTCGCCGTTCCGGTTCGGGTCAGCACAGGGGTGTAGCCGATCACCGTCGGCCGACGGTTCGACCGTACCGCAACCACTGCGGTGGTGTTGCCAGCCGGGTTGAACGCAATCACCTCGCCCCCCTCGATCTCGGGCACGAACACCGTGGTGGTGCCATCGGCATGCTCCGTCTTCGGTGACTGGATGACGACTTCGAACTCACCGGTGGTCGGGTCCTCGAACACGGTCAACCGTCCCTCGGTGCCCTGCCCATCGCCGACGAGCGGGAGCGCCGCGACCAGATCCTGCGTTCGTCCGGTCGCCATCGACACCCGGGTGGCAACAGGCGACGCCGCCGGTGGGGGTACCCGTGGCTGGTTGTCCTTCTCGCCATTGCACGCCAGAGCGGCCATGATGTTCAGGGTCGGGTTCTCGTCACCACAGACTCGGCTGACGATCTCGACGACCTGCTGGCGAGTCTCGGGCTCCAGCAGCACCAAGCCATGGTCGACGACCAACGTGGACGCGAAGAGGGTGAGCGTCGGGCTGAGGAACATCGTGCGATTGGGTGCTCCCTCGGCGATCCAGTCCGCGACGAAGATGACTCCACCGAGCGTCACCGAATCGGCGGTGAGCTCGGCGAGATAGTTGTCGGACAGCCCGAGTCCCTCGAGCACCAGGTCGGTGCCGTACTTGACGAACGGGAGCACGACGTCGATGCCGCCCTCGTACAGGTTCGTGCGCCACCGGATCCCTCTGCGGGTGGGATCGTCGAGGTACGGGAACTCGTCCATCGTCACCGGTCGGCCATGTTCAAGCGACGCGCGTCCCGTGAGGAGCGCGTCCAGCCGTCGGTACGACGTGTCGAACCGGTTGGTCCCCATGTTCGCGGGTCGCGTTCCCAACTCGCCGTACAGCGCGGCGATGGACGCCGGGGGCGGGTCGAAGAGTTGCGCGATGACGTGTTCCACCTCCGTCCGTCCACCGTTCAAGAATCGATTGAGCTTCTGGAGCGCAAACGGGTACAGGACACCGGAGAAGCCGCCGTTGACGACTGCCGTCACCGCTGCATCCTGGAAGTCGTTGAGTTGGGCAACGTCGATGTTCTCGCTGGCGCCGATCACGTCCAGGATCACCGGCGTTGTGGCGGGCCAGATCAGCCGCCGGACGGCCGCTCCTAGCGTCAGGGTTTTCAGGTCGGGTTGCTTCGAGCGGAGTTCCCCGAAGTACGGCGGCACGCCGGCGACGCCGTACACCACAGCGGCGACCGGGAACGCCGACTCGTCATCCGGTGCGGGATGCTGCGGCAGAGGCCGGGGTGTGCCCGCACCGCCTGCTTCCGGTACCCGAGGTGGCTCGTCAGTCGCAGCGGTTGCGGCGGAAGGCTCGCGGCCGGCCTGTCGTCCGCGACCATCCGGCCCCGCATGAACGGGTGGCGCTGCAGCCCTGTCGGGCGGAGCGGCGCCGGTGACCGTCGATGCGTTGCTCGACGGGACCACCGTGCTCGGCGTCGGAGCGACGATGTCGGCGAGCCTGAGGCTCTGGTGCAGCTGCGCCGCCTCGGTGGCGCGGGCCCACGTCTCGGCGACCGGCTGGCCGCGGGCGTGGCGCACGATGGTGTCGGCGTCGAAGAGCAGCCCCTCGGGGCGCTGTGACTCCAGGAGCTGTCGCATCACGTCGTCCGGGGTCTCGTCGCGACCATGCAGTACAGCCGGCGAGGAATCGCGTCCGTCGATTCGGCCGGGTTCGTCCTCTCGGTCCCAGTCGAACAAGGCGGGTCTGAACCGCGCGCCATCGGCGGGTCGGGCCGCCGAGAAGTCGAGGCGAACATCGGTCGTCCCGAACTGCGCCATCATCGCTCGGCGGCGCCGCTCGGCATCCATCAGGATGATCAGGTCGGGATCGAATCGCACGTCGGGCCGAGGCTCGAGCAGGTCGAGGAGGACTTGCTGTTCGGCATTCGCGGGCTCGCGGGTGGGCGTCGGCGTACGTGGCGGCGCCGAGTCATCGACCGGCGCCGCCGACGCGTAGAGCCCGGGTGGCGTGGGCGGATCGAGGTCGGACACGCCGTCGGTGAACAGTGCTTCGCCCGGAGGGAGGTGTGGCGTGGGCGTCGACGCAGCGCGTCGCCGCGTTGCGTCGATCGTTCGGGAGTCGGTGACCGCGTCGCCGATGGCGCGAGCCGCTGTGTCGAGTGACGGTGTCGCGACGAACTGACCGACGTTGCTGATGGTGTTGCCGACGGTGGTGATGGTCGCACCATCGGTTCCGCCGACGGCTGTGCCGATGAGGGCGCCGCCGTTGGCGATGGAGCGCAGGGGTTGCCGATCGATGATGTTCTCGGTGAGCGCACCGATCTTCGAGGTGATGCCCGGGACGAGTCCGGTGAGGCCGGCGATCCAGTCGTTGTTGGTGGCGCCGCGGATCGCGCCGACTGCTCGGCTGATCCACTGCCCGCCGGGCGCCGCTCCCGCGAACGCTGCGAACGCGCAGAGTGCGCAGCCGAGGGCGATGGCTTGCGCCGTGGATGCGATGCCGGCGACGGCGAGCAGTGGTGGGAAGAACAGTCCGGCGACGCCTGCGATCGGGGCGATCCAGCCGAGCAGCGTGTTGAGGAACGATCGCCTGGGCTTGTCGGGCTGACGTTCGAGGAGCACGTCTCCGCTGTCGGTGGTGACGTGCTCGACGTTGTCGGAACCGGCGATGATGCGTGCGACTTCTCGACCGTCGATCGTGCGGACGAAGGTGGGATGGGTGCTGCCTCCGTCATCGCGCATCCATCCGGCGCCCTGCAGGATGATTCGGTCGTGGTCGACGAGAGCGCCGTTGGTTCCTCTGATCCGGCTGCGGGCAGGATCGTTGACGATGAGGCTGCCGGTGAAGCTGGCGTCGATGACCACGGTGTCGAGCCCCGGACCCAGGTCGATCGTCAGGGCGTCTGCGGCCCCGGCAATGCGCACGGTGTCGTCGCCCTCTTCGGTCTCGAGGCTGCTGTCGCGGGTTCGGGCGATGAGGACGACGGTGTCGTTGCCGGTGCCGGTCAGCAGTGTGGTGCCGGTGACGTCGCCGGTCAGGTGGAGGACGTCGTCGTTGTCGCCGAGGTCGATCAGCGTGGTGTCGAAGATTCCCGCCAGGTCGAACGTGCCGTTCCCGGCGCCCTGGTCGATGCCGCCGCCGATGAGCGTGCCGGCGAATGTGACCACGTCGGCGCCCTGGCCGATCTTGAGCGTGGTGTCCTCGAGGCGCACGTTCAGCAGCGACACGAGATCGTCGAACTCGCCGAGTGCGACGCGCGATCGGACCATCGTCGCGTCGACGACCTCGAACGCATTGCGGCCCGCTCCGAGTTCGACGACTGCGTCGCGCGCGTTCCCGTAGAGGGTCACGCTGTCATCACGCCAGTCACCGATGATCGACCCGCCATCGATGGTGTCGATCCCCAGATCGAGACCGGCGAGCGCCTGTGCGTCGTGCCTGGACGCGAGTGCGACCAGCACGTTGGTGATCGACCGGTCAGATCGCTGGTGCGCTCCCGACTCGAGCAGGTCGGCCAGTTCGTCGAGCAACGCGACCTCGTTGCGGGCGAGCGCGAAGACATCGCGCATCGCTGCGGCTCGTGATGCCGCGTCCCTCGCGCTTCGCCCGCGGAAGCTCACCGGACTCT
Source organism: Ilumatobacteraceae bacterium (assembly GCA_022843125.1). Taxonomy (GTDB): domain Bacteria; phylum Actinomycetota; class Acidimicrobiia; order Acidimicrobiales; family Ilumatobacteraceae; genus Ilumatobacter. The sequence goes on from JALHOG010000047.1 coordinate 39,729, forward strand.
CGCTTTCTCCGGCGTTCGCAGCTCGCTCACGATCGGTGACCCCTGGCACCCCGACGTCGTGACGCCCCACCCAGGTGCGGCCGCCTCTCGTGCCGGTCGGCTCGCGGACGGAGACGACCTCGACGTTCAACAGTCGCGCCAGGTCCGCGACGAACGCCTCGGTGCTGCTCGCACGGCGGGCGAGCGCCTCCAACTGCGCGACGGTCAACACCGGTGGGGCGTAGGTTCCGGCTGCCGGGTTCCACTCGAACCCGATGATCGAGGCGATCAGCTCCTCGTCGCTTCTGCCATCGGAGCGGTTCACGACGTCCCGGCCCGCGAGCGTGCCGAGTTCGTTCATGTCGATCGTTCGGTTCCCGACCACCAGCTTCGGACTGTGTTCACGCGGGTCGCGCGACAGCGTCTGGCGACCACCCAACAGTGCAGCTGCGCCCGCCGGCCACTGCGGCCCCCCGCCACGCGCAGCAACCTCGCCCGATGCGATCAGGCCGGTTGTGCTGACGCCACCGTCGATCTGGCGGGCCTCGGCGCCGCTGCGCCCGGCGGTCGACGGCGAACTCGTCGCGGATGGCGCCGCGCCGTCGGGGTTCGCGACTGCAACGCTGTAGTCGATCCCGCCGACGCCCGTGCCGTCGTCGCGGCGTTCACTCGGGCCGCCTCCGGCCAGGCCGACGTCGCCACCCAACCCGTCGGGATCGATGCCCGACACGGCGATCGACACGACCGACACATCCTTCGACAGCGTCAACTCGACCAGCTGCTCTGGTACGTCGACAGGCGGGCCTTGACACATCGCCGGTGTTGCGACCTCGCCGGATCCCGGGTCGATCGTCGGCGCGATCATCGCATCGCCGACCGCGCACACGGGTACCGCGCCGTCGCTGCAACCGAGCGGGTCCGTCCACGCCGACCAGCGATCACCGTCGCCGATGTCGGGCACCGGCCCACACCCAGCGGGCACCGCAGCCGGTGTCACGGTCGTCACCGGACCCGTCACGAGCAGCGTCGCGCGTATGGTCACCGGCCCGGCCGTCTCGTAGACGTGCGTCACCGCTGGGGTCTGCGCCGAGCCGATTTCCGTCGTCGTCACCTGCTGAGCGCCGTTCCGGTCGGGTGCACCGAGGTCCCAGCGCACCTCGTTGACCACACCACCGGAATCGTTGCTGATGGCCTCGATCCAGAATGCCGACTCCGCACCGGCCACCACCTGGCCGAACTGATTTCGCAGACCGATCACCCACGATCCGGATCCGATCTCCGCCACCCGCGCTGCGACCGCTGCGTCCACATCGGCCGACTGATCGCGCGGCACCGACGGGTCGGTCACGGTCGCGCCGGGACCCGACGCGGCCCCCGCGACGTGCGCCGCGACCAGCACACCGCCACTCGCGAGGACGACCGATGCTGCGAGCGTGAACACGACACATCGCATCGATGCGACACGGCGAACATCAACCTGGCTGGTGGCGTCTGGATCGGTCATCGTCGTTCCTCACAGGTCCCGGATCGTCAACGTGCCGTGACCGAGCAGCTACCCCTCCGACGCGGCCCGCACGTGCACCGGCCCAATCTCCCGACCCGACGTTCTCGACGCAAGGGTTCCGGGTCCCGACACCACAGGACCGCGCGCCCAAAGCGCGTTCCTCGACGGGGCATCGTCGTGTTCACCGATCGTGTCGCACTGTTCGGTGTCGGTACGGTGAAGTGCATGAGCAAGAGGATCGAACTCGATGCGGTCGGAGACGAGGTCACCCGCTGGGGGTTCGGATACCTCACCACGGTGTCCGACGACGGTCGCCCGCACGTCATCGCCCTCGTCCCCTCCGTGGCCGATGCGTCGGCGCCGGTGCTGCGCTTCGATGCCGGCGGCGGCCGTGCGTGCCGGAACGCGGCGCAGCGCGGCGACGTGGCCGTCGTGTTCCCTCCGTCCGACCACAGCGACGGCTTCGGAGCGGCTGGCCCGGGTGGTAGAATGGCTGGTACGTCGAGCGGGCTTGGCCGGGACGCTCCGTGAATGTGGCGTGGAGCCCGGCCGGTTTGCTGAA
>JALHOG010000048.1 GCA_022843125.1 Ilumatobacteraceae bacterium
GAAGCTCGGCGTGTTGGAACACATCCTCGAGCCCGAGACGTTCCCCGAGCTGTACGGCGACGTGTACCACAAGGTGCGGATCAACTACTACCCGCCCCGCGGCGACAACAAGGAGGGCTGGGACAACATCGACATCTTCGGCTGGCTCGGGTACCCGATGCAGATCAAGGTCGACTTCCTGTGCCGCGACTCGATCCTCGCAGCACCGCTCGCGCTCGACCTCGTGCTGTTCTCCGACCTCGCCCAGCGCGCGGGTCTGGGCGGCATCCAGGAGTGGCTGAGCTTCTACTACAAGGCGCCGATGGTGGCGCCGGGGCTGTATCCCGAGCACGACGTGTTCATCCAGCTCACCAAGCTGAAGAACACGCTGCGCTGGATGATGGGCGAGGAGCAGATCACCCATCTCGGCCGCGAGTACTACGAAGACATGTGAGAACACCGTCATTCGGTGAACTCCGGTCAAGTATCCGCAAAGCGGCTCAACCAGGCCTCGATCGTGCCGATGCGTGAGGTGCCCCCGATGCGTCGGTCGATTCCGCCCGAGCGACGCAGATGAGCAGTGTGATCCGGTCGGGGCCGATTCCGCCCGGCCCCGACTGGATCACCGCTCAGCTCCCTTTGGTTCCCGATTCGCCGCCGCCGGCTTCGGTGATCACGAGGTCGAGCTGCACGTCGTGGTCTTCCGTCGGCAGATCGTCGACGAGCTGCGCTGCGAATCCCACACCGATCGTGGTGGCCGTCGGCGCCAACCGGGCGAGGACCCGGTCGTACCAGCCGCCGCCCTGGCCGAGGCGACGCCCGTCGGTCGTGAAGGCGAGGCCCGGCACAACGGCGACATCGACCAGGTCGAGATCGGTCGGCTCGGCTGCGGTCGGTGTGGGGTCGGGCACGATCACGCGTTTGCCGCCTCGATGACACCACGCGACGAAGTCGGCGACATCGGGCTCACCGGGGACGGCGTCGTACACCATCACCACGCGAGCCGAACGCACCGCCGGCAACCGCTCGAGCTGGGCCCGGATGCTGGCTGACCGCTCGGGCTGGTCGTCGACCGCCCGCCGGACCGACCGCATCGACGAGCGCAGAGCCCGTTTCGCCTCGTTCGCCACCGCATCCATCGCGCCGCAGCGTACGGCGCCCCGAGCGCGGGCGCCCGGCGTCCCAGCGCCTACAGTCGGCGGCGATGTCCGACAGCGCCGCCTTCGATTCCAAGCAGTTCCGCACGGTGTTGGGCCACTTCCCCACCGGCGTCACGATCGTCACCGGGATGGAGGACGACACGCCGGTCGGCTTCACGATCGGGTCGTTCACCTCGGTGTCGCTCGACCCGCCGATGGTCGGCTTCCTCCCGCAGACGAACAGCGCCACGTGGGCCGCGATGGCCCCTGCCGGCCGCTTCTGCGTGAACGTGCTCTCGCGCGACCAAGTCGACCTGTGCTGGAAGTTCGCGAAGAGCGACCACGACTCGTCCCGCTTCGACGGCGTGGCGTGGCGCCCCGGCCCGACCGGGTCACCGATCGTCGAGCGCGCCGTCGCGTGGATCGACTGCGAGGTCGAGGACGTCTACGAGATGGGTGACCACTACTTCGTGCTCGGGCGCGTCGTCGCGCTCGAAGCCGACGCCAACAATGACGGCGACGGACCCCACCCGCTGCTGTTCTTCAAGGGCACGCTCGGCGGGTTCGCCGCCGAAGGCTGAGCGCTCGCGGCCGCTCGGGCGTCGCGGCCCGGCAAACTGTCACGATGCGGACACCGGACCGTCGTACCGTCGCCATCGCAGCCGGCCTCGACGTCCTCGCCGTTCTGGTGTTCGTCGTGATCGGGCGACGCAACCACGAGCAGGGCAACGCGCTCGACGCGACCATCGAGACCGCACTCCCGTTCCTGCTGGGCCTCGCGGTCGCATGGGGCGCCACGAGGGCGTGGCGCCGGCCGACGGCGATGCTCACGGCGATCGCCATCTGGCCGGTGACGGTGCTGGTCGGGATGCTGCTGCGGCGATGGCTGTTCGACGGCGGTACCGCAGCGTCGTTCGTCATCGTCGCCACGCTGTTCCTCGGGGCGTGCTTTGTCGGTTGGCGCACGGCATACCGCCTCCGCGAGCGGACAGCCAGGTCACATCAGCCGCAGGTCGCCCTCGACCGCTGAACCGCCTCCGCGTCGGTCAGCGATGGTCGCTCGACGACTGCATCGTGGCCTGCCGGGCGAAGACCTCGGCCAGCGTGGCCTGCTCCTCGACGGCGGCTGCGATCTGCGACGAGTTGTGCTGCACCGTGTTGGTGAGCCCGGTCATCTGGCCGAGCGAGTTGCGCATGTCGGCCGCCTCCTGCTGGAGGGCACGCACCGACTTGCGGATGTTCTCGGTGGCGCGGTCTGTCTCGTTCGCGAGTTCCTTCACCTCGCCGGCGACGACGGCGAAGCCCCGACCAACGTCGCCCGCGCGGGCGGCCTCGATGGTGGCGTTGAGTGCCAGCAGGTTGGTCTGCTCGGCGACGCTCGCGATGAAGTCGACGACCTGGTCGATCTCGGCGAGACGGTCGTTCAGCCGCTCCATCAGGCGATTGGCGTCGTTCACCGCTCCCGTCGCCTGTTCGGCGACATTCACCGACTCGGCCGCGGACGACGCGATCTCCGACATCGAGAGCTGCATGTCGGACACCGCCTGCGCGACGACCTCGGCCATCGCAGCTGCGTTCTCCTGTGTCCTCACGAACTCGGTGATGATCGACCAGTTGACCATCGCACCCACGAACGTGCCGCTCGCATCGTGCAACGCCTCGACGTTGAGCTCCACCCACTCCTCGCCGAGCATGAACCGGGCCCGGTGCGGCAGGTTGGACGGGTCGCTCAAGAGGCGCCGCTGGTGCATCGGCTGCTTGTGGAAGATGTCGATCGACGACCCGAGCACGCGGTCGGGTGAGACCGGCAGGAGGTGGGCGATCTTGTGCAACGTCCGTCGAGAGGCCTCGTTCATGTACCGGATGTTGAAATCCGTGTCGGCGAACATGACGTTCGCGGCGGCACGTTCGAGCATCGACGGCAGCAGCGCTGCGATGTCGAGTCCGGTCGGCGCTTCGGTGGTCTTCGGGCGCGTGAGCAGCTTCATGGAGGCGGACCGTCCGGCGCATGTCCGCCCACGCATCAAGGAGAATTCATCTTCTTCATCGAATCCTGATCAGCTGGCGGCCGCCACGACGGCGATCTCCATCCGCCACTCCGGGCGTGCCAGCGCAGGCACCGTCACCAGGGTCGATGCAACCCGTCGGCCACCGAGGAACGCGTCGCGCTCGGCCATCACGGGCGGCAACTCCTCCCCCACGACCACATACGTCGTCACCGACACGACGTCGGGCGGGCCCATGCCGGCACTGACGAGCATGGCGCCGATGTTCGACCACACGGTGCGGGCCTGATCGGCGATCCCGTCGGGCACCGTCCCGTCAGCCGCGATCGGCACCACACCGGACGTGTGCAGCCATCGTGCGGCGCCCTCCGTGAGGATCGCGTGGGCGTAGTTCGCTGCGGGCGGGGCGATGGAATCGGGGCGGATCTCACGATGCACCCGATCAGTGTCGCGCGCCGTGCCACCATGGACCCCGTGCGCAAGTACGTGATCATGGGCGTCCAGGGCAGCGGCAAGGGGACGCAGGCCAAGTTGCTCGCGGCCCGCTACGACCTGGTGCACCTCAGCGTCGGCGACATCTTCCGCTGGCACGTGCAGTTCCACACCAAGCTCGGCGCCCAGGTCAAGCGGGTCGTTGCCACCGGTGAGCTCGTCGGCGACGACCTGGTCGCATCGGTCGTCCAGGAGCGGCTCGCCCTGCACGACTGGAACTACGGCTTCGTCGTCGACGGCTTTCCACGCAACGTTGCCCAGGCCGAGTTCTTCCTCGAGAGCTATGACATCGACGGTGTGATCAATCTGCTCCTCCCCGACGACGAGGTGGAACGCCGGGTGCTGTCGCGCCGGCTGTGTTCGCAATGCGGCCTCGACTACAACCTCATCGCCCACCGGCCGCATGAGGAGGATCGCTGCGACGTGTGCGGGGGCCGGCTCGTGCTGCGCTCGGACGACAACCCCGAGGCGCTCGCCAACCGGCTCCGCGACTACCACGCCAAGACGAAGCCAGTGATCGAACTGTTCGAGCGCAAGGAGTTCGTCGTCTCGATCGATGCCACCCCGGCGAAGGACGCGATCCACAACGAGATCGTGCGCCGACTCGAACTTCCCGAACACCAGCCTGCCGCGCCGACCCCGTAGCATCGCCGCATGGCGATGACCGACGACACCCGCGCCGAGACCCCGTCGATCGACGGCCAGGCGCTCACGCCGAAAGACCTCACGTTCCCCCAGCAGGAGACGTTCGAGTCGGTGGCCGACGAGCGCATCCATCGCAAGGCGAAACTCGCCGGTGCGCTGCGCATCTTCGGTCGCCTCGGGTTCGGCGAGGGGGTCGCCGGCCACATCACAGTGCGCGATCCCGAGTTCCCCGATCACTTCTGGGTCAACCCGTTCGGCATGAGCTTCCGGCACATCCGGTCGAGTGATCTGCTCCTCGTCAATCACCATGGCGAGGTCGTGGTCGGTTCGCAGCCGGTCAACCGCGCTGCGTTCGTGCTGCACTCGGCGATCCACCAGGCCCGCCCCGACGTCATCGCAGCCGCCCACGCCCACTCGGTGCACGGCAAGGCGTTCAGCTCGCTCGGCATCCCCCTCGCGCCGATCACCCAGGACGCCTGCGCGTTCTACAACGACCACACCCTCATCGCCGAACAGGGCGGCGCTGTGGTGTTCGAGATCGAGGCCGGTCGCGAGTTCGCGTCGAAGTTCCCCACCGGCAAGATGGCGATCCACCAGAACCACGGGTTGTTCACGGTCGGCAGCACCGTCGACGAGGCGGCGTTCTGGTTCATCACCGGCGAGCGTTCGTGCCAGGCCCAGTTGCTGGCGATGGCCGCCGGGACGCCGCACGAGATCCGCCACGAGTACGCCCAGTACACGCTGGAGCAGACGGGGTTCCCGTTTGCGGGCTGGTTCAGCTTCCAGCCGCTGTGGCAGGAGATCTGCCGAACCGACCCCGACCTGTTCGACTGAGGTCGGTTCATCATGGCCGCCACCGGCGGTCGGGTCGATCGCCTCGCCTCCGCCGCGCCGCCCGAGACGCTGTTCCTGATCTCGGCGATCTCGCAGTACATCGGCGCCGCCATCGCGATCTCGGTGTTCGATCAGGTCGCGCCGGAGACGGTCACCTGGTTCAGGGTGATCGGAGCGGCCGTTGCCCTGCTGGTGGTGTCGCCCGGGTTCCGCCACGGATGGACACGCCGCCAGTTGCTCGGCACGGCCGTGTTCGGCATCGCCACTGCGCTCATGAACCTGTTCTTCTATCTCGCCATCGCGCGGATCGATCTCGGCAAGAGCGTCGCGATCGAGTTCATCGGACCGATCGCTGTCGCAGCGGCGACGACGCGCACCCCTCGCAACGCCGGCGCGCTCGCGCTCGCGGTGATCGGGGTGGTGACCCTGGGCGGCGTCGAGATCGCCGACGAACCGCTGGGCGTGCTCTTCATCCTGCTCGCCTCGGCGCTGTGGGCGACGTACATCGTCGTGGGGGCGCGCGTGGCGTCGGCGAACCGTGGCGTCGCGGGTCTCGGCGTCGGGTTGGCGATCGGGGCGCTCGTGCTGACCCCGATCGGTGCCCCGTCGAGCGGGCCGGTCTGGGTGTCGCCGATGCTGCTCCTGCTCTGCTGTGCCACGGGCGTGTTCTCCAACGCCATCGGCTACGGCATCGACCAGCACGTGCTGCGGCGCATCCCGATCCGACGATTCTCGGTGCTGCTCGCCCTGCTCCCGGTGACGGCGCTCGTCGTCGGCTGGGTGGCCCTCGGCCAGGAACCAAGTGCGCTCGACCTGATCGGGATGGGGCTCGTCCTCGCGGGTGTCGCGATCCAGGAGCGCGACGAGATCGTGATCACCGAACCGTCTCAACCTTTCGGGTGAACGTGCCGATCAAGGCTCCGAGTCGGCGCCGGCCGGATCGGAGGCGGGAACCTTGGAGCGGTCCGGCCGGTGCCGTCTGCTCACGCCACCGTCAGGCCGCAGCGCCGATCGTGGTCCGGTGCAGCAACCGTTCGTAGCCTTCGTAGCCACCCGTCGCCCGATGCAGGAGCGACCGGTTGTCCCACATGACGAGCATGTCGGGCTCCCAGCGGTGGCGGTACACGAACTCGTCGCGCGTCTGCCACGCGTACAGCTCGAACAGCAGGCTGCGCGCCGCGTCGTCGGGCATGCCGTCGACACCGATGATGTAGCCGATGCACCCGAAGACGCCCGGCCGACCGGTCTCCGGGTGATCACGGATGATCGGGTGGAGCTGAGTCGCCATCGCCGCGTCCGACGGACGGATCGCCATGCTCCGATCGGTCTGCAAATCGGCGGTGCCGTACATGCCGTCCGGTGCGTAGCCGCCGCGAGCGGAATGGATCGCGAGTCGGCCGTCCAGCCTGCGGCGCAGCTCGGCCGGCATCGCGTCGAGCGCCGCGTGTTGATCGGCGAACCACGTGTCACCGCCCGCCGGCGGGATCGTGATGCCGAGCAGGCACGTGCCAGCGGGTGGGCGCTCCTGGAAGCTCCAGTCGCTGTGCCAGTTCTCTGCGAAGAGCGACGAGGTCTCGTCGGCGCGGCGACGCACGGCGATGACATGCTCGCGGCCATCGATCGGGGCGATGAACGGGTCGTCCCCGAACGGCCCGAACGCACGGGTGAAGCGCTCGAGATCGTCATCGGTCATCGGTTGCGCAGGGAACGACAGGACATGGTGTTCGAGCCAGGCGGCCCTGAGTTCGGCGATCACCCCGCCATCGAGCGGCTCACGCAGGTTCACCCCCGTGACACGCGCGCCACAAACCCGTCCCGACGGTTCGATCACCATCCCCACATCCGTCACGCGAGTGCGTTGCCGAGCACGGCGGCGGCTGCGGCCACACCCGAGCCGCCCACCGGGGCGCCCATCGAGATCAAGGCGGCCTCGACCGTGCCGAGCACCCCGAGCACCATCGGCGCGTTGACGTGCCCCATGTGCGCGATCCGGAACCCGCTGCCGACGAGATCACCGAGGCCGACGCCGAGCGTCACCCCACAGCGCTCCTTGCAGATCGCGCTGAGCGCGCGCGGGTCGACCGATCCGGATCGGATGGTGGTGACCGGGTCGCCCTGCTCGGACGGCTCGGACGCGTACAGCGACAGCCCGTTGGGCGCCGACCACGTCGTGACGGCGGCCCGCACCGCGCCTGCGAGCGCTCGATGCCGAGCCCACCGCTGCTCGAGACCCTCCTCGGCGATCATGCGCAACGCCTCGACCATCGCGAAGACGTGCGGCACGGGCGGCGTGCCGCAGAAGCGGAGATAGTGCGGACCGTCGAGCGCGCGCTGTGTCCAGTCCCAGTAACGGGTGCGCATGCCGGCGGTCGAGTGTGCGGCCATCGCCCGCTCACCGGCCCACACGAGGCCGAGCCCCGGCGGCGTCATGAGCCCCTTCTGCGACGCGCCGACCGTCACGTCGACACCCCACATGTCCATCTCGTACCGCTCGCACCCGAGCGACGCGATGCAGTCGACCATCAGCAGCGCCGGATGGTCGGCTGCGTCGAGGGCGGCCCGGATCGCGGGCACGTCGTTGCGGACCGACGACGCGGTGTCGACATGCGCGAGGAGCACCGCCTTGATGCTGCGCCGGGTGTCGGTGGCGAGCCGGTCGGCGACGGCAGCCGGGTCGATCGCCCGCCCGGGCGCCGACACCATCATCTCCACCTCGAGCCCGTTGAACGTGGCCATCTCCGCCCACACGGTCGCGAACATGCCGCACTCGAGCACGAGCACGCGATCACCGCTCGACAACGTGTTGCTCAGCGCCATCTCCCACGCGGCGTGCCCGTTGCCGATCGCCACGAACGCTCGGCTCGCTGTCCGGGCGATCCCGGGCAGCACCTCGAAGAGCTCGTCCGTGGTGGGAAGCAGATCACCCGAGTAGATGTCGGGCATGGGCTTCGCCATCGCCTGCAGGACGCGATACGGAACGACGGAGGGGCCAGGGATCGCAGCGATCTCCGGGCCGTGGGCGAGCGAGAGGGTCACAGCGCCGAGTCTGGCAGCGCCGCCTCGCTCGACCGCGACCCGGACGTCGCGGTCAGACGAAGGTCACGCGGACGGCGCCGACGCCGTCGAACTCGGCGACGATCGCGTCGCCCGCCTCGGCCTCGAACACGTCGGTCGTCACGCCGGTGGTCACCACGTCGCCCGGGCGCAGGTCGAGCCCGAACCGGGGCAGCTCGTCGGCCAGCCACCGCATCACCTCCAACGGGTCGCCGAGGACGGCCGCACCCGAACCCGCGGTGACCTGCTCGCCGTTGCGGACCACGCGCACACCAGCCGACGCAAGGTCGACCCCTCGCCAATCGACCACCTCCGCACCACGCACCCACGCCCCGTGAATGGCGTTGTCGGCCGCCACCTGGAGTGCACCCACCGTCCACGTCTCGTAGCGGTAGTCGACGATCTCGATCGCCGGGATCACCGCGTCGATGCAGGCGGCGACGGTGGCGTGGGTGTGGCCGTCCGGACGGCGCGGAACGTCGCGGCCGATACGGAACGCGAACTCGGCCTCGATCACCCGATGATCGAAGTCGGCGGCAGCGAGGCGCGCACCATCGCCATGGACGCGGTGCGCGAGTAGCCGGCCGAACAGCGGTCGATCGATCTGCAGCGCCTCCTGGGCGATACGGCTCGTGCACGCGACCTTGTAACCGACCGCAGACGCACCGTCCGGCAGGATCCGTTCGACGAGCGCTGCCTGCACCCGGTAGGCGTCGATGAGGGATCGGGGCCGCAACGCCGCCGGGAGGTCGTCGATCACCCGATGCGACCGGCGGAGATCGGCGAGCAGTTCGGCGGCCGCGATCACCGCACCCGTGTCCATCCCGGTCCCCGTTCCCTGATCCACCGGTCCGGATCGTAGGTCGGCCGGGTGGGTACGCTGCAGCCAGTGGCACGACCCAGCCCAGACGTCCGCAAGGCGACCATCCTCGACGCCGTGTTGTCGGTGATCATCGATGTCGGCTACACCCAGATGACCGTCGCCGACGTCGCCCGGGTGGCCGGTGTCTCGACGGCGCTCGTGCACTACCACTTCTCGTCCAAGACCGAACTGATCATCGCCGCGCTGCGAGCTGCATGCGTCGACGACAAACAGCTCCGCGAGTCGTTCGCTGCCGCCGACGCCAGCGCACTGGCCCGGCTCGATCGGGTGCTGTGTGGCACGATGCCCGCCGACCCCGCCGACGCCTCGTGGCTGCTGTGGATCGAGACGTGGGGCGAGACCCGCCGCGAACCGGCGATCCGCGACGTGATGGACGATCTCAATCAGCACGAACATCGCGTGCTCGTGGGTCTGATCGCTGCCGGTACGGACGCCGGTGAGTTCCGCTGCGCCGACCCCGGCGCAGCGGCCGAGCGACTGATGGCCTTGCGAGACGGCCTGGCGATCCAGTTCACCCTGTTCAACGACGACCAGCCGGCCGACCGGTTCCGCGAGCTCCTCCGAGGCTCGTTGCGCAACAACCTCGGCGTCACCTCGGAGCAGTACGAGCGGCTGCTCGCGACTCACGCTGCGTCCGCTTCGTGAGCCCCTGGCCCGGATAGCGTTTCGTGGCGAGACGCTGCCCGGTCGAGGAGCACGCGGTCAACCGCATGAACGGAACGGGTGAGCGGCGTGGAGCGCACCGACAAGGTAGGAGTCGCTGTCGCCGGTTCTCTGTTCGCGATCTCTGCGGGCGCGATCTGGAGTTTCGGCACAGTCACCGCCCGGCTCGCTGATCGCACCGACGCGTTCCAATACCTGATCTGGCGATCGATCGGCATCATCGTCGTGGTCGAGGCGATCGCGCTCCTGCGCCGTGGCCCCAACCGAACCGTCGAGGCGTTCACCAGCGGGCGTCGCATGATGGCTGCCAACCTGATGCTGCTGCTCGCCTCGATCGGCTTCGTCTACGCCGTCAAGACCACGAGCGCAGCAAACGCTGCCTTCCTCAGTGCAACCACGCCGCTGTTCGGGGTGATCGTCGCTCGGATCTTCCTCGACGAGCGTCTCAATCGCCGCACCGGCTTCGCGATCGGATTGGCGTTCACCGGCCTGGCGGTCATGGTGCTCGGCGACTTCGGAGTCGGCAATGTCGCCGGCGATCTGGCGGCGATTGCGTCAGCAGTCGGCTTCGCCTGCTACACCGCCATCGTCCGCTCCGCCCCGGAACGCGACTGGGCGCCGGTGCTCCCCGGATACGCCCTGATCATGATCGTCATCTGCGGAGCCGTGACACTCTCGAACGGCAGGGCGCTCGTCCCTCCGGCCTTCGACGCCAGCCTGGCGCTGCTGCACGGTGGCCTGTTCATCGTGGGCGGAACGCTGCTGTACAACAGCGCGTCGAGGTCGGTCCCTGCGGCGGCGATGACCGTGTTCGCGCAGACCGAAATGGTGCTCGTGCCGATCTGGGCGTTCATCGTCCTCGCCGAGCGCCCGGCGACGACGACCCTCATCGGGGGCACGATCATCATGGTTGCGGTCGTCGGCAAGGCACTCCTCGACGCACGCGACCAGCGCGCCGTCACGGAGTCCGCGCTCGTCGCGAGTTGATCGCTAGCCTCGACAACCTCCGGCTGCCGCGCCACCGCACGGCCTTGCCCTTCGTCGCACGAGCCAAGGACACCCACATGGCCCACGAGTTCATCTACACCTGTTACAAGCTCGCCCGGCACTACCCGCCCGATCGCACGGTCCTCGAGAACATCTCGCTGTCGTTCTATCCCGGCGCCAAGATCGGTGTCATCGGCTCCAACGGCGCCGGCAAGTCGAGCCTGCTCAAGATCATGGCCGGCCTCGACGACGGGTTCTCGGGCGAGGCCCGCCTCACACCCGGGTTCACGGTCGGGTACCTGTCGCAGGAGCCGCACCTCGACCCGACGAAAGACGTCAGGGGCAACGTGATGGAGGGCGTAGCCGCCGTCCAGTCGATCATCGATCGGTACAACGACGTGATGGCGATGTGGGCCGACCCCGACGCCGACTACGACAAGATCGGCAAGCTCCAGGCCGAACTCGAAGACAAGATCGCTGCCACCGATGCGTGGAGCCTCGAGCGCAACGTCGAGATCGCGATGGACGCGCTGCGCTGCCCGCCCGACGACGCCGATGTCACCAAGCTCTCGGGTGGCGAGAAGCGCCGCGTCGCACTGTGCCAGCTGCTCCTCAGCCGGCCCGACCTCCTCCTGCTCGACGAACCGACCAACCACCTCGACGCCGAGTCGGTGTTCTGGCTCGAGCGCTTCCTCCAGGACTACGCCGGCACGGTGGTCGCGATCACCCACGACCGCTACTTCCTCGACAACGTCGCCCAGTGGATCCTCGAGCTCGACCGCGGCCGCGGTCTCCCCTTCGAGGGCAACTACTCGTCATGGCTGGAGCAGAAGGAAGCCCGCCTCGCGATCGAGGAGAAGTCGAACGAAGCTCGCCGGCGCACCCTGCAGCGTGAGCTCGAATGGGTTCGCATGTCGCCGAAGGCTCGCCAGGCGAAGGGCAAGGCGCGCCTCGCCGCCTACGACAAGCTGCAGCACGAGGCCGAGAACGCGACCGACGTCGATCGTCGCCTCGAAATCGCGATCCCGCCGGGCCCACGCCTCGGCGACACCGTGATCGAGGTCGACGGCCTCAAGAAGGCGTTCGGCGAGAAGCTGCTGTTCGACGACCTGTCGTTCTCGTTGCCACCCGCCGGCATCGTCGGGGTGATCGGCGCCAACGGCGCCGGCAAGACCACGCTGTTCCGGATGCTGGTCGGCCAGGAGACGCCCGATGCCGGCACGATCAAGATCGGCGACACGGTCAAGCTGTCGTACGTCGACCAGTCGCGCGACCACCTCGATGCCGACAAGACCGTGTACGAGGAGATCACCGAGGGCGTCGAGCACATGAAGGTCGGCAACCGTGAGATCCACGGCCGGGCCTACTGCGCCAGCTTCAACTTCAAGGGCACCGACCAGCAGAAGCCGGTCGGCAAGTTGTCCGGCGGCGAGCGCAACCGCGTGCACCTCGCCAAGCTGCTCAAGTCGGGCGGCAACGTGCTGCTGCTCGACGAGCCCACCAACGACCTCGACGTCGACACCCTCCGCGCGCTCGAAGCGGGCCTCGAGTCGTTCCCCGGCTGCGCCGTGGTGATCAGCCACGACCGCTGGTTCCTCGACCGCATCGCCACCCACGTGCTCGCCTTCGAAGGCGACAGCGTGGTGCGATGGTTCGAGGGCAACTTCACCGAGTACGAGGACTACAAGAAGCGCGAGCTGGGCGAGAGCATCGACCAGCCCCATCGCCTCAGGTACAAGAAGCTCGCATGACGGTGTGACGGTATGGGCCAGGGTGGATGCCAGACCCATACCGTCACACGATCAGTCGGGAAGCTTGGGGACTTCGAAGCCTGCGCGGCGATGGAGCAGTGAGCCGCGCACGATCGCTCCGGCACCGAAGCGATCCTTCAGCGCGTCGACCGTGTCGTCGAGCCGTGACGGATCCTTGCGCCCGAACGGGAGCAGCATCTGCTCGGGTTCGAGCACGGTGCTGGACAGGTTGCCCACCGACAGGCCGATCAGCGTGAGCCCGCGCACCTCGATCGTGCCACGTTCGGCGCGCAGCACCGACACGGCGACGTCGGCGAGCGCCGTGGTCGAGGCCGTCGGAAAGGCGAGCGTTCGCGCCCGGGCGGCACGCGAGAAGTCGTCATAGCGGAACCGCACGGTGACCGTGCGCCCGACGCGATCGGCGCGACGCATGCGACGCGCGACCCGATCGACGATGCCGAGCAGGAGCGCCTCGAGCGTGTCGAACGCCTTCGGGCCACGCCCCAGCGCCGACTGCGAGCCGATCGATCCGCGTCGCTTGCCCACCTCGACCGGCCGCGGGTCGAGATTGTGGGCGAGCGCGTGGAGATGACGCCCGCTTCCTCGCCCCAGCATCGCGGTGAGGTGCGACTCGGCGAGCGCAGCGACCTCCCCGACCGTGTGGATGCCGCGCTCGTGCAACCGGCGCTCGGTGACCGGTCCGACGCCCCAAAGACGGCCGACGGGGAGCGGATGGAGGAACTCGAGCTCGCGATCGGGCTCGACGACGAGCAGCCCGTCCGGCTTGGCGACACCGCTCGCGACCTTGGCGAGGAACTTGGTGCGGGCCACGCCGACCGTGATCGCCAGCCCGACCTGTGAAGCGACGCGGGCCCGGAGCCGCTGAGCGATCTCGACAGGTTCGCCCGCGATGCGCAGCAACCCGCTCACATCGAGGAACGCCTCGTCGATCGAGAGCCCTTCGACGAGCGGCGTGGTGTCGTGGAAGACGTCGAACACCTGTCGGCTGGCTTCGGTGTACGCATCGAAGCGGGGCGGGACGACCACGAGGTCGCGGCAGCAGCGCCGGGCGAGGTGTTCGGGCATGGGAGCGCTCACGCCGCGCCGCTTCGCCTCGTAGCTCGCAGCCAGCACCACACCCCCACCGACGGCGACCGGGCGACCCCGAAGCCGTGGATCGTCGCGCTGTTCGACCGACGCGTAGAACGAGTCGAGATCGGCGTGCAGGATCGAGGCGGTCGCCGCGGTTCGACTCATCGAACACATGTTCGCAGATCGGCGGGGGCGACGCCAGACCCGACATACTGGCCCGATGTCGTCGGCCGCCTCCTCGCACCGCGACGATGCACTGGAGGACGCACCCGAGACCGATGCCCAGCTGGCCAACCGGTTGGCCGAGGAGGCCGGTGTGGTGCTGGTCGACCTCCGCGAGTCGATGTGGCGCGACGGCGCCCACGCGTGGGACGTGATGGACCACGGCGATGCCACGAGCCACCGCTTCATCGCCGCCGAGCTCAGGCGCCACCGACCCGACGACGCCGTGCTCGACGAAGAGGGCGTCGAGGATGCCCGCCGTTTCACGAGCGACCGCGTCTGGATCATCGACCCGCTCGACGGCACGCGTGAGTTCGGTGAGGCCGGCCGGCACGACTGGGCTGTACACGTTGCGCTCTGGGATCGCGACCATTTCGTTGCTGGTGCCGTCTCGCTCCCAGCGCTCGACCTGGTCCTGTCGACCGACCCGGCACCACCGCTGCCCGCCGTGGAACGCGAGCGTCCCCGCCTCATCACGTCACGGCATCGTGCGCCGTATGCGGCCGTGATCGTCGCCAACGCGCTCGGTTGCGATGCGGTCCGTCTCGGTTCCGCCGGAGCGAAGGCGATGGCAGTCGTCATGGGCGAGGCCGACATCTACATCCATGACGGCGGCATGTACCAGTGGGACTCAGCGGCACCGGCGGCAGTCGCGCTCGCGGCCGGCTTGCACGTCAGCCGGCTCGACGGGACCCCGATCGTCTACAACGCCCGCGACCCGTGGCTCCCCGATCTCATCATCTGCCGGCCGGAGCTCGCCGACGCCGTCCTCGATGCGCTCTGGGGGCGTTGACACGGGGCCGTAGACTCCCGCCATGAGCACCCTCGAGGTCGACCTCCACGAGTCGACAGGTGACGAGCTCAACGGCGGGCCGCCGACGCCTTCGAGTCCGCCGCCACGAGCACCCCGTCTCGCAATTGCGAGCATCGCGTCGGGTGCCGCTGCCGTGCTCCACGCGGCAGCAGCCGGCATCCACGCCGACAACGCCGGGCTGGCGCGCCTGTTCATCGCACTCGCCGTCTTCCAAGCGGCCGCTGCGATCACCGGTTTCATCCGCGACGACCAACGGGCGAGCTGGGCGCTCGTCGTCGTGAATCTCGTCGCCCTCGCCGGCTGGGTCGTCACCCGGTTGAGCGGGATCGAGTGGATCAACGGGCTCGAGTTCCCCGAGCGACCGCAGCTCGCCGACTCGATCGCGGCCGCGTTCGCGGCGGTCGCCGTTGCCGGTGCCGTCGCCGCGGCCCGACCCGGTGCACGGCCAGTCGCCCGATCTGCCGTCACCAACGCCGCCCTGCTCGCCGGCGTCCTCCTCGTCCCGGCGCTGATCGACACCACGTCCCACGATCACGGTGGGAGCGGCAGCCACGGCCACGGAGGCGACGCAGTCGCCATCGCCGGTTCGGGCGACGCGGTCGTACACGGCGACGACGGCCATGCCGACGACGGGCACGGTCATTCGTCCGACACCGGCGGTGGCAGCGGCATCAGCAGCGGAGGCGACATCGACGCAGCGCTCGGTCAACTCGTCGGCGACCAGCTGGTCACCGACCACGCCCACACCTGGCCCCGACCGTGGGACCCCACCCAGACGATCGACTTCTCGGGCGTCGACGGCGTGACGCCACAGCAGCAGGCGCGAGCCGAGCAGCTCGCGCGCGACACCCTCCGCGATCTGCCCGCCTTCGCCGATGTGGCGAGTCTGCCTGGTCTCGGCTATCAGTCGATCGGCGATGCCTCGACGGGGTTCGAGCACTTCGTCAATTACGGCCTGATCGGTGACGAGGTGTTCCTCGACCCGACCCAGCCCGAGTCGCTCGTGTTCCGCGTCGACGGCGACGAGCGCACCCTTGTGTCCGCGATGTTCATCGCCGGCGGGCGCCCGGTCGACGATCCGGAGCTGGTCGACTTCGGCGGTGCGCTGATGCAGTGGCACGTGCACGACAACCTGTGCTGGGGGCTCGACGAGAACGACGAACCGAAGGTGGTCGCGGTGCTCGAAGCGCCGGGCGACACGTGCCCCGCGCTCTCGATCAACGCCGGCGCCGAGAACCCCATGGTCCACGTCTGGATCGCGCCGCACGAGTGCGGTCCGTTCGCGGCGCTGGAGGGCCACGGTGCAGGGCAGGTCGACCCGGCCGCCGGGGCCAGGATCGACCAGTGCGACCACGCGCACGGTGCCGGTCCAGGATCGGCGTCGCAGGGCGCTCCGTACGATCCGACGAAGCCGATCGATCTCGGCGGGATGCCCGGGATCACCCCCGAGGAGCAGGCGTTCGCCGAGAATCTCGTCGCGGCGACGCTGCGCGATCTGCCCCAGTGGGCCGACGTCGATGTCGCCGAGGCTGCCGGGTTCCGATCGATCGGCGATGCCGCCACCGGCCACGAGCACTACATCCAGTGGGACTGGATCGACGACGACGTGCTGCTCGACCCCGACCGTCCCGAGAGCCTCGTCTTCGCCCCCGGGCCCGGCGGTGAGAAGCAACTCGTCGCGGCGATGTTCATGCTCCCGCGCAGCTATGGCCTCGACGACGTGCCGGCGTGGGGTGGCGCGCTGATGCAGTGGCACGTCCACGGCGACCTGTGCTTCACGAACGACCCCGACGGACCGAGGGTGGCCGGCACCAAAGAGCTCGGTACGCCGTGCCGGGAACCGCTGATCGATGCGACGCCGTCGCCGATGATCCACGTGTGGATCACACCCAATGCGTGCGGCCCGTTCGCCGCGCTCGAGGGCATCGCCGGCGGGCAGGTTCCCGAGGGCGAAGCCGTCCTGTGCGATCACGTGCACGGATCCGCCTGATCGCCGATCGGTGGCGGCCGCTCGGTGACCGACGTCACCGGGTGCTCTGTGCGCTCATCGGGAGACCGGCTCGCCGAGGGGCGAGAATGGCCCGATGATGCCTGACGATCGGACGATGCCTGACGATCGGATCCCCGATGATCGGGAGTGGGGCGCGTTCACCGAGGAAGCGCCATGGGTACTCGACCGCAATGCGATCCGATGGCTGAGCCCGGTCGACCGGTTGCGCACGGCGGCCCAGGCCGAGGTGCCGCGGCTGACCACCCCTGGCCGCCTGCCGCCCGGTGTTCGCGTCGGCACAGTCGCCATCCGCCTCACCGCCGCGATCGCCCCGTGGGTGTGGCGCAAGAAGCGTGGCCGTTATGCCAGCGCGGAAGTGGGTCGCGCCGATCTGTCCAAGCGTCTCCGGATGGCAGCCGAGGCGCTCGGTCCCAGCTACATCAAGCTCGGTCAGATCATCTCATCGGGTGAGGGCCTCTTCCCCGCCGAGCTCGTCGACGAATTCAAGCGTTGCCGCGACCAGGTTCCCGCCGAACCCTTCGACGTGGTTCGCCTCACCGTCGAGCAGGATCTGGGTTGCCGGCTCGAGGACGTTTTCGAGTGGTTCGACACCACGGCGCTCGCCGCCGCATCGATCGCACAGGTGCACGCCGCACGCCTGCGTACCGGCGAAGACGTCGTGGTCAAGGTGCAGCGGCCGTCGGTCGCGAAATTGGTGCGCAAGGACCTCGAGGCGATGGCGTGGATCGCTCCCCACCTCGTCGGCCGCATCCCGGTCGCCGCGCTGGCGAACCCACCCGCTCTCGTCGAGCTCTTCGCCGAGACCATCGTCGAGGAGCTCGACTTCCGGCTCGAGGGCGCCAACATGCTCGACGTCGCCGCCGTGATCCGCGACCTCGGCCAGGACGGCTACGTGGTCCCTCGCCCGCACCCGGAACTCGTCACCCGTCGCGTGCTCGTGATGCAGCGGCTGTCGGGGTTCAACTTCGACGACGTCGCCGGCATGCAAGGTGCCGGCATCGACACACACGCAGTCATCCGCACCGGGATGATCGCCTTCATGGAGGGGGCGATGATCCACGGTGTCTTCCATGGCGACCTGCACGGCGGCAACCTCTTCGTCCTTCCCGACGGCCGCACGGCGCTGCTCGACTTCGGCATCACGGCCCGCCTCTCCCAGGAGCGGCGGCTCGCGTTTCTGCGCCTGATGCTGGCCGCCACCACGAACAACGTGATGGGTCAGATGGAGGCCCTGCGCGATCTCGGTGCGCTCCCCCGCGACACCGACCTCGCCGCTGTCATCGCCGACCTCGGCCTCGACCGGCCGCCGATCGATCCGACCACCCTCACCGGCGACGAGATGGTGAAGGAGGTCCAGCGGGTGGTCAAGGCGCTGCTCGGCTACGGCGCGCGCCTGCCGAAGGAGCTGATGCTCTACGTCAAGAACATGGTGTTCCTCGACGGTGCGATCGCCCGGCTCGCCCCCGACCTCGATCTGCTGGGCGAGATCGCGAACATCTCGATGATCTTCGCCACCCGACACGGCGAACGGATCGGCCGCGACCTCGGCTTCGACCCGCGCAACATGCAGTTCGACTTCGACAGCGTCAAGGCCGGACTCGGCGTCGACCTCGAGACCGACAGCCTCACGTATCGCGAGCTCCAGGCCCGCCGCGAGCTGATCCAGAAGCGTATGCGCAGCACCCGCCCGTGACGGATTGGGTCTGACCCATTCCGTCACGGCTCGAGCCGTGACGGAATGGGTCAGACCCAATCCGTCACGTACGATCCTCGACCGTGCGGTTGGTGATTGCTCGGTGCTCGGTCGACTATGCGGGACGGTTGGCCGCGCACCTGCCGGAGGCCAACCGATTGATCATGGTCAAGGCCGACGGGTGCGTCGCCATCCATGCCGACGGCGGCGCGTACAAGCCGCTCAACTGGATGAACGCACCGAACAAGCTCGTCGAGATCCTCGACACCGACCCGGTGCAGTGGGTCGTCACCAATCCGGCCAAAGAGACCCTGACGATCACGCTCCACGAGGTGAGCCACGACTCCGCCCACGAGCTCGGTGACGACCCGGGCCTGCAGAAGGACGGCGTCGAAGCCCACCTCCAGGAGCTGCTCGCCGCCGCGCCGCACGCGATCGAGGACGGGCTCACCCTCGTGCGTCGCGAGTACCCCACCGCGATCGGCCCGGTCGACCTGGTCTGCAAGGACCCGATCGGCACCACGGTGGCGGTCGAGGTGAAGCGCCGCGGTGAGATCGACGGCGTCGAACAACTCGCCCGCTACATCGAGCGCCTGCAGCTCGATTCGTCGCTCGGCGAGATCCGCGGCGTGTTCGTCGCCCAGTCGATCAAACCACAGGCGAAGGTGCTCGCCGAGAGCCGCGGCTTCCGCTGGGTCGAGGTCGACTACGACGAGCTGCGAGGTCTGGCCCCCGACGAGCTCCGCCTGTTCTGATGGGGGCACGCGGCCGGCACGCCACGATCGTCCGCGTGACCGTCGGCTACCTGCTCACCTGGTGCGCCGGTCTCGCCATCTGGCTCATCGCGATCGCCGTGTCGCTGCTGTCGCCGAGCGAAGGCCCTGAGTTCGACTGGGGGACTCTCGGGATGTTCGCGCTCGTGTCGCTGGTCTGCTTGATCGCCGCGCACATTGCATGGATGGTCGTTGCGGCGCGCATGTTGGCCCCCTACGGCCATCCCTGGCGCACGCTGTTGACGGCGGTGGCACCACCCGTGTCGCTCGTGCTGCTGATGATCGCGTTCAACGAGTCGCTGCTCCCGTGGCAGCTGTGGCCGGTGCTCGCAATCAGCGTGCCTGCAGCCGGCGCCACGTGGGCCACGGCTCGCAGATGACGGCGTGACGCCACGGCCGAAACCCGCCAGACGCGTCAGTCTCGGATCCGTACCGTCGTCACCATGTTCACGATCGATGCCATCCCCGCCGATGTCGCCGCCCACCTGCGGGCGGGAGCGACAGTCGTCCGAGTCGCCCACGAGTCCCCGGGTTACCCGTGCCGACAGTGCCTGCGCGACGCCGAGATCGGCGAGGAGTTGGTCCTCGTGGCCTACGACCCGTTCGACGGGTTGGGCGACGACTCGCCGTACCGAGCCGCGAGCGCGATCTTCCTCCACCGTGACGACTGCAGTGCCGAGCGCGACCGCTCGACCGTGCCCGATCAACTCGTCCGTCGGCAGCTCTCACTGCGCACGTTCGACGCAGCGGCGATGATGCTCGATGGCCGAGTCGTCGAGGGCCACGACCTCGCCGAGGCGTTGGACGAGGTCCTCGGGCTCCCCGGTGCCGAGCGCGCGCACATCTACAACGCCGGCGCAGGCTGCTTCGCCGCCGTCGCTCACCGCTGAGCGACGAGGACTTCGTCGGACCACACCGCGCCGCGTCAGTAGTGTGGGGCAGATGCCGACATCGCGGGGCGCCGTCGTCGCAACCGTCAGCGGCGTCTACCTCCTCAACTGGCCGGCACTCCTCGCCGGGGCCACGCTCGGCTACGCCATCGACCGATCGCACGGCGAGCGGCTCGAATGGGACGGCCTCGGAGGGATCATCTACGGCGGGTTCGCAGGGTTGGTCGTGCTCCACATCGCGTGGGCGGCGACGACGTGGCGCATCCTTCGCGGCGTGCTTCGCCCACCCGTGGTCGCGGGCATCCTGACGGTGGTCCCGCTGCTCGTCGTCGTCACCCTGGCCACCCTTGCCGCATCGAGAATCGACGCCGAAGTTCTCGTGGCGGTGACGGTGGTGTCGTCCGCCGTCTCTCCCGCAGCTGCCACCTGGTGGGCGACGCATCCAGGTCATTGACAGCGGCAGCTGCCGGTCGACACTGAGACTGCTTCTCAACTTGGTTGCGGGTTCCGACCGGTCAGCGCGGTTCAGCTACGTTCGTGCTCCTATGCCGCAAGAAGTACGTGGAGTCGTGGCTCGCGCCAAGGGTGAGCCGGTCAGCATCGAGACGATCGTCATCCCCGATCCGGGGCCCGGCGAGGCCGTCGTCAAGATCCAGGCGTGCGGCGTGTGCCACACCGACCTGCACTACCGCGAGGGAGGCATCAACGACGACTTCCCGTTCCTGCTCGGCCACGAGGCGGCCGGCATCGTCGAGGCCGTCGGCGAGGGCGTCACGAACGTCGTGCCCGGCGACTACGTGATCCTCAACTGGCGTGCCGTGTGCGGCAACTGCCGGAGCTGCCTCAAGGGCAAGCCGCAGATCTGCTTCAGCACGTTCAACGCGACGCAGAAGATGACGCTGACCGACGGCACCGTGCTGTCGCCGGCGCTCGGCATCGGTGCGTTCGTCGAGAAGACGCTCGTCCACTCGGGCCAGTGCACGAAGGTCGACCCGGCCGCCCCGGCCACCGCCGCCGGGCTGCTCGGCTGCGGCGTGATGGCAGGCATCGGTGCCGCCATCAACACGGGCGGCGTGTCGCGTGGCGACTCGGTCGCCGTGTTCGGCTGCGGCGGTGTGGGCGACGCAGCCATCGCCGGCGCCCGCCTCGCCGGTGCGTCGACGATCATCGCCATCGACCTCGACGACCGCAAGCTCGAGTGGGCCAAGGACTTCGGCGCGACGCACACGTGCAACGCGTCGACCACCGACCCGGTCGAGTACGTGAAGTCGGTGACCGACGGCAACGGCGCCGACGTGTGCATCGAGGCGATCGGCCTCCCGGCGGTGTATCAGCAGGCGTTCCAGGCCCGTGACCTCGCCGGCACCGTCGTGCTCGTCGGCGTGCCGAACCCGAAGGCCACGCTCGAGCTGCCGTTCATCGAGGTGTTCGGACGTGGTGGTGCGCTCAAGTCGTCGTGGTACGGCGACTGCCTCCCGAGCCGCGACTTCCCGATGCTGATCGACCTGTACCTGCAGGGCCGCCTCGACCTCGACCGCTTCGTGTCGGAGACCATCTCCATCGACGACGTCGAGGAGGCGTTCCACAAGATGGAGCGCGGCGAGGTGCTCCGCAGCGTCGTGGTGATGTGACCCGCTGATGGCGATCGAGCTGGTCACGACCGACGGCATCTTCGCCCTCGACGGCGGTGAGTGGGAGGTCACGAACAACATCTGGATCGTCGGCGACGACCGCGAGTGTGTGGTGTTCGACGCCGCCCACGACCACGCCCGGATCGTCGAGGGTGTGCACGGCCGGAAGGTCCGGGCGATCGTGCTCACCCACGGCCACAACGATCACATCAACGCCGCCGTGCCCCTGCGCGACGCTGTCGACGCCCCGATCCTGATCCACCCCGACGACCGCATGCTGTGGGATGTCGTCTGGCCCGGTGAGTCGCCCGACGGCGAGGTCGTCCCCGGCGCCGCCATCGCGGTGGCCGGCCACGAGCTGGTGCCCGTGCACACGCCCGGCCACTCCCCCGGTTGCTGCTGCTTCCACGACGTCGCGGCCGGCGTCGTGTTCTCCGGCGACACCCTGTTCTGCGGCGGCCCCGGTGCAACGGGTCGCAGCTACAGCGACGAGCCCACCATCCTGCGTTCGATCATCACCAAGCTGCTCGCCCTCCCGCCCGAGACGATCGTGCACACCGGCCACGGCGACACGACCACGATCGGCGCCGAGCGCGACACGGTGCTGGCGCGGGCCGCTGAGCTCGGCGTCGCCTGACACCGGACCGATCCGTGCACGATCCGGTCGGTGCAACCCTCGACCGGGTCCTCGATCGACCTTCGTTGTGCGCGGCGCTCGACGACGTACACGCCCACGCCGAGCGTGTCATCGATGACGTCGACCCTGACCTGCTCGACCTGTGCCGGTCACGGATCGCACTGCTCATCGGTCTCGACGCGCCAACGGCGACGCGACCGACAGCGCACCCGACATCCGATCGGCAGCGGGCATGCGTCGACGTGGTCGAGCAGATGGTGCTCGACGTCACCGGCGTGACCGACGAGCAGGTCGCGACGCTGGCGGGTCACCTCGGCCCAGACCGTGCCGCCAGCTTCATCCACGCCGTGCTCGCGATCGAGCAGCGGCTCCGGATGCACGCGCTCTGGCAGCACCTCGGGATGAGCGGATCGGCCTGAGCGACGTCGTGCG
This sequence comes from Ilumatobacteraceae bacterium, assembly GCA_022843125.1. Lineage (GTDB taxonomy): Bacteria > Actinomycetota > Acidimicrobiia > Acidimicrobiales > Ilumatobacteraceae > Ilumatobacter. The sequence goes on from JALHOG010000048.1 coordinate 22,629, forward strand.
GCTCCCCGGCGCAGTTCCCGATGCGGCGCTCAAGGCTGCCCAGGCCCTCTGGCAGCGCGAGGCCCTCACGCTCGGCTCGGTCGATCCGGTGACAACCGAACTCGTGCGCCTCCGCGGCGCACGCCATCACGATTGCCACACTTGACTGTCGATCCGCTCGGCAGTTGTCGAGCAGCATCCGTCGCACTCGCAGGTCGTGGAGCGTGCCCTCACCGACGAGCTCGAAGCACTCGCCGAGCCACACCGTCTGGCCGTGGCCCTCGCCGATGCACTGATGACACGCCCCGGCGATCTCGGCGACGAGACGGTCGACGCGCTCCGGCTGGCGTACTCACCCGAGCAGCTCGTCGAGCTGACGTTGAAGGTCCTCAAGTTCAACACCCAGAAGATCAACGTCGCGCTCGGCACCCATCGTTGGTTCGCCGCCGACGAGGTCGCGACTGCCCCTTGGAACGCAGACGGAACGTACGTCGCACCCGGCGAGTGAGCGCCCGGCCCGGGCCGGTCGTCAGAGGGTCGTGGCGGTACAGGTGGCGGCACAGCCGGTGGTCGGCCAGCGTGATGCCGAGAGGCTGCCGAGGCTCGAATCCGGCGAGACGGCACGCAGAGTCAGCGACCCCCTGGTCCGGACCCAGCCGGTGTCGCCACCCGTCCCACCGGCGATCGTCGTCGACGGGGCCGTCGTCGTTGTCGTCGTCGTTGTCGTCGTCGGGGCGGCCGTGCGCGGCGGCACGGTGGTCGTCGCCGGCGGTGTGGTCGGCGTGCTCCTCGGCGGTGCCGTCGTGCTCGTGACGGTGCCGCCCGTTCCGCCGCCCGTTCCGCCGCCAGTTCGGCCGCCCGGGACCGTTGTCGGTGGGGCGGTGGTCTGGGTAGCGCCGGGGCCGCCGGTCGAGGGCGCGCCGTGGTACGTGAAGGCGTCGGTGAGCGTCATCTCGACACTCCTCGAGGTGCGGAAGCGCACGATCACGTCGACGACCATCGGCCCCACCACGGCGGGTGTGGTGAGGACGAGCGAGTCGCCCGAGGTCTCGGCACGCACGACAGCCACGTCGCCGAACCAGACGTAGACGGGGACCCACGTGGGAAAGGTCCCGGCGATCGTGACCCTCGTGCCGCCGGCGATGTGACTCGCCCGCGGGTCCATGCCCGCGACCACCCAGTCGCCGTCCTGCACGGGGTCGGGTGCAGGTGTGGTGGTCACCGGGGTCGAACCGCCACCGCCGCCACCGCCGCCACCGCCGCCGGTCGAGGGTGTCGTCGTGGAGGGTGTCGTCGTGAAGGGTGTCGTCGTGGAGGGTGTCGTCGTCGAGGGTGTCGTCGTCGGTGATGCCGGGTTGTTCGGTGGGGCGGTCGTGGTCGCCGAGCCGGTGTTGCCGCCCGGGCCTGGCGCGATCGTGCTGGTGCTGGTCGTCGGTCCGGTGATGCCACCGGCCACGGTGGTCGATGGGGAAGCCGGACTCCCACCCGGAACGGTCGTCCCCGGTGACGTCGCGGGTGGCGTTGCGGGCGGCGTGGCGGGCGGCGTCGGCGTCGGTGGGGCGGGTGGTGCAACGGTCGTCGGACCGCCCGATGGCACGGAGGTCGGGGCTGGCGGTGCGGCCGGCACCGTGGTGGTCACCGCCGTTCCGCTCGGCGAGACCGCCAGGTACGCGACCGTGGGCGATCCGACGCGCGATCCGGCGGTGGTCATCAGCTCGGTGACGAGCGCATAGCTGCCCGCCGGCAGGGTGAGCCACTCCATGATGTAGGTCTCACCCGCGACGAGGTCGCCGGCGATCGGCAGCACCGGGAATGCACCCGCACCGTTCGTCGTGATCGACGACGGCTGTTCCTGGATCCGGATCTGAGCGGTCAGATCCCCGACTGCGGCCACCTGTCCCTGGTCCAGGGTCGCGAGGCTCAGGCGGATTCCGGCGGCGCCGTCCACCCGCCCCTCGACCTGCATCGAGAAGCCACCGGGTTCGTCGGCCCGGAGCGCATCAGCTCCGGCGTAGGTGACGCTCCACGCGCCGTCGCGGCTCTGCCCGACACCGGCAGCGAGATCGAGCATCGGACCGCTCGCCGACGGTGCGCCCGCTGCAACGAGGGCGCCGCGCAGCTCTGCCGGCGGGCGATCGACGTGCGAGAGCATCACCGCTGCCGCGCCCGCGACAGCCGGCGCTGCCATCGATGTCCCCGACTGGAACGTGTGGCCGCCGCCGACCCACGGGGCGTAGATCCACCAGCCGGGCGCCATGAGGTCGATCGGCGAGCCGAAGTTGGAGAAGCTGGCTCGGCCGCCGGCGTTGGTGAGCGCACCGACGGTGAGGACGAACGGGTACAGGTCGGAGAAGCTCGCCGGCCACGCGCTGTTGGCCGTGATGTCGACGCCGTTGTTCCCTGAAGCGGTCACGACGAGGACGCCGCGGCTCCCCGCGTACGCGATCGCCGACTCGAGCGGTCCGACCGCTCCACGGCTCACGCCGGGACCGGTCGACAACGACAGGTTGATCACGTCGACGTTGCGGTCGGCGGCGTACTGGATCGCCGCGACCAGACCCGACATGGTGATCGCACCGTCGCTGCGCCCCACCTTGATGGGCAGCACCGTCGCATCAGGAGCGATGCCGGCCGTTCCGACGCCGTTGCGCTCCGCTGCGACGATCCCGGCGACATGGGTTCCGTGTGCGTGATTCGAGGCGGAGAGACTCGGTGACGGGTCGTTGTCGGCGTCACCGAAGTCCCACCCTCGGCAATCGTCGACGTACCGGTTCCCGTCATTGTCGACCCCGTCGCCACAGGCGTCCGCAGCGTTGGTCGCGATCTGCGAGGCGAGGTCCGGGTGATCGAGTTGGACGCCCGAGTCGATGACCGCCACCACGGTGCCGGCGCCGGTCGCGACATCCCAGGCGTAGGGCGCGCCGGTGTCGAATCCGGGGGTTCCCGGCCATCCGCCGGCTTGCGCCGGATCACCGGTGTTGCGCAGCGCCCACTGCGTCGACTGCCCCGGATCATCGGTGACGCCGAACAGCACTTCCGGCTCCGCTGCGAGGACGCCGGCGACCGCGGTGAGATCGGCAAGCGGCTCGGTCGACGCAACCGCGATCACACCCGGAGCGAGTGCCTCGGCGGAGACCACGGCATCGAGCGAACGGATTGCAGCCGCGATGTCGTCGTCGGAACGGGACGTCCCGAGGGCGGCAGCGGTCGATCCGTCTGTGGCGCCGGTCAGTTCGAGCTCGCCGTCGATCGAGAGGTAACGGGCGCCCTCCGAACCGGCGGCGCCGGTGACGTCGACCACCACGAAGGCGACCATCCCGACCCGCCGTGCCTCGTCGATCGACGCCTGCTCGTCGGCGGTCGCAGCAACTGCCTCGAGGTCACCCGGCTCGAAGTCGACGACCTGGCGCTCGTCACCTGACCGGACGACGAGCGCGCCGCTGAGGCCGCTCGCCGCGGCAACGACGGCATCGTCCGCTGCGGCCACACGCAGGATGTCGGCCGCCGGGCTCGCAACGGTCGTGACGACGTACCGGTGGAGGCCGTCGTCGATCTGCACGATCTCGGTGGACACGGTCGGTGCAGGCGCGAGCGGCTCGTTCGTCGGCGCTTGCTGCGCGCCCAGGTCGGCCTCCGTGCATGCCGACGTCAGCAACGCCAGCACCACGACGCCCGCCACGATCCGTGTCTTCACCACCGCTCCTCGGAGATCGCGCGTCCGTGCGCGACACCTCGAACGAGAACGTGCGTGACCGGACCTGCGGCCGCACGGCGATCACCGAAGCTTGCCGCAGACTTGAGAGGCAGGAGCTACACGCGGCCGTAACGCTGCGCAAGCTGTCGCATCGAGTGTGCAAGAGCATCGCTCGGCGCACCGACCGGCATCCGCCAACCCCAGTTCCCCTGCTCGATCGACGGGTCGTTCATGCGAGACCGCGTGTCGAGCACCAACCAGTCCTGCATGGGCACGATCGCTGCCACGGCGCGGGACCCGAGCGCCGCTTCGATGAACGACCACGTGGCTCGGCCCGCTCCCGCATCGGGCTCATGCTGGTAGTACGCGGCCACATCGGCGCGCTCGGCGGCGTCGAGCGATTGCCACCATGCCGCGATCGGCGCGTTGTCGTGGGTGCCGGTGTACGCGATGCACGCGTGCGGGTAGCGGTCGGGCAGGTGCGGGTTGTCGGGCGTACCGTCGAACCCGAACTGGATGATGCGCATCCCCGCGAGCTGGTTGTGGTCGCGCAACTCGTACACGGCGTCGTCGAGCACGCCGAGGTCCTCGGCGACGAACGGGAACTCGGGGAACTCGGCCCGAACGGCATCGAGGAAGTCCTGGCCTGGGCCGTCGACCCACCGTCCACCGGTGGCATCATCGGCATCGCCCGGGATCTCCCAATAGCGCGACAGCGCCCGGAAGTGATCGATGCGGACGAGATCGGTGAGTTCGATGCAACGCCGGAGCCGGGCGAGCCACCAGGCATACCCGTCGTCAGCCATCACATCCCAGCGATAGAGCGGGTTGCGCCACAGCTGGCCGACCGCACTGAAGTAGTCGGGCGGGCATCCGGACTGGACGATCAGGCCACCGGTCGGGTCGAGATGGAACTGCTCCTGGTTGGCCCAGACGTCGGCGGCGTCGTGACCGACGTAGATCGGGAGGTCGCCGAGCAGCCTGATCCCCGCCGCATGTGCGACCCGGCGCACGTCGGCCCACTGACGGTCGAAGAAGTACAGCACTGCGCGCCACCGATCGATCGCCGCAGCGAGATCGACGCGCGCCTGCTCGACCGCCGCCGTCTGGTGCGTGCGGAGCGGATCTGGCCACTCCCACCAGGGCGCACCGTCGTACCGGTCTTTCAGGGCGAAGAAGGTGCAGTCGTCGTCGAGCCATTCGGCCCGGGCGCACCATGCGGCGAAGTCGGCCTGCCAGGCATGGTCGGGATCTGCGAGGAATCGATCGGCAGCGTCGCGCAACAGCGGCCACTTGCGGATCCGCATCTCGTCGAACGGGATACGACCGTCGACCGGGTGGTCGTGCAGTGCCGCCGCCACCGGGTCGTGCTCGAGCAGGCCGGCGTCACGCAGGCCGGCCAGATCGACGAGCCAGTAGTTCCCGGCGAACGCCGATGCGGAGAAGTAGGGCGAATCGAAGCGACCGTTGATCGTGAGTGGCAGGATCTGCCAGATACCGGCGCCGGTGGTGGCGAGCCAGTCGACGAACGTGTGCGCATCGCCGCCGACCGTGCCGATGAGATCGTGCCCGGGAAGGGACGAGGGGTGGAGCAGCACGCCGTAGGTGCGTTGCGGGAAGGGTCCGGTCACCGGCACGCCTCCACTGTACGGCCGAGCGGCCGGGTGTGGCGGCGGTCCGACGACCGGACCTGGACGCTTGTCCGTCAGCAGGCGTCGCCCGGGAGCAGCGGCTTCACTGCAAGCTGGTAGGTGACGTCATCGCTCGTGTAGAAGGTCAGCTGATTCGCTGCGTCGAACAGCGTCCCGACCTCGTCGGCGGGGAGGACGAGACACTCGGTAGCGCCCGCGAGCGGTGGGAGCTCGGCCGGCCAGTCGAGCACCGTTGGCTCGATCTCGTAGCCGGTGGTGTCGCCGGCGGGGAATGCCCGGATGAGGTAGTCGGCCACGGGGAACGGCTGCTCGGGCCCGAGCTCGGGGTTGTCGGGCGTCATCCACTCGACGCTCACCTGATCGACGAAGTCGGCCAGCATCCGGCGCAGTTCGTCGGTCTCCGACTCGAAGCCGAGCGCGTAGGCGCGGTGTTCGTAGGTCTCGCCATTGGCGGCGATGGTGACCACGGTGTCGGGCGCATCGGCGATGTTGGTCGGGTTGTCGTACTCGCGCGATGTGAGCAGCCCGTGCTCGGCTGCGATCTCGAGCAGCTGCTGGACGCCCTCCGCGGTGATCGTGCGGACCTGCATGTTCGGCAGCATCGGGCCGGGATAGATGGCGATTTGCGGGCCCGGCACGATGAGGCGCCCGTCGCCCGTCACCAACAGGGCCGGCAAATTCTGGAACGCCGCCTCGACCGGCAGGTAGCCCCCCTCGTACGAGATCCGCAGCACCACCTCGTCAGCACCGACCGGATGCTCGACACCGGCGGGCGATGTGGTCGGCGATGTGGTCGGCGATGTGGTCGGCGAGATGGTGGGTGGGTTGGTGGTTCCGGAGGGTGCCGGCACCGAGTCGAGCGAGCCGTCGTCGGTGGTGTCGTCACCGCATGCGGCGAGCGTCACGACGAGAGTGCCGGCGACGAGTGGAGCGAACGAGCGACGGACGGTCCGCCTGGCAACGCCGCGGGCGGAGCGGTGGCTCGGAGGGTTGGGGGTGTTCACGTTGATCATGTTCCTTCGACGTTCGTCGCACCGTCTCCGGTTCCGTGGATTAGCGTCACCGTCGTGGAACGTGTGCGCGGAGTGGTCCAGCACTACGCCTGGGGCGATACGCACTTTCTGCCCGAGATGCTCGGCGGCCATGCCGACGGTCGGCCATGGGCCGAACTGTGGCTCGGCACGCACCCGAACGGCCCGACGTCGCTCGCCGACGGCCGTCCGCTGAGCGACCTCACCGGCGAGTTGCCGTACCTCCTGAAGGTGTTGTCGGCCCAGCAGCCGCTGTCGCTCCAGGTCCACCCCGATGCCGAGCAAGCCATCGACGGCTTCGCTCGCGGCATCTATCCCGACGATCGTCCCAAGCCCGAGCTGCTCTGCGCACTCACCCCGTTCGAGGCGTTGTGCGGTGTGCGGCCGGTGCACCTCACCCTCCCGCTGCTCGGCGAGCTCGGCGCCCACGACCTCCGGCGCATGGTCGCGACGAGCGGCTCCGGAGCGGCGCTCGAGGGGTTGTATCGAGGAGCGATCGACCCGTGGCCGGTGATCGAGGCGTGCGCGTCGTCCGATCGGATCGAGGCACGGTGGGTGCGGTGGCTCGACGCCATGTATCCCGGCGAGCCGAGTGTCGCCGCCACCCTGTTGCTGAACCTGGTGCGCCTGGAACCGGGACAGGCGTTGCGCCTCGATGCCGGCAACCTGCATGCGTACCTGCGCGGATCCGGGATCGAGCTGATGGGCGCCAGCGACAACGTCGTGCGCGGCGGGCTCACGGTGAAGCCGGTCGATGTCGACGAGCTGCTCCGGATCGTCGATCCGACCCCCCTGCACGATCCGGTGCTCCCGCTCGGCGACCGGTACGAGCTGCCCGCAGCAGGGGTCGACCTGGTGCGCCTCGCCGCGGGTGCCGACCACACCGCCACCGGCCACGAGCTCGCCATCGACGTGCTCGGCGATGCGTGGTACCTCGCCGCGGGCGACCGCTTCGTCGCCGCAGCCGAGACCTACGTCGTCGTCCCCCACTGAACTCCTGGCGGCCGGGCGCCAGCGCGATCAGTCGCGCGGTTGGAGCGCGGTGTGCATGGCGTTCGTGCCGTCGACGAGCGCCGTCGACTGAGCCTCGGTGAGTGCAGCGAATCCGGGGAGGACCAGGTCGTCGGTCATGACCTCTGCCCGGTTCCACGCCTCGCGGTCGCCGTCGGACGGTTCGATCGGGTCGTCCTTCCAGCCGAACAGGCCGATGTCGGCGGGCCGCTTCACAGCGTGGGCGATGTGCGATGCGAGCCCCACGGCGGTGAGCGCGAGGAGATGGGCACTACCGCGCATCTCGCGCAGCACCATCGCCTGGTGCATCGCCGCCGCCGGGGGATCGTCGGGCACCGGTTCGGCGCGCACACCGGCGAACAGCGGCATCGACACGCCTTCGACGTTGGCGATTACCGTGGTGGCGGCGTCGACGTACGCGGCGAGACCGGGGAGGTCGTGGAAGCGCCGGCGGCCGTGCTCTTGTGCGCACGCGAGGTATTCGCGTGCCGCAGCTCGTGGGGCGACCACCTGCGACGCTGTCGTCCACATCCGCTCGACGAGCGCAGGATGGAAGTAACCGAAGGCGCTGCGTACCACGTCGGACTCGACGTCGCCGAGCACGCCACCTCGGCCGAGGACGTAGAAGCGGAATCCGTCGAGCCCGAGCGACTTGCCGTGCTCGACCGTCTCGGGGGTGAAGTAGAACGAGGCGCCGATATCGCCGGTGGGGGCGGCGATGGCGCGGATGACGTCACGCGGATCCATCCGCCGAGTGTGCCACCCGCACCCCCGTGAACAGCGGTCAGCCGTTGACGGTTTTGCGGATCTCGACGATCTTCTCGTTGGCGTGGTTTGCATCGTCGCCCTGGGCATCGAGCAGCGTGCTGCGGTCTTTGGCTGCCTCGCGCTCGGCGAGGGCGGTGTCAACCCTCGCGATCGCGGCCTCGGCACCGTGCTCGTGGATGAACTCGGCCCACTCGACGAGCGCCTCGACCATCTCGCTCTCGGGAACGACGGCGACGTTGCGACCCTTCACGAAGAGGTGCCCGCGCTTGTTGCCCGCAGCGATGCCGATGTCGGCCTCACGTGCCTCACCCGGCCCATTGACGACACAACCCATCACAGCCACCTGGAGTGGGATCTTGCGATCGCCGAATGCCTGCATCGCGCGATTGGCGACATCGATGACGTCGATCTCGGCCCGCCCGCACGACGGGCAGGCGATCAGGTCGATGTTCTTGCGCTCGCGGAGGCCGAGGGCCTCGAGCAGCTGGCGACCGGCGCGTGCTTCCTCGACCGGGTCGGCCGTCAACGAGTAGCGGATCGTGTCGCCGATGCCCTCCATGAGCAGTGTGGCGATGCCGGCGGTGGCCTTGATGAGACCGGCGGGCGGCGGACCGGCCTCGGTGACTCCGAGGTGCAGCGGATGGTCGGTGACCTCGCTCAGCTGGCGATAGGCCTCGACCATCAGCGGAACCGACGAGGCCTTGACGGAGATCTTGATGAGATCGAAGTCGACCTCATGGAAGTAGGCGATCTCCTGCAGCGCCGACTCGACCATCGCCTCGGGCGTGGCGCCGCCGTACTTGTCGTAGAGGGCCGGGTCGAGCGAACCGGCGTTGACGCCGATGCGGATCGGCAGGCCGCGATCGCGAGCCTCGGAGGCCACTGCCTTGATGTGTTCGGGCCTGCGGATGTTGCCGGGGTTGAGGCGCAGCCCGTGGACCCCGGCCTCCATCGCGGCGAGCGCCATCTTGTACTGGTGGTGGATGTCGGCGATCACCGGGATCGGCGACCGCGGCACGATCTGAGCGAGACCTTCAGCTGCTTCCTGCTCGTTGCAGGTGCAGCGGACGATGTCGCAACCGGCGGCAGCAAGGGCGTAGATCTGCTGCAGGGTGCCCTCGACGTCGGCGGTCTTCGTGATGGTCATCGATTGCACCGTGATCGGTGCGCCACCCCCGACCGGCACGTTCCCGACGTGGATCTGGCGACTCTGGCGACGTTCGTGCGTCCATTCGGTGACGTCCATACGTGTCCGACGCTACCGCTGGTCGCGGAATCAACCCGCACAGTGCTCGGCCGCCACCTGCTACACCGTCTGCATGTCACACCGAAGCATGATCACGGCGATCGTGATCGACGCACCGAGCGACCACCACTCGGACGAGGTCGCCTTCTGGAGCGGTGCTACGGGTCGGCAACTGCCCCAGCTCTCACACGCCGAGTACCACGGTGCCCGTCTCACCCCATCACTCGTACTGCTCGTGCAGGAACTCGGCGACGGGCAACCACGCGTCCACATCGACATCCACACCGATGACGTCCAGGCCGAGGTGGCCCGGCTCGTTGCGCTCGGCGCGACCGAGATCGAGGGCCACGACCACTGGGTGGTGATGCGCGACCCGGCCGGGCTGCCGTTCTGCGTGGTGGCGGCACCGGCTGGTGGGCTCGACGGCACCGGGGCGACCGAGTGGCCGTGAACCCGGCGGTCAGCCGATCGGACGGACGATGTCGAGGTAGAGCCCGGCTGCGAAGAGGAACATCAGCGCCGTGATGACCGCCATCGCGAATGGCATCAGCTTGGCCACATCGGCGTGGTACCGAACGCCGTTGCGTTCGCGCAGCCGCTCGTAGGTGGCGATCGCGGCGTGCCCTCCATCGAGCGGAAGGAGCGGCAGCATGTTGAACACGCCGATGAAGACGTTCAGGACGGCGAACAGGAACAGGATGCCGATCAGGCCCTGCTGCTCGCCCACGTCGTCGCTGATGCCGGTGACGCCGACCAGGGTGGTGGGCCGGGTGGCGAGGTCATCGTTGGTACCGGCGAGGTGGGTGAAGATGTTGACCGGGTTGAGCACCTGAACGGTTTTCTGCAACGTGTCCCAGGAGACCGGGCCGACGTCTGTGACGGCGTTCAGGGCCGCAGCGGGTACCGAGTGCTCGACGGTCACGAACGCTTCCCTGCTGCTGACGCCGACGTATGGCTTGCCGAACAGCGGCGATGCCTGATCGGTGTTGTTCGCGAGCACGACGGGCACGTCGAGCGTGGCGTCGCCGCGTTGCACCGTCAGCTCGAGCACGTCGCCGGGGGCGGAGGCCTGGACGATCTCGGAGAGATCGCCCGGCATCTGGAGCACGGATCCGTTGATGCTGACGATGCGGTCGTCGGCCGCGAGGCCGGCTCCAGCGGCGGGGCTGGCGTCGACCACCTCGACCACGTTCAGCCCGTCGACTCCGGTGAGCTCGCCGTCGGCGACATAGACCGTGAACAGCAGCACGATCGCCAGGATCATGTGCATGATCGATCCGGCCGAGATCACGAGCAGCCGTCGCGGATAGCTCTTCGAGCGATAGGTGCGATCCTCGTCGGCGGGTTCGACCTCGTCCATGCTGTTCATGCCGACGATGCGGACGAAGGCGCCGAGCGGGAGCGCCCGCACCCCGTATTCGGTCTCGCCACGGCGGAAGCTCCACAGGCGGGGGCCGAAGCCGATGAAGAACTGGGTGGCCTTCATCCCGGTCCAGCGCGCGGTCATGAAGTGGCCGAGCTCGTGGAGGAAGATCGCGATCAGCACGCCGACGGCGAACACGAGCCACCAGATGCTGAACAGGCCGAGCACGCCGATCAGTGCGACGACACCGAGGATGCCGACGGCGCCGCGCAACCCACCGACGAGTTCGTCGTCCTGCTTCTCGACCACGGAACCGCCCGCCATGACCTCGCTCGTGAAGCGACCGTGGCGAGGTGGCGACCCGAGTGTCTCCGGTGGTGGTGGCGGCAGCTGCTGATCGAGTTCGGAGGTCATGGTGGAGGGGTGGGCCCGTTCGTCTGGTCGGTGATGCGCTGGAGATGTTCGACGGCTCGCCGGCGCGCCTCGGCATCGGCGGCGATCACGTCCTCGACGGTACCTGGCGTGGACCCGTCGTGGGTATCGAGTGTTGCAACGGACACATCGGCAATCTGATTCCAGGAGATGAGCCCGGCGAGGAACGCATCGACGGCGACCTCGTTCGCCGCACTCAGCCAGGCGGGCGCCGTCCCGCCTGCCCGGCCGGCTGCGTAGGCCAGCCCGAGGCAGCGGAACGTGGTGGTGTCGGGCGGCTCGAAGTCGAGCCGGCGCAGCGCCGACCAGTCGATCCGACCGAACGGGGTGGCGATCCGCGCCGGGTAACCGAGTGCGTATCCGATCGGCAGGCGCATGTCGGGCAGGCTGAGCTGGGCGATGGTCGACCCGTCGGTGAACTCGGCCATCGAGTGCACGACCGACTGGGGGTGCACCACCACCTCGATGTCGTCGTACGCGACACCGAACAACTCGTGGGCCTCGATCACCTCGAGGCCCTTGTTCATCAGCGTGCTCGAATCGACGGTGATCTTCGGCCCCATCGCCCAGGTGGGATGGGCGAGCGCCTGCTCGACCGTGACCGTCGCGAGCTCGCCGGCGGTGCGCCCCCGGAACGGACCACCGCTCGCCGTGAGGACGATCCGGGCGATCTCGTGAGAGGCGCCGGACCTGAGGCACTGATGGACGGCGCAGTGCTCGCTGTCGACCGGCACCAGCTCGGCACCGGGGGTGGCACGCAGAGGTTGGACCACCGGGCCCGCAGCGATCAGGCTCTCCTTGTTCGCTAGCCCCAACCGCTTGCCGGCCCGCAGACTCTCGATGGTGACCGGGAGCCCGGCGAACCCCACGACCCCGTTGATCACGACGTCGGCCGGTGCGACGAGGTCGGCCAACTCGGCGACGACCTCGATCCCGAGACCGGTGAGCTCGGCCGCAACCCGGGCGCGAGCGGTTGGATCGGTGACTGCGACGACCTCGGGCCGGAACTCGCGCGCCTGTGCGACGGCCACATCGACCGATGACGACACGCCGAGCGCCACCACGCGGTAGCGGTCGGCGCCTTCCGCTCGCACGACGTCGAGCGTCTGGGTGCCGATCGAGCCGGACGACCCGGCGACGGCCACGCGCACCGGCGCCATGATCGAACCCGACCTCAGGTCCGGACCGCGGTCCAGGGCTCGAGGACGAGGGTCAGGTAGTAGACGGCCGGGAGGGTGAACAAGAACCCGTCGAAGCGGTCGAGCACACCGCCGTGACCCTTGATGATCGAGCCGAAGTCCTTCGTGTCGAGGTTGCGCTTGAACATGCTCTCGACGAGATCGCCCATCGGCGCCATGATCGAGATCACGACCGCCAGGATGAACAGGTCGGTGAGCTCGATCCAGGTGTCGCTCCAGCCACCGATGCTCACGACGACCATCGCGATGATCGTCATCAAGGCGCCGCCGATCAGGCCCTCGACGGTCTTGTTGGGGCTGATCCAGGCACGCAGCGGTGTGCGGCCTGCCGCTGACCCGACGAACAGTGCGCCGACGTCGTTGGCGACCACGCCGAGCGCCAGGAGGAACAAGGTGTCGGTGCCGCGGTGATCGGCGCCGGGCAGTGCGCTGCCGGCCTGGGTCGAGAATCGCAGGATCAGCATCGCGAACGAGCCGAGCAAGCCGATCCAGATGATGCCGAGAGTGGTGATCGAGACGTTCGGCATGGGCCCGGCCTCGACGCTGCGCGCGCCGACGAAGCTCGCTGCCGTTGCCATGAAGCCAAATGCCATCGCGAGCGGCAGGGTGCCGTCACCCAGCCAGTACGCAGCGATGGGCGCAGCGACGCAGGTGACGATGCCGGTGACGGCAGCTGGCCGGTATCCCTTCTCGGAGACCTTGTCGTAGAACTCGACCGCAGCGAGGCCGAGGATCACCGTGATCATCGCGGCTGCCGCCCAGGGGCGGTACATGAGCGCTGCGAGGAACGCGGCTGCGAGGAGCAGTCCGACTGCGATCGCGGCCGGCATGTCGCGTCCCGACTTCGCCGGGGGCGCCGAGCGTGAGCGGCCGGCGGCCGGCGGCGGCACGTTGCCGCGCCGGCGACCGGTGGGCGGTGGGGTGCGGCGCGGGATGCCCGACGGATCGGTACCGATCGTGATCCTGCTGGGCTCGCGGGTGACGACGTCGGCCTCGCCCGAGACCCGGCGGTGCTGGCCGGTGGTCCGTGGGACCTGACCGGTCACACTGCGCTGTTGCCCGGTCGTACGCCGTTCGGGCTGATCCGCGACAACCGGCATCTCGGCCTCGGTGACCTCGTCGTCCTTCCACACCGGCGACTCCGACGAGAACGACGACCAGACATCGAGCTCATCGTCGTCGCCGTACTCGTCGGCGCCGACATCGAGCCGAGGCACCTCGCCGGTCGGCGGCTCGGTCCAGTGCGGGAGTGGGCCGCTCTGGTCGCCGAAGCTCAGCTCCCCGGTACGGCGCCGCTCCTGTTCGACCTCGTCGATGTTCTGCGTGGGTTCGGCGTCGTCGAACAGCGAGCCGTAGTCGCTGAAGTCGTCGCGGTCGCGGCGGTCGCGCCACATGTCGTCGCTCATCCTGTGTCCCTTTCCCCGAACTGTGCTGCGCACGTCGACACCGATCGAGTCCGGTCTGTGCGCCGGGCGACGGTGTCGGTGACGGTCATGGCCGGCTCTGTCGAACCTAGACCTCGAGCAGCTCTTCTTCCTTGCGGGCGAACGCCTTGTCGATGCGCTCGACGTGATCATGGGTGATCTTCTCGAGTTCCTTCTCGGCCCGCTCGAGGTCGTCCTGGGAGATCTCGCCGTCTTTCTCGGCGGCCTCCATGTGCTTGCGCGCATCGCGCCGGATGTTGCGCACGGCGATGCGGCCGTCCTCGGCCATGTTCTTGACGACCTTGACGTAGTCGCGGCGTCGCTCCTCGGTGAGCGGCGGGAAGTTCAACCGGATCACCACGCCGTCGTTGTTCGGCGAGACACCCAGGTCGCTGTCGCGGATGGCCCGCTCGATGAGCCCGAGCGTGCTGCGGTCGTGCGGCCTGATCATGAGCATCCGCGCCTCGGGCACCTGCACCGTGGCGAGCTGCTGGATCGGGACCGCGGATCCGTAGTAGTCGACGTGGATCCGCTCGACGAGTGCCGGGGCGGCGCGACCGGTGCGCACGGTCGAGAACTGGGACTGGACGTGCTCGACCGCCTTGTCCATCTTGTCCATGGCATCGAGCAGGGTTTCCTCGGTCACTTGCCCAGCGTAACCCTCACCGTCGACGAGTGTGGAGATAGCCCCTGCTCCGAGCACTCATCTGCAACGCAGAGTGGCATGCCGAACGCTCAGTGAACGATCGTGCCGACCTGACCGCCCGTGAGGATCGAACGCAGGGCGGCCGGCGCCGACATGTCGAACACGACGATCGGGATCTGGTGGTCGCGACAGAACGCGATCGCGGTGGCATCCATGACCTTCAGGTCTTGGTTCATCACCTGCATGTACTCGATCTCGTCGTACTTCTTGGCGTTCGGATTCTTGCGGGGATCGGAGTCGTAGACGCCGTCGACGCCCGAGTGCGTGCCCTTCAACAGCGCCCCCGCTTCGATCTCGGCGGCCCGCAGCGCGGCTGCGGTGTCGGTCGTGAAGAACGGGTTGCCGGTCCCCGCTGCGAAGATGACCACGCGGCCCTTCTCGAGGTGACGCATCGCCCGCCGCCGGATGTACGGCTCCGCGATGCGCGGCATCTCGATCGCCGACAACACACGGGTGCCCTGACCGCGCCGCTCGAGCGCATCCTGCAGCGCGAGCGCGTTCATGACCGTGCCGAGCATGCCGATGTGATCGCTCTGCGTCGCGTCCATACCCTCCATCGCGCCGGTTCGGCCACGCCAGAAGTTGCCGCCGCCCACGACGACGGCGACATCGACGTCGAGGTTCTCGCGAACATCGATGATGTCGGCCGCCGTCTGGTCGAGGGTCGGCCCGTCGAGGCCCCGACCCGACGGGCCGGCGAGCGCCTCACCCGAGGGCTTGAAGACGATGCGCTTCCAGCGAGGGGCGGATCGGTCACCGTTGGCGTCGTTCACGAGTGACCAGTGTGCCAGAGGCTGCGCAGGACGGCCGAATGCGCAGCCCGTACGATGGCGGCGTGCAGCACCCGACCGGCTCGTCGTGGCCACCACCATCGCCGTCGGCCCCGCCACCCGCCGCACCCTCGGCGCCCGCGGCCCCCGCCGCGAGGCCGTCGGGCTGGTACGAAGCCGGGGATGGCCGCTGGTACGAGACCGACATCGCTCCGGCACCGGGATGGTGGTTGGCGAGCGACCTGCGCTGGTACCCGCCCGGCCTGGCGACGTGGGTACCCGACGCCGGCTCACCCGGCGGCTGGTCCGAGGCCGAGCCGTGGCGGGCGTCGCGCTGGGGCCTGGGCGACGCCTGGTGGGGCCTGCTCGTCTACATCGTCGCCAGCATCGCGCTGGGATTCCTCCTGCTGTTCGGCATGACGTTGATCGATCCCGACACCGCGTTCGAGGACGTCGAGTTCGGCGCGTACGCCGTGTCGATCGGGCTCCTTGCGAACGTGCTCGCGTTCGCCGGGATCCCATGGATCGCATCGAAGCGCAAGGGGTTGGCCAGCCTCGCCGACGACTTCGGGTTGCGATTCCGGGCGCTCGACCTGCTGATCGGGTTCGGGCTCGGCATCGGCGCGCTGATCGTTGCCGGTATCACCGCGGTCGCGGTCGACAGTGCGCTCGACGTCGAGGACACGACGAGCAACATCCCCGTCGACGATCTGACGAGCCCCGGCCAGGTGATCGTGTTCTTCTTGGCCGTGGCGATCATCACGCCGATCATCGAGGAGCTGTTCTTCCGAGGCCTGCTCCTGCGCAGCCTCCGCAAGCGAGGCATGGGCACCGTCAGCACCCTGTTGATCACCACGATCGTGTTCGTGCTCCCCCACCTCATCGCCGAGCTGCGGTGGCCGAACATCCTCGTGTTGTTCGCGGTGATCACCGTCTACGGCACCGTGTTCCACCTGGCCTGCATCCTCACCGACCATCGTCTCGGCGCTCCGATCGTGGCGCACATGGTCGTGAACGGCACCGCAGTGATCGTGCTGATGCTCAGCTGAACGCGACACGTCCCGGCCTCATCGGCCGGGACGTGCACGGTGTTTCGAGTGTTCGGGTCGGTGATCGGCGTCAGCCGACCACGACCTGGTGGAACGCGACGATCTCGGCACCACCGAGCACCTGGGTGATCGACAGCTTGTCGTCCTTCGCGTACGGCTGCTCGAGCAGGCATACGTCCTTGAAGAAGCCGTTGAGACGACCCTCGACGATCTTCGGGACGGCGGCGTCGGGCTTGCCCTCGTTGCGAGTGATCGTCTCGAGCGTCTGACGCTCGGCCTCGACCACGTCAGCGGGGACGTCATCGCGACGCAGGTATTGGGGACGAGCGAATGCGATGTGCACGGCGATGTCGTGCGCCAGCTCGTCAGTGCCGCCGGCCAACTCGACGAGCACGCCGTTGACACAACGGCCGCCCTGCATGTGCTCGTAGTGCCCGACGATGTTCCCTGCGGCCGCCTCGATGCGAGCGACCGCACCGATCTCGATCTTCTCCTTGAGCGAGATCTTCAGCTCTTCGAGTTCGGGCGTGCGGTCAGCGACATCGCCGCCTTTGGCGACGAGCTGGACGAGGGCCGCACCCTCGGCCTTGAACATGTCGCTGCCTGCCACGAAATCGGTCTCGCACTTGAGCTGGACGAGGGCGCCCACGTTGCCGTCGATCGTCATGGCAACGAGGCCCTGATTGTTCTCACGGTCGTCGCGCTTGGCGCTGGCGGCGAGGCCCTTCTCCCGGAGGTACTGCTTGGCTGCGTCGATGTCGCCGCCGGTCTCCTCGAGTGCCTTCTTGCAGTCCATCATGCCCGCGCCGGTGCTGTCGCGGAGGGCCTTCACGTCTTGTGCGGTGAATGACATGGTCGTCGTGTCCTGGTGTCGAAGTGGGTACGTGGGATTGGATCAGGCGTCGGCTGCGGGAGCCTCGACGTCGTCGGCGGGAGCCTCGACGTCGTCGGCGGGAGCCTCGACTGCTTCGCCAGCAGCTGGCTTGGCCTTGCTGGCGGCGAGACCGTGCTCGCGGTCAGCCTGGGCGCGGGCGGCGGCGGCGCGGGCCTCGGCCTGTGCCTGCGCGAACGCTGCCTCTTCTTCGGGGCTGCGCTCCTGCTTGGGTGCTTCCTCGACGGCACCAGCG
>JALHOG010000049.1 GCA_022843125.1 Ilumatobacteraceae bacterium
GGTGGCACGCGGCGACGCGCCTGCGCTGATGGAGGTGGCCGAGGGGTTCGAGACGCGCGGCGCGCTGCTGCTCGCGGCCGAGGTCGCGGGCGACGCGGTTCCGCTCGCCGAAGCTGCTGGGCTCCGCACGCTCGCGCGGATCGCGGGTGCGATGCGCGACCGGCTCGCCGCCGACTGCGGCGCCGCCACGCCGAGCCTGAGCGGTCAGCGGACCACCGGTCTCACGCCGCGCGAGCGCGACGTGTGCGTGCTGGCCGCGAACGGACTGGCCAGCAAGGAGATCGCCGAACGTCTCAGCGTGTCGGTCCGCACCGTCGACAACCTGCTGCAGCGCAGCTACGTCAAGCTCGGCATCACCGGTCGGAGCGAGCTCGCCGGCCGGTCGTTCTAGCTGTTCACATCGAGCGCGGCGCGTGGCAGGCGACGCCGTTCACGAGCACCGGGTCGTCGCCGGTGCAGCGGGCGAGGATGCCGAGCCGTTCCGCCTCGCCGCTCGCGACCAGCGGGCAGCGCGGGTGGAAGCGGCATCCGGGCGGGATGCGCCGCGGGTCGGGGGTCTCGCCGTGGAGGATCTGCTGCTCCATCCCCTCGATCTCGGGCACGACCGACAGGAGCGCCCGGGTGTACGGGTGCTTGGGCGCGGCGAGCACCTCCTCGGCATCGCCGATCTCGACGATCCGGCCGAGGTACATCACTGCGATCCGGTCGGCGATGTTCCAGGCGAGCCCGAGGTCGTGGGTCACGGCGATGATCGACAGGCCGTGCTCGTCGACGAGCGACCGCATGAGCGCGAGGATCTCGCCGCGGATCGACGCGTCGAGCGAGGCGACCGGCTCGTCGGCGAGGAGCAGCATCGGCTCCATCACCATCGCCCCGGCGATCACGACCCGCTGGCGTTGACCGCCCGACACCTCGTGCGGGTACAGCGGCGAGAACCGCTCGGGCGGGCGCAGGCCCGCCCGGCTGAGCGCATCGGCGACCTTGGCCGCCTCGTCGCCCCGATCGCGTCGGATGCGCAGACCCTCGGCGACGATCTCGTAGATCGTCTGCCGCGGGTTGAGCGCTCCCGTCGGATCCTGGAAGATCATCTGGACGTCACGGCGGGCACGGCGCCGCCCCGAACCCGAATCGGCGGAGTCACCGAAGCGGATGCTGCCCTGACTCAACGGCTGCAAGCCCTGGATCGCACGGATCAGAGTGGTCTTGCCCGACCCCGATTCGCCGACCAGCGCGAGCACCTCGCCGGCGTGCACCTCGAGCGACGCCCCGTCGACCGCACGCGCGGTCCCGAAGCGGACGTGGGCGTCGTCGACGCTGACGATCGGCGTGCTCATCGGACCGGTTCCTCGACGAGCACGCAGGCCGCACGGCGCCCGGGCGCGGCCACCCGCAGCTCGGGGCGATCGATGCGACACGCATCGATCGCGAGCGCGCAACGCGGGTGGAACGCGCACCCGTCGGGCAGGTGCGCCGGGTCCGGGGGATCACCCGGTAGGCCCGACGGCCGCATGCGCGACGACGGATCGCCGATCGTGGGGAACGCGGCGGCGAGCGCACGCGTGTACGGGTGCCGGGCCGATCGGAACAGCTCGTGAGCGGGACCCTCCTCGACCACGCGACCCGCGTACATCACGAGCAGCTCGTCGCACACGTCGGTGAGCACCGACAGGTCGTGCGTGATGAAGAGCATCGACAGACCGTGCTCTCGCCGCAGGTCGGCCAGCAGGGTGAGCACCTGGGCCTGGACCATCACGTCGAGCGCGGTGGTGGGTTCATCGGCGATCAGGAGGTGGGGGTCGCACGCGAGCGCCATCGCGATGAGCACGCGCTGGCGCTGACCGCCCGACAGCTGGTGGGGGTACGAGTCGGCGCGGTCGCCGGGCAGGCCGACCTTCTCGAGCAGGTCACGCACCCGCCGGATCGCGGCGCCCTTCGAGGTCTCGGTGCGATGCAGCAGCATCGGTTCGGCGATCTGCTTCGAGATCCGCTGCACCGGGTTGAGCGCGTGCAGTGCGCCCTGGAACACGATCGACGCGGAGGTCCAGCGCACGGCGCGCAGCCGGCCGGGTTTCATGGCGAGCACGTCCTCACCCTCGAGCTCGATGCGGCCGTCGACCTCCGTCTCCTTCGGGAGCAGGCGCAGGATCGCGTTGGCGAGTGTCGACTTGCCGCAGCCCGACTCGCCGGCGAGCCCGATCGAGCCGCCTCGGTACAGGTCGAAGCTGACGCCCTGCACGGCCGGAATCTCGCGGGTCGCGGTGCGGTATCGGACCCACAGGTCATCGATGTGCAGCAGCGGCGCGCCACTCATCGGCGTCCCGCCAGTCGGGGGTTGGCGATCTGCTCGAGCGTCTGGCCGATCAGGGTGAACGCCAACACGACGAGCAGGATGCCGACGCCCGGCGGCACGAAGTACCACCACGCGTTGAGCGTGAGCGCGCTGTTCTCGAACGCGTCGTTCAGCATCTTGCCCCACGACGCACGGCTCGGATCGCCGAGGCCGAGGAACGCGAGGGTCGTCTCGGTCAGGATCGAGATCGGCACGGCGAGCGTGGCATTGGCGAGGATGAGGCCACTCACGTTGGGGAGGATGTGGCGCGTCACGACATGCCACGGCGACGCACCGAGTGAGCGCGCACGGTCGACGAACAGGCGTTGCTTCACCGTGAGGACCTGGGCCCTCACGAGGCGAGCGGTCGACGGCCAGGACGTGACGCCGATGACGAAGATGATGTTCCAGATCGACCGACCGAGCACCGACGCGAGCACGATCGCGAGGGGGAGGAAGGGGATCACGAGGAACCACTCGGTGAGCCGCATGAGGAGGCCGTCGGGGCGGCCGCCGATGAAGCCGGCGAGGATGCCGATGATCGACCCGATCACGATCGTGAGCACGGTCGCGGCCAACCCGACGAAGAGGCTGATCCGGCTGCCCCACACGAACTGGGCCCACACCGATCGTCGGAGGTAGTCGGTGCCCATCGGGCCGTACTCGGACGGCGACGCCCATTGCGGCACGTCGTTCTGGCGGGCGATCGCAGTGTCGAGCCCGGCCCGGCTGGCGATGAGCGGCGCCAGGAGCGCGATCGCGACGAACACGAGGAGGACGATCACGCCGATCCGCCCGGGGATCGACGACCAGAACTGGCGCGCCACCCGTATCGCGGCGCGACGACGGCGCGAGCCGGCCGTGACCACCGTGGGGGCCGCGGTCGCGCTCACGTGGGCCTCACCCTCGGGTCGAGCGCCGCGTAGACCAGATCGGCGAGCAGGTTGAACAGGATCACCGCGGCGCTGAACACCAGGAACAGACCCTGCAGCATCGGCAGGTCGGGCCCACGGATCGCGTCGCTGGTGGCCTTGCCGAGGCCCGGCCACGAGTAGATGGTCTCGACCGCGATCGCGCCCGACAGCACGAAGCCGAGGTTGATCGCAGCAAGCGTCACGACGGGGAGCAACGAGTTCGGTACGGCGTGCCGGTTGCGGACCTGGATGTCACGCAACCCCTTCGCCCGGGCGACGGTCAGATAGTCCTCGCCCATCACGTCGAGCATCGACGAGCGCATCACGATCGCGTACTCGCCGAGGTAGGCGAGAGCGAGCGTGAGGCACGGCAGCACGAGGTGGTGGGCATGGTCGAGCACCGATCCGAACCACCCGTAGTCGGCGCCGAGGTCGACCATGCCGCCGGTCGGGAACCACGGCAGCACAACGGCGAACCCGACGAGCAGCAGCATGCCGAGCCAGAAGTCGGGCATCGAGTAGAAGACCATCGTCGACGACGTGATCGAGTAGTCGGCTGCGGTGCCGCGGCGCCAGGCGGCGATGACACCGCCGATCACGCCGAACACCGCCGACAGGATCGCGGCCACACCCACGAGCAGGACCGTGGGCCAGATCTTGCTCGTGATCTCGTCCCAGACGGGCTGGCGCGACTGGTACGACAAGCCGAAGTCGAGCTTCGCGGTCTGGCGGAGATAGAGGAAGAACTGGGTCCAGATCGATTCGTCGAGGCCGAAGTCGGCGCGCATCTGGTCGAGCTTGTCCTGGGGCACGTTGCGGCCCCGGAACATGCTGCCGACCGGGTCGGTCTGCACCACCCGGAACAGGAAGAAGTTGAAGACGACGACGAACGCGAGCGTTCCCGCCGAGCCGATCAACTTCTTCCCGATGAACCGGGCGTACATCGCGGATCACTCCCGCTCGTCGGCCGACTTCCTTCGCTTGGCGAGTGCGAACCCGCCGAGACCGAGCGCAGCGAGCACGGCGATGACGATCGCGATCACCGCACCGTTGCCACCTCCGTCGTCACCGTCACCGCCGCTGTCGGCGACGGTCTCGGCGGTGACGTCAGCAGTCGCGGTGCCGGCGTCGGTGTCGTCCGTGGTCGCGGCGGCGTCATCGGCGGTCGCGGTCCCGTCGGTGGCGCCCGATGTGTCGTCGGTCGCTGTGTCGGCGGTCGTGGTGTCGTCGGCGGTCGGTTCGGTCGGGGCCGGGGCCTCCGCTCCGATCGGACGCAGCGTTGCGTACGAGGGCGACGACTGGCTGAACAGCACCGGGCCGATCTCAGCCGGCTGGTTGACGAAGCCCTCGAACCTGTCGGTGCGGTACGCCTGCAGGTCGGGCGTGTACCAGAGCGCCACGTAACCGGCGTTGTCGTACATGAGCCGCACCATCTCGTGGACGATCTCGAGCCGGCGGGCGTCGTCGACCTCCTGCTGCTGCTCGAGGTAGAGCGCATCGAACTCCGGGTTGCTCCAGTTGGCGTCGTTGAAGTTCCCGAGCTCGTCGGTGGTGAAGTACGACAGCATCGGGTTCGGGTCGACGAACGGCACCCAACCCCAGTAGAAGCTGTCGTAGGTGCCTTCGACGATCACGGTGAACAGCTGGTCCTGGTCGTAGGCGTCGAGCTGGACGTCGATGCCGATCACCCGCATCCAGCCGCTGAACAGCTCGCCGACGGCCTGGCCGAGGTCGGTGTCGGTGTTGATGGCGTGACGGAGCACGATGTTGTCACCGCCGCCGGGCATCTCGCGGAAGCCGTCGTCGTTCGTGTCGAGGTAGCCGGCCTCGTCGAGGATCTGGTTGGCGCGATCGGGGTCATGGATGTACTGCTCGTCCTCCGGGATCTCCGGGATCCACTGCGGGTCGGCACCCACGCTGATCGTGGTGGCGGGCTCGGCATAACCGAACCACAGGTCTTCGGTGGCGCCCGCCTTGTCGATCGCATGGTTGAGCGCCTGACGGAACGTGAGGTCGAGGATCGCCGGGTGCGGCTGACCCTCGACAGCACCGAGGTTGAACGCGATCTCGTCGAAGCCCCCCTGTTGCCCGGCGACGACTTCGATGTCGGGGTTCTCGTCGAGCTGTGCCATCGACGCCGCCGGCACGCCCTGGGCGAAGTCGATCTCGCCGCGCTCGACGGCCGCGACCATGGCGTCGGCGTTCGAGAAGTAGCGGAAGATCACACGATCGACCCCCGGGCGACCGCCGTAGTAGTTCTCGTTGGCGACCATCGTGAGCGATTCCTCGCTCTGATAGTCCTCGATCACGAACGGGCCGCTGCCGACGCCGTCGAGGCCGTCGTAGGTCTCGATGGTGTCGGGCGTCGCCTGCTCCTCCCAGATGTGCTTCGGGAGGACATAGATCTCGAGCGTCGGCAGCTTCGGGTCGGGCACCGACGAGGTGATCGTGACGGTGCGCTCGTCGACCACCTCGGCGCTCAGGTTGACCACCGCCGAGACGTAGTTCGCCCACTCCTGATCGCGGGAGGTGTTGACGTTCCACGCGATGTCTTCGGCGGTGAGCGGGGTGCCGTCGCTCCACAGCAGGCCCTCGCGCAGGGTGTACGTGTAGCTGAGGCCCGGCTCGTTCTCGACCCATGACTCGGCGAGACCCGGCTCGGGTGAGTAGTCGTCGGCCGAGCGTGCGACGAGGCCCGCGTACTGGACATTCCAGACCTCGTACTCCGACACCGCGAAACCGATGACGGGGTTGAGCGTCTCCCACGGCTGGGTGAGGCCGATGATCATCGTCACCTCGTCCTGCGCCTGCGCCTGCGGCGCGGCCACCACCCCGGCCAGCAGCACCGCTGCTGTCGCGAGTCCGGCTCCGATACGTCGCCTCATGCTCGTCTTCCCCCTGGTGTCGGTCGCCGGCGGTCACCCACCGCGCGAGTCGAAGCATTCTCCCCGCAGCCCGTGACCGCCGCAAGGTTTCGCACCGAACCGTAACTGACTCGCCGATCAGGACATGTCATCGCGACGGGCGTTACTGTCCGCGCATGGCCGCCGCTGCCCGAACCGCCTCCCGTGCACGACCGATGCGACCGATGCGACCGGACGACCTCGCATCGGTCGTGGTCGTCGAAGAGCTCGACGTACTGACCGACGGGTCCGCTGCCGTCGTCGTTCGCCGGGTCGTCCGGCGCGGGAAGTACGAGTCGCACCTCTGGCTGATCGACCTCGTCGGCCGCGCACGACCGCGCCAACTCACCACCGGGCGAGTCCGCGACGGGTCGCCCAGGGTTGCTCCCGATGGTCGCAGCGTCGCGTTCGTGCGCTCCGACGTCGACGACGACGATGCGCCCAACCACGTCTGCCGGGTCTCGATCACGACCGGCGCGGTCCGCTCCCTCGCCGGTGGCACGCCCGGAGTCGGGTCGATCGGCGAGATCGCCTGGTCGCCCGACGGCACTCGGCTCGCGTTCACCGCCGAGGTCGACCCGCTGCGGTTCGTCGTCGGCGAGCGACCGGTCGTCGGCTCGAAGGCCGCCCGCTCGTCGAAGCTCCCGGCACCCACCGCCCGACGCGTAGCACGCGCCGACTGGCGGTGGGACGACGTGGGCCATCGCGATCGCTGGTCGCACCTGTTCGTCCTCGACGTGACGGCCGCAGGACGAGCGGCCGGCCCCGCCCGGCAGGTGACCCGCGGCGACTGGGGGGTCGAGCACGTCACGTGGCATCCGAACGGTCGCACGGTGGCGTTCGCCGCCAACCTCGGCGACGACGCAGACCTCGCACCGTTCACGAAGATCTGGGGCGTCGACGTCGACGCCGGACCGCGTTCCAAGCGCTCGCAGCCGCGGTTGCTGCTCGACGCCGGCGGCTTCGCCGGGCGGCCGGCCTTCTCACCCGATGGGCGCTGGTTGGCGGCGGTGGGCGTGCTCGAGGAATGGCCACTCGACGACGTGAGCCCCGGCCTGCTGCTCGGCCCCGCCGACGGGTCGCGGCCGCCGTGGTCGCTCGGCGACGACCTCGACCGGCCGTTCGGCAACTGGACCGACACCGACCTCAACGGCTGGATGGTGGCGGGGCGGTGCGGCCCGGCCTGGATCGATGCGACCACGATCGCCGGTGTCGTCACCGATCGCGGCCGGTCGCTGCCGGAGCGCTGGGTGATCGACGGCCGAACCGGCGCGCTGGAGTCGGCCCCGGTGGCGAGCGACCGCGCAGCCGATGGCCCGTGGGCCGAGGCGACGACGCACGCGATCGGCGTGTCGTCCGGGTCGCCCGTGGTGACGGTGCTCGGCACGCTCGACGGGCGGGCGATGGAGGTGATGAACGTCGACGTGTCGGTCGAGCCGGACGCCAGACGGTTCCGGTCGCGCTCGACGCTCGGGTCGGCGTGGCAGCGACGGTTCGCGCAGCCGACGATGGTGCGAGTCGAGGCACCGGGCCCGGGCGGGCCGATCGAGACGTGGATCGCATCGCCCGCGGGGTCGGGCGACGAGCCGCTCCCGACGATCGTCGACGTGCACGGCGGGCCGCTCGGCTGCTGGGCGCCCGCACCGCACAACGAGGTCACGATCCTCACCGGGGCGGGCTACCGGGTGGTGCTGCCGAACATCCGCGGGTCGGCCGGGTACGGGCGTGACTGGATCCGGCCGCAACTCGGCGACTGGGGCGGCGTCGACGCCGACGACGTGCACGCCGCGCTCGACCACGTGATCGCGCTCGGTCTCGCCGACCCCGATCGCCTCGGCGCGCTCGGGCTGAGCTACGGCGGCTTCATGGTCAACTGGCTGGTCGGCACGTCCGACCGGTTCCGCGCCGCGGTGTCGGAGAACGGGGTGACCAACCAGGTGGGCTGCTGGGCGAACTCCGACAGCGGCCCCGAGTACTGCCGGGCGTCGCTGCTGGGCGACCCGTTCACGCCCGAGGGCGTCGAGAAGCTGTGGCGGCAGTCGCCGCTGCGTCACGTGGCGAACGTGCGCACCCCGCTGCTGATGCTGCAGGCAGAGGCCGACCTGCGCTGCCCCCCGCAGGACAACGAGCAGTTCTTCGTGGTGCTTCGCCACCTCCGCCGCGAGGTCGAGTACGTGCTGTACCCCGACGAGTCCCACGTGTACGCGAGCGCCGGTCGCCCCGACCGCCGCACCGACCGCATGGAACGAGTCCTCGCCTGGTTCGCCACCCACCTCCCGGCCTGACCCCGACCCCCCAATCCGCGCAAAGCGGATCCAAGCACGAACGTCCGAGCCCGAACCCGCGCAAAGCGGCAAGTCCGCACACGGGCATCCACGCAAAGCGGTTCGGAGCACGACCGTCCGAGCCCGAACCCGCGCAGAGCGGCGAGCGAGCCGGAGTCGGCAAGCCCGGGGTGGGAGGGGAGTCCGCCCCATGGCGGTCGCCACCGACGCGACGTACTGTCGACGCACCGCCTTTGTGCGGGATCGACGAACCGTCCACATGTCACGCCGCACCGGAGGTCGACGATGCAACCACTTCCCCGTCCACTCATCGCGTTCGCTCGCGGACAGCACGGTCTGTTGACGAAGGACCAGGTGGCGGCGATCAGCCGCCGGCAACGCGCGATCGCGCTCGACAGCGGCCAGCTGACGATCGTCCACCGCGACGTGTACCGGCTGGCCAGCCATCCCGAGACGTTCGAGCAACGCTGCCTCGCCGCGTGCTTCGCAGCGCCGGACGCAGTGCTCTCCGGGCCGACCGCAGCTCGCCTCCACCACGTGCGACGCGTGCACACCGACGACGTTCACATCCTGGCCCGACGAGCGATCGAGCTCGACGGGGTGTCGGCCCACCGCACAACCCTGCTCGGGCCGGCCGACGTCCAGATGATCGGACAGCTCCGGGTGCTGCGACCGGCGCGCCTCGCGTGCGACCTTGCGGCGTACGTCGACGACGCGGTCCTCGAGTCGGTGATCGAGCAGATGCTCGATCGCAGGCACGTCACGATGTCGACGCTCCGACCGCTGGCACGGCAGTTCTGCACCTCCGGGCGGAACGGATCGGCCCGGCTCGCGCGGGTGCTCGACGGCAGGCCCAACTGGCGCCGTCCGGTCGACTCCGACATCGAACTGCGCCTGCTGCGCGAGCTCGAGCGTCGGGGTGTCGAAGCCGTGACGCAGTTCCCGGTGCTCCTCGACAGCGGCCGGACGATCCACCTCGATCTCGCCGTGCCCGACGTCGGGCTCGGGATCGAAGTCGACCACGTGACGTGGCACGGCGGCCGTCTCGACGCTCAGCGCGACAAGGCCCGGGACCGCGAGCTGATGCGCCTCGGATGGACGGTGGTCCGAGCAACCGACGACGACATCGAGCGTCGTCTCGTCGGCGTCGCCGACGACGTCATCGCCATCGCCGAGCGTCTCCGAGCGGCGCGCCACCCGCGCAAAGCGGGTTGAAGGCCGGGCAGTCGGCTCCGCAGCCGTTCCGCGCGATCCCGGTTGGCGCGACAGTCGCTCTGCGCGGGTTGGGACCCGCCCGGCGGGTTCGTATCCGCTTTGCGCGGGAAGCGCGAGCTGACGGAGGCGGCACCAACCGTCGTGTCCGGAATGTTCAAGAGTGTTTCGCGGCCTGTCATGGTGTCGCGGGTCGGTGCGTGTCGACAGTTGGCGTGACCCGTTCAACCTCTCCGAAGGAGCAATGCACACCATGTCCCGCACACCCCACCCCCGACCGGTCCGCCGCCGGGGCACGACGCTCGTGGCCGGCGCCGTGATGGCACTCGCGTCACTCGCCGGCGCCACCAACGCCGACGCCACCCCCAACGCCACCGACCTCGACGGCACGATCCTGCGCATCGACGGCCCGGCCGTGACCGGGAGCAACCCGATCCCGGCGGGCAGGACGTTGACACCGGTCCGCCTCACCACGACCGACCCGGACACCACGTACACGGACGGCTACGGCCTCCAGGCGGCAACTCCGCCGTCGCGCATCACGAGGAGCTACACCAGCCCCGGGACCCCTGCGGAAGAGGCGACCTTCCGGATCGACGGCACGGTCGTCGCCACGATCGTTCCGTGGGTGCGCAGACGCGAGTCGGAATGGCGTTCCAGCAGGGGACGGCATTCGGGGTCCCCACCGGCACGGGCGGAGTCGTGAGCCGCACGCTCCTCGACGCCGACGCGATCCGCGGGAATGCCGACACCGACGAAGAGGAGTTGATGTTCCGCGGGAACCCGGCACCCGCGTACGATCTCGCCAACCCGCCCGGCAACGAGGTCCTCGCCACGATCACCCTCCGGAACGGCACGACCGCCCAGGTGAACGCGCTGAGCTACCCGATCTACGGCTACGCCGGCTACGGCAGCACCAGTTGGCTGTTCGACCGGGCCGCGTTGGCCGCAGCTGGCGCCACGATCGCCGACGTCACCGGCGTGATCGCGCAGACGCCGACCGACCACTCCCTCACCTGGTCCGAGCTCGGCTTCGACCTCGCCTGACCCGCTCCGGCGACGACTGGTGGCCGGAAGACGGCGTTCACGTTGTGTCCGACACAACGTGAACGTCGTTTCTGGAATTCGGGAATGCGCTGTTTCTCACCATGGGTTCCCGTGCGGCACGTGCCGACACCCAAGGGCCACGTGCTTCGACCCACCAGTGAAGGAGCACCCATGTCACGCCCATCCCTCCGCCCCGCATCCCGCCTGCGCGCCGTCATCGTCGCCGCCGCCGTCCTCGGTGTCTCGACCCTCTCCGGAGCGGCGACCGCCCAGGCCACCGCGAGCGTCACCGACAACCAGGCCACCATCTGGCGCATCGGCGGTGCCGCCGTCAGCGGCAGCAACCCGATTCCGTCGGGCCGCACCCTGACCCCGGTCCAGCTCACCACGTCGGATCCTGCGACGGTCCAGGGGGACGGCACGGCCCTCAACGGTGCCGTTGCCGGGTTCCGCATCGGTCGCACCCGGGTCCCGGGCACGCCCGCCGAGCAGGTGACGTTCCGCATCAACGGCACGGTCGTCGCGACCGCCGTCCCCGACATGCGGGCCGCGTGGCTGCAGACCGATGCGGGGATGGTGACCGCAGTGGTGTTCACCGCCGGTGGTGTCACCTACGCCATGCCACGCGCAGCGATCGGCTCGGCGACTCGCACCGTGGCCCAGTCGACGGTGAACACGGGCACGATCGGCGTTCTCCTCACGTACCAGTACGGCCTGCTGCCGGTCGGGGCCCAGGCACGGGCGGGCACCGTGTTCACGCAGGCGACCTTCGATGGTGTCGTGACCAACACCATCACACAGCGCTACACCGTGCTCGACACCGACAACGTTCGCCACAATGCGAGCGCAGTAGACGAGGAGCTGGTGCTCGTGGGCGACCAGGCACCGACGTACAACAACCGGGGCATCGCCGGTGTCGAGGTGATCGCCAACGTGCTGCTGCGCAACGGTACGACGGTGACGGTCCGGGCCATGGAGGCGGACGGCTGCTGCTCGTACGGCAGCAGTGGGGGCACGTGGATGTTCGAGCGGGCCGCGCTCGCCGCGGCCGGTGCGACGATCGCCGACGTCGCCCAAGTCATCTCCTCCGCCCCGTCGGCTCACACCCTCACCTGGCAGGACCTCGGCTTCGACCTCGCCTGAGCCCGCCTGCCGGTCGGCTCGCCGTGTGGCGCACGCGCGCACGGCGGGCCGGCCCGGCCGGACCGCTACCGATCCGGTACGTCGAGCAGCGCCGCGAGGAAGTGATCGGGCGCTTCAAGGAAGCGGCGCCAGAGCATCACGACCGGGAGCTCGTCGTAGCGCATCTCGCGCACAGCGCCGTCGTCGAAGGACAGAATCCGCGCACCGGGGTAGGCCATCAGCAGGGGCGAGTGCGTGGCGACGACGAACTGCGACCCGGCCGCCTCCGCGTCGGCCATCATCGCCAGCAGCTGCAGCTGCCCGGTGAACGACAGGGCCGACTCGGGCTCGTCCATCACGAACAGGCCGACCCGCTCGAAACGTTGTGCGAGGAGCTCGAGGAACGACTGGCCGTGCGACCGCGTGTGCAGCTCGGGGTAGTAGCGGGCGATGCCGAACGGGCCGTCGTCGGTCTCGATCCGGGTCGCCATGCCGTAGAACGTCTCGGCGCGCAGGAACCATCCGTGCTCCGGCCGCCGCCGGAACCGGACGTCGAGCCGCTCGTGCAGCCCGGCGTGGGTCGCGTGCGTCTCGAACCGGAGGTTGCGGTCGCCGCCCTCGGGGTTGAACCCGGTCGCGACCGCGATCGCCTCGATCAGAGTCGACTTCCCGGTGCCGTTGTCGCCGACGAAGACGGTGACGGGGGCCAGGTCGAACGGCGCCAGCGTCGAGATTGCCGGCACGTCGAACGGGTGCCCCTCGGGCCGGTCGCCGGCGCGGAGCGCCACCGATCGCAGGAACGCAGGCCGCCGTCCCACGAACCGGCACGCTAGCCACCTGGCGCGGTGCGAGAGACTGCACCGATGACACCGCCTTCCCCACGACCGCGGGCACGCGAGCTCGGGCTCACGTTCGGGCCGACACCCACGGGGCCGGACAACGCGATCACCGACGTCCCCGGCGTGCGGGTGGGGCACGTCACGGTGTGGCGCGACGAGGCCGACGGTGGCGTCGCCCGCACCGGCTGCACGGTGGTGGCGCCCGACACCGCGAGCGGGATGTGGCGGCGTCCGATGCCGGCCGGGACCGCCGTGCTCAACGGCGCCGGCGAGCTCACCGGGTCGATCGAGATCCGCGAGTGGGGCGTGCTCGAATCGCCGGTGGTCCTCGTGTCGACGAACAACATCGGCCGCGGGTACGACGCACTCGTCGACGCGGCGATGGCCGACGGTGTCGACGACGTCGTCGTACCGGTGGTCGGTGAGTGCGACGACTCGTGGCTCGACGACATCACCCGCCGCTGGCTCACCCTCGACCACGTCCGCGAAGCGCTCGACGGCGCGACATCCGGTCCAGTTGCGGAGGGCGTCGTCGGGGCGGGCACCGGGATGATCACGATGGGGCACAAGGGCGGGATCGGCACGGCGTCGCGGGTGATCGACGGGTTGGGCACGATCGGGGTGCTGCTGCTGTGCAACTTCGGCGGGGCGCGCCTGTTGCGGATCGGCGGTGTGCCGGTGGGCGAGACGCTGGTCGCC
This sequence comes from Ilumatobacteraceae bacterium, assembly GCA_022843125.1. Taxonomy (GTDB): domain Bacteria; phylum Actinomycetota; class Acidimicrobiia; order Acidimicrobiales; family Ilumatobacteraceae; genus Ilumatobacter. Next base: position 13,351 of record JALHOG010000049.1, read on the forward strand.
GAGCGCGACACGGCACCGACGCTCGACGACGGCGGGTCGTGCATCGGCATCGTCCTCACCGACATCCCGCTCGACGCCCGCCAGTGCGAGCGGGTCGCTCGCCGGGTGGGGCTCGGCCTCGCCCGTGTCGGCTCGGTGGCCCACCACGGCAGCGGCGACATCTTCCTCGCCGCCTCGACGCAGAACCGGCGCGAGCGCGGCGAGCGCGGCTTCCTCGACATCCGGCTCGTGGCGGACACCATGCTCGATCCGGTGTTCACCGCGGTGGTCGACGCGACCGAGGAAGCGGTCACGAACGCGCTGTTCGTGGCCGACACGGTCATGGGCGTACACGGCCACGTGGTGCCGGGCCTCCCGGTCGACCGCGTGCTCGAACTCGTCAGCCGACCCCGCGACTGACGCCGCGCAAAGCGGATTCGGTCCCGGCGTGCGGGTTCGAACCCGCTTTGCGCGGTTTCGATCGCGGGATACGGAGGTGGCACGGCACACTGGTCGGTCGTGGACCGGGAAGGCATCGAGCGCGAGATCGTGGGGCGCACCCAGGTCGTCGACGTCCTCCGCGCCGTCCCGCTCGGCGTGCTGCTCCCGCTCGAGACCTCGGTCCTCCTCACGATCGCGATCAAGCACTTCGACGCCTCCGCGATCGTGAAGGGGATCATCGCCGCGTCCGCCGGCGTGGGCCTGCTCGTCTCCCCGTACCTCACGTCGCTCACCCGTCGGCTCGACATGCCGGCGATGCGGATGGCGATGTGGGTCGCCGTCGTCGGCGCGTTCGGGTTCGCACTGGCCGCCACCGGGTCGCTCGTGCTGTACGTCGTCGGCATCCTGATCGCCCTCACCGCCGTCAACGGCACCATCCCGCTGCTCACGTTCACCTACCAGCGCAACTTCCCGACCGAGGACCGCGGCAAGCGCGTGGGCCGCGGCCTCGCGATGCGGGTTGCGGTGTCGGCCCCGCTGGCCGTGGTGATCGGTGCGTGGCTGCGCGACCGGCTCGACCTGTGGTGGGTGATCGTCCTGGCCGGCTCGGTGGCGATGGTGATGCTCGCCGGCCTCTACCACCGGATGCCGACCGAGCGGCTCGACCAGCGCGCGTCGAGCGGGATCCTCCCCCACTTCGACCTCGTCCGCACCGATCGGCAGCTCCGCATGACGCTCGCGGCGTGGATGCTGATGGGGTTCGGCAACCTGATGCTCCTGCCGCTGCGCATCGAGTACCTCGCCGAACCCGAGTACGGCATCGCCGCCGATGCGGCGATGATCACCCTCCTCACCGTCACGATCCCGTCGGTCGTCCGCTTCGCGGCAACCCCGCTGTTCGGCCGCATGTTCGACCGGTTGTCGTTCTTCTCGGCTCGGATCCTCACCAACCTGCTGTTCGCGGTCTATGTGCTCGCGTTCTTCAGCGGCACGTCCGAGGTGGCGCTCTGGATCGGATCGATCACGCTCGGCATCGCGATCGCCGGCGGCGACCTGATGTGGATGCTGTGGGTCACGAAGTTCGCGCCGCCCGATCGGGTCGCCGACTACATGGGCCTGCACACCTTCTTCACCGGGGTGCGCGCCGTGAGCGCGCCGCTGCTCGCGTTCGTGGTGGTCGAGCGGCTGTCGCTCGGCTGGGTCGCTGCGATGGCCGCAGCGCTCATGGTCGTCAGCTCGATCGTGCTGGTGCCCGAGATGCGCGCAGAGCGGGCCCGCATCCGCGCCCTCGCCGCCGCCTGACCGGCGCTGTCGCGTGGTCACCCGCGCAGGGGCGCGAGGACCTCGGCGATCATGTCGTGCGTGGTGAGCGGATGGAGGAACACGAGCCGGCCGACCGTCTCGCCCTTCCACGTGGTGGGGGCCACGAACGCGACCTCGCGGGCGAGCAGGTCGGCCGCCCATGCGCGCCACTCGTCGCGTCCCCAGCCCGACCGGCGGAACAGCACGACGCTCAACGACGGCTCCATCACGAGCTCGACATCGGTGATCGAGCGGAGCTCGGCGACGGTGTGCTCGGTGAGCTCCATCGCCACCCGCACAGCGCGCGTGAGCGCGTCGGTGCCGTGCACCACGAGCATGAACCAGAACGGGAGGCCCGACGGCCGGCGGGTCAGCTGGAAGACGTGGTCGGACGGGTTCCACGTCTCGTCACCGGTGTGGAGCACGTCGATGTACGGACCGTGCTGTGTGTGCGTGCGGCGCGCGATCGCCGGGTCGCGGTAGAGCACGGCGCAGCAGCCGGCGGTGCTGAACCACCACTTGTGCGGGTCGACGATGAACGAGTCGGCGTCGCCGAGGCCGTCGAACATCGCACGGCACTCGGGCAGCACGAGCGCTGCGCCGCCGTAGGCACCGTCGACGTGGAGCCACGCGCCCTGCGCGTGGGCGACGTCGGCGAGGCCGCGAAGGTCGTCGATCACGCCGGCGTTGGTCGATCCGGCCGAGGCCACCACGAGGGCGAGGTCGCCGGCGCGGCCCGATGCTGCGAGCGCGGCGGCGAGCGCTTCGCCGGTGAAGCGACCGTCGGCGGCCGTCGGCACCACGAGCGCCTCCATGCCGAGCAGGCGGAGCGAGTTGTCGACCGAGGCGTGTGCGGTGTCGGCCACCGCGCACAGCCGGCGTCCGCCGGCGACGTCACGGGCGACCGCCATCGCCGACAGGTTGCCGATCGAGCCGCCACTGCAGAACGCACCACCCGAGCCGTCGGGCATGCCGGCGATGCGGCGGATCCAGTCGAGCGCCTGGTTCTCCGCGGCGACCGCGCCGGCTGCCTCCAACCACGACTCGGCCGAGTACGACGTGGCGCCGACGACGGCGTCCATCCAGATCGCTGACGCGGCGGGCGACATCGGGATGAAGGCGAGGTAGCGCGGGCCGTCGAGCGCGACGGTGTGGGCGGCCACGGCGCGCTCGAAGAGGTCCCAGCCGGCGGGCACGCCGATGCCGCCGGCGGTGATCGCGCCGTCGAACAGCGGCAGGAGCTCGTCGGGGGGTGTGGTGCGGCCGAGCGCGGTGTTGTCCAGCCGAGCCTGGACGAGGCGCAGCACGCGGTCCGGGAGATCGGCGGTGGCGGCATCCGATCCGTGCAGCGTCATGGCGATGCACGCTAGTGCCCGGCCGACCGACCGAGCCGACGCCTGCATACGTATTTCGGAGTGAAAACACTCCGAGATGCGGAGGGACAGTCACACCCATCACGTAGTGTGGGACCCGTGGAGTTGTCGCCGTTCCAGTACCAGGGCCCGTTGGAGCCGCACGAGGTGCTCGGTCGCGACGATCTGGTGAACGACCTCGTCGAACGCGTCACCGCTCGCCGGGTCACGGCCCTGCTCGGCCCCCGCCGGTACGGCAAGACCTCGGTCCTGCGAACCGTCGCCGCCCATCTGGAAGAGGCCGGCACCTCGGTCGTCCACGTCGACCTGTACGAGGTGTCGTCGATGGCCGACGTGGTGGTGCGGCTCGACGAGGCGTTGCAGCTCGCGCAGGGTGGCGCTCGTCGGCGTCTCGATCTGCTCGTGTCGGGCGAGCTCAATCTCGGCTTCGCGAAGGTCATGTTCGCCCGCAAGCCGTCCGAGCAGCCCGACCCGATCGCGCTCGCCCATGTGCTGCTCGACGCGCTGGTGGCCGCCGCCGCGCACGAGCCGACGCTCGTCGTGTTCGACGAGTTCGCCGGCATCGATCGGGTCGAGGGGGCGGCGGGCCTGCTACGCACCAAGCTGCAGCGACACATCCGCTCGATCGGGCTGCTGTTCGCCGGGTCGCACACCTCGCTGATGCGCACGATGTTCACCGATCGGGCCCGCCCGTTCTACGCCCAGGCCGACCTGGTGGAGATCGAACCGCTCTCCGCGAGCGCGGTGCGCACCACGATCGATCTCGGGTTCGAGCGGAGCGGACGCGATCCCGGATCGTTGGCGGCGCACGTCCACGAGTTCACGGGTGGTCACCCGCAGCGGTCGATGCAGCTCGCCGACGCAGCGTGGACCGCTGCGCCGCCCGGGCGGCCCTACTCCGACGAACTGTGGGGCACGGCGCTCGCAGCGGTGCGCCGCCAGAGCGCGCCGTCGAACGAGACGCTCTTCTCGCGCTGTCCGGCGACCGACCAGAAGGTGCTGCGGCTGATCGCCCAGGGCAAGCCGCTGTACGGCGGCGCGGCCGCCGTGCTCGAGCTCAGCCCGAGCGCGGTGCTGGCCAGCCGCGACCGCCTGGTCGACCTCGGCGAGATCGCCCGCCGCGGGACCCGATGGGTGATGATCGATCCGGTCTACGCCGACTGGATCCGGCACCGCTTCCCCGTGTGATCAGGCGCGTCTGATCAGGCTCGCTGCACGTGAGTGCGCGACTGCTCGCGCAGATACTGCTGCAGGTAGTACGGCCCGCCGCCCGCCTTGCCGGCGGTGCCGCTGCGCTTCCAGCCGCCGAACGGCTGCACCCCGGGCCAGGCGCCGGTGGTGGCACCGGCGGCCCGGTTGACGTAGACCACGCCGGCCTCGATCCGGTCGAGGAAGCGATCGACCTCGGAGTCGTCCTCGGCGAACAGTCCGGCCGTCAGCCCGAACGGCACCGCGTTCGCACGCTCGAGCGCCTCGTCGAGCGAGGCGACCGACCGCACCGCGATCAACGGGAGGAACAGCTCGGTCGTCCAGATCGTCGAGTCGTCGGGCACCCGCACCACCGTGGGCGCCACATAGTTGCCGGCGGCGTGGTGACCGTCGGTGAGCCGCTCGCCGCCGGTGAGCACCTCGCCCGTGTGGCGTACGTCGGCGATCACCGCGTCGAACCGTTCGAGCGCCGCCGCGTTCACCACCGGCGACAGGAAGCCGCCCGGCTCCAACGGCGACGTCGCCGGAACCGCCTCGGCGCGTGCGCACAGCCGCCGCACGAACTCGTCCGCGATCGACTCGTCGACGAACACTCGCGACGCCGCCGAGCACTTCTGGCCGCCGAAGCCGAACGCGCTGCGCGCCGTTCCCTCGACCGCCAGATCGAGGTCGGCCGACGCCGCGACGATCACCGCGTTCTTCCCGCCCATCTCGCAGATCGCCGGCTTCGGGTACGACGTCGAGAACGACTGCAGGATCGACATCCCGGTCGCGCTCGATCCGGTGAACGTGAGCCCGTCGACACCCGAGTGGTGAACGAGCTGTGAACCCACGTCGGCGCCACCGGTCACGATGTTGACCACGCCCGCCGGCACACCCGCCTCGACGAGCGCGCGGTACACGAGATGCCCCGACAGCGAGCCGATCTCGGACGGCTTGATGATGCAGGTGTTGCCCGCCACGAGCGCTGCTCCGGCCGGCCCGGCCACGAGCGCGGACGGGTAGTTGAACGGGGCGATCACGGCCCACACGCCGTACGGGCGCATCACGTCGCTCGTGACCTCGAGCTCGCTGAAGCGCTGCATCGGCACGGCGAACCCGTCGTGCTCTCGCATGGCGTGGGTGTAGTACCGGATCAGGTCGGCGGCCTCCTCGACCTCGCCGATCGCCTCGAGCCGGCTCTTGCCGTTCTCCCAGGCGAGCGCCGCGCCGTCGACGACGGAACGCTCCGAGATGAGGTCGGCAGCGCGGTCGAGGATCTCGCACCGCTCCTGCCAGGGGGTGGCCGCCCACGCCGGCTGCGCGGCGCGTGCCGCCTCGACGACCTCGTCGACGTCCTCGGCGTCGGCGTGCGTGAAGTGGCCGACCTCCACCGACGTGTCGAGTGGCGACACCGTCGTGAACGTGTCGCCGAAGCGCTCGTCGTCGCCGACCCACAGCGGATGCGTCGCTCCGAGCTCGCCGCGCACCGATTCGACCGCCGCTGTGTACGCGGCCTCCAGCTCGGTGTCGTCGGCGGTGAGCGTGGCGTACGTGACCCGGAATCCACCCATGCCGCGAAGCCTGCCACACCGTGCTCCGAGCTGCTGTCCGCGGCTTCCGCTCCGCCTGCCGGTTCCCGAGCCGCTTTCCGCAGGTTCGGCTCCGCTGCGTGCCGCTTTCCGTGGCTGCGGTTCCGCGTGGCGGTGCCCGAAGCCGCTCTGCGCGGATTCGGGGGCGTCGCGCGTGGCGGGTCAGAGGGCGCCGGGGTGGATGACCTCGAGGGCGATGGCGGCCTCGTCGCCGGTGGCGATCCGCTCGGCCTTGCGCACCGGGGCCTTCACCGGCAGCACGTACGCCTGCGCCTTCGAGTCGGGGAACAGCGACGTCTCCCACGTCGTCGCACCGATCGTGACTCGCACCTTCACCGAGCCGAACCCACCGCTCACGTGCGCGGTGCGCGCCTCGATCTCGTCAGACACATCGTCGGGCACGGTCGCGAAGTGCCACGCCGAGTCGCCCTTCCACTTCCACACCGTCGCCCGGAACCGGTACACGCCGGGCGACGCTACGTCGCCGCAATCGGCATGTCATCCGGGCCGACGTCGTAGCGCTCACGCCACGTCGCCTCGTCGACGAACTCGACCGACCGCGCCAGTGCGAGCGCGCCGTCGGCGGTCGGCGAGAACGCCCAGGCGAACACACCGTCCCCGGCCGGCCAGTAGACCGTGAACGGAGCGTCGATCGGGGTCCAACCCTCCGTCCCGTCGATGTCGACACGCCGCAGCCGCTGACCCGTCCCGACGAGCGGGAGCTCGGGGATCAGGCCGACACCCAGGTAGTCGCTCTCGACGCCCTCGGCCGGCGACAGCGTGAGGCCCGCCACGAGCGCTTGCGGTGGCGCCGAGGTGGGCGGCACGATCACCGTCCATCCTGCGGGCAGGGGCGAGAGCTCGAACTCGACGACACCGCCGACGGACGTGATGCCGACCACCGGCGGCACGCCCAGGCGGTCGAGGAACGCAGCCGGGTCGCGGCCGGTCACGGAGATGCGCGGATCGTCTCGGTCGACGAGCGTGGTGAGGACGGGACTCCCGCCCTCGGCCCGCCACGCGTCGTACGTGCGACCGGCCACGGTGACCGGGTCGATCTCGTCCGACCCGGCATCCGGAGGGACCGGCGCCTCGAGCACGCTCACCATCACACCCTCGACGACCGCGCCGTCGATCACCGCGCCGTCGATCACCGCGCCGTCGATCACCGCGCCGTCGATCATCTCGTCCATCTGCTCGCCGACGAGCGCAGTCGACGACGCGACGCCGTTCCCTGGACCGACCGACCGGAACCCGTACGTGGCCGTCACCCCGGCATCGCGGGGGTCCGTGGCGGCCAGGGCCGGGAACCGGGTCGGACGCGGCACATCCGACGGCGGCAGCGCCGGCCCGTCGGCGGGCTCGGTGACCAGCACGCTGGTGCTCGGCACCGCGGACGTCGGGACAACGCCCGGCTGCGTCGGCTGCGTCGGCTCGGGCACGGTGCCGAACGGGTCGTCGGGTTCGACCCACCGCGGCGCCACGGCGACGGCGGCGATCCCGATCGCGACCACCGACGCGGCCGCCGCCAGCACCCAAGGGCGACCCAGCGGCGACCGGCGGCGACCTGCGTCGTGCTCGACGACGAGATCGGGAACGGCGGTCGCTGATGCGGTCGCAGCCGCTTCGGCGTGGTCGGCAAGGCGGGCGATCTGCTCATCGAGCGTCAACATCGACGACTCCCAACTCCGCCCGCAGGCGGGTCATGGCGCGGGCCACGTGCGTGGCGACGGTGGACGACGAGATGCCGAGCGCTTCGGCGATGTCGGCGTGCGACCAACCACAACCGTGGGCCAGCCACACCGACACCCGCTGTGCCTCGGGCAGGGATGCGAGGGCGGCCGGGAGGCCAGGCTCGACGTCCGGCAGGTGCGTGACCCCTGCGGCGACGAGCCGCGGTTGCTTGCGCACGCGCACACGGCTCTGGCCCACGCGGAAGAGGTAGCCGACGGGGTTGCCCATCCCGGCGAGCTCCCGGCGATGCTCGACCGCCCAGGCCAGCGCTTCGGCGACGGCGTCGTCGACCCGGTCGAGGCCGACCGCGCCGATCAGGGCGCGCCGCAGTCGTACCCGGGCGTCGCGCACGAACGCCTCGAACTCGGCATCGCTCTGGTCCCGCAGGCCGGTCATCAGGTCACGATCCTCACACCACAGAGAGCACCGAGCAGGCACGTCGCGCCACACGACATCGCGAGATCTCGCGGCGGACGCGGCGACGCCCGGGCATCACCGGAACGGCCGGAGGCGTCCGTGGGAATGTTTGTTCCAACAGGGTGACAAACGGGAACGGGCGTGTCAGAATGTCGTGTTCACCCGTCGGCTCTGCCGGCCTCACACGGAGACTGCGCGCCCATGACTGCCATCGACACCAGCCCCGATCTGAGCACCGCCGAGCTCGCCGCCCTCACCGCCCCGAGCATCCACACGGCGCTGCCGGGCCCGCTCGCCCGCGTCGCCATCGAGCGCGACGAGCTGGTCACCAGCCCGTCGCTCACCCGCGTGTACCCGCTCGTGGTCAAGCGCGGGTCGGGCGCCGTGATCGAAGACGTCGACGGCAACCGGTTCCTCGACTTCAACGCCGGCATCGCCGTCAACGCCGCCGGCCACGCGCACCCGAAGGTCACCGCCGCCATCCACGAGCAGGTCGACCTGTGCCTGCACTACTGCTCGTCCGACTTCTACCACCCCGTCTACGCCCAGCTGTGCGAGCGCCTCGACGCCACGTCGCCGATGCCGAAGTCACGCACGTTCCTCGCGAACTCGGGCACCGAGGCGGTCGAGGGTGCGCTCAAGCTCGCCCGCCACCACACCGGCCGGCCGAACGTGATCGCGTTCTACGGCGCGTTCCACGGCCGCTCGCTCGGGTCGCTGTCGCTCACCGCGTCGAAGGCCAAGTACCGCAGCGGGTTCGGCATCGTCACGCCGGGCAGCTACCACGCGCCGTTCGCCTACGACGGCGAGGTCACCGGCGCCGACTACATCGAGCAGGTCCTGTTCGACCGCATGACCGAGCCCGGCGACGTTGCGGCGATCTTCGTCGAGCCGATCCAGGGCGAAGGCGGCTACATCGTCCCGCCGGCCGGATGGCTGGCCCGGATCCGCGAGCTGTGCGACCGGCACGGCATCCTGCTCGTGATGGACGAGGTGCAGTCGGGCATCGGCCGCACCGGGCTCATGTGGGCGTGCGAGCACGACGGCATCGTGCCCGACATCATCACCGCCGGGAAGGGCCTCGCCAGCGGGCTGCCCCCTGGCCGCGATCATCGCCCGCGAAGACATCATGCAGTGGGCCCCGGGCAAGCACGGCTCGACATTCGGTGGGAACCCGGTCGCCTGCGCGGCCGCGGTCGCCACCCTCGACCTCGTCGAGACCGAGCTCGCGTCCAACGCGGCGCGCATCGGCGACCACCTGCTCACCGGCCTCCGTGCGCTCGCGGAGCACCAGCCGCTGATCACCGGGGTCCGCGGTCGCGGCCTCATGATCGGCTTCGACGTCACCGACCACGACACGGCCGAGGCGCTCGAGCAGGAGTGCTTCCATCGTGGCCTGCTCGTGCTCACGTGCGGCCGGCGCGGCATCCGCCTCGCACCGCCGCTCGTCGTCAACGAAGCGCAGGCCACCACGGCGCTCGGCATCATCGCCGAGGCGTGCGAGGCGCTCGCCACGCTCGCCAACTGACGCCGCACGCCACACGCCACACCCCCGGGAGAATCACCATGACCGCGCTGCCCACCGAGCTGCCCACCACCGCCGACCTCGCGGCCCGCGCCACGGCGCTGCTCGCAGCGTGCGGCGCCGGCGCACCTACCGGCGACCTGCCCGCCCGCACCCCGATCACCGGTGGGTCGCTCGGCGTGGCCGGGTCCGCCGGTGACGTCGACGCCGCCGTCGAGCGCGCCACCGCCGCGTTCGCGGTGTGGCGCGAGACGCCCGCGCCGATCCGCGGCAACGTCGTGCGGCGGCTCGGCGAGCTGCTCCGCGAGCACAAGGCCGAGCTCGGCGAGCTCGTGTCGATCGAGGCCGGCAAGATCCGCTCGGAGGGCCTCGGCGAGGTCCAGGAGATGATCGACATCTGCGACTTCGCGGTCGGCCTCTCACGCCAGCTGCACGGTCTCACCATCGCGTCGGAGCGCCCCGGCCACCGGCTGATGGAGACGTGGCACCCGATCGGCCCGGTCGGTGTGATCAGCGCGTTCAACTTCCCGGTGGCGGTGTGGTCGTGGAACGCCGCGCTCGCGATCGTGTGCGGTGATCCGGTGATCTGGAAGCCGAGCGACAAGACGCCGCTCACCGCGCTCGCCTGCCAGGCGCTGTTCGAGCGGGCGGCCGCCGACACCGGCGCCCCCGCCGACATCAGCCAGGTCGTGCTCGGCGGTGGCGACGTCGGCGCCGCGCTCGCCGCGCACGAGGGCATCCCCGTCGTCTCGGCGACCGGTTCGACCAACATGGGCCGCAAGGTCGCCCCCGTGGTCGCCGCCCGCTTCGGTCGGGCGATCCTCGAGCTCGGCGGCAACAACGCGGCGATCGTCGCCCCGAGCGCCGACCTCGACCTTGCCCTGCGCGGCATCGTGTTCTCCGCGGCCGGCACCGCCGGCCAGCGGTGCACCAGCCTGCGCCGCCTGATCGTGCACCGCTCGATCCACGACGAGCTCGTCGAGAAGATCGGCCGTGCCTACTCGTCGCTCCCGATCGGCAGCCCGCTCACCGACGGCACCCTCGTCGGACCGCTGATCGACGGCGGCTCGTTCGACCGGATGCAGGCCGCACTCGCGTCGGCAGCCGACGACGGCGGCACGGTCGTCGCGGGCGGCGAACGCGCCCTCGCCGACGTCTGCGCCGAGGCGTTCTACGCCCGCCCCGCCGTGGTCGCGATGCCCGGCCAGACCGAGGTGGTGCGCACCGAGACGTTCGCGCCGATCCTCTACACGATGACCTACGACGACTTCGACGAGGCGCTCGCGCTCCACAACGGCGTGCCCCAAGGCCTCGCGTCGTCGGTGTTCACCCTGAACGTGCGCGAGGCCGAGCGGTTCATGTCGGCGGCCGGCAGCGACTGCGGCATCGCCAACGTCAACATCGGCCCCTCGGGCGCCGAGATCGGCGGCGCGTTCGGCGGCGAGAAGGAGACCGGCGGCGGCCGCGAGTCGGGGAGCGATGCCTGGAAGGGCTACATGCGCCGAGCGACCAACACCATCAACTATTCGACCGCGCTCCCCCTCGCCCAAGGCGTCCAGTTCGACATCGACTGAGCCTGACGTGTGACGCCCGGTCTGGGTGAGACCCGACCGGGCTCGTGTGACCGCCACACAGCCGCGTGGCTCGATCTCGACTGGAGGTCGAGGGTTGGTGGTGGTGCTTCAGAAACCGGGCGGATTGCCCGATGGAGTGGTGTCCAGTTCTCGGATCGAGACAGAGCCACGTGTCAGACCACACAGCCCATCGGAGTAGGAGCCATCCGGGCGCGGTGTCGGACGGACGCCCTCACGGGCGCCGCCGTACCGCGGCCGTCATCGGCGCGCTCGGCGTGCTCTGTGCCGCCGCCGTGGTGACGGTCTCGGCGGTCGACGTCGCCCAGGGTCGCTTCTCGGGGACGACGGACAACGTCGGCTCGCTCTTCTCGACCGCGGTCGTCGACCTCGAACTCGGCGCCGACGACACCACATCGATGGCGTCGCTGCTCGTCGACGCCCGCAACCTCACTCCGGTCGACGAGGTGGTCCGCTGCGTCGCGGTCCGATCGACCGGTTCGCTGGAGGACGCCCGGATCCTGCTCGCCGGCACGCTCGCGGGCGGCTCCGGTCTCGACCGCTCCATCGTGACCAGGGTCGACCTCGGCGCCGGCGCCGACCCCGAGTGTTCCGACTTCGGTGCGAGCGAGACGCTCTTCACGGGCACCCTGTTCGAGCTCGCTGAACGACCGGAACCACTCGTGCTCCTGTCCGACGCGCCGGCCGGCGCGACCACGACGGTTCGGTTGTCGTTCCGACTGCTCGACGACGATCGCGCCCAGGGCCTCGACACCGAGTTCTGGCTGAGCTTCGAGGCCCGGGCATGACAACCGACGTCGACGTGAGCGCCGCACCAGCGGATCTGCGTGCCGGTCCCCCGGGCACGGCCGAGCGTTCCGTCCCACGCTGGGCGTTGTCCGCCGTTCGCATCGTGCTCTGGGTGTTCCTGAACCTCACGATCCTGCTCACCACGTGGGTTGGTATCGGCTGGGCGATCGGCGGGTGGTCACCGGTCATCATCACGTCGGGCTCGATGGAGCCGGCGCTCGGGGTGGGCGACGTCCTCTTGATCGACGAGTCGGCCAGCGAGACGATCGCACAGCGATCCATCGTGGTGTTCGAACGCGACGGCGAGGCCATCGCGCACCGTGTGTTCGCCGTCGACGGCGATGCGTACGTCACCAAGGGCGACGCCAACCCGTCGCCGGACGCCGGGCGGGTGACCGATGCCGACGTCGTCGGAGCCGGTCGACTCGTCGTGCCGCTCATCGGGCTCCCCGTCGTCTGGCTGCACGACGGCGCGTACATCCCGCTCGCAGCGTGGGGTCTGCTGGTGCTCGCCGGAGTCGCCGGGCTCGTGCGTGCGGCCGACGCGTGGTGGGTCGAGCTCCGTCGGCGGCGCGCGGCCGAGCCCAACGCCGGCCAACCCATCGCCCGCCTCGCGGTCCAGCGGGTGCGGAACCTGATGGCCGTGCTGATCGTGGCCCAGTTCGTCACGAACCCGGACCGCTTCGATGCCGACATCGGCCAACCGCGCTCCGCCGCGTTGGTCGCCGCGGCAGTGTTGGTCCTGCTCGGAACGAACGTGTTGGCCTCATGGGCGGATCGGCGACCCGGCCGATTCAACCGAACGGCCATCCTCGAGCTGACCCTCGACACGGCACTGGTCCTCGCGCTGGTGACGGCGACCGGGACCGGGAGCTTCAGTTGGGTGCTGTTCTCGCTGCCGATCATCGAGGCGGCGGTTCGGTTCCGGCTGACGGGCGCGCTCGTCCACTGGATGCTGCTCACCTTCGTCGCGCTCGGGTCGAAGGTCTGGCTCAGCGCCGACGACGCGTCCGTCGTCACCCTCGACGCGCTCGAGGCACTCGTCGATCAGCTCAGCGTGATCTTCCTCGTGGTCGTGCCGGCCGCCTATCTCGCCGAACACCTCCTCGGCGAGGTGGCATCGTGGCAGCGCGCCACCGGGCAGGCAGTCGACCGCGGCCAGCTCCTCGTGCGCGTGGCCGACATCGGTCGCCAGATCACCCGCATCGACGGTGACCGGGTCGAAGCGCTCGTCACCGGTACCCGTGCGCTCGGCTTCGTCGCTGCCGACCTCGTGGTCGAAGAGGCGAACGGGTCGTGGACCGTCATCGGCGGCGACCCACTTCCCGCACCGGGGGGCCCAGGGAGTTGCACCCGACCGGGCGACCTGGAGGGAGTCGGCGCCTACGCGACGGCCGACGACCCCGACGACGCCGATGCGGAAGCCATTGCCGATGCCGGGCTCGCGGCGCTCGTCGCACACGTCGTGAGTGAACGCGACGGTCACCGGGTGGTGCTCCGCGCCGCCGTGATCGAACGCACGACGCTCACCACCGAGCTGGTCGAAGCGTTCGCACTGCTCGCCGGACAGGCAGCCGTGGCGTTGCGCAACGAGCAGCTGGTGAGCGAGATCACCGAGGTGTACGACGAGCTCGAGCACCAGGCGTCACACGACGCATTGACCGGGCTGCCGAACCGGGTGCTGCTCGTCGAACGGCTCGAGGAAGAGCGGACGTCCGGCGCCCACCCGGCGCTGCTGTTCCTCGACCTCGACCGCTTCAAGCCCGTCAACGATCGCCTCGGTCACGACGCCGGCGACGAGTTGCTCCGGCAGGTGGCCGCCCGCCTCCTCGAGGCGGTGCCGCCATCTGCGACCGTGGTCCGGCTCGGTGGCGACGAGTTCACCGTGGTCCTCCCCGCCGCGTCCGAGCAGGAAGCGTCGCTGGTGGCGTCGCGCATCGCTCACGACATCCGGCAGCCGTACCTGCTCGGCAACGAGACCGTGTCGATCAGCACGAGCGTCGGCATCGCGATCGGCGGCCCGGAGATCGACCATGGCGAGCTGATCCGACGCGCCGACGTCGCCATGTACGACGCCAAGCACCACGATGGCGCACCGATCGAGTTCCAGGTGTACCACCCCGACCTCGACCTCTCGGCGACGCGGCGCGCCGCCCTCACTCGCGACCTGGTCGACGCGATCGACGACGGGGCGATCGACGTGCATCTCCAGCCGGTGTTCGACATCACCGCCACCCCCCGGATCGTCGGCGCGGAGGCACTCCTGCGCTGGACCCACCCGACCTACGGCGCGGTGTCGCCACCGGAGATCGTCGAGGTCGCGCGTGCCGCATCGCTGCAGCGTGAGCTCCACCGCCACGTCATCCGCCAGACATGCCGATACGCCGCCGGCTGGTTCACCGAGCACCGGGGTCGGCGCTACTTCGCCACGGTCAACGCCTCGCCCGACGAGCTCGGAGCGCCGACGCTCGTCGACGACGTGCGCAACGCGCTCGCCGAGACCGGTCTGCCGGCCGATCGGTTGTACGTCGAGATCAGCGAGCGGCTCGTCACGCCCGCTCCCGATCCGGTCGTCGCCAACGTCAGGGCCTTGAGCGACATGGGCGTCGGCCTCCTGCTCGACGACTTCGGTCAGGGCAGCACATCACTGTCCGCACTGCAGGACCTGCCCCTCGCGGGCATCAAGATCGATCGGCGGCTCGTCGTCAACGCCTCTCGGTCGGTGACCGATCGGGAGGTCCTGCAGTCGGTCGTGTCACTCAGCGCTCGACTCGGCCTGCTCGTGATCGCCGAGGGAGTCGAGACCAACGATCACGTCGAAGCCGTCATCGGTGCCGGATGTGCACTCGCACAAGGGTTCCACCTGGCGAAGCCGATGCCCGGCGGTGACGTCGACCGGTTGCTCGCCGGCGGGCTTCGGCCGGTCGGCGCAACGGCGATGCCTCTGACCGCACCGTCCGACGCTCCGTCCGACACTCCGTCGGCCAGCGTGGCCGCCACGCCGTCTGCCCAGGTGGTCCGGTGATGGCTCGGCGGCTGGACAGCTTCGAGCCGTCGCAGGCGGATCGCATCGGCGGGGAACTGCGCCGTCGATCCGATCGGTCGACCGCGCGAGCGCTGGCTGCGGCGATCTCGGCGTTGGCGATCGCCACGGTGGTGGTCAGCCAGTCGACCAGCGCCCTCGACCCCGAGGGCACCGTGTCGGCGGGCCGGTTCGACTCGGGGACGATCCAACTGCTCGACGACGACCTGGGGCGATCCCTCGTCGACGTCACGAACATGGCTCCGGGCCGACCGGTCGAGGCGTGCATCACCGTCACGTACGCGGGCACGATCCTGCCCGTCGATGTGTCGTTGTCGGCCGAGACCACCGGTGACGTCGGCACGTATCTCGACATGCGTGTCGAGCGTGGGCGCGCCGCCGCCTTCGACTCGTGCGACGGGTTCGTCAGCGAGGGCACGATCTTCGAGGGTTCGGTCGGCGTGCTCGCCGAGGGGTCGGGCGTCGATGCCGGCGTGCTCCGCAGCGACGGTGAATCGATCGCGTTCCGATTCACGTTCGATCTGGTCGACGAGGCAGACGCCGAGGGTCGCGCCGGCTCGCTCGACCTGGTGTGGCAGGCGGTCCCCGGGTGAACCGCCGCCGTCGCCTCCTCGCGTTCACGGTGCTCGCCGTGCTCGTCGTCGCGGCCCCGACCGTCCTGATCGCGCTGGTCGCCGGGCGGGGCTCGGCGTCGTTCGGTGACGAGGAGCTCCTCGGCCGGAACCGCCTCACCAGCGCCACGCTCGACATCGCGGCGCGCCCGGCGGTGACGGCGTTGCGCGCCGAGAACCTCGCGCCCGGCGACGTCGTGGCCGGCGTGATCGAGCTCACCAACGACGGCTCGATCCCGCTCACCTACTCGGTCCGCGTCGACGGGGTGGTCGCCGACGATCTCGCTCCCTGGATCACGTGGTGGTTCGCGTTGCGTGACGCCGGCGGCGACTGCCCGACCGGCCCGGCGTGGGCCGACGTGTCCGACGACGAGCGGATCGAGGTGGCCGGCGACACCTTCGCCGAGGTCGGCACGGTCGCGCTGGTCGGTGACCCGACCCCAGGCGCCGACCCCGGCGACCGCGTGCTCGCGGTGGCGGCCTCCGAACTGCTCTGTGTCGGCGCGGCGCTCCCGCTCGGCGTGCCCAACTCCGCGCAGGCGGCGTCTGCGTTGCTCACGTTCCGGGTCGACGCCGAACAGCAGGTGGAGGTGACATCGTGACCGCCGCACGCATCCTCCGTGGCTCGCTGCGCGGCGCGATGGTGACGCTCCTCCTCGCGCTCGCCATCGCCGCGCTCGGAGGCGCCGTCGCCGCAGCCGTCGGCTACCGGCCGGTCGTCGTGCTCACGGGCAGCATGGGCAGCACGGCACCCCCTGGTTCGCTCGCGATCGCCGGACCGACCGCAGACGTCCAGCCCGGCGACGTGCTCGTGATGCGGACCGAGGGGCGGGCCACGATCACCCACCGGGTGATCGATCTCGATCGTGACGTCGAGGGCCGGCTCGTCGCGGTGACGCGGGGCGATGCCAATCCGGACATCGATCCGGCTCCGTACGCGCTCGGCGAGCGGGAGCTCACGGTCCGGTGGGTGGTCCCGCACGCCGGCCGTGTCCTGACGACGCTGCGCACCCCGGCGATCGGCCTCATGGTCATCGGCGCACTGGTGGCCGGCGCGGTGGTGTGGGCCCTCCGGCGGATCTGGGGGCCCGGTGATCGGAACCCCGGCGATCGGAACCCCGGCGAGGCGATCCCCCCGCCGCCACCACCCACGCCGCACCGCGGACGCGTCGCTCCGGCGGTCGGGGCAGCCGTCGGTGCCAGCCTCGCCCTCGGTGGCGTCGCGATGTCGCTCTACGCCGGCGTCGCCGCGGTGGCCGGCAACGACTTCTCGACGCTCGAGTGCTTCGACTCCAGGCTCGACGCCGTCCAGTCGGGCAACGTCACGACCACGAGTGCGGGCTCGACCACGGTCGCGATCGCTCCGGTCGACCCGGCACGCAGCTTCCTCGTGTACTCGGCATCGAGCGCGAGCGGCGACGCCGACGACTCGGTGGTGCTCGCACGGCTCGCCTCCTCCACATCCGTCGAGCTCGTGCGGTCGACCGACGGCGCGCCCCCCGCACCGATCGACGTCGAGTGGTCGGTCGTCGAGTACGCATGTGGCGTCACGGTGCAGCGGGGCACGGCGGTCGGCACGGGCGCGAGCAGCATCGACGTGCCGATCCAACCGGTCGACCCGGCCGCGAGCTTCGTGACGTCGAGCTCGACCGTCGCCCCCGGTTCGGCGGTCCTCGGCGCCGACCACCTCACGACGATCGGATTCGCCGACGGCGACACGGTCCGCCTCACCAGCGGCGGCACGATCGCGAACGGCACGGAGCACCACTGGCAGGTCGTCACGTTCGAGAACGACGCCGAGATCCTCACACAGGTCGTCGGCACCACGTTGGGCGACGGCTCCGGAACGGCGTCGGTCACGATCCCGTCCCCCGTCGACACTGCGTCGACATTCCTGATCGCCTCGGTCGCGTCGCCGGGCACCGGCACCGACATCAGCGATCGGACGGTGCGTGCCCGGCTCGTCGACGCCACGACGGTCGAGATCACTCGTCAGTCGACGGCCGGATCGGTCGAGGTCTCGGTCCAGGTCGTCGAGCTGCGCGACGGATCGACGGTCCAGCACGGTGTGCTCGACCTCGCCGCCGGGCAGGCGGTCGCGACCGCGATGACGCCGCCGGTCACCACGACCCGTTCGACCGCGTTCTCCACGGTCATGATGCCGACCGGCCACAGCGGTGGCTCGACCACCTCGGCCGCCGGCAGCGTGGCCGGTGAAGCGTCGGCGCGAGTCCGGTTGCTCGACCCCTCGACGGTGGAGGTCGCGCGCGACAGCACGGCCGCCGACGCGTCGTTCGCGTGGCAGGTCGTCACCTGGGGCGGGCCCGGCTGGGCCGACCTCGACTCGTCGTTCCGGCGCCGCATCGACGTGACTGCGGGCGCGGTGGTGACGCCGAACGGCTACACGACGTCGGTCACGCTCGACCACGCCGCGATGGTCACCGACGACCTGTCGCTCGCCGACGGATCGGACCTCCGGATCTGGCGGCACGACGGCACGACGTGGACCGAACTCGACCGCGTGCTCGACCAGGACAGCTCCTGGAACGCGGCGCAGACCACCGTGTGGTTCCGGACCCGCGAGTCGATCGCCGCCGGGTCAACCGTGAGCTACTGGCTGTACTTCGGCAACGACACCCCGCCGCCGGCACTCGACGATCCGGCGAACGTGTGGCTCGTGTCGGAGGGATTCGACGACGGCACCACCGGCGCCTTCGAGGACCGCACCGGGACCTCCGGCTGGTACCGCGCGCTGCCGTGGACCAGGCGGATGCCGCTGTCGGTCGACCCGTCGAACGTGCAGGCGACGCTGACCGACGAAGCAGTACTGGTCCGCGTCGTCAGCGGTGACCTGACCGCCCACGCGCAACCTGACGGCTCCGACCTCCGCTTCACCGCGGCCGACGGCGTGACACCGCTCGCTCACGACGTCGAGGCGTTCGACCACGCAACGGGGACGCTGACCGCGTGGGTGCGTGTGCCGACGCTGTCGTCGACGGCTCCCACCGATGTCTACCTCTACTACGGCGCGGCCGATGCGCCGGCACAGGACGATCCCCGGGCGACCTGGACGGACCAGACGGCCGTCTGGCACCTGGCCGCCGATCCGGCCGGGCCGGCGCCGACCCTCGACGACAGCGGCCCGAACCAGCACGACGGCAGCGCGCTCGCCGACGTCGCACCGGCCACCACGCCGAGCGGGCCGGGCGTTGCCCTCGACGGAGCGCTCGACCGACTCGAATCGGCACCGATCGCGTTGAGTCCCACCGGGCTCTCGATGAGCGTGCACTTCCGTGCCGACTCGGTCGCTGCCGACAGCGTGCTGGTCGCGCACGGCGACCTGACCAGCGGCGGCGGGGAGCTCGGCCTCGACGTGAGCTCGACCCCGACCGTGCGTGCCCGTATGCGGATCGACGGCACGCTCGTCGAGCTGACGGGCGGGACGGTGACGGTCGGCAACTGGCACCACGCCGCCGTGACGTGGGACGGTGCCCAGGTCACGCTCTCGCTCGACGGAGTGCCGGTCGCGTCGACGACGGCGAGCGGTCTGCTCCCGTCGACCGCACCCGTTCCGATCGTGATCGGAGCCGCGTCGTCGGGGGCCGAGGCCTTCAACGGTGCGATCGCCGACGTGCGACTCGACGACACGGCCTGGAGTGCGGCGCAGGTCGCGTTCGGAGCCGCGAACCTGCTCGCACCCACCTCGACCGTGACGGCGAGCGCCCCGTCGGCGGTCACGTGGTTCGACCAGGGCGGCTGGACCACACGTCGACCCCTCACGATCGATGCCACCCAGGTCGCCGGACCGCTGACCGACTTCCCCGTGTTCGTCGGGGTCACCATCCCCGAGCTCGCCACCACCGCTCAGGCCGACGGTGACGACATCGTGTTCACGGCTCCCGACGGCGTCACCCGACTCGATCACCACATCGAGTCGTGGAACCCGGCAACCGGCGAGCTGGCAGCGTGGGTGCGGGTCCCGGCGCTCAGCGACACCGCGAACACGACGCTCTACCTGTACGCCGGCAACGCCACCGCGGTCGACCAGCAGGACCCGGTCGGGGTGTGGGGTCCCGACGCCGACCTCGTCGTCCTCGGGTGAGGCCGCGGACCGTGTCGAAAAGGCACTTCAGAATCCGTGCGCGAACGCCGAAAGTACGGACAGTCACCCGACGAGGCGACCTCGCCGCACCATGCGGCTCTCGCCGACGAACCAGGCGGAACCAGTCATGACCACAACATTCGCTCCCCCCGATCCGACGACGATCGTTCCCCCCGGCGGTGGTCGTCGGCTCACGCCGCTGCGCCTGGCCGCGACCCTCGCCGTGCTCCTCCTGGCGGCAGCGATGATCACCATCGCATCGCTCGCACTCTTCACCGACACCGCGACCGTGGGTGGCAACACCTTCACGACCGGAACCATCGACATCAACGCCGCACCGACATCTGCGCTCGTGTCAGTCTCGGCGATGGTGCCCGGTGACCAGGACACCGCTCCCCTCACCGTGACGAACGGCGGCTCGCTCGACCTCCGCTACGCCGTCGAGTCGACGACGACCGAGGACGTGCTCGCATCCGAGCTCGTGCTCACGATCAAGTCAGGTGTCACCACGTGCAACGACGCCAACTGGGCCGCCAGCGGCACGACGCTCTACAGCGGTCGCCTCGGCTCGGTCGCAGGTGACGGCGTGATCGGTTCGCCCACGGCCGGCTCCGACGCCGGTGACCGCACGCTCGCACCGGCTGCGAGCGAGGTGCTGTGCGTCAACGTGACCCTGCCGCTCGCGTCGACCGCGGGCCAGGGAGCCACGACGACGGCGACGCTCGACTTCCTCGCCGAGCAGACCGCCAACAACCCCTGACGGTGACGTCCCCGAGCCCGACCGCCTGACGTGGCGTGACCTGGCGGTCGAGGCAGCCGGCTCGCCACGAGCGACCGACGACGTCACCGTGTGACCCGATCATGACCGACGACGACACCGATCCGAAGGTGGCCCATCGCCACATCGATCCGATGGTCGCGATCGTGATCGACCAGTCGGAGTCGGCCGACCGCACGGAGGCCACCTCCGGGGTGGCCATCCGGGCCGCCAAGCGAGCCGTCGGATCGGACCGCGTGCTCGTCGTCGGGCACACCGCCACCGAGGCGTGGGCGCGACGCGAGGCCGTGCGGTGGATCGCCTCCGACGGCACGCCGCTCGGCGGGCTCGAGCGCGCCGTACTCGCCGCTGACGGCGCGCCGCTGCTGTACTGCTCGGGCAACACTGCGGTGGTCGCGCCGACGATCGACACGCACGTCGCGGCGCTCGGTCCCGGCGTGGTGACGGTGGCCGGCGCCGAGTGGGGCGTCGACGGTGAACCGGTCGCGGCCCCGACCCGGTTCGGCTGGGTTCCCCGCCCCGGAACCCTGATCGACACCGCTGCCATCGCCGCCGACACCGAACGCGTGGGGCTCGTCGCCGCGCTCCGCGCCGCCACCCGGAGCGGGCGGGCGAACCTGCGCACCGACACGGTGGCCGTCGCACGCATCGGTGACACCTCCGCCGCTGCACGGTTGCGGGCCGACGCATGGACCGCTGCTGCGATCGTCCGCTCCGTCCGATCGTCGCTCGGCCACCGGCCGTCGGGACGCAGGAGCGACGTCACCGCTGCGGTCACCGACGCGGCCCGAGCGCTCCGCGGGCTCGTCGTGCTCGCAGCGATCATCCTCGCGAACGTCGCAATCCTCGCAAGTGCCCCGGGCGGCCAGGCGGCCTCGTGGGCCCTGCCCACCGTCGGGCTGATGGTCATCGTGACCGGTGCGCTCGCACTACTCGAACGGCGACGACCGGGCGGCAATGTGAGCGAGCTGGTGCGTTCGATCGACGTGTCGACATCGGCGATCGCCACGGTCGTGTCGCGTCGGCGGCGGCATCGCTCGCGTCCGGTGCGCAGCGGTGGGCTCTCACTCCTCGCACGCCCGGTGACCACTGGTGCGACGATCGCGCTCGAAGGGGCCATCACGTATACGGCGGTGCGACTGGCCACGACTGATCGGGCGCACCCGGCCGGCAGCTGGGGCACGGTCGCAGCGCTCGTGGCCGGCGTCGTGCTGCTCATCCCGATGCTCGTCTCGCTCGGGGTCGTGGTCCGGGTCCGCCCGCGCCGTGCGAGCAGCCGGGTCGAGCTCGAGTTCAACGCGGCGGTCGACGGCCGACCGTGCCGGGTGGTCGACGTGAGCATCGGTGGGCTCGCGGTGGCGACATCGTCGCCGATCGAGGTCGGCGACCGTGTGGGCGTGCTGCTCGATCCCGAGGACGGCGCGCTGCCGATGACCGTCGTCCGATGCTTCTCCCACGGGCGTCGGCACATCGTCGGCCTGCAGCTCGCCCTCGACGCTCCTGCCGCGGCTCGGACCGCGCTGGAGCGCACCTGGCTCGACGCGACGGAACGGACGGTCACCGCACCTGCGGTCCGCCACGCCCGCGCCGAGGGGCCATCGCCGGTCGGAACTCGGTCCATCGGCCGGGCAAGGTGGCGGCTCGGTGGGAGTGTCGCCGTGCGGCTCACCACCGCCGTCACGTTGGTCGCGTTCGGCGCCGCAGTGCTGCCGCCGTACCCGGCGTCCTTCGCCAGTGGACAGGCTGTGGTGCTGAAGGCCGTCCAGTCGGGCACGGTGACGCTCCCGGACGGATCGACGTCCGTGACCGCCACCATCACCCCGGTCGACACCGGCAAGGCCTTCCTCACGTACGGCTACCGGGGATCGGGCAACGACCCGTCCGACATCGTGGTCAGCGGTGCCCTCACCAACAGCACCACGCTCACCTTCGCTCGGTACGGCAACAGCGGTCCCGTCGTCATCGAGTGGTCGGTCGTCGAGTTCCTCAGCGGTGTCGCCGTCCAACGAGGTGTCGCGTCGGTCACGACGGCGGACGTGAACGTGCCGATCGCCACCGTGGACACCACCCGCACGTTCCCGATGGTGGGCCCCCGCACGAGCGGTGCGGCATTCGGTGGCGACGACTTCTTCCGGGCCGAGATCACGTCGCCGACGAACCTCCGGATCTCGACGATCAGCGGTGGGACCAACACGGTGCCCTGGCAGGTCGTCACCTACAACGAGGCCTCCGTGCAGACGGGCACCGTCTCGTTCACGACCGCCGATGCGTCCCGAACCGCCGCGATCACTCCCGTCGACACGGCCAAGTCGTGGCTGACCTACAGCCTCACCAGCAGCGACCTGAGTGGTGACCAGATCGGGCAGGCTCTGGTGCGCGGGCAGGTGACCGACCCGACGACGCTGACGTTCGACCGGTCGGTTACCGGGACGACCATCACGGTCCGCTGGTACCTGGTCGTGTTCCAGGACTCGACGATCGTCCAGCACGGGAACGCCGCGTTCGGTAGTGCGACGAGCACGGTCGACGTCGCACTCGCGACTCCCGTGGAGGTCGGCCGGTCGATCTCGACGGGCGGCTATCTCACCTTCGGCGGTCGATCCACGTACACGTCGGCCGAGAACCCGGGCGTGGGCTGGTTCACGACGGATCTGACCTCTCCGACCGCACTACGCATCCAACGTGCGGCGCCCGTCGCGACGGCCGATCTGGGCTGGTTCGTCGTGACCTGGCCGACGAACCCCGTCGTGGTCGTGAACTCGACCGGTGACCTTGCCGATACCGCCCCCGGCGACGGCGTCTGCTGGACGGGCAGCAACAACTCGGCGGGCGCTCCCGAATGCACGTTGCGTGCTGCCATCCAGGAGGCGAACGCCTCGGCGATCGTCGACACCATCCACTTCGCGATCCCGGGCGCCGGGCCCACCTGGACGATCGCGCCCACGTCGGGCCTGCCGACGATCACCGCGCCGGTCGCTCTCGACGCCACCACACAGACCGGGTGGATCTCGACTCCCGTCGTCGTGGTCGACGGGGTGAGCGCCGGCGGCGCATCGGGTCTCGTCGCCACAGGGAGCGACGTCACCGTCCGCGGCTTCGCCGTCGGGCGGTTCGCCACCGGCGTCATCGGCGACGGCACCGGGTTCGTGCTGGAGGACAGCCACGTCGGGACGAACGCGGCAGGCACCGCGGCGTTCCCGAACTTCCTCAACGGCGTCTCCCTGACCAAGCCGGACGGGACGATCCAGCGCAACCTCGTCTCCGGCAACACGGCCGACGGCATCATCATCGACGGCGGCAGCCGCGCACGGCTCGTGGACAACCGCATCGGCACCACGGTCGACGGCAACGGGGACCTCGGCAACGGTGAGGAAGGGATCGAGATCAACAGCTCCGACGACGTCGTGATCGGGGAGCCGGGCAACGGCAACGTGATCTCCGGCAACGGCTACGCCGGCGTGAACGGCTGGACCGGGAATCCCACCGGCGTCGTCATCCAGTCGAACCTGATCGGGGTCGGCGCTGACGGCACCACCCCGCTCCCGAACGGAACCGCGAATGGCGAGGGCGGGGTCGTGGTCAGGTCGGCGGCGGCGGGTTGGCTGATCGGCGGGACTGCACCGGGTGAGGGGAACGTGATCGCCTACAACGACACGAACGGTGTGCAGTTCGAGAACATCTTCGGTGTTGCCGCCGGCATCGCTATCCTCGGTAACTCGATCTACGCCAGCCCCGGAATCGGTATCGACATCGATCGCAACGGTGTCACCGCGAATGACCCTGGCGATGTCGACGCCGGCATCAACGGGCTGCTGAACTTCCCGGTGATCTCCTCGGCCGCGGCGACCGGCGCGACGGTGGACGTCTCCTATTCGCTCGACGTGCCGGCGGGCAACTACCGGGTGGAGTTCTTCGTCAACCCCGCCGGTGCGGACCCGTCGGGATACGGCGAGGGTGAGGTGTTCGTGCATGCCGAGACGATCAGTCATGCCGGGTCGGGCTCGGCGGGGTTCACGGCGTCGTTCGCCGGGGCGGCCGGTGACGTCATCACGGCGACGGCGACCGAGGACCTCGGCGGCGGCGCATACGGCTCCACCTCCGAATACTCGCTCGCCGGCATCGCATCGTCCCCGATCGGCGGGCCGGCGGTCCTCGATCGCATCCAGAAGGGATCGGTGGTGTTGGCGAACGGTTCCTCGTCGACGACGGTGACGATCGACGCCGTCGACATGGCCAAGTCGTTCCTCACCTTCTCGCTGCGAGCCGACCGCGCGGTGCCGGACGACCTGCACGTCACCGGCGTGCTGACCAACGCCACCACCGTGACGTTCACTCGCGCGGACGTCGACTCGGACGTGACGATCGAGTGGTCGGTCGTCGAGTTCGCATCGGGCGTGGCGGTCCAGCGGGGCACCGTCGCAGCAACCAGTTCGACGGTCGACGTCCCGATCGCCGCCGTCGACCTGACGACCAGCTTCCCCCTGGTCGGCGTTCGGGCGGCGAACGTCGGTCAGGCGACGTTCGGCGCTGACGATTTCACCCGCGCTGCCATCACGTCCTCGACCAACCTCCGGCTGTCGTTCGCCGCCACCCCCGGACTGGTTGCTGCGTGGCAGGTCATCACCTACAACGACTCGGTGGTGCAGACCGGCACCGTCACGTTCGCCGCCGGTGACGCGTCCACGACCGCGTCGATCACGGCGTTCGACCCGACCAAGTCGTGGCTGACCTACTCGTTGTCGACCGACGCCGGGACGGCCACCAACATCGGCCAGAAGCTGGTGCGAGGCCAGATCACGAACTCGACGACGCTCACCTTCGATCGCAGCAACACCGGGCAGGCGATGACGCTGCGCTGGTACCTCATCGAGTTCACCGACGCCACCGAGGTCCAGCACGGGTCCGCCAACTTCCCGACGTCGACCTCGACGGTCGACATCACCCTGGCCTCGCCGGTCCGGCCGGAACGATCGATCGGCGCCGGCGGTTCCCCAGGTTATGGAGGCCGCTCCTCGTACGCCGCGGACGACAACCCCGGCGTCGCGTGGTTCACGATGAACGTCGTCGACGCGAGCACCTTGCGGCTGCAACGTGCGAACGCACTCGCCCCGGCCGATCTCGGTTGGTTCGTGATCCACTGGCCGTGTCCCGACTCCGACTCGGACGGGCTGTGCGACAGCGAGGAAGACGCCGACCTTGACCTCGACGGTGACCCTTCGACGACTCCAGGCCCTGACACCGACGCCGACACGCTCCCCAACTACCTCGATGCCGACGACGACGGTGACAGCGTCCCCACCGCATCCGAGAACGCCGACCCCAACGGCGACGGCGAACCCCGCGACGCCCGCGACACCGACCGCGACGGCCAACCCGACTACCTCGACATCGAAGCCGGCCCGTCCTCGACCCCGATCGCCGACGAGCAGAAGATCTCGGCGATCGGCGGTGGCCTGATCGGCCCGCTCGACGACGTGGACCAACTCGGACAGGGCCTCACCGGCATCGGCGACCTCGACGGCGACGGGATCAACGACCTCGCCATCGGGGTACCCCTCGACGACGACGGCGGCTTCGACCGCGGCGCCGTGTACGTGCTGTTCATGAACGCCAACGGCACCGTGCGCGCCGAACAGAAGATCAGCGACACCGCCGGCGGCTTCACCGGGACCCTCGACGACAGCGACGAGTTCGGCCATGGCACCGCCGGCATCGGTGACATCGACGGCGATGGCACCCCCGATATCGCCGTCGGTACCTGGAGCGACGACGACGGCGGTCCAGGTCGAGGCGCGGTGTGGATCCTGCTCCTCAACCCCAACGGCACCGTCAAGAACGAACAGAAGATCAGCGACACCGTGGGAGGCCTCACCGCCACCCTCGACGACAGCGACCGGTTCGGAGCCGCGGTCGCCGGCCTCGGCGGCCGCGACGGCGACGGCACCCCCGCCATCG
>JALHOG010000050.1 GCA_022843125.1 Ilumatobacteraceae bacterium
TTCGAGCGCCCGGACGAGCCCGGCGGCGCCGAGCTGCTGGGCGCGTGCGGCGATCGCATCGACGCGGTCGGGCGGCAGCACGACGAGCTCGGGCGCCATCAGCGACAGGAACGCGTCGCGCAGGTGCCGCACGATCTGCTCGGTGACCGTGCGCGGATCGCGGCCGCGTTGTACCGCGTGCCCCATCGCCGCGAGCACCCGACCCGGATCGCGGTCGATGAAGGCGACGAGGAACTCGTCGAGGTCGATGATGTCGCTGACGTCACCGCCGGTGCTGGCGAGCAGCTCGAGCGCCGAGAGGGTGTCGCGCGCCGACCCGCCTCCTTGCACGATCGCTGCGTCGAGCGCAGCCTGCGAGAGATCGAGGCCCGCATCGTCGGCGACCCACTTGACGTGCTCGGCGAGGGTGTCGGTGGGCAGCAGGTGGAACTGCAGGTGCTGGGTCCGCGAGCGGATCGTGTCGCTCATCTTCTGCGGGTCGGTGGTGGCGAGCACGAACACGACGTGCGGCGGTGGCTCTTCCAGCGTCTTGAGGAGCGCCGCCTCGGCAGGCTTCGAGAGCATGTGGACTTCGTCGAGGATGTACACCTTGTGGCGACCCGGCGTGCCGAGGGATGCCTTCTCGACGAGGTCGCGGATGGCGTCGACGCCGTTGTTGGACGCGGCGTCGAGTTCGTGGACGTCGTAGCTGGTGCCGCGCTCGACGGCCAGGCACGACTCGCACTCGCAGCACGGCTCGCCGTCGATCACGTTCTGGCAGTTGAGGACCTTCGCGAGGATGCGTGCGGAGGTGGTCTTGCCGGTGCCGCGAGGCCCGGAGAACAGGTAGGCCTGGCCCTCGCGGCCCTGGGCCACGGCATCGCGGAGCGCCTTGACGACGTGCTCCTGCCCCTTCAACTCGCTGAATCGGCGCGGCCGGTACCGGCGGTAGAGGGACTGGGTAGCCATCGCCGCCAACCCTAGCGACGGGGTGCGCGCCCCGCTGGCGCCGCGGCAGCAGTGCCGCGCGCCCGGTACGGGCACCTCGACGTGACGACGAGGTTGCGGAACCATGACCGAGGGATGTCGGGGCGGGCCCGTCACACCTGGCTACGGTGGTCGCCGTGAGCGCGTCACACCCCTCACGCCCCGCGCCCCGAGCGCCCCGGGCGAACCGGCCGTCGAGCCGGTCGACCGGGCGCACGAAGCGGGCGTGGACCCTTCTGCTGGTCGGCAGCACCATGGGTCTCGCCGCGCTCGCAACCGCCTTCGCCGGCTCTGCGCCCGCCGCCGCCCAGGACACGGGAACCAACTCGCTCCAGTCGATCACGCCCGACAACGGTGCGAACCTCGACTCGTCGCCCGAGGCGATCGTGCTGTCGTTCGACCAGGAGATCCGCGGTGACGAGCGCATCCGGGTCGAAATGAGCTGCGACAGTCAGATCCAGGACACCGGTGTCGAGGAGATCGACGACAGCGGCCTGCTCGTCACCGTGCCGATCAACACTCCGGTGCCGCGCGGGGCCTGCACGATCAGCTGGCGTCTGTTCGACGACGAGGGGACCACGATCGCCGAAGGGGGATCGAACTTCCGTGTCGACAACGAGCCCGCCACGATCCCCACTGTCGCCACCACCGCACCCGGTGGCGCTGCGACGGCGACCACGGTCGTCACGGTGAATCCCGCAGCCGCTGGCGACACCGATGCGCCGGCCGCGGCCCAGGGGTCGAGCGGCGGGGCGCAATGGCTCGGCCGACTGATGTCGACCCTCGGCATCCTCGCCCTGTTCGGCGGGCTCGCCCTCATCGCGCTCGGCTGGCCGGAGGGCCCCGAGTACGTCGTGACGGTTCGTTACCTGCGGAGCGTGTGGATCATCGCCCTGCTCGGCACCGTGCTGTACGTCATCGCGTTCACGGCGCGTTTCACCGGTGAGAGTTTCGGCTCCGCGTTGAGCCCCACGCAATGGCTCCAACTCGCCGACGCCGGCTGGCCGGGCCGCGGCGCGCTCCTGCGGCTCGTCCTCGTCGCTGCGTGCGGCTGGGTCGCGATGCGCCCCGAGCGCATCATCGACCCGGCCAGTGCGATGTGGGGGTGGGGTCTGCCGACCTTGGCGCTCGTCGCCACCGCGCTCAGTCGCGTCGACGGCCCCGCTGCCTGGCTCGGCGTGCTGATCGGCTTCGCCCACCTCGTCACCTCTGCCGTCTGGTTCGGCGGGGTCGCACTCGTCGGCCGCGTGGTGCTGGCGGGCCCCGGCGAGGAAGACCTCGTCCATGCGACACGTGCGTTCTCGCGGATCTCCACCAAGGCGATGCTGGCGGTCGTCATCACCGGCGTCATCCAGATGGTCCGCCTCGTCGGCAACCCGTTCGAGAGCAGTCACGGGCGCGTGCTGCTGCTGAAGGTGGCGGCCGTGGCAGCGATGCTGTTCGTGGCGCTCGCCGCTCGCCAACAGGTGGGGTACCGCCTCGACCGGGCCCACGAGATGACCGTCCCGCTCGCCGACCGGTTCCGTCGGGCGTTCGGGGCCGAGGCGGCGATCGGCGTCGTCGTGCTCGCGTTCAGCGGCTGGATGCTCGCGCTCACCCCGGCCAGGATCGACCCGCTCGCGAACGAGTCGTATGCGGTCGAGTTGCCGTTCGTCGAGAACACCTCCCAGATCGACGCGACGGTGTTCATCGGGCCGGCGACGGTCGGCATGAACGGCTTCAAGATCGAGGTCGAGACGCCGCAGGAGGGCATCACCCTGCTCGAGCTGCGGTTCAACCCACCGCCGGGGTCGGGGGTGCGCGGCTACCGCCAGCCGATCCCGCTGTCGACCGCCGGGACCGCGTACCTGCGTGCGTCGGAGGGTCTCAACCTCCAGGCGGCCGGGAACTGGACGCTCGAGCTCGTTGCGTCGACCGCCACCGGCAACGTCACCGGCGCCGTGCAGACGTTCACGGTCAACAATCCGGATGGCACCCCGCCGGCGGTCGGCGTGGTTGTCAGCCCGCCGCCCAACGGGTCGGTGATCGTCGACGTCATCGAGCAGCCCGAGACGCCGGCGTCGTTCGTCACCAACCCGCCAACCGTGACCGTCCCAACGCCGACCTCGGCACCGTAGCGTCAGCCGCCCTCGGCGAGGAGCGTCTCGAACCGGACCGGGCTCGCCACGTCGAGCTGCTCGTACCGGCAGCTCTCGGGCGTGCGGTCGGGCCGCCACCTGACGAACTGCACCCCGTGCCGGAAGCGACCGCCTTCGAGTTGACCGAAGGTCACCTCGACCACCCGCTCCACTCGGACGGGGACGAACGAGAGGTCCTTGTCGACGTTCCATCGGCTGAACCCGCCGGGCATCCGCTGCTCGCTGTGGGCCTGGAGCTCCGCCCACTCGCGCCACGGATGATCGTCGAGGGCGCGTTCGGTGAGCGGTTCCATCTCGGCACGCAGCTCGCGTCGGAACGCCACCGAGAACGCGGCGCAGACACCGACGTGGTTGAGCCGGCCGGCGTCGTCGTACAGGCCGAGCAGCAGCGAGCCGACGCCTTCGCCGTCCTTGTGGACCCGGAACCCGGCAACCGCGCAGTCGGCGGTGCGCTCGTGCTTGACCTTCACGAGCGCCCGCTTGTCGGGTGCGTAGACGCCGTCGAGTGGCTTGGCCATCACGCCGTCGAGCCCTGCGCCCTCGAACCGGGTGAACCATCGTTCCGCCACCGCAGGGTCGTGCGTGGCGGGCGTCAGGTGGACCCGATCGTTCGGCGCCAGGTGCTGCTCGAGCAGTGCCCGCCGTTCGCCGAAGGCGACGCCCATCAGGTCTCGGTCGTCGAGGGCGAGGATGTCGAACGCCACGAACGACGCCGGCGTCTGCTCGGCGAGCATCTTCACGCGTGACGCAGCAGGATGGATGCGCTGCTGGAGCGCATCGAAGTCGAGCCCTCGCCCCTCGGCGCTGGGGATGACGATCTCGCCGTCGACGACGCACCGCTCGGGGAGTGCTGCAGCGAGCACCGGCAGGAGCTCGGGGAAGTAGCGGTTGAACGGCTTCTGGTTCCGGCTGGCGAGCTCGACCTCGTCGCCGTCGCGGAAGACGATGCATCGGAAGCCGTCCCACTTGGGCTCGTAGAGGAGCCCGTCGGTGAGCGGGATGACCCGCGCGAGCTTCGCCAGCATCGGTGCGATGGGCGGGGAGATCGGCAGGTCCATCCCGGCAGTCTGCCCGGTGCGGTCCGGCGTGTCATTCGACCGGTTGACGAGGCGAGGCGTCGGCGCGACGGTGGATGTGGGCCACCCACTCCCAACTGCACCCACTCCAACTGGAGGTGTGCCATGTTCATGCACCACCGTGCACGCTCGCTGCGCTCGCGCCGCTCAGGATGGCGAAGGGGAGGGTGTGCGCTCGTCGCAGTCGCCCTCGGGGTACTTGCCGTCCCAC
This sequence comes from Ilumatobacteraceae bacterium, assembly GCA_022843125.1. Classification (GTDB taxonomy): domain Bacteria; phylum Actinomycetota; class Acidimicrobiia; order Acidimicrobiales; family Ilumatobacteraceae; genus Ilumatobacter. Next base: position 4,392 of record JALHOG010000050.1, read on the forward strand.
AGGGTGAGGTGAGGGCGTGTTGCTCCGCCAACCAGCAGACGATCTTCCGTGACCACTTCTCGCGATCGTCGGACGGGGCGTTCACGTTCGTGAATCGCGCCGGACGCGTCGCCGGAGGTCGGCTCGTCATCGACGGTGACTACCTGCCCACTGCGCAGGACCGCGACGGCTGGGCGGTCACGCACGCGGGTGACCGCCGGTGGCGTGACTACTCGATGACCGCTCGGTTCGACACGTCCAATCCCGGCGGGTCGCCGAGCGAGGTTCACATGGCGTCGTTCTACGTCCGGGTTCGTGACGCTGCCGACACCTTCTACAAGGTCATGGTGTTCGACCCGGGTCAGCCCGACCCGCGCGGCTCCGGTGACGTGATCGATCACGGCCTCGTCCAGGTGTTCCGAGTGGTCGACGGCGACCACACGCTCCTCAAGGAGGTCGAGCGGTCGTACACCACGACCGGCGACAACCGGGTGCGCATCACGGCCGTCGGCGCCACGCTCACGGTGACCATCAACGGTCGGTGGATCCTGAAGACGACCGACCCGTCACCGATCCGTTCCGGCGGGGTCGGGGTCGGCCAGATCTGGGAGACCAACGGGTCGTTCGACGACGTCGTCGTCAAGGCTGTCTGCTCCCGCTGACGGCGGACCGAACGGTGCTGGTGGCCGGCCGCGGCGGAAGCGGACCGCCAGCACCAGGAGGAGACCGATCGCCAGGCCGAGGCCGACCGCTACCAGTCGCGCCGTGCCGCGTTCGTCCCACTCGGCGAGCGTCTCGTTCGCAACAGCGGCCGCCGATGAGGCGCCACCGAGGTCTCCCTCGGCCAGGCGATCGGCGGCGTCGGCGAGTCGGTCGTCGACGTCGCTCCCGACTGCGCCGATGCGCTCGAGCACCGATCCGGCGTCGTCGCGGCGGGCGAACGCCTCGACGACCTCGTCGGCTGTGTCTCGGTCGGCCTCGATCGCTGCGAGCGTGTCACTCGGCGACGTGACGAATGAATCGGCGGGCACGTCGGGCACGGTCAGCGCGTATCGGGCGAGCGCGGCGGTCAGCTCGGTGTCGGCCTCGACCACGGCTGCCGCCGTTGCAGCCAACGCCTCCACGTCGTCGGCGAGCTCGACGGGCGCGGCGTCGTAGTCGGCCTGGCTGAGCTCGGGCACGTCGAGTTCCACCGTCGTGAGTCGCTCGGTGAGTTCGCTGCGAGCGGCAGCCAGCCGCGTGGCGGCGGAGAGGTGCCGATCGAGGTCGGTTGCGACGGCCGCGATGTCGGTCGTGTCCTGGTAGGCGGTCTCGATCGACTCGGCGGGTTGCAGCTGCAACGGTTCGAGCTCGTCGGCCAGCTCGTCGCGTACGTCGAGCGCGGCGAACGCTTCGTCGATCCGATCGTCGGCGCGATCGAAGCTCCAGCTCGCCATCGCCGACCGGACCGCCTCGGGCGGGGCCCAGCCGCTGCCGCGCCCGACGAGCTCGTCGTAGCGGACGAGTGTCGTGTCGCGGGTGTCGATGTCGCCGGCCTGGGCGTCGGTGACGACGTACTCGCGGTAGAGGTCGGCGATCGTCGCAGATCCGGTGACCTGCTCGGCGAGGTCGAGGAACTCCCGCCATCCGATCGGCGCAGCGTTCGTCGGCTCACCGTCCTCCGGCGGGTAGGCGCGGTCGCCGGCGAGCGTGGCGGCGATCAGCTCGGTCATCTGCTCCTCGCCCACCTCCTCCCACAGTTCGCGCAGCACGACGAACGAGGTGCGGTACCCGTAGAACTCCGCTTCGATGTCGAGGCTCAGAGGAGGCCCCCAGGTGTTGAGCGGGAAGGCCTCGATCTCGACCGGTTCGTCGGGGTCGTCGAAGTCGTCGGGGTTGGGCAGCTGCTCGCCGAGCGCGGCGACGGCGCGGGCGCCGACCTCGTCGGCCAGGCCCTCGCTCAGCCATCGTTCGGTGATCGTCGAACGGTTGAACCATGCGTGAGACAACTCGTGCAGCATCGTGTGGAGGTCGAGGTTCTCGCCGACCTCGATCACGTCGGCCTCGGGGTCGTAGAAGCCGGCGTAGCCGCGCAGGTACGGCGTCGACGCCTGGATCACGTCGGTCTCGTTCGACTCGGGCCAGGCGGTGTCGAGCAACGTTTCGAGCATCGGGACCCCGTCGCTGATCGACCGCTGCGCGAACGCCAACCACTCCGCGTCGCCGGGCCACGTGCGGATCTCGAATCGTGCGGGGCCGACCGCTACCGGGGTCGACTGCAACCGGTCGTCGAGGCGTGCTGTGAACAGCACCCCGAACTCGGCGGTGTTCTCGATGGCGACGGCCTCGAGCACGCTCAGATCGCCTTCGGTGCGCACGTCGTCGAAGTCGCTGCCGACGTAGTCGAGCGTCCAGTCGCTCGGCACCTCGACCCGGACGTCCGCGAGCCCGTCGTCGGCATAGCTTGCGACGGGGAATGACACGTAGGCCGGGTTGACCCGGATGAAGGAGTCGGCGGTGCGCGGCGGCGAGCCGAGCAGGCGATAGCTGAGGTCGATCCGTGCGGTGCGGTTGTAGCGCAGGTTGCTGTTGAACTCGATGTCGACCACCGAGAAGCCCTCGACCTCGGTCAGGGTGAAGTCGACGGCACGCCCGTCGACCGTGATGGTGAGATCGTCGACCGGCTCGTCGATCGGTAGGCGGATCCCGTCGTAGAAGTAGAACTCGATGCGTCCGCCGCCGAGGTTGCGGTCGGGTCTGGTGTTGGTCATGCGGTACGTCGCGTCGACCGTCACCGCAGGCGTAGCGGCATCGACTCGGTACACGATGCTGGCGGCGAGCCGATACCCGTCGACCTCCTGGGCAGCAGCGGAGGGCGCGATCGCCAGTACCGATCCAACGACGGCAGCAGCGATGAGGGCACACGTGCCGCCCCGCCCCATCCGACGGCGGCTCCGGCCCCACCCCATCCGGCGGACTGTAGCGAGACCGACCGGGTGAATGGAACCGCCCGACCACTTCGGTTCTAGAAAACTGTGAGCGGTTTGGCCATCAGGCTCACGAGGGTGCCGTAGTCGGTCTCGCGCTGGCCCACCTCGGCGAAATCGAGGCCGGTGTGGAACGCGAGCGACTGGTCGTTGCGTGGGCGCAGGTTGACCTCGAGCGTGAAGTGGGTTGCGCCGCCCCGACGCTGCGCGGCGAGCCCCTCCACCTCGGCGTACATCCGACCGCCGAGGCCCTGCCGCTGGAATGCCGGCGAGATCGCGACCCGGTCGAGGTAGACGAAGTCGGGGTAGCGCTCCAGGAACCACAGGTAGTTCAGCGAGCCGTAGTCGGCCCCCGGCGCGAGCACGAGGCAGAAGCCGCCGACCTCGCCGGTCGCAGCGTCGTCGGCCACGAGCGCGATGAGTGACTCGTCGGCGATGTGGCCGAGGTCATCGAGGGTCTCGGCCCCGACCGCCGGGTAGGCGGCCTCGTTGATCGCGTGGATCGCCGCGAGGTCGTCGGTCCGGTACTCGCGCAGGCGCAGCGTCATGCCGGTCAACGTAACCGGTACGTCTGCACGACGAACCGGCTGATGAAGCCGTGCCGGGCCAGGTTGCGCTCGGACGCTCCACCGGTCGCAGTGGTCGATGCCGCGAGCGTGCAGCCACGCTCGCAGGCGATGCGCAGCCGGAACGCGAGCAGCGCAGCCTGGACGCCGCGCCGCCGCTGCGCCGGCACGGTCGACATGCCGCCCACCGTTGCGACGCCGTCGCGAATCGTGGTGCTCGCGCACCCGACCGGCTCGCCATCCGCTGTGTCGAACGCGATCACCATCGCGTCTCCGTCGACGACGAACGCAACTCGCGCGAACGCGTCGGCGGAGCGTCTCGCGGCGTCGCCGTCGTGCCCCCAGCCCCGGGCGCTCGTCTCCTGCCACAGCGCGAGGTCGTCGAGCGTGGTCACCGGCCGCACCTCGACGTCGGCGGGCGCGGCGATGGCAGCGCCGGGTAGGCGTCGGGCTGACGCGGTGACGTCCGATGCCGGGTCGTGTGCGAAGCCCCGCGCCCCGAGCACTGCGAGCGACGCAGGGTGCGTGAGCGGCGTGACCTCGACGGCGGCCCCGACGCCGACGGCCTGACTCCGCCCCACCACGGCATCGACGTCGTCGTCGGTGAGCGGCGCCTCGATCCCCGCACCGATCAAGCGGTTGACGTACAGCCCGGCGCCGCACAACACCAGCCGGCCGCCCGCGATCTCGTGCACCTCGCTGCGCCAACTCGGGTCGCGCTCGGCGAGCACGAGGGCGAACGCCGCTGCGTCGAGCGACCACGTCCGCACGAGCGAGCGGTCGGTGGCGGTGTCCATCGGGTGAGTGTCGCGCAGTCGTCATCCCACCGGTGCCCGGTATCCCACCCGGGCGCTCGGCACCCGCGCCGATAGGGTCGGACGCCGCATGTCGACCACCCCCCTCATCGTCGCCCGCGGCCTCGTCAAGCGCTTCGGCTCGTTCACCGCGGTCGACGGCATCGACGTCGAGGTGCACCGCGGCGAGTCGTTCGGGTTCCTCGGGCCGAACGGTGCCGGCAAGTCGTCGACGATGCGGATGATCGGCTGCGTCTCACCGCGCACCGACGGCGAGCTGCGGATCTTCGACATGGATCCGGCCACGCAGGGCAAGCAGATCCGCGCCCGGATCGGCGTCGTCCCCCAGGCCGACCAGCTCGACGAGCAGCTCACCGTGCAGGACAACCTGATGCTGTACGGGCGCTACTTCGACCTCCCGCGCGCCGAGTGCCGCCGCCGTGCCGCCGAGCTGCTCGAGTTCGTCCAGCTCACCGATCGTGCGACCAGCAAGATCGAGCCGCTCTCGGGCGGGATGAAGCGCCGTGTCACCATCGCCCGCTCGCTCGTCAACGAGCCCGAGCTGCTGCTGCTCGACGAGCCCACCACCGGCCTCGATCCGCAGGCGCGTCACGTCCTGTGGGATCGGCTCTACCGGCTCAAGCAGCGCGGTGTCACGCTCGTGCTCACCACCCACTACATGGACGAGGCCGAGCAGCTCTGTGACCGGCTCGTCGTGATGGACGGGGGTCGGATCGTCGCCGAGGGCTCCCCCCGCTCGCTGATCGAGCAGCACTCCACCCGCGAGGTGCTCGAGCTCCGCTACCCCGCCGGCACCAACGAGGAGCGCGCACCCGACGTGGCCGGCATCGGTGACCGCAGCGAGGTGCTGCCCGACCGGGTGCTGATCTACGCCCACGACGGCGAAGCCGCGCTCGCCGAGGTCCACGCCCGCGGCAGCCGTCCCGAGTCGGCGCTCGTGCGGCGCAGCTCGCTCGAAGACGTGTTCCTCCGCCTCACCGGCCGATCCCTGGTCGACTGAGATCCGATGAGCACACCCGCCCCGATCCGCGTGTGGGAGAGCCACTTCCGGCTGTACCGCACGATCTGGCGCTCCAACGTGATGGGCGCGTTCGTCCAGCCGTTCCTGTACCTGCTCGGCATGGGGCTCGGTGTCGGTGCGCTCGTCGACCGGGGGAGTGGATCCGCCGAGCTGCTCGACGGGCTCACCTACTTCCAGTTCCTCGCTCCGGCCCTGATCGCGACCTCGGCGATGATGGTGACGTCGGCGGAGGCGATGTGGCCCGTGCTCGGTGGCTTCAAGTGGCAGAGCGGCTACCACGCCGCCGCCGCCACCCCGCTGTCGCCCGGTGAGATCGCCACCGGTGTCGGGCTGTGGCACGCCACCAAGGCGCTGATCGCCGGGTCTGGCGTGGCGGTCGCGCTCGTGTTCTTCGACGGGACACGTTCGCCCGGCCTGCCGCTGGCGGTGCTGTTCGGCGGGCTGACCGGCGTGGCGTTCTCGTCGGCCATCACGGCGTGGACCGCGACCCGTGACGAGGATCGCTCGTTCCCGACGATCAACCGATTCGTCATCACGCCGCTGTTCCTCTTCGGCGGCGCGTTCTACCCGATCGACCAGCTCCCCGAGTGGCTGCAGTGGGTGGCCAAGGCGACCCCGCTGTGGCACGGCGTCGAACTCACCCGCAACGCTGTCAACGAGCAGCTCGAGTGGGACAGCACCGCGGTCCACGTCGGGTACCTGTCGCTGTTCGTCGTGCTCGGCTGGTTGTCGGCCCGTCGATCCTTCGCGAAGCGGTTGGGGCGATGATGACGCTCGCCGAACTGCCCCTGCGGATCCTGCCGCCCGCCGTGCTCGCCGCCCGACGGCCGCACCGGATGCTGGAGCGGCAGTGGATCGTCAACCGGCGCGGGGGCTGGATGATCGTGCTCACCGGCTTCTTCGAGCCGTTGTTCTACCTGCTGTCGATCCGCATCGGCTTCGGCGGCCTCGTCGGCGACGTGACCGACGGCGGACGCACCATGCCGTACGCCGAGTTCGTGGCACCGGCGCTGTTCGCGTCGTCCGCCATGAACGGGTCGATCTACGAGGCGACCAACATCTTCTTCAAGCTCAAGTACGAGAAGACCTACGACGCGGTGCTCGCAACCCCGATGACCTCGGGCGACGTGGCGTTGGGCGAAATGCTGTACGCGACGTTCCGTGGCGCGCTGTACTCGGTGGCGTTCCTGATCACGATGTGGGCGCTCGGCATGACGGCGTCGATCTGGGCGATCGCGATGCTGCCGGTGGCGATGCTCGTGTCGTTCGCGTTCAGCGCGGTGGCGATCGCGGGAACCACCTACATGCGCACGTGGGCCGACTTCGAATACGTGCCGTCGCTGATGCTGCCGATGTTCCTGTTCTCCGCCACCTTCTACCCGCTGTCGAGCTACGGCGACTGGCAATGGGTGGTGCAGCTCAGCCCGCTCTACCACGGCGTCGCCGTGGTGCGCGGCCTGAACCAGGGTGAGTGGGCGTGGAGCTACCTGGCCCACGTGAGCGTGCTCGTGGCGATGGCCCTCTGGGGCCTCTCGGTCACCGCCCGCCGCATCGACCACCTCCTCCTCAAGTAGCGACGCGACGATCTGCCGCAAAGTTCGGAGCTTCGATCGGAGCTGCGGTCGAGGGCCGGAGCGTGGGCGCGTAGCCTGGAGCGCATGTTGTTCTCTCGCAAGACCGAGATGGTCACGGCCGACGAAGCCCTACCCGGGCGTGACACGCCGATGCAGATCGCGCCCGACCATGTCGTGCTCGGCACCCCGCTGTACCCGCCGTTCCCGGGAGGACATGAAGTCGTCTATATCGGGATGGGTTGCTTCTGGGGTGCTGAGCGCATCTTCTGGCAGCTGCCCGGGGTGCACGTCACTGCGGTCGGGTACATGGGCGGCTGGACCACCCACCCCACCTACGAGGAGACGTGCACCGCCCGCACCGGCCACACCGAGGCCGTGATGGTCGTCTACGACCCGACCCGGATCACGTTCGACCAGTTGATGAAGGCCTTCTGGGAGAACCACGACCCGACCACCCCCAACCGGCAGGGCAACGACACCGGCACCCAGTACCGGTCGGCGATCTTCGCCCCGACCGACGACCAGCTCACCGCCGCACTCGCCTCGCGCGACCGGTACCAGGCGGCGCTCACGGCAGCCGGCTACGGCACGATCAGCACCCAGATCGAGCGCGCCGATCGGGCGGGTGACGGCGTCTTCTACTACGCCGAGGACTATCACCAGGGCTATCTCCACAAGCACCCCGGCGGCTACTGCAACCACGGGTTCTGCCAGATCGGCTACGACCTCGCGGCCCACGGCCAGGGTGCCGCCCGCGCCGTGCTGCCTGATCACTGAACCCGGCCGGCGAGCAGCGCTCGCGCCGACCCGTCACGCGCCTCTCACCAGGTAGATCACGCCGAGCACTACACTGCGTGCACCGCGATCAGCTGGTCGCGTCACACCCACTCAAGCAGGAGGCCGCAATGGCCGGAATTTTGGACAAGATCAAGGGCATGTTCGGAGGCGCCAAGTCGAGCGGCGACGGCGGCATGTCGATGGACGCCATCAAGGAGAAGGCCGGCGACGTCAAGGACAAGGTCGATGACCTCGTCGAGAAGGCCGGCGAGAAGGTGCCCGACTCCGTGAAGGAGACGTACGAGAAGGTCAGCGACAAGGTCGAGTCGATCATCCCGGGCAAGGACGACGAGCCCGAGAGCGGCACCACCCCCGCCTGATCCACCTCGCTCGCCGGCACCTGCCGGAGCACGCATGCCACGGGCCGTCCCTTCGGGGGCGGCCCGTGTCGCGTCCGGCCGCTCTTGTGGGTGATCAAGCGATGTGCAAGGAACTTGATGAGATCTTGCTTTCAGGTCGGGACCCTTTGCAGCCGATGAAGCCGACATGCGGATTCCTGGATCTGAAACTCGGTTTCATCGAGCCGATCGTGAGCCGACCCCTGGTCGGCACCACGACCGTGGGAGCACGCTGATCGAGATCGCCCTGGCGATCGCGCTCACCGGCATCGTCATCGTGCCGCTGCTCTCCGCAGTCCGGACCGGGATCTCCGCCTCCCGGGTCAACGAGGGCGCCGCGAACGCCGAGACGGCGATCGTCGATGCTGCTGACCGCGTCAACCGCGCCCCCCAGACGTGCGACTACACCCAGTACGTGGTGGCCTCGGTCGTCACGAAGGGGTGGGACGCCGCGAGCGGCTCGGCCGTCACCCAGGCGTACGACCCGGTCACCGCGACTTGGAAGCCTGCCGGCCCCGGCTCGGGATGCCTGCTCGCCGGGCCGACCGACTCACTCGTCCAACTTGTCACGATCACGATCACGACGCCCGACGGCAAAGTGTCCCGCAACATCCAGGTGGTGAAGAGCAATGTCTGATCCGACGTACAGCGCGCTCCCGGTACGCACGCCGCTCCAGCGGCGGCGTGATGCCGGCATGACGCTCCCGGAACTCTTGATCACGGTGAGCCTGATGGGGCTGATCGTCACGGTGCTGGCGATGTCGGTGATCGTCACCCTGCGCCAGGCACCCGGCACGCAGGACCGCGTCGACCTCGCCCGCCAGGAGCAGTCGATCAACTTCGACATGCCGAAGGACCTCGCGTCGGCCGAGTCGATCAACACGACGGCGAGCGCCAGCCCCTGCGGCACGACGTGCCCGTCGAATGTCGTGCTCGACGGGTCCAACGCCGTCCTCCTCACCTGGACGTCCACCCGGCCCAACCCGAGTGGTACCGGCACCGTCACCGTCACGACCAACGTGTCGTACTACTTCGGCCCGAGCGCCGAGCCCGGACGCTATGAGCTCCGTCGGATCGAGTGCACCTCCACCGACGGTGGGGCATGGACGTGCGCCGTTCGCATCGTGCTCAGCGATCTCGACGGCCCCCCTGGCGGCGCGCCGTTCCAGGCGGGCTTCACCGAGCCCACGTGGATCATCCAGGTCAGCCAGCCGCTCAAGGCAGAGGCAGTCAACGCAGACGACTTCGTCGAGCAGGATTCGTCGGCAGCGAAGGACGCGAACCGGGTCGTCGTCACGATCACCGGTAGCGGCACGTACTCGGGGGGCGCGATCAGCCAGATCGCGATCACTGCCGGTGGTACGACCCGCAACACGATTCCGGCCGACAGCACGTTCAACGCGCCGACGTTCGAGCAGGCGATCAGCAAGTGCGGCGGCCCGGTCACGTTGGTGCTCGACACGTCGGGCTCGGTCGGCGGCAACATCACCCAGGTCCGCACCGGCGCCCGCGAGTTCGTGAAGGCCTTCGCCGGGACGCCGACGCAGATCACGATCGTCACCTTCTCCGGTCGCTCCAGCGTGCTGGGCGCCGGGTCGGACTGGACCCGGAGCTTCGACCTCACGGATCCGGCGCAGGTCGAGGAACTGATCGGCCCGCCGCCGCATACCGGTGGTCTGATCAGCGGCATCCCGAACGCGTCCGGCGCGACCAACTGGGAGGACGCCATGTTCCGGACGTTCTTCGAGCCGAACGGGAACCTCCAGCGCAGACTGCCCGAGCGGGTGGTGTTCTTCACCGACGGTGAGCCCACCCTCGAGCGCATGCGCGACCGGGCGACGCCCGGGGTGCTCGTCGCCGGCGCACCGGCGGAGCCAGCTCCGGGGTATCAGCGCTGGCGCTGGAACGGCAGCAGCTGGGTCAAGGACCAGGTGAACGGGACCGTGTGGAGCACTGGTGGCATCTACAGCCAGGTCGCGTTCGATCGTGCCGACTACCTGGTCGACCAGGTGCGGGGCTCGGTCTCGCTGATCGGCGTCGGCGTGGGCGGCATCGAAACGAACAGCTCGGAGTGGGTGCAGAACCCCGGCGCCCGGTACGACATCCGCTACGAGCGGGGGTACCGCCAGTACAAGCAGATCATCACGACCTACCAGCGGGCGAACAACATCCGCTATCAGCAGCGGATCAGCGGCAGCTGGCAGGACATCAGCTGGACCACCTTCTTCCCGAACCGCAACAACACGACGAGCTTCCGCGTGCGATACGACAACCACCCGACCGGCAACTGGTCGAACGTGAGTCAGTCGACCTACGACGCCCGCAACTTCATGTCCGGCAACAACCACCTCGACGGTTTCCGCATCGTCACCAGCGAACAGTGGATCAGCAAGGGCATGTACGACGCGAACAACAACCCGGCGGCGTCGCCACCCGACTCCGATGGCTGGGTCGACGCCGGCAAGCAGTTCGTCACCAACGACGCCGACGCGCTCGACTGGGAACTCGACCTCAGCATCACGGCCGACGCCGGCGGCGTCCGGCCGGTGAACGTCCCCTCGCCGACGGGTGCGTTCGCGGAGGAGCCACAGGTGGAGAGCACAGCGAACCGGACGATCCTCGCCCGGTTGGTCGCCGGTGGCGACAACTACATCGAGGCGACGTACGACGCCAACGGCTTCTCGACGAACGCGGCTTCGGCGAACCTCTACGTCCTCCCGCAGTGGGACCGGTTGTCGAACGCGCTGTTCTCGATCGCGATGGCGGAGTGTGGCGGCACCGTCACCCTGTCGACCAAGGTCAACGGCGGCAATGCCGCTCCGGACCCGTTCACGTTCCAGAACAGCAAGGTGTGGACGGTCGGCACGCCACCGGTCGAGCTCGAGTACCCGCCGACCGTGGTGACGACCAGCCCGGCCTACAAGACCCGCACGTTCAGCTTCGACATGTCGGACGGTCTGCCGCGGACCGTCGAGATCATCCCGCACGACCTCTCGAGCCTGATCGGCTACGCGCCGGCGTCGACGCCGTGGACGTGCAAGGCCGGCATCACCCAGCTCAGTGCACCCAACATGGAGGCCGTGACGATCCCCGGTGAACCGTGGACAGGTGTCCGCCTGCGGGTTGCCCCGAACACGGCGATCTCCTGCACCCTGAATGTGACGAGGTGATGATGTCCGTCGATGCCACACCGGTGACCGGGCGCGATCGCGGGTCGGTGCTGCCGATCGTGCTCGTGATGATGGTGATCGGCTCGCTGGTCGCCCTCCCGATGCTCAGCTATTCGAGCACCGTGTTCCGGGCGAACCGGGTCGTCAGCCAGAACGCGGCGCAGGCCGAAGCCGCCCGCGCCGGGCTCCGCATGGCACTCGCCGAGCCCGTGTCGCTGTACAACCAGTGCGGCAACGCCGGCTTGAACCTCGGCGTCCAGCTGTCGTTGCCCGACTTGGACATCAACAGCACGACGACGTGCTATCTCCTCGCGGTCAACAAGGCACGCGACGACTTCTCGCTGCCGTACAGCCAGGTGATGACGTACGCCGGTGCATCGAACGTCGCCGGACCGGTGGAACAGGTGTTCGGCACCGAGTACACCGACTCGGGCAACGTCGATCCAGCGCTTTGGTACTCCAACTCATCGAAAGACGGCAGCATCGGCACCGTCTGGTTCCCCGACCTGCCGGTCCACGCCGTGTCGGTTCGCTCGTCGACCCCGTACGAGTTGCCGACCGGGTACCCGATGAACGGCTACACCACCTGCGACATCTTCTTCCCCGGCACCTACCGCCAGCCGGTCGTGATCACGAGGCCCACGTACTTCACGTCCGGCATCTACTACTTCGAGGATCCGGTCACGATCCAGGGCGGTGCTCAGGTGCTCGCGGGGCAGGGAACGCTCGACGGGTGCTCCGACGACCAGTTCTCGGCGTTCTACGCCGTGGACGCTCCGTCGACGCACAACATCAGCGGCCTCGGGGCGACCTTCGTGTTCGGCGACGACGCCCGGCTCGTGGTGGACGATTCGGCGGGCCCGGTCGACTTCAAGATGAACCAGCGGTACGTGGCATCGAACGACCAGAACACCAAGTCGTCGGCGCTCGTGTCGATCATGACCGTCAACGGTGCGCTCGACCCGGCTCTCGTATCGTCCGACTTCGACAACAGCGGGATCCCGCTCGTGGTGCCCGGTCTGCTGTCGGTGCCGCTGTCGTACGTCGACGGCGTCGACGGAACACGGCCGGCCCCGGTCGACGACTACCGCCCGAACGTCCTGACACCCGCGCCGCGCGCTCCGGACGCCCCGACGGGCGTGACGGCCGCAGCACGCAACGGTGGTGCCGTCGTGTCGTGGGTGGCGCCGACGGTCGACGGTGGCTCACCGATCACGGGATACCGGGTGCGCGTTCGGGTGGGAACGACCGGCGCCTTCACGGCGATCGGTTGTGAGACCACGGCGATGCGCTCGTGTGTCGTCCCGAGCTTGCCGAACGGCACCGGTCACACGTTCGTCGTCGAGGCGATCAATGCGATTGGAACGTCGCAGCAGTCGGCTGCGACGGGTTCCGTCACGCCGACCTCCGGCAGCCCATCGATCGGTACCCCCGGCGCGCCCACCGGAATCGCGGTGACGCTCGCGACCCCACCGACTCCGCAGGTGAGCCGGTTCGTGAATGCCTTCGAGGTGTCGTGGGCGGCGCCGACGAACATCGCGAACGGAGTGATCCGGCGCTATCAGGTGTCGATCACCGACGGCGTGACCGCATGGACGTGCGACGTGGAGAACGCGACCACCTGTGTCGTGCCGGTGTCGATCCCGCTGGCGGCGATCCCCGCCACGACGTTCTCGATCACCGTGACGGCGTTCAGTCGTCGCACGGACGGTGTCGAGGTCTCGAGCAGCGCGACGGGCACGGGATTCCGTCTCGGTGCGGCCGGCCAGACGTACGTGGCCCCACCGCCCCCCACAAGTGGCCCGTACGTGCCACCGCCCGTTGTCGACATCAACCTGACGTCGGCGAACGAGGTCGACGTGTGGATTCCTGGGTACATCTCGACCCCCCAGAGCGTGGTGCGGGTACGTGCCACGAACCCCGCCGGCAAGGACGTGAGCCTCGCAGGTGGTGTGCTCTCCGCGTGGAGCGACGTCGACCCCAACGTCGCTGCGCGTCCAGCGGAGTTCCAGTTCGGATTGGTGAACCCGGCGACGCAGCGTGTGCTCCGACTCGTCACGACGGTCGACGGCTCCCGGTTCGTGGGTGAAGCCGTCGTCCAGGTCAACGAGACGGGCGCGTGGGCCGTTAACAACTGGCACGTCCAATGACCCGTTGACCACGTACGGCGGTTATCTCACTGCGATCCGGGTGTCCGGGTCTCAGATCTTGAACAACCGCTAACTGGTATCTACGTTCATTTGACCTTACCCTGACATCTCTATGACCGAGGCGGCGGAATGAATCTCGAGTTGGAGGCGTCTGCGCCTGAATCGGCGAATCGCACCCAGAGACGTGACGCTGGCGTAACATTCGTTGAGACAATCTTGACGGTCGTGCTGCTGGGCGTCGTCGTCGTTCCTGTTCTGGCGGCGGTTCGCGGTGCGGTGCGTACCTCGGCGGTCGCTGAGTCGGCCGCTCAGGTCGAGACGGTGCTGATCGGCGCAGCAGACGAGGTGCACCGGGCGCCCAACGGCTGCAACTTCGCCGGCCCCGCCAAGGCCGCAGCGGAGAGCGTCGGTTGGCCGGCCGCCTCGGTGACGGTCGGTCACGAGTACCTCGACGAACTGGGCCAGTGGACGACGGGCACCGTGCCCGAACTGCCCGCCTGCCCCGGCGGCGCCAACCAGGCCCGGCTCGCCAAGCGGATCACGATCACCGTGACCGACCCCGACGGCCACGTGAGCCGCACGATCCAGATGGTGAAGAGCGATGTCTGAACAGTCCAATCCGAAGCGTGACCGCGGCATGACGTTGCCCGAGCTCCTGATCTCGATCGCGGTGATCGGGCTCGTCTCGAGCGTGCTGGTCGCCGGCATCAGCGTCACCCTCCGCCAGCACCAGGACACACGCGGCCGGGTCGATGTGGCCCGCTGGGAGCAGAACCTCGGCATGTGGCTCCCCGACGACCTGCGCTCGGCATCGGACGCAGACGACCTGCCCGGGTCGCGGCCGTGCGCCGCATCGACCTGCGGCGGCACCGACATGAACGCCGGATCCAACGTGCTGTGGTTGTCGTGGACGGAAGACGGGGTCAACACGCAGGTCTCGTACCGGTACCAGCCCGACGGCGTGGGTTTCGGCCTCTTCCGAGTGGCGTGCGTCGGCGGGAACTGCTCGACGCTGCGCGTCCTGAGTGACCTCTCGGCACCGGTCGACGCCTGGTCTCCTGGCCAGAAACCGCCGGCCGACGTCATCTCGGTCGGGCTGCCCGTCGCCGACGCCGACCCGCTCGTACCACGGTCACCGCGCAGCGTCGTCGTCAGGGTGAACGGCGTGCCCGCGATCGACGGTGTCAGCCGCAGCAGCACGATCAACGTTGCCGCCGGCAGCACGCCGCTGTCGACCCTCCCCCCCGCCGAGTTCGTCGGCCCGTCGTTCGTCGAGGCGGCGAGCGACTGCGGTGGTCCGATCACCCTGATCGTCGACAGCTCCGGCTCGATCGGCGGTCAGATGGGTGCCGTGCGGGCAGGTGTCGAGCAGTTCATCCGGGTCTTCGACGGCACCCCGACGCGACTCCAGATCGTCGACTTCGACGACCGCGCCCGGGTGCTCAACCCGTTCGGTGGTCCAACCCCCTGGAACGTGTACGTCGACATGAGCGAGCCGGGCAACGCCGATCTCCTCATCGCCTCACTGGGCGCGATCAACGAGGGTGGCTGGACCAACTGGGAGGACGCCTTCAACCGTGCGTTCTTCTCCGCAGATGGCACCCCGCTCGCCGAGGTCGGGAATGCCGCGACCCCGGCGCCGGAGCTGGTCGTGTTCTTCACCGACGGTCTCCCCACCCGGGACCGTCGCCAGATGCGCTCCGGCGCCGCGTCGACGTTGCCGAGCGACCCGCCTGGCACGATGTTCGACGCCACCGGGAACTGGTTCAGCCCCCGCGCCTGGTGGCGGACCGACCAGGTGCTCGGCGACTTCCGCGGCGGCACCCGTCTGATCGGGCTCGGCGTCGGGCCGTCGTTCGGGGGTGCGAGCAACGTCACGGACTGGCCCCAGAACCCGTACCCGCACGCGAAGTTCCTCGGCGATGTGATCGTCGGCGGCGACGTGACCGACAAGGCCGCCATCGGCTACGTCAGGCGCGATTTCGCACCCGGTGTCGGGTGGGGTGACGTCTCCACCGCCGACCTGCTCGTCGCCGACGACTTCGGGGCGTTCAGCGAGGCACTCGAGGACATCGCTCTCGCCGAGTGCGGCAGCACGCTCACCGTGCAGACCCGCACCGACGCCGGCACCACGGCACCGTTCAACCTCCGCTTCACGTCGGGGGCCGAGCAGGTCACCACGTCGCGCATCGCGAAGTCGGGTACGTTCGACATCAACCTCGCCGGAGAGGCGAGCAGCACCGTCCAGCTGATCCCATCCGAGACCGATCTCGGCGCCTCCGGCGGCTTCACCGCCCGGTCGTGGGCCTGCCGCTCCCGCGGCGCGGATCTGCCGTTCACCCTGATCGACCCGGTCAACCCTGCGGCCGGCATCGAGCTGACCGTCCAAGCGAATGGAGCCGTGGCGTGCACGCTGACCGTCGCCAAGTGACCGAGCGCCCCCGTGACGAGGGGGCCATGCTCCCGCTCGTCCTCGTGATGATGGTGCTCGCCGCGCTTGTCGTGGTGCCGTTGCTGTCGTACTCGGTGTCGGTCCTCAAGGCCAACAGGGTGGTCGGCGACGCGACACGCCAGCGCGAGGCGGCCGAGGCGGGCCTGCGGGTGGCGCTGCTCGATCCGACGGGGCTGTTCGCCGACTGCGACGGCAGCACGAAGCCGGTGCCCGGTCCTGCGGGCGGCGTGATCGACGGCATCGCCGTCAGCACGACGTGTTCGATGACCGAGGAGGTCGGCCCGCTCAACGTGCTCGGCTTCCAGAACCCCATCGGCAGCACCGCGACCCAGCTCGGCGCCACCGTCCCGCAGGCGTTCATCGGCACGGCGTCGCTCCAGCCCGAGACGGGCACCCATGACTGGTGGACGAGCACGGTCACGGCGACCGACGGTCAGGTCTGGCTCCCGACCCTGCCGGCGCAGCCGCAGACCATCCGGACCGGCCCGTTCGACATGCCGCCTGCCTACCAGTGCACGGTCTACCTGCCCGGGCACTACCCCGACCCCATCACGATCTCGACCGGCAACGTCTACTTCGCGAGCGGCGTGTACTGGTTCGAGGACGAGGTCACGTTCGGCGGCGACGCCAACGTGGTGGTCGGCTACGGCCTCGCCGAGCTGCCCACCGAGTGTGCCGATGACATCCAGGTGGGCGCAAACCTGCTCGGATCGCCCGGTGTGTTCGACATCGACGGCGCCGGCGCGACGTGGGTGTTCGGCGCCGACGGTCGTCTGGTGATCGACAACAGCGCGACCTCCGCGGGCCTGTCGGTCCAGTTCAACCAGCGCTACGTCGAGCCGGGCTTCGAGGCCGACCGCGGTCAGCGCATCTCGATCATGTCGGTGAACGGCGACGACGACACCCCCGCCGACCACGACGTGCCCGGCGTCGTCCACGTGCCGCGCTCGACCGCGACCGTCAACCAGACCGAGGTGCCACTCGGCCAGCCCGGCGCCGAGTACCAGCCGACCTCGTCGCGCTTCACCGCCGAGCCGATCGCGCCGGCCGCTCCCGGGAACCCGGTCGCCACACCGCATCGGGCGCCGGCCCCGCCGGCCAACAGTCGCGCTGTCCTGCTCGAGTGGGACGAGGTCACGGGTTCGGATGCCGGCGGCGCGCTGATCGACTCGTACGACGTCACGTGGACCTCGACACCGACCGGGCCTGTGACCCCGACGACGGTGTGCGAGCCCGATGAGATCGTCTCGGTCGCGCCAGGCCGGCTCGCCTGTCTGGTGACCGGCCTCCAGAACGGCCGCACCTACGAGTTCTCGATCACGGCCACGAACCTCGCCGGCACATCAGCGGCGACCGTCGTCACGCAAACCATGACCGGCTCGCCGGTCGACCTCACCGCGCCCGACGCGCCCACGGTCACCGGGTTCACCCCGTACGACGATGCTGTCGAGGTCACCTGGACGCCGGGAGCGTCGAACGCCCCGATCACGGGCTACACCGTGCTCGTGCAGCGAGTCACCACCACCCCGGCTCCGCCCGGCGATGACGATGACGACGGCGATGACGATGACGATGACGATGCTCCGCCGGTGCTGATCGAGCAGTACGAGACGGTCGGCACCTGCAGCCCTGGCGTGGTCGGCTGGCAGGTCGCCCCGACCAGCTGCGTCACCGACGTCACCGACGACGGCGCCCCGAACATCGGCTACCGGTTCGTCGTCACTGCGACCAACGCCGTCGGCGTCTCGTCCGAGAGCATCTTCACGCCGGCACCCGCCGTCCTGACCTTCGACGGCCCGCCGGTGCCCGCACCGGCCGACCCGCCGGTCCGGGTGGTCGAGCCCAGGCTGCCCGACCCGATCATCGACCTCCGCGTCGCGGGCACCGCCCCGACGACGGTGTCGATCCCCGGGTACGTCTCGGTGCCGATGAGCCGGATCAGCGTCGACAACCCGGCGAGTCACGACGTGCGCATCATCGGCGGCATGCTCGCCGGTACGTTCCATGTCGATGACATCACGGCGGCCGCTGCGCCCGAGTCGATGATGCTCGGCTACCAGAGCGAGATCGTGCTCCAGCGTCAGATCACCCTGGTCTCGACCGCCTCGAACGTGGTGGCCCGAGCGGTGATCCAGATCAACGAGGACGGCAACTTCGCCGTCAACAGCTGGGTCGTCCAGTAGCGGGCGGTCGCGGTCAGGCGCTGGTGAGGAGCTCGCCCGCGCGGAGCTGACCGGCGTAGAGGCCGTCGGCGGCGACGAGCTCGTCGTGGGTGCCGATCTCGACGATGCGGCCGCCGTCGAGCACGGCGATCCGGTCGGCACTGCGCACGGTCGACAGGCGGTGAGCGATCACGATCGCGGTCCGCCCGGTGAGCGCCGCTTCGATCGACGCCTGGACGTGGGCCTCGTTGTCGTTGTCGAGGTGGCTGGTCGCCTCGTCGAGGATCATGATCGCGGGGTCCTTGAGGAGCAACCGCGCGATCGCGAGACGTTGCTTCTCGCCGCCCGACAGTCGGTAGCCGCGCTCGCCGACGACGGTGTCGTACCCGTCGGGCAGCGCCGCGATCGTGTCGTGGATGCGGGCGGCGCGGCACGCCGCTTCGAGCTGTTCGCGGCTGGCATCGGGTGCGGCGTACCGGAGGTTGTCGCCGATCGACTCGTGGAACAGGTGCGGATCCTGGGCGACGACGCCGATCGTCGCCCGCAGCGATGTGAGCGTGAGGTCGCGCACGTCGTGCCCGTCGATCAGGACAGCGCCGGTGGTCACGTCGTACAGGCGCGGCACGAGCGATGCGAGGGTGCTCTTGCCGGCGCCCGACGCACCGACGAGCGCCAACGTCTCACCGGGCTCGATGTCGATCGACAGGCCGCGGAGCACGTCGCGGTCGGGGTCGGCACCGGGGATCGCCTGCTGCTCCATCGATGCGATCGACGACTCGTTCGCCGGCGGGTACCGGAACGTGACGTCGCGGAACGTCACCCGGCCGGTCGGCTCGACGAGGTCGATCGCCCCGGGGCGGTCGGTGATCGGCTCGGGGGCGTCGAGCACCTCGAACACCCGCTCGAACGACACCATCGACGTCATCAGGTCGACGCGGGCGTTCGTGAGCCCGGTGAGCGGCTGGTAGACGCGGTTGACGAGGAGCGCAAGCGCGACCAGCGTGCCGTCTTGGATGTCGCCGCTGATCACGAGCTGGGCGCCGAGGCCGTAGATCGCCGCGGTGCCGACCGCGGCGACGAGGCCGAGCGCCACGAAGAAGACCCGGCCGAGCATCGCGGCGCGGATGCCGGCGTCGCGAACGGCGTTGGCCCGCCGACCGAACATGTCGTTCTCGCGGTCGAGGGATCCGAACAGCTTGACGAGCACCGCACCCGACACGTTGAACCGCTCGGTCATCTGGGTGTTCATCGCCGCGTTGTGCTGCATCTGCTCACGGGAGATGTCCTGCAGCCTCCTGCCGATGCGCTTGGCCGGGACGACGAACACCGGGAGCACGAGCAGGGCGAGCAGCGTCAGTCGCCACTCGAGCACGAGCATCGTCGCCAGCGTGGTGACGAGCACGATCACATTGCTCACGACGCTGCCGAGCGTGCTGGTGACGGCCGACTGGGCGCCGACCACGTCGTTGTTGAGCCGGCTCGTGATCGCGCCCGTCGGCGTGCGCGTGAAGAACGCGACAGGCAGCCGCTGGACCTTCGCGAACAGGGCTCGCCGGAGGTCGGCGATCAGGCCTTCGCCGACTCGTGCACTGCACCACCGCTGACCGATCTGCAGCGCAGCATCGGCGAGCGCGGCGAACACGGCGAGACCGGCGAGCCACCAGATCGCGCCACGATCGCGGTCGGGGATCGCGTTGTCGATGATCTCCCGGACGACCAGCGGCGGCACGAGCGCCAGCAGGGCCGCGACGACGATCATCGTGAGGAACAACGCGATGGTGCCTCGGTACGGGCGAGCGAACGTCGCAACGCGCCGTGCCGTGGCACGCCCGATCTTCGTGTCCTTGACCGCGTCGGTGTCTCGCGGCATCAGGTGGTGGGGGCCCATGCGCATGGGAGCAGGCTACGGCTGGTCGTGACCGGCGTCGTCGGCGAGCTGCGTACCGGTGTGGGGCTCCGGCCCCTGCACTGGCTCCTCGGCGAGGAGCGCGTACAGACGGCGGCGCGCCTGCACGAGCACGGTGACGGCTTCGGCGCGCTGGCGGGCCTCGCCGACTTCGGCGATCTGGCGGGCTGCCACGGCGAGCGCCTCGACCGCCTGGCCGAGTTCGGCGAGCTGGTCGTCGTCGTGGGTCTCCCACGGCGGGGGTGTGCCCGCCAGTTCGGCGGCGGCTGCGCGGCCGCGCTCGCTGAGCGAGTAGACGGAACGCCCCGAGTCCCCTACTGCGGTGACGAGGCCGTCGGCCTCGAGCGCGTTGAGGGTGGGGTAGACGGCGCCGGGGCTCAGCCGCCACGTGCCGTTGCTGCGTACATCCACCTCGCGGATGATGCCGTAGCCGTGCATCGGCGCTTCGGCAAGCAGCAGGAGGACTGCGATGCGGACCTCGCCGCGATCGCGGCGTCGGCCGCCGCCGAATCCGGTGCGCCCGCCAGGACCGTGAGGTCCGCCACGGCGCCCGCTCTGTGGCCCGCGACCTCGGCCACGCCCGCTCGACGACCCGCGCCCACGTCCGGGGCGGTCGTCGCCGCGATCGACGTCGCCGGCCGAGAGCCGGGCCCGACGCCTGCGGGGTTGCTGATCGTGCTGGTGCTGGTGCTGGTGCTGGTGATTGTGCTGGTGCATGTGATGCTCGATTCCGTGATCGGTGTGTCTCGTCGCTGTAGTGCGATGTAGTCACGATATATCGCGACATAGCGATTGACAACCTGCACGGCCTCAGTGCGTCCGGGAGGCCGGATCCCCGACCTACCCTGTCGACCGTGCGCCGACGGATGACCGCCCTCGCGATGCTGACCGCCGCCGGGCTTGCTGCCGGATGCTCGGGCGACCAGCCGTCTGCTGGCACCGCGGCCGCCAGCCCGGTCACCACGGTGCCGGTGACGGCCAGCACGTCCAGCACACTGCCGGTGGGGCCGACGGTGTCGTCGCCGATCACCGCCCCCGCTGATCTGCCCGTGTTCGAACCGGCCCCGATCGAGTGGGAACCGTTCAACGACGCCGTCGACGTTGCCACCATCGAGGTCCCGGTCGACTACGCCCAGCCCGAAGACGGTCGCCGCATCGAGCTGTTCCTCGCCCGCTACCGCGCACTCGACCAGGAGAACCGGATCGGGACGTTGCTCGTCAACCCGGGCGGGCCGGGCTTCGGGGGGACCGGCCTCGCGGTCAACGCTGCCGACATCTACGACCGAGCGCTCCGCGACCGGTTCGACATCATCGGCTGGGATCCGCGTGGCACCGGGGAGAGCGAGCCCGCGATCGACTGCATCGACAGCTTCGATCCGTACTTCACCGGGGTCGACTCGACACCGACCGACGATGCCGAGCGCGCCGCCCTCGTCGCCCTCGCCGAACAGTTCGCCGGCGAATGCGTGGCGGCCAACCCCGACCTGGTGCACATGACCACCAACAACAGCGCTCGCGACATCGACACCATCCGGCGGGCGCTCGGCGAGGAGACGATCTCGTTCTTCGGGTTCAGCTACGGCAGCGAACTGGGGACGGCGTGGGCGACGATGTACCCGTCGACGGTGCGGGCGCTCGTGATCGACGGTGCCGCCGACCCCGGCGCCGCGCCCGACGAATGGGCCGAGCAGCAACTCACCGGGTTCGACTCGACCCTCACCACGTTCCTCGACCAGTGCAGTGCCGACGACGGATGCGAGTTCCACAACGACGGTGACGCAGCGGGGGCGTTCGACACGCTCATGGCGAGCCTCGACGTCACCCCGATCGCGGGCGCCGATGGCCGTCCGCCGGTCAACCGCGACATCGCGCGGGTCGCAGTGTCGACCGCTCTGTACTCCGAGCTGCGCTGGCCCGCCCTGGCGCAGTCGCTCACGGCTGCGCAGAGCGGTGACGGCAGCGGGCTGCTCGCCCTCTTCGACGCCTACTACCAGCGATCGCCCGACGGTACGTGGGGCAACGAGTTGGAGGCGTTCCAGGTGATCTCCTGCATGGACGATCCGGCGCGCCCGAGTGTCGAGGAGTCGGACGCCGAAGCGGCACGGTTGAGCGGCGTCGTCCCGCGGTTGGTGGCGCCCGGTTCGGCCGGCGACTACGGGTGCACGTTCTTCCCGCCGGCGGTCGACCCCCGCATCACCATCACCGCCGCCGGCGCCGGACCGGTGCTCGTGGTCGGGACCACCGGGGATCCGGCGACGCCACTCGCGAGCACCCGGGCGATGCGCGATGCCCTCGACGACGGTCGCCTCGTGGTGGTGACCGCCGACGAGCACACCGGCTACGGGGTCAACCGATGCATCGTCGAGCTCGTCAACGACTACCTGATCGACCTCGAGCCCCCCGACGACGAGACCGAGTGCACCTGATCTCGCTGCGCTGATCGAGCGGTGGGCGTGGCCGAAAAGCAGACGAGTCCGAACCTGTGAGGGTTCGGACTCGCATGGCGGAAGGGGTGGGATTTGAACCCACGGAGGCTTGCACCTCGCACGCTTTCGAGGCGTGTCCCTTTGGCCGCTCGGGCACCCTTCCGCCCGACAGACTAGCGGCCGCGACCGGGTCCCGACGCCCGAGATCCGACCCCGCCCGATCCCCCGCTGCGCTCAAGCCGACGTCAGGTAACGCCGATACAGGTTTGCAGGAATTACACATTGGGGCCGATTCGCCCCGTCGTCGTGACGAGGTGCGTGCCCGCGCCCACCCGACGCCGGACGGTCGGTCCGAACGGAACCGGAGGGAGGCCAGCAGATGTCGCAGACGCCAGCGAGCGAGCACGTCTTCAAGCTGCTCGTCACCGGGCCGTTCGCCGCCGGCAAGACGTCCCTGATTCAGGCAGTATCCCAGACCCCTGTCGTCGAGACCGACGTCGCGACCTCGGGCGTCGAGGCTGCGGTCAAGGCGCGCACCACCGTCGCGATGGACTTCGGCACGTACGCGATCCAGGGCGGCGATGTGCGCCTGCTGCTGTTCGGCACGCCTGGACAGCGTCGGTTCTGGTTCATGACCGACGTCTTGAAGGGCGAGGTCGACGCCGTCGTCTACGTGGTCGACGCCGAAGCGGAACACACCCACGCCGAGGCCGGCGAAGCGATGCGGGAACTGCTCCGCGACCTGCGCGTCCCGCTGGTCGTCGCGATCAACCGGTGCGACGACGGCGATGCGGCCGAGTTGATCGCTCGGCGCCTCGGCGCTCTCGCGAGCGAGGCGGTCGTGCCGTGCCAGCTGATCGAGTACGAGTCGGGCCGCACCGTGATCATCGAGGCGCTCCTGACGGTGCTCGACCGGCTCGAGCGGGAGCATCGCGAGCCACGGGAGTCGGGCACGCTCGCGGGTGTGGCATGAGCTTGCGTCGAGATGACCTCGACGACGCTCAGGACGATGCGCTCGGCCTCGCCAGCACCTATCCGCGGCCCGGCTGGGTCGTGCTCGACGCGATCCGCGACCGAGGTTTCACCGGTGAGGTGGTGTGTCGGACCAACCCCGGCGTCACCGTCTGGGCCGACCGTGGCGTCATCTATCTCGCCGAGCGCGACGACGATCCGTCGCTGGGCCGGCGTCTGGTGGAAGCCGGCGCGCTGACCGAGGGTCAACTTGCTGCCGGAGCGGTGCAGGTGAGCGGCGACGAGCATCTCGGGCTGCTGTTCGAACGTGTCGCCGACGTCGATCGTCACGCGGTCATCGTCACCAACCAGCTCCTCACCGACGACTGCGTCGGATGGCTCGCGAGCCAGCGCGTCCACGGCGCGATCGTCACCCCGTATCGCCATCACGCGTCGGGCGCGCACCGCTGGCACGACGACGGCGCCCCGGGTGCGCCCGACGGGGGCCTGCCCGCACCGTCGATCGGGCCGGTCCCGGGGCCGACACCCTCGTTTGCTCCGCCGCCACCGGCATCGGTGCCGGCGACGTTGCCGCCACCGGCACCGTTCACACTGCCCGCCCCTGGAACCGAGGAGCCGCCGCCCCTCCCGCCGGCTCATGCCGCTGCGCCTGTGACGTCACTGATCGCGCCGCTCCCGATGCCCGGCCGCCGCGTCGATCACGTCGCGGAGCAGGTCGATGTGCGCGTCGATCTCGACGACGTCATCCATTGGGACGAGCCGGGTTGGCTCGAGCGACCGTTCGCCAATGATCCGAGCGAGGCGCGAGCGCGGCCCGCTGTCGAGTCGTCGCCGTCGCTCGCATCTGCGCCGACGCAGGCCATGGGTATCGACGTGTCGTGGACCGACCGGATCGATCCGCCACGGGCCTCGGTCTCGCATCACGAGCCGATGGCGCGTGCGGCGGTCCTCCCTGCGGTCGCTGCCGATCCGTTCGATCGGTTCGAGGTGATCTGGCCGAGCGGCGAGATCGACGAGCAGTTCGGCGGGCAGCCGCTCGAGGCCTACCCCGACCCCGACATCGACCGCGCCGGGCCGACGGCGCGGCTGGTCCGCGACGGGGGGCAGCGCGATGGCACGGCCGGAGCGGGGAGGGTCGGTGATGTCGCCGACGCAGTCGTCGAGCACGCGCTCGGGGATGGGGTCGCCGGCATCGAGTCGTTCCTCGCCGACCAGGCCGTCTGGAGCAACACCACCGAGGTCGTCGATCATGACGACGACGTGCTGTCGGCGGTGCGCGAGGCGGTCGCCGAGATCGAGACCGGATCGCTCGCTCAGCGCGAGCGTCGCATCGGGCCACGCAGCGGGATCGTGATCGACAGCGGTGCGGCGCCCGCCGAGTTGCGCCTCCCCGGCCGAGTTGCTCTCCGTGACACCGTCGAAGTGCCCGTCACTGCGACGGGCCGGATGACCCGACCCAACTCGACCGTCGGCTCGGTCTTCGACGAGCTCCCGGCGGCTCAGCCGACCGAGCCGATCGAGGTGTTCGTCTCCGTCGACGAGGGTGCGCCAGTGGACGAGCGGGCGTCGGCGTTGCGCCGACTCATCGGCAGCCTCAAGCGGCGCTGAGCCGTCAGTTCGCGCGCCGTCGGGCAGCGAAGAACTCGACCAGCACTCGGCCGCACTCCTCCGCGAGGACGCCGGTGATCCGCGGCACTCGATGGTTGAGCAGCGCCGAATCGACGATGTCGAACCGGCTGCCGGCGGCACCCGCCTTCGGGTCGGTGGTGCCGTAGACGAGTCGTCCGAGCCGCCCGTTCACCATCGCGCCGGCACACATCGCACACGGCTCGAGTGTGACCACGAGGGTGCAGTCGTCGAGCCGCCAGTGCCCGACCACCGCGGCCGCGTCGCGCAGCGCGAGGACCTCGGCGTGTGCGGTGGGGTCGCCGGTCAGCTCGCGTTCGTTGTGCCGTGCCGCGATGATCTCGCCGCCACGCAGGACGACCGCACCGACGGGCACGTCGTCGTGCGCGAGCGCTGCGAGCGCCTCGTCGAGCGCAGCGCGCATCGCTGGCGTCCAGTCCTCTCGATCGGGCTCGTCGGGCAGCTCGGGCTCGGTCATCGACGCCAGTGTGCCAGTGCGAACCCCATGCCGGTCCGAACCAGTGTCAGGTACGGTCAGCCCCGACATGCCGGATCCTGAACTGGGCTGGAACGACACGCTGCAGCGGGCGTGGGAAGCGCTCGGTGCCCCCGGCGCGCCCGGGCGGGTGTCGCGGATCGATCGCGGCTGGAGCCGGATCATGCGTCACGCGCACGATCTCGACCCGATGCGGGCGCGCAACCTGTTCGTCGACGTCGCCGTCGGCGACTGGGTGGTGCCCTCGGTCGACAGCGAACGGATCGACCACGTGATCGAACGCACATCGGCGTTCGTCCGGCGGGCATCGTTCGAAGGCGATCGGTTCGAAGCCGACACCCTGGCAGCCAACATCGACGTCGTGTTCCTCGTGCATGCAGTCGGCACACCACCGAACCAGCGACGGCTCGAACGCGAGCTGGTCCTGGCGTTCGACTCCGGGGCGCAGCCGGTGGTGCTCCTGACGAAGGTCGACCTGGTCGATGACCCCGAACCCGCGCGCGCCGAGCTCGCCGAGGTCGCGCTCGGTGTGCCGGTGCTGTTGGTGAGCGGCCTCGACCGCACGGGGTTGGCAGCGGTGCGCGGGTTCGCCGCCGGTCACCGCAGCCTGGCGTTCCTCGGTGCGTCGGGTGTCGGCAAGTCGACGCTCGTGAACGCGCTCCTCGACGACGACGTGATGGACACGGGCGCGGTGCGCCATGCCGATCATCGGGGGAGGCACACCACGGTGGCGGCCCAGCTGCTGCGGCTGCCGTCCGGTGGGTGGCTGCTCGACACCCCTGGGGTACGTGCGGTCAGCCTGTGGCTGTCGGGCCAGGGGATCGAGCGGGCGTTCCGTGACGTGTTCGCCCTCATGGATCATTGCCGTTTCCGTGACTGCAAGCACGACCGCGAACCCGACTGCGCAGTTCGCGCGGCGATCGACGCGGGCGAGCTCGACCCGGCCCGGTTCGCCAGCCTGGAGCGCCTCGTCGCCGAGGAAGCCGCGCTCGAAGTCGAGCAGGCCCGCCAAGCCAAGCTGTCCGACCGCCGTGGCCACCGTCGCCCCCGCTGACCCGCGCCGTGACACAGGTCGATGAGGACCGGCACAACGGTGCTCGGTAAGTTCGGGCGGCACGCGATCGAGAAGGGGAGCAGCATGACGGCACTGCCGAGCACCGTGGAGATGTACGACCTGCGGATGTCCGACCGGGCACAACCGCTCTACGAGGCCGTCAAGCGGTTCATCGCCGAGGAGATCGAGCCGCGCACCGAAGAGTTCTTCCGGCTCGGCGAGGGGCGTGCCGATCACTGGGGCTACGGCGAGGGTCAGCTCGAGCTGCTCGACTCGATCAAGGCGAAGGCCAAGGAGCAGGGCCTCTGGAACTTCTTCCTCCCGAACGCCGAGACGGGCGAGGGCCTGTCGAACCTCGACTACGCGTACATCGCCGTCGAGCTCGGCAAGAACCCGATCGCGTCCGAGTGCCTCAACTGCTCGGCGCCCGACACCGGCAACATGGAGGTGCTCGAGCGGGTCGGCACGCCCGAGCAGAAGGAGCAGTGGCTCGAGCCGCTGCTGCGGGGCGAGATCCGCTCCGCGTACGTGATGACCGAGCCCGACGTCGCGTCGTCCGACGCGAAGCAACTGTCGTGCCGAGCCGTCCGCGACGGCGACGAGTGGGTCATCACCGGCGAGAAGTACTGGTCGTCCGGCGCCGGCGACCCGCGCTGCAAGATCCTGATCGTGATGCTGATGACCGACCCCGACGGGCCGCCGTACCGCCGGCAGTCCCAGATCCTGGTCCCGATGGGCACGCCGGGGCTCGAGATCCGTGGCGCGATGCACGTGTTCGGTGAGGACGAGGCGCCGCACGGTCACATGCACCTGCGGTTCAACGACGTGCGGGTGCCCTACTCGAACGTGCTGTGGGGCGAGGGCAAGGGCTTCGAGATCAGCCAGCTCCGCCTCGGCCCGGGCCGCATCCACCACTGCATGCGCTCGGTCGGTGCCGCCGAGAAGGCGCTCGAGCTGCTGGTGAAGCGCGGCCTCACCCGCGAGGCGTTCGGCAAGCCGATCGCCTACCTCGGCAAGAACCCCGAGGTGATCGCGAAGGCCCGGATCGAGATCGAGGCGATGCGCCGCATGGTGCTCACCGCAGCCAAGGCGATGGACGTGCTCGGCAACGCCGAAGCGCGGGTCTGGGTGAGCGCCATCAAGGCGATGGTGCCGATCCGCACCTGCCAGATCGTCGACGAGGCGATCCAGGTCCACGGCGCCACCGGCGTGTCGCAGTGGACGCCGCTCGCCCGGCTCTACGCCGGGCAGCGCACGCTCCGCCTGGCCGACGGCCCCGACGAGGTGCACTGGCACGTGGTGGGCCGGGCCGAGATCTCGAGCATGGGCGAGGCGGCCCAGGGCTACAACCCGAAGGACGCCTACTACGAGATGCTCGAAGCCCACGCCGGCGCCGACCACAGCGGCATCTTCTCCGGCCCCTGATCGTCGGGTTCTGCATGGTCGAGGTCGCGTCGAACGGCAAGCCCGTCGAGTCGGTGTGGGACTTCCCGCGCCCGCCGCGGGTCGAGGTGGTCGGCTGGCGCATCCGCGTGGTGCACGCAGGTGTCACGGTCGTCGACGCACCGAGGGTCGTCCGGGTGCTGGAGACGAGCCAAGCGCCGGCGTACTACGTCGCGTTCGAGCACATCGCCGACGAGTACCTGCGGGCCAACCCGCGCCAGTCCTACTGCGAGTGGAAGGGCGTCGCGACGTACGCCGACGTCGTGGTCGGCAATGCGGTCGCCGCTGCGGCCGCGTGGTCGTATCCGGAACCGACGCCGGGGTTCGAGGCGATCACCGGCCACTGGGCGTTCTACGCACAGGCACTCGACGAGTGCTGGGTCGACGACGAGCGCGTGTTGCCCAACGACGGCAACTTCTACGGCGGGTGGGTCACCGCCAACGTCACCGGCCCGATCAAGGGAGCCCCCGGCACCCTCCACTGGTGACCCATCGCAACCGGGGCGACGGGACGTCGCGCGGCGTGAACACCTCCGGGTCCGGAGGTGTTCACACTCGACGAGGTCAGACGGTGTTCGGCTGCCCCGGGGTGGGAGTGAGGCCGACGGTGAAGTCGACCGCATTGTTCCCGGTGTCGTTGCCGTCAGGGATCCGGCCGACAGCCTGGTACGACA
Organism: Ilumatobacteraceae bacterium; assembly: GCA_022843125.1. GTDB lineage: Bacteria > Actinomycetota > Acidimicrobiia > Acidimicrobiales > Ilumatobacteraceae > Ilumatobacter. The sequence goes on from JALHOG010000050.1 coordinate 33,019, forward strand.
ACGAACTCAGATTCACCGGCCCGAGTTCGTAGAAGCCGAAGGGTGCGTCGCCGAACGGCATGCCGTCGATCTCCCAGCCTGCAGCGTCCATCAACGCGCCGTCGGCGTCCTCGAGTCGGACGCCGCCACCGAAGAGGTCGATTTCGACGTCTGCGATTCCGGCGACCGCGTACTCGCCGGGGCCGAGCGCGGCCACGTCGAGATCCAGAATCGTGGTCGCATTCGCCCGGTCGGCGATCACGATTCGCCAGCCGTCCATGTCGACGGTGCTGCTGCCGGCGTTGTACAGCTCGATGTACCGCTCCTCACCGAACAGGTACAGCTCGTTGATCTTCACGTCGCCCGGTACCGGTACGCACCGCATCGAGATCTCGCCGTTGGCCGCGACCGTCACCAGGACGACCTCGTCATCCGGACGTCCGGTGTCACAGCCGATCCCGGAGAGATCGGTGACATCGGCGAGCGCCGTGCCCGGCAACCCCTGTTCACCCTGCACCCCCTGTTCACCCTGCGGGCCGGGCGCACCGGGCGCACCGGGCTCACCGGGCTCACCCTGGGGGCCGGGCACTCCCGGCTCACCTGGCAGGCCTGGCACGCCTGGCACGCCGTGGACGTTCCAGGTCACGACGACTTCGTTGCGCAGGCACGCCGACGCCTTCGGCACGATTCGCACGAGCCCGGTCACACGATGCTTGCATGCGGTGATCACTGCCTCGCTGCCGGTGTTGTGTGCGGCGACGATCGACCCGGTCGCAGCGATGCCGAGCACACCACAGATGACGGCTGTTCGCGCCCAGGACAAGCGGTAACGGCGGTGTTCCATGACGACCTCCTCAGGGATGCGGACGTCATTCGTCCCTGTCCATCGTGGGCCTGCGCCCCGCTCGCCATCAGTGCCGAAAGACCCGGTCCGCGCCGCCGACGAACCGGCGAGCGATGCCTGCGCGGCGGGCGCGCAGTGGCGCGGTGCGCTGGCGGTGATCGTCAGGCTGAACGGAGCAGGTCGCGGCTCGGACCGGTGGGTGGGGCGGTGCCGGGTGGGGGTGGGGCCGGGGCGATCTCGGTGCCGTCGGGGCGGTAGGTGTGGAACACGCCGTTGGGGTCGCGCCAGACGCTGAAGCCGTGGTTCTTCAACTGGTTGTGGCGGGGGCACAGTGGTGCGCCGTTGGCCTGGTTGGTGCTGCCGCCGTGCTGCCAGTCGGTGAGGTGGTCGGCGTGGCAGTCGCTCGCCGGCCGGTTGCAGCCGGGGAACACGCACGTGGGGAACTGCAGCAGGACCGCGTGGCGGGCCGGCCCGTCGAAGAGGCGCTGGAGACGGCCGAAGTCGACGACGACGCCGGCGGAGTCGAACACCACTCGGCGGACCCGGCCGTGGATCATCGCCTGGGCGACTTCGAACGGTGACAGCGGTGTGCCGTCGGTGGTGCCGCAGCGACACTCGCCGAACGGTTGGTCGGGCAGCGGCGGGTGCGACGCCGCTGCGTCGGCCTCGGGGATCAGGCCGAGACGTGCGAGCACCGCCTCGGCGTGCGTGACCGACATCGCGAGGTTGACGACGGGTTCGGCCGGCTGCGCGCCGGCGGGCGTGGAGACGGCGTCGCGGGCCATGCGCATCAGCGCATCCCAGGATCGCTGAGCGTTGGTGCGCGGGAGCATCGAGCCGGCCGCATCGGCGCCGTAGTGCTCGGTGGCCCACTCCCAGTCGGCGAGCCATTCGGCGTGGCGGTAGTGCTCGAGGATCTCGGAGAACTCGACGTGATCGAGGCCGCCGCACTGCCCGAGGAGCGTGCCGACACCGTCGAACAGCATGAAGTCGAGCCGGCGGTGCTCGTGGTGGAGCGCCGCATCTCGGTTCGCGCCGTCGGCGTCGGCGAGACGCTCCCACGTGACGATGTCGGCGTGGAACCCCTCGAAGGACAGGGTGCGTGCGCGCTCGAGGAGGACCTCGGCGTGATCGGCGAGCTGGCCGCCGCAGCGCGGGTTGGCCGCCGCCCGGCCGAACGCGTGGGCCTGGGCGACGCCGATCGCGCCGGCGTGCAGGTGCTCGACGACAGCCGGCACCTCGGTGACGAGCGTGCCGAGACGGCGGCGCGCCGCGACCTGCTGTTTCGACCACCGCAGCTCGCCACGCAGGAACCCGCCGACCGTGAGGTGCCCGTCGGTGCGGAATCCGCCGTCGCGGTCGAGCGCACGAATCAGGACTGCTGCCTCGGCTTCGAGCCGGCGCATCGCGAGCTCGACCTCGGCCAGCCGGCTGGCCCGCTGCGCGTACGAGAGCGCATCGATGCTGCCGATCAGGTCGTCGAACGCGCTCACCTCCATACAGGAACACTATCGAACGTACGTACGACTCGCAACCCGACGCGCAAGATTTCTCCGGAGGAGAGGTCTCTCATCGGGCGCCGGTTGCCGGCGGACGGCACCGTCTGGTCATGGTCCCGTTCGTTCGTCCGGAGCCCCGTGATGCGTCGTGATGCGGCTCATCTACGAGACTCGGATCCGTGGTGCGGACGATCGTTGTCGCTCTCGTCGTCGCAGGGGCCGTGGCGTCGATCGTGCTCGCTCGTCGGAGGACGCAACCGAGTGAGGAGCGCGCGTCCGTGCCGGAGGAAGCCGCCGCGGCCTCCGTCGAGCGCGATCACCGCAGGGTGGTCGGGTGTCTGGGCGCCGGAGCCGGCTGCGCACTCTTCGTCTTCGTCGCGCCAGCGCCGACACGGGAGATCGGGATCGCCGGCCTACCGCCGGGCATCGTCGACGGTGACTGCCTGACGCTTCGCCAGTTCCTCGACGGCAACCTGGAGTACGTGAAGCTGACGCCGTGCCCGTGAGGCCTTTCGGGGTTCGTCAGGGCAAGGCAGGTTCGGCCAGGCGGCCGCGGCTCGTTGCCAGCCGCAGGAGCGACAGCGAGCCAGCGTGGCGTTGGAGCCGTGTGGACGGCTCACGCGTTCCGCTGGTGATCGCGCTTCGGGCGGGCGCCGCTGACGAACCGGATGCTGACGGGGTAGTGCCACCAGCGGCCCTGGCTCGCTCGAACGGCGCCCACGATCGCGCACAGCACGGCGACGCCGAACAGGGCGAACATCGCGAAGAACGGCAGCAGGAACCAGGCGCTGGCACCGTCGCTAACCCTTCCCGTGAACGTCGCGAACATCATGGCGATGCCACCCGCCATCCACAGGATGAGGAACGTCAGCTGGAAGTTCAACGACTCCGTGCTGTGATGGCGGACGAACTCGTTCTTCTTGCCTTCGGTGAGCCGGAACACGAGCGGGAGAACGACGGCGAAGACGAGGATCCCGACGTGGCTCAGCACGGCTGGGGCCGACCCCTCGCGCACCGGATCCGTGGCAGCCACCGATGACAACCCGGCGGGCGGGGCGGCGGGGCCCCAGGCGGCACCGTCCCACCACCGCAACGTCGTGCCGTCGTGGTACCAGCCGGGTGATGGTGGCTGAGGAATGTCGCTCACAGCCGGATCGCCGATCAGCGCAGGGCGGTGGGCTCGGCCCAGCCGTCGGGGTCACGGCGCCACGTGGTGGTGCTGGTCACGGCGGCGAGGGGGATGGGGCCGTAGATGTGGGGGAAGTGTTCGACCGAGCCGGGGAACGGGGGCTCGACGACGACCTCGGAGCCGAGGAGCGTGGGGTCGAGGCGTAGGAGCACCAGTTCGTCGACGTCGGCGTAGAAGCGGCTCGCGACACCGAGCACCTGATGGTCGAACGAGCAGTGGATGAAGCCCTCCTGCTCGAGGGTGACGCCGCGCGTGCTCATCGTGTACTCGCCCGCGGCCTGCGCGGCGGCCCAGTCGCCGGGCATCGCCAGGTGCACCAGGGTGGTCGGCCGCTCCCACTCGTACTCGCGGGTCACGGTGGCGACCCGCACCCGGTACGAGTCGTACCAGCGGTCGCGCCCGGCGCCCTGCGCGGCGAGGTGCTCGCTCACCTGCTTCCACGCTGCAGCGTCGGATTCGGTCGCCCAGTACGACACGGTGATCCCGGTACCGTCCGGGTTGCGGGCGCTCTCGATGCCGATGTAGCCGGGCTGCGCGTGCGCCAGCTCCTCCATCCGCTCCGCCATCGCGCCGTACCCGTCGCCGTCGTCGCCGGAACGGACGCTGCTGAAGATCACCGCGACGTACCCGGCGCCGGCGATCACAGGTCACCCCGGTCGAGCATGCCCAGGACCTCGACCGCGCGCTCGCGCACCGCGGGGAGGTCGGAGAGCTTGCGGGCGGCGGCAACCTGTCTGGCCATCCGGGGATTCTTGCCGAACCGCTCCTCGTGCCGTGCGAGGAAATCCCAGTAGAGCGTCGTGTACGGGCACGCGTCGGGCCCGGTGCGGCGCTTGCGGTCGAACCGGCAGTCGCCGCAGTAGTCGGACATCGTGTCGATGTAGTTGCCGCCCGCCGCGTAGGGCTTGGTCGCCATCCGGCCACCGTCGGCGTGCAGGGCCATGCCGATCACGTTCGGCAGCATCACCCACTCGGCGCCGTCGACGAACGAGTGCCACATCCAGTCGGTCATCGCCCACGGGTCGACGCCGGCGAGCAGTGCCAGGTTGCCGAGCACCATCAGCCGCTGGATGTGGTGGTTGTACGCGCGGGCGTCGACGCCCGCCAGGCAGTCGGCCAGGCAGCGCATCTCGGTGGTGGCCGCACCGGTAAACACCGGGGGGAGCGGCCGGGTGGCGCCGAGCGCATTTGCCGATCGGTAGTCGGGCATCCACAGCCAGTAGACGCCCCACACGTACTCGCGCCAGCCGATCACCTGCCGGATGAATCCCTCGGCGGAGGCGAGCGGCACGCGCCCCTCGTCGTACGCGTCCTGGACGGCGTCGCACACCTCACCCGGGAGCAGCAGCCCGATGTTGAGCGACGACGACAGCGTCGAGTGCGCGAGGTGCCACGACCCGGTGGTCATGGCGTCCTCGTGCGGGCCGAACTGTGGCAACACGTGGGTGACGAAGTGGTCGAGGCGGCGCAGCGCGGCGGCCCGGCTGGTGGGCCAGGTGCCGTCGGGCTCCGCCCCGAAGCAGGAGTCGGGGAGGTCGTCGAGCACCGCCCGGTCGACGTCGTCGAGCTCGTTGCGCGGCGGCACCTGCCAGCGGTCGGCGTCGGCGGGCGGCGGCTCGCGGTTGTCGGCGTCGAAGTTCCAGCGCCCGCCGACGGGCTCGTCGCCGTCCATCAGGTAGCCGGTCTCACGGCGCCGCATCCGGTAGAAGTCCTCCATCTTCAGCGAGCGGCGGGTGCCGGCCCACGTGGCGAACTCGTCGTAGTGGCAGAGGAACTGATCGGAGCGGACGAGCTCGACATCGAGCCGCTCGGCGGTCTGCCGCATCTGCCAGCTGTTGGGCTCGGTCATCACGACCGCGTCGGGTTGATGCTCGCTGCGGTGCTCGGCGAGTCCGCCTGGGAGCGAGTCGCTGCGGCGTAGATCGACCTCGAAGCCCTCGGCGCGCAGCTCATCGGCGAACCGGCGCATCGATGCGATCACGAGATGAGCGCGCTGCCGGTGCCATCGGTGTTGACCGAGGATGCCGATGCTCTCGAGGAGGAGGATGCGGTCGCCGTCGGGGGTGGCGGTCGCCAGCGCGCCGATCGAACGGTTCAGTTGGTCGCCGAGGACCCAGATGGTGCGCATGCGGTTGCCGACATCGTGCCGTCGACGAGGTTGGGGCGGATCGTGAGGATGCGGTCGAGCCGTGTCTGGGCGAGCCGCTCGAGGAGCCGTTCGCCCGTGCAGACGACGACGAGCTCGCCGCCGCCGCCGCGCTGGCGCGCCGCAGCCCCGATCAGGAGCCCGAGCACAGCGTCGTCGAGCAGCATCGTGCCGTCGAGGTCGACCACCAACGTGCGCCCTGCAGCCGCCGCGGTGGCCCGGCTGAGCGCTTTGTGCACGGTGGGTGCGGCAGCGAGGTCGGCCGTGCCGTCGAGCGCGACGACGTGGGCACCACCGACCATCGACGTCGTCACCCGTAGATCCACGTGGCCGAGGCTACCGAGCGGTGTGAGCGGCGTGGCGCTGAGCTCAGGGTGGTTCGCGCGCCATCGTGACGCTGGCCGAGAGCGAGACGTTGCCGATCGCGCTTCCGATCAAGGGGACGTCGGTCGGGTTGCGGTAGGTGACGGTGACCGTCACGGTGGTGGGCCCGGTCGTGACGCGTACATCGAGCGGGCGGAGTGTTGTGGTGCGCTCGGCTGCGCTGCGAGCCGCTGCGCCGGGTGCAGCGGCGACGATCGCGGCGCGGGCAGCGTCCCGCGCCGCGACCTCGACCGCGAGCTGATCGCGCCCGATCAGCACGACCTGGAGAATGCCGAGCACCACCACCGCCACCACCGGCAACGCAACCGCGAACTCCACGGCCGCCTGCCCCCGGTCGCGAACTGATGATGGTGACACGGCGGTTGCGTCAGACCTTGTCGATGACCGACTGGATCAGGGTATCGGTGTCGCCGGCGGTGGGGATCAGCATCGGCGTGACGCCCCA
>JALHOG010000051.1 GCA_022843125.1 Ilumatobacteraceae bacterium
GGTCGTCGCCCGCGGCCCGGCTGCCGACGGTCCGGCCGCCGGCACCGGCGAAGCCCCCTCGTCGGGCGCTATCGCCACGGTCGAGTGGTATGCGCTCAGCGGAGCGGCGGCACCTGGCGGGGGGGTGACCGAGGATCGGCTGCTGCTGTGCCGCGCGGTCGGTCCGGACGGCACGTGCGACGCTCTCGTCGGGTCGCGCACCGTCAGCTACGCCGGCGGCGTGACGGTCATCACGGAGTACGGGCCGGCACCATCGGTTGCGTGGCAGACGCTCGACGCCACCGGTGCTGCGACGTCCGTCGCCGACCGGCCTGCCCGCGTCGGCAGCGACGGGGTGATCGGGTTCGAGACCGCTGGCGGCCGGCGCGTGCTGGTCACGGGCGGCGACGAGTCGGTCATCGGTGATCTCGCGACACGCACGGCCGAGGAGCGGTTGCCGGTCGTCTTCGGCGAAGCGATCGCAGGTGACACCGACCTGAGAACCGGCAGCGGCGTCGCCGCCCACTACTTCGCGGCGTACCTCGACACCAGGGGAGAGGAGGCGTGTGTCGGCGGCGTCGGCATCCCGTGGAACAACGAGGAGTCGTGCGTGCCGACGGCGCCGGGTGCGCTGGTGGTGACGGTCGCGACCCCGTCGCCGGTCGGCACGATCCTCGTGGCGACCGCACCGGTCGGGACCGCCCGGCTCGTCGCGTCGTCGGCGGGCGGCAGCTCGGCCGACCTGTCACTCACGGGCGCGACCGACGACGGCTTCGTGCTCGGGTTCGGCTCGCTCGGCGATCTCGTGCCGACGAACCTCACCGCGCTCGATGCGGCCGGCGCCGAACTCGGACGCGTCGACGTGGTGAGCACCGGCGGTGCGCCGCTCGGCTACGTGCCCGGCACCGGCCCGTCGGCCCTGCTGCTCCCGGGCGACGACGTCGTGCCGTCGTACGCGCAGCACATCGATGCCCTGCCGCATCGCACCAGCGGGCTCGTCCGGGCTCCGAGCGGTGCCACGTTCGCCGTCAACGTCGCTGAGGACCACTGGGGCGAACTGCCGGCCGAGTTCGACCAACGGCAGATCGGTGGGTCGACCTGGGCAACCGGGGAAGAGGACTCGAACCGTGGGTACGTGTCGATCTCCGAGTGCGCGATGGTGGCGGTGAGCGCCGGCCCGAACCGGCCGGCGTGGAGTGACGAGGCGCTCGCCCTGCTGGCCACCTTCGAAGCCGGCGACCCGATCACGTTCGACCTGCCCGACGGGTGGTCGACGATCGAGCTCGGACCTTTCGGTGAGTGGTTCGCGATGTCGTTCGATCCGGGCGACGGTGCGCCCGACATCACGCTGACGCAGATGCCCGGCTCGAACGCCGGTCCGCTCCTCGCGAACCTCGCAGGTCAGCCGATCGAGAGCGTCACGTTCCGCGACACACCGGCCTGGCTCATCACGCTCGAGAGCCCCGGCTGGACGATGCTCGTGTGGGCCGACGAGCGGGGAGCGTTCTCGGTCCAGTCGAACGACCGGTCGCTCGACCGGCTCGCGGAGATCGTCGACGGGCTGTCGACCGTGTCGGTCGATCAATGGGACCTGCGCTACGCCGCGATCGAGGCAGGCAGGGTCTCCGTCATGTCACAGCCGAAGTGCGAGGTTCCAGCGCTCGCCGAACGCTGATCGGCTCGTCCAGATCGCCGCTGCGATATTCGCCTCGTCGGCTCGGAACTGGTGAGTAGCGTCGCCTCACTCGGCACGGGAGGCACACATGGACCTCGATCGGTTCTCGGTTGCGACGTTCAACCTGTACAACCTGCAGCTGCCGAACGTCCCGATGAACCCGGGGCAGACGTGGACGCTCGACGAGTACAACGCCAAGGTCGCGTGGACCGGGCGGCAACTGCTCGAGCTCGACGCCGACATCGTCGGCCTGCAGGAGCTGTGGAGCGCGACGGCGCTGGAGCGGGTGGTGGAGGCGGCGGGCCTCGACGACGTGTACGACGTGCTCGTGCCCGAGGAGTTCGGCGGGCGGATCATGTGCGCGGCGCTCGTCCGCAAGGGTCTGCTCGTCGGCGAGCCCGAGTGGATCGCCGCGTTCCCGCCGGAGGTGCGGCTGGAGTCGGGCACCGACGACCCGCAGGCGCCCGACATCAGGATCGAGCTCGACGGGTTCTCGCGGCCGGTCCTCGCGTTCGACGCGGCGCTGCGCGACCAGCCGCCGTTCACGCGTGTGTTCGTCGCGCACTTCAAGTCGAAGCTGCCCACCCGGATCGACCGCGAGCCGTGGTTCGGCGACGAGTTCAAGCCGCATCGCACCGCGATCGGCGCCGCGCTGTCGACGGTGCGTCGCACGGCGGAGGCGGCCGCGCTCCGCGTGATCCTGACCGGCGTGATGAAGGGCACGGTGACGCCGGTGATCGTGCTCGGCGACCTGAACGACGGCCAGCACAGCAATACGGTGAACGTGCTCACCGAGCAGCCGCGCTACCTGGTCGGCGGCTCACTCGGCGGGGTGGACAACGGGCTGTACACGGCGCAGACCCTGCAGGAGTACCGCGACACCCGCGACGTGTACTACACGCACGTGCACCAGGACCTGCGCGAGTCGCTCGACCACGTGCTCGTGAGCGAGCAGTTCTACGACAACAGCAAGCGGCGGATCTGGCTGTTCGACGGCCTGTCGATCTACAACGACCATCTGAACGACTCCGAGACCACCGACCACAAGCGCAAGGGCACCGGCGACCACGGCATCGTCAAGGTCGCCTTCCGCCACCGCCCCGCGCCCGCGTGACTCACGGGGCGAGGGTCACGACGTACCTCAGATACGGCTTCTCGTCGGCCGGTTGCGTCGTCTCTGCAACAGCCCCGAACATGGCTTCGCAGAACAGGTACGACGCCTGGTTGGCCGGATGCACGAGCCAGCTGACCGTCACCACCCCGCTCTGCTGGAGCTCGTCGAGCACATGCTCCATCAGGCTGGCCGCATACCCGTCACGGCGGTGTCGGGCGTTCACGGCGACGAGCCTGATGTACCGATGACGAGCATACGGCTGCCCGCTCTCGGCGAGGAGGAGCTGATGAGCAAGCACCGCGACGATTCGGCCAGCTTCTTCGGCGACGATCACGCAGCGGTCTTGGAGACGCGCTTCGGGCACGGTCGATGACCGCCACGCCCACAGCGTGTCGATCATCTCGGCGACCTCGTCGGCCCATGGCTCCTTCAGGTCCAGACCGTGTTCGAAGCTGGCGAATGCGGCGTCATCGGCCGCACGCGCAGCCCGAACCCGCATGCTCAGCGCTTGGTGACGCGGTGCTTGGCTCGCCCGCTCGGCTGCCACGTCTTCGATGACGGAGCCGGTTCGGTTCGGCTCCGACCGCCGTTGCCGAGGCTCGGCCGCTCCGTGGAGATCGAGTCGAGCGCGTTCGTGAGCTTGACGATGGTCGACAACTTCGCGTCGGACCGGCGGGTCTCGATCCGGCTGATGTCGGACTGCCCGACCCCGGAGAGTTCCGCCAACTCTGCCTGCGAGATGCCGAGCTCGTTTCGGCGTTCGCGAATGGCGTCGCCGGGGTGAGACTCGAGTGCCTTCGTCAGCGTCTGGTAGGCCGTCATCGTCGCTGCCATGCCGTCAGCCTATGTGATCAATCATATGGAAGCAATCGGTTCCGGCCAGCGGCGATCACGATCACACCCGCCGGACGTTGCACGCGCCCGTCTCAACCCAGATCCGAGCGCACGACCCCATGAGACAGACTCGGGCATGCGGATCAGACGGGCGACGGTCTCGGAAGCGCGGCCGCTCGCGATGTTGCGCTGGTCGTGGCGGGTCGACGAGGAGGCCGGCGACCCGACCGAGGAGCGGGAGGAGTTCGTGGCGCGCTTCGTCACGTTCGCGACCGACGCGCTCACCGATCGATGGGTGGTCTGGGTCGCCGAGGAGTTCGGCTACGTGACGAACGTGTACACCGTGCCGGCGGTGCGCAACCGCGGCGTCGGCAGCGATCTGCTCGAAGCGGTGCGTCAGTGGGCTGGCTGGGCCGACCTCGAACTGCTCCTCGTGTGGCCGAGCGATCGGAGCGTGCCGTGGTACTCCCGGGCCGGCTTCATACCGTCCGCCGAGGTGCTCACGCTCGAGATCGCTGGCTACGAAGGCTGACCGTCTTGGGCCTCGTCTACGTCACCGGTGTACCCGGCGCAGGTAAGTCGGCCGTTCGGGGCGAGCTCCGCCGACGTGGCGTGCCAGCACTGGGGGTCGACGAGGATCACATCGGAGCGTTCCACACCCGCAACGGAGCCGTCGTCGATCCCGAGAACGTCGTCGACACGGCCACGTGGCGGAGCCGACACGAGTGGCGGATCCGCCGTGACCGATTGACCGGCCTACGTCCGGATGACGCTGCGGCGCTCTATCTCTGCGGATCCGCTGCAAACGAGAGCGACGTGTGGGACCTGTTCGATGCGGTCGTCGCGCTCGTGGTGGACGACGACACGTTGCGCGAACGCCTCGCGGCGAGGACCGGGAACAACTTCGGCAAGGCCGAAGACGAGCTGGCTCTCGCCCTCGGCTGGAACCGAACCTACGAGGCCGACCTGCGCGCCTGCGGCGCCATCGTCATCGACGCGACCCGAGCGATCAGCGACGTCGTCGACGAACTGCTCGACCGGACGACCACGGCTGGATGAGCCGGGTCGTGGACGACTGGTGGGGGCGGCCGATCGTGGCGTCGCTCCCCCGGTTGTTCCTCGACCACTTCTGGTCCACCAGCACCGTGGTCGAGGACGACCGCCGGCCGGTCGCGTTCCTGGTCGGCTTCCTCTCACCGTCGGAACCGGGGAAGGCGTACATCCACTTCGTCGGCGTCGACCCCGAGCATCGCGGCGCCGGGCTCGGCCGCGACCTGTACGAGCGCTTCTTCGCCATGGCCCGAGAGCGTGGTGCGACGGAGGTCTCCGCGGTCACGTCGCCGATCAACACGGGTTCGATTGCGTTCCACCGCACGATGGGCTTCGACGTCTCCGATCCGATCGACGGCTACGACCAACCGGGTGCCGCCCTCGTCCACTTCCACCGCGACCTCTGATCCGACGCGCGCCGCGGTGCACGGTCCCTACACTCCGGCCGTGACCATCTCGTTCCGTGCTGCCGACATCCCATCCGCCGACCTCGCCGAGCGGCCGCTCGGGCAACCGTCCGCCGAACCGTTGACCGGTGACATCCTCACCCGCAGTCAGGTGTTCTTCGACGAGCCACAGATCACGTCGGGCACGTGGGAGTGCGAGCCGGGTGCGTCGCGCTGGGAGTTCCTCACCCGTGGCGAGATCATCTACGTGCTGTCGGGCCGGATGACGGTCGAGCAGGACGGCGGAGAGCCGGTCGAGCTGACCGCCGGCTCGAGCGCCATCTTCCCGATCGGCTGGTGCGGTGTGTGGACCGTCCACGAGACCCTCCGCAAGGTCTTCGTGGTCTATCGCCCCACCGCCGCCGAGTAGCACCGCGCCGCCGGTCAAGCCGACCGACGTAGGACGTACCCGTCAGATCTGCGAGGACGGTGAAGGACCTGAGGCGCCGAATCTGCGCCATCATCGATGCCAAACCATGGCAGAACGCAATAGTTTGATATCATTGGTGACGTGCAGACTGCGCACGTCACTCCGAGTCGGCTGGCTGACTGGCTGATCGCGCGTGGACGTCACTTCGTCACGACCCGGGAGGTGGCCGAACTCGTCGGCGTCGATCCTGGTGTCGTGCCGGTCAGCCTGCAGCGAGCGAGAGACGCCCACAAGATCGTGTCGGTGACGAAGGGCGGATGGGTGCCGGTCCCGCCCGAGTACCGGGAAGTCGGTGCTCCGCCGGCGCTCGACTACATCGACCAGATGATGCGTCACCTCGGACACCCGTACTACGTCGGGTTCCTGTCGGCGGCCCAGATGTACGGAGCATCACATCAAGCTCCGATGGCCCTCCAGGTCGCAACGCCTGCCCTGCTCCGCGATCGTCACATCGGCCGCAACCGCATCGAGTTCGTCCGCCGTGCCGCCACCGCCAGCCGACCGACGCAACTGCACACCGTGCCGACCGGTCGCGTGATCGTCGCCACGCCGGCCGTCGTGGTGCTCGATCTCGTCGAGTCACCGCAACACGGTGCGGGGCTCGGCAACGTCGCCACCGTGATCGCCGACCTGCTCCACGAGGACGCACTCGACGGCAGCGCCATCGCAGAAGCTGCCATGGACTACCCGGTCCGCGTCGTCCAACGCGTCGGTCACCTCATCGAGTTCATGGCCGACGTGACCGACAAGCCGATCGACCTCGAGGCGCTCGCCGATCTCGTCGACGCGCGTGTGTACACCCCGCTCGATCCGCGCCAGCCGGCTGAGGGCGCTCGCGACGAACGGTGGCACGTCATCGTCAACACCGAGATCGAGCACGACCTGTGATCGCTCCCGCTGACATCGCCGAGTGGCGTGCCACGGTTCCCTGGGCCGGTGCCGACCAGATCGAGCAGGACCTCGTGCTCTCGCGCCTCATCGTCGAGATCGCGAACGACGTCATGCTCGGACCGGAGTTGGTGTTCCGCGGCGGGACCTGCTTCCACAAGCTGTGGCTCGACCGGCCATGGCGATACAGCGAGGACCTCGACTACGTGCGTCGCAGCGAGGGCGGTGTCGGCGAGATCCTCAGCGCTCTACGGCGGGTGGCCGAACGTACCGGGTTCGATCGGGTCAACACGGAAGTCGGCCGGCATCCTAAGGCACGCTTTCGATCGACGTTCGCGAGCGGGCGACCCATGAACATCAAGGTCGAACTCAACACCTTCGAGCGGTCACCGGCACGCCCGACCGTGACGCGTCCGTACGCGGTCGAGAGCAGGTGGTTCACCGGCGCCGCCGATGTTCCGACCTTCGAGCTCGCCGAACTGATCGCCACGAAGATTCGCGCCCTCTTCCAACGCAAGAAGGGACGCGACCTGTTCGACCTCTGGCTCGCAGTCGAGCATGGCGGCGTTCGGCCTTCCGACATCGCCGACTGCTTCGAGCCGTACCGCCCGGACACCTGGGCCGCTGATCGAGCGATCGAGAACCTGGAGGCCAAGCTCGCCGACGAACGCTTCACCACCGACCTGAAGCGGTTGATCGGAGAAAAGCCACCCGGATACTCGGTTCAGGCTGCGGCCGACGTCGCCCGTGCCGTGATCTCCGCCGTCGCCTGACGCAAAACGGCCCCCGCCGAAGCGGAGGCCATCAGTGGGCGAGGGGGGACTTGAACCCCCACACAGTTACCTGTACTAGCACCTGAAGCTAGCGCGTCTGCCATTCCGCCACTCGCCCGAGTGGAGAGGGGAAGGCTAACGGTTCGCGAGATGCTCGGACAACGCCGATACGTGGTCGGCGCCGATCCCGCAGCAGCCGCCGACGATGGTGGCGCCGGCTTCGATCCACCGATCGGCCCACACGGTGTAGGCGGCGGGGATCATGTCGTCACGCAGTTCGCTCAGCGACGCGTTCGCGCCCTCGCCATGGTTCAGCACGAACGCGTTGGCGTACACGGCGATCGGGAGCGTGGTCACGCCGCTCGCCTCCACGATCGCCGGTTCCATCACCTCGGGTGGGCAGCAGTTGAACGACACCGCCACGGCACCGATGCGCTCGGCGGCCCGCACGGCATCGGTGACCGACTCGCCCGACCGCAACGTCGCCAGACCGTCTGCGTTCAGGCTGTCGGTGAGCGTGAACGAGCACCACAGCGGCTGGCCGGCGCCGGCGGCATCGAGCGCAGTGCGCACCAGCTCGATTTCGGCGATCGACGACTGGGTCTCGGCGAGCCAGAGGTCGACGAACGGCGCCTGCGCCTCGACGAGCACGTCGAGCAGCGGGCGCGCCGCCTCGACCGTGAACAGGTCGGGCCGGTACGAACCCATCACCGGCGGGAGGCAACCCGCCACCTGGACGCCGGGATGGCGGTCGGCCACCTCGCGGGCGAGGCGACCGGCCAGCTCGGCCAGCCGGCGACCGTCGGCGGCGAAGCGATCCTCACCGATGTGGAACGGCACCACCGCGTACGTGTTCGTCGTGATCACCTGCGCACCGGCGTCGGCGTACGACTCGTGCACCTGCGTGACGAACTCGGGCCCCTCGAACAACGCCAACGCCGACCACTCGGGCTGACGGAACGGCGCCCCGACCCGGCCCAGCTCGCGCCCCATGCCGCCGTCGAGAATCATGATTGCCATGCGGGCACGGTAGCGGGCCCGCCCGGACACCGCGACCGGGGTGCGGGGAGGGGGCGGCGTGGCGGCAGTAGCCTTCCCCCGACCATGGGCATGCAAGCACTGGAGCAGCGCCTAGAGCGTATGGTCGAGGGCGTGTTTCGTCGATCGCGCAATTCCATCCGGCCGATCGAGCTCGGCCGCCGCCTCATCCGCGAGATGGACGACCGTCGCACCGTCGACGTCAAGGGTCAGCGGCTCGTCCCCAACGACTTCGCGATCATGCTCTCCGCCGGCGACCACTCCGGCTTCGCCGACATCGAAGACGCCCTGCGCACCGAACTCGTCGAGGCCGTCCGTGAGTACGCCCGCGAGGAGGGCTACCACTTCATGGGGCCGGTCAGCGTCGAGCTCCGCGTCGACAACGCTCTCAAGCCCGGCCGGTTCGGCATCACCTCCCAGATGAAGCAGGCCGAGAGCGGCGTCCACCCCGGCACGGTCGTGATGCCATCCGGTGAACGCATCACCCTCGTCGACGAGATCTCGGTCATCGGCCGCCTCAGCGACTGCCGGATCGTGATCCCCGACGGCAACACCAGCCGCCACCACGCCGAGATCCGCCGATCCGGCAGCGGCTTCATCGTCGTCGACCTCGGCTCCACCAACGGCACCTACGTCAACGGCGAACGCCTGACCGTCGATCGGCGCCTCGCCGACGGCGACACCATCACCGTCGGCGCCATCAGCCTGCGGTTCGAGGCGTCCTGACCATCGAAGCCCATGCCCGACTCCGCACTCGACATCTTGAAGATGGTCCTGCTCATCATGCTGTACCTCTTCTTCGCGCGCGTGCTCTGGGCGGTGTGGAGCGAGGTCAAGGCCCCCAACGCCCGCGCCGGCGCACCGGCGGGTCACGCGCCCGTGGTGCACACCAACCCCGACCCCACCCCGTCCGGCCAGCCACGGCCGCCGAAGGGACGCCACGAGGTCCCGGCCCGGCTCACGATCCTCGAACCGAAGGAACGCAAGGGTGCAGCGTTCGCACTCACCGGTGTGGTGTCGATCGGACGCGACGACGACAACTCGATCCGCATCACCGACGACGCGTACGTCTCGGGCCATCACGCGCGTGTGTCGCCGATCGACGGTGTGGTCGTCGTCGACGACCTCGGGTCGCGCAACGGCACCTATCTGAATGGCAACAAGCTCGCCGACCGCCGCACGCTGAAGATCGGCGACCGGTTGCAGATCGGCTACACCGTCCTGGAGGCCCAGTGAGCCCAGTCAGCCGAGTGAGCGCCGGCGAGAGCAGCCAGATCAGCCACGAGGCGGTGCGCTGATGGCAACGTTGCGTTGGGGAGCGGCCACCCACGAGGGCCAGCTCCGCACCCAGAACGAAGACCACCACTTCGCCGAAGGTGGCCTGTTCGTCGTCGCCGACGGCATGGGCGGTCATCTCGCCGGTGAAGTGGCGAGCGAGATGGCGGTCGCCCGTCTCGACTCGCGGCTGCCCAACGCCGCCACGAGTACCCGTGACGACCTGGTCTCGGCCATCAACGAGGCCAACGTCGAGATCTACAACGCGTCGGTCGAGAACCCCGACCAGGCCGGCATGGGCACCACCATCACGGCCGTCGCCGTGATCGACGACCCGCATGACGGCGAGGTCTTCGCCGTCGCGAACGTCGGCGACTCACGCAGCTACGTCCTGCGGCACAACCGGCTACGTCAGGTCACGATCGACCACAGCTTCGTGCAGGAGCTCGTCGCCGAGGGCGCGATCACCCGCGACGAGGCCCGCACCCACCCGCGCCGCAACATCGTCACCCGCGCCCTCGGCATCGAGCCGTTCGTGCGTGTCGACTCGTGGACGATGCCGATCGTGCGCGGCGACCGGTTCGTGCTCTGCAGCGACGGCCTCGTCGACGAGGTCCCCGATTCGATCATCGAGGGCATCCTCCTCGAGCACCCCGGCGACCCGGACGGTGCGGCCCAGGCGCTCGTCGACGCCGCCAACGCCGCCGGCGGCCGCGACAACATCACCGTGGTCGTCGTCGACGTGCTCGACGGCCAGGATCCACCCGACATCACCGAGGAGTTCGACGTCGTCCCCGCATGGAGCGAGGTCGACCTCGAGAACACCGCCGAGACCCAGATCGTCTCCGACCCCGGCGACGCCGACGGCGATGCCGCAGATCCGGCGACCATTCCGACACTGCCGCCCGCAGCGGGCGCACCCGGCGCTCCCGGAGCCGCCGCCAGCGGGACGAAGGGCGCCAAGCGAGCCGGCAAGCAGGCTGCCCGCGCCGCCCAGCGAGCCGACCGCAAGCGCCGCCGCGCCGGCCGCGCCTCACGCCTCGGCCGCGCCCTGCTGCTGCTCGGGTTCGCCGCCGTGCTCGTGCTCGGCTTCGCGATCCTCGCCGCCTGGGCGCGCAGCGGCTACTACGTCGGATTCGACGACGAGGACCGCGTCGCGATCTTCCAGGGCCGCCGCGAGGGCGTGCTGTGGTTCGGGCCGACGCTCGAGGCGCCGAGCGCGTTCACCCGCGAGCAACTCGACGCCCAGTCGGTCGAACTCGTCGAGCAGGAGGTCGGCTTCGGCTCCCAGGCCGACGCCGCCGACTTCATCGGCTCGAGCCTGCAGACCACCACCACGACGACCACCACCACGACCACGACGACCACCACCCCTGCGACCACGATCCCCGTGACCACGGCGGCGCCGGCGACCATCGCGGAGGGCTGATGTCGGCCGGTGCGTCACCGGTGCCGGCCCGTCTGGTCGGGCGGAGGCGGTCGACCGAGCTGGCCCTCATCGTCATGGCGGGCGCGATCACCGCGGTCGGCTACGTGCTCGCATCGCTCGGCGCCAACGCCCAGATCCCCGCTCGCATCGGTCCGTTCCTCGCGCTCATCCTGGCGCTGATCGGCGTCGCCCACATCGCCGTCCGCCTGCTCGCCCGCGGCGCCGACCCGACGCTGCTCCCCGTCGCAGCGCTGCTGCACGGCCTCGGCTACGTGATGATCTCGCGGCTCGACGACCAGTTCGCCGCGCAGCAGTCGCTGTGGAGCCTCGTGTCGATCGTCGCCTTCGTCGCCACGCTCCTCGTCGTCCAACGTGCCGCCGATCTCGCCCGATACAAGTGGACGCTGCTGTTCGTCGGCGCGGTGCTCCTGCTCCTCCCGCTCGCTCCGGGCCTCGGGCGCAACATCAACGGCGCCCGCATCTGGGTGGGCCTCGGCCCGTTCGGCTTCCAGCCCGGCGAGTTCGCCAAGCTCGCGCTCGCGATCTTCTTCGCCGGCTACCTCAGCGAACGACGCGAGCTGATCGCCGCGACCACATGGCGGTGGGGGCCGTTCCGGATCCCCGAATGGCAGTACATCGCGCCGGTCCTCGTGGCGTGGGGCTTCGCCGTGATGGTGATGGTGGGCTTGCGCGACCTCGGCTCGTCGCTCATGTTCTTCACCCTGTTCGTCGTGATGATGTGGGTCGCCACCGAGCAGCTCAGCTATGTCGTGATCGGGTTCACGATGTTCGGCGTCGCGGCGTACGCCGCGTGGAGCCGCTTCTCCCACGTCCAGCGCCGCGTCGACATCTGGCTCGACCCGTGGGCCGACCCCCAGGACAGCGGCTACCAGATCCTCCAGGGGCTGTACGGCATCGGCGACGGCGGCCTCACCGGCACCGGGCTCGGCCGTGGCAGCCCGAACACCATCCCCTACGCGGAGAGCGACTTCATCTTCGCCGCGCTCGGCGAGGAGATGGGCATGATCGGCGCCACGGCGGTGCTGATGGCGTATCTGCTGCTGATCGGCGCCGGATTGCGCACCGCGCTGCGCACCGAGCGCAACTTCGAGAAGCTGCTCGCGACCGGCCTCACCACCATCGTCGGGATGCAGGCGTTCATCATCGTCGGCGGCGTCGTGAAGGTCGTCCCGCTCACCGGCATCACGCTCCCGTTCGTGAGCTACGGCGGGTCGTCGCTGCTCGCCAACTACATCCTGCTCGCACTGCTGCTGCGCCTGAGCGACACGAGCGCCCGGCGCCTCGGTGAACTCCCCGACGACCCCACCCCGCGCGAGCGATTCGCGTCGTGGCGGTTGCGCCGCCGCGAGCGCCGCCGGCCGGTCGAGGGGGTCGCGGCATGAACCGCCAGATCCGCCAGCTCGCCGTGGTCATGATGGCGCTGTACGTCGTGCTGTTCGGCGCGCTCAACTACTGGCAGGTGGGCCGGGAGGAGCAGCTCGCCACCGAACCCGGCAACACCAGAGCACTGGTGCGCCAGTTCGACTCGCCGCGCGGGCCGATCATCTCGTCCGACGGCGTGGTCGTCGCACGTTCGATCCAGGCGCCGGGCGACAGCAAC
Organism: Ilumatobacteraceae bacterium; assembly: GCA_022843125.1. Lineage (GTDB taxonomy): Bacteria > Actinomycetota > Acidimicrobiia > Acidimicrobiales > Ilumatobacteraceae > Ilumatobacter. The sequence continues at coordinate 12,553 of JALHOG010000051.1, forward strand.
GTCAAGTTCGTCCGCTCGTACCCGACCAACGACCTGTTCGCCCACATCACCGGCTACTACACGTTCGGGCTCGGCTCGACCCAGATCGAGAAGTCGCAGACGAGCGTGCTCAGCGGCGACACGTTCGAACAGCAGGTGGGCGCGATCGGCGACATCTTCACCGGCGCCACCGACCAATCCGGCGAAGTGCGGCTCACCGTCAGCGAGCAGCTGCAGGCCGTCGCGAAGTTCCTGCTCGGGCCGCGTGAGGGGTCGGTCGTACTGATGGAGGTGGAGACCGGCGCCGTCAACGCGATGTGGAGCTACCCGAGCTTCGACCCGAACGAGGTGGCGAGCTCCGACTACGACGCCGCGTACGACTACGTCGTCGAACTCCAGGCCGACGAACGCGACCCGTTGCTCGCCAACGCGTACCAGCAGCGCTACATGCCGGGCTCGACGTTCAAGGTGCTCACCACCGGCATCGCGCTCGACGAGGGTGTCATCTCGGTCGAGAGCGAGTTCCCGAGCATCTCGGAGTTCACGCCGCCACAGACCAACGACCCGATCGCGAACTACCGGGGCAGCGAGTGCGGCGGCGACATGATCACCGTGTTCGCCCGCTCGTGCAACATCCCGTTCGCCCAGATGGCGCTCGAGCTCGGCCCCGACCGCTTCCAGCGCGGCATGGAGCGCTGGGGCGTCGGCGATGCGGTCCCGATCGACCTCCCCGGTGCCGTCGGCAGCACGATCGGGAGCTTCGACGACATCGACCAGAACCTGCCGCTGCTCGCCATCCGCGGGTTCGGGCAGAACGACGTCCAGATGGTCCCGCTCCACATGGCGATGGTGGCCGCCGCCGTCGCCAACGACGGCGAGATGATGCGGCCGTTCGTGATCGACGCCACCCTCGACCACACCGGGCGCACCCTGAGTCGCACCCAACCCGAGGTGTGGCAGCGCCCGATCAGCCGCCAGACCGCCGGCATCATGCAGGACTTCATGGAGCAGGTCGCCCTCACCGGCACCGCGAGCTGCTGCATCGCACTCGAGGGCGGCATCACCGTCGCCGCGAAAACCGGGACCGCCCAGCTCAACGGCCCCGGCGAACCCGAGCGGTCACACGCGTGGATCGTGGCGTACGCGCCCGCCGACGCACCGAAGTACGCAGTCGCCGTGATGCTCAAGGGCACCAACGCGGAGATCTCCGCGAGCACCGGCGGACGGCTCGCCGGGCCGATCGCCAAGGCGATGCTCGACGCCGCGCTCGCGCTCGACCCGCCCGTCGCGACACCGCCCGCCAGCACACCGCCGACCACCGCACCTGTGGTGTCGCCCCCCGGGACGGTCGCCCCGTGAGCGGTAGCAGACACAGGTTCACCAGCGACGTCACCCGAGGTGTTGGTCTCGCGCTGCTCATGCACGCCCGCGATGCGTCGATAACCTCTGACGACGGTCCTGAGGGCGCTCGCGCCACCGGGGCGAGGCACCAACCATGAGCAACTCCGGCGACGCCACGGTCATCATCAACGACCGCTACGAGATCAACAAGCGGGTCGGCCGCGGTGGTATGGCCGACGTGTTCCTCGCCCGCGACCGCCTGCTCGACCGGCAGGTCGCGATCAAGGTGTTGTTCCCCGAGTTCGCGATCGACCCCAACTTCGTCGAACGCTTCCGGCGCGAAGCGCAGGCCGCCGCCAACCTCAGCCACCCCAACATCGTCAACGTCTACGACTGGGGCAAGTACGAGGGCACCTACTTCATCGCGATGGAGTACGTGCAGGGCCGCACCCTGGCCGAGATCCTCAAGTCGAACAAGCGGCTCACGCCGAAGCAGGCCGCAGAGATCGCGTCCGAGGTGGCCGCCGCGCTCGGGTTCGCCCACGAGGCCGGGCTCGCCCACCGCGACATCAAGCCGGCCAACATCCTGATCGGCACCAACGGCCAGGTGAAGGTCGCCGACTTCGGCATCGCCCGGGCGATGAACTCGGCCACCGAGTCGAACCTCACCCAGGCCGGGTCGGTGATGGGCACCGCGTCGTACTTCTCGCCCGAGCAGGCCCAGGGTGCCCAGCCCGACCCGCGCAGCGACCTGTACTCGCTCGGCATCGTGATGTACGAGATGGTGGCCGGCAAGCCGCCGTTCAGCGGCGAGAACCCGGTGTCGATCGCCTACAAGCAGGTCCACGACCAGCCGACACCGCTGAACAAGCTCGTCGAGGGGATCCCCCGCCCGTTCGAGGCCGTGGTCGCGAAGCTCCTCGCGAAGGATCCCAAGCTCCGCTACTCGAGCGCGCACGCCCTGCGCGACGACCTGCGCCGGTTCCGCAACGGCGAGCAGGTCCAGGCGCTCGTCGCCGCGGCAGCCCGGCCCGGCACACCGGCAACCGGCGTGCCGCGCCCGTCCACCGCTGTCGCCACCACCCCGATGGTCGCCCAGGCCGCCGACCGCACCACCACCCTCGCCCACCCGCCGATCGCGGGCGCGCCCACCACGGCGATGCCGCGCCAGCCGGGGCCCGATCTCGACGCGTACCCACCGGGTGCCTCGCCCGAGGCGCGCTACTACCAGGACTCCCACTCCCGCACCGGCTGGTACGCGCTCGCGGCGTTCATCGCACTGATCGCGCTGGTCGCCGGCGGTGTGCTCGTGTACCAGAGCCTCACCCGCACCGAGGCCGACGCCGAAGCGCTCACGCTCGACAACTACGTCAACCAGCCGCTCGACTCGGTGACCGGCGCGCTCCAGGCGCTCGGGCTCCCGTACATCACGATCGCCGAGCCGAACCCGCTCGTCAACGAGAACTTCGTCCACCGCACGGTGCCCGAAGCAGGCACGGTCGTCGTCGATGGCCAGGTGATCGAGCTCTTCTACAATCCGACCGAGGCACTCGTCGCAGTCCCGAACGTCGCCGGTCGCACCATCGCCGACGCGTCCAACCTGCTCGGCCAGGCAGGCTTCCAGTTCACGACGGTCCAAGAGGAGATCACCGGCACCCCCGCCGGCATCGTGATCCGCACCGACCCCGCAGGAGACGCTCGGGTCGCTCAGGACACGATGGTCACCGTCTTCGTGTCGAGCGGGCCCGAACAGGTCTCGGTGCCGGCCACCGTGATCAGCGATCCGGTCGACGTGGCCCGCGATCTGCTGCAGTCGGAGGAGTACGGCCTGCGGGTCGAGGTGCGCGAACAGGTCGACGCGAACATCCCGGCGGGCATCGTCATCGCCACCGAACCAGCGCCCAACACACTGGTCGACCGCGGTACCACCGTCGTGCTCGTCGTCAGCTCGGGCCCCGGCCAGGCGCCGGTACCCCCACTCGTCGGTCTCACCGAAGGCCAGGCCCGCAACCTCCTCAACGATCGTGGATTCACGGTGGGCGAGATCCGGTATCAAGACCTCGAGCCGGGCAGCCCGAGTGACGGCACGGTGCTCGAGCAGTCGATCCCGACCGGTCAGCTCGTCAACAAGGGGACCACGGTGAACCTGGTGGTCGGCCGGGCAACGGTCGCGATCACGACCACCACGACCACCACGACCGTGCCGCCGACCACGGCCCCGACGCCGACCGTCCCGCCGCCTACGCAACCGCCCGCGACCTCGCCGTAGCGCCAGGCGCGCCTCGCCGTGCATCTCCACCCGATCGTGCACGACCTGCTCGCTGCCGGTCTCGTTGCGGCCACACCACCGCCGCCCTCGATCGCCGACCCGGGAACCGGGTTGGCCTCGTTGGAGCGTGGGCTGGAGCTGCTCGGGCTGTTCGTGTTCGCCGTGTCGGGTGGCATGCTCGCCGTTCGCAAGGGGTTCGAAGTGGTCGGTGTCACGGCGCTCGCCGGGGTCACCGCGCTCGGCGGCGGTGTGATCCGAGACCTCGTGCTGGGTGACACGCCACCGCGAGCCTTCCGTGACGTCGCGTACCTGCTGGTCCCGCTCGGGGCGGCGATCGTCGTGTTCCTCGGCCACTCGGTCATCACTCGCCACCTCCACCGCTCCGTCCTCGTGTTCGACGCTGCCGGCCTCGGTCTGTTCACCGTGACCGGAGCGGTCAAGGCGGCGACGTACCCGACCACAGCGATCGGCGCCGTGCTCCTGGCGGTGGTCACGGCGGTCGGCGGGGGGATCCTGCGCGACGTCCTCGCGAACGACCCACCTCAGCTGTTCCAGGCGAACAGCCGGCTCTACTCGATCCCGGCCGCGGTCGGTGGCGCGATCGTGGTCGCGGCGGTCCGCAACGACTGGTACACGGGGGTACTCGGGGCCGGCGTGGCCGTCGCTGTGTGTGCCGTCCGCCTCGCGGCGCTGCAGTTCGGGTGGCGGGCGCCGATGCCGCTCCGGGCACCCACCGCCGCGGACTAGCCGGCGCGGGCGAGGAAGTTCCGGAGCAGGTCGTGACCGCACCCGGTGAGGATGCTCTCCGGGTGGAACTGCACACCCTCGACCTCGAGTTCACGGTGGCGCACGCCCATCACGATGCCGTCTGCGGTGCGGGCCGTGACCTCGAGGCAGTCGGGCATCGACGACGGCTCGATGACCAGCGAGTGATACCGGGTCGCGGTGAGCGGCGACGGCAGACCGGCGAACACACCACCGCCCTCGTGTTCGATCGGTGAGGTCTTGCCGTGCATGAGGTGCGGCGCTCGGACCACGGTGCCGCCGTAGACGTGACCGATCGCCTGATGGCCCAGGCACACACCGAGCACCGGCACCCCGGCCGCAGCGAACGCCGGGATCGCGGCGCAGATGATCCCGGACTCCTCCGGGCGGCCCGGCCCGGGTGACAGCAGCACGGCGTCGGGTTCGAGGGCGAGCGCTTCGTCGACGGTGAGGGCGTCGTTGCGATGTACCAGCGGCTCGGCACCGAGCTCGCCCAGGTACTGGACGAGGTTGTAGACGAAGCTGTCGTACGAGTCGATCACCAGCACGCGCGGCACGTCGGCAGCCTACGGGCCGAGCTGTGATCGCCTGCCACGCGTTCGTCGGACCGCACTGCGCACCGTGCGCAGCGCCCTACACTTGCGATCCGTGGCACCTCCGAAGCGCAAGACTGGTGGCGGTCGTACGACGGCCAAGGGCACTCGACCCGGCGACGGCCAGAAGTACGCCAACCCGACCGAGAACAAGGCGGGTGTGCACACGTCGTCGCGCTACACGCCGCCGGTCCCGCTCGAGGCGAAGTTGCCCAAGGTGTGGGTGCCGTGGTTGATGATCGCCCTGCTCGTCGTGGGCATGATCGTCATCATCCTGCGGAACCTCGTGTTCACGGGCAACAACTGGCTCACGCTGGTCGGTCTCGGATGCATCCTCGGTGGCCTCTATACGGCCACCAAGTGGCGTTGAACGCCCCCGTCAACTGATCGTACGCCCGCCTCGACGGCGGGCGTTGTCCACACCGATCGGCTTACACCGGTGTCGTTTATCCCTGACTTATCCACAGGCCTGGGGACAGCACGATCGGCTGTCAGGACGCTCAGTCGTAGAGCGGAGCGACGACCGTCATGTCGTCGAGACAGTGTCGTGGTGGTGGCGGATCGTCGTCGGGCGCCATGGTCAACTTCAGCTCCACCCCACAGACGTCACACCGATATCTCATGTTCACCTTGCGCAGCTCACCGGGCTCGGCAGGCGGCACAGGGGGTCGAGAGAGCGCACGCAGCATGCCCGTGCCGGTTTTCCACACGACCACTCCCAAGAGGATCCCGGCGAGCACCCACACGACGCTGCCCACAGTCACGGCGAGCATCACGTCGAGGAGCTTACCGGTTATCCCCAGCCACTGTGGACTGAGCGTCACGCACGCCAAAGCCCCTGCTCAGAAGTAAGATTCTACGATCGTCGCGTTGGCCATCCCGCCGCCCTCGCACATCGTCTGCAGGCCGTAGCGGCCCCCGGAACGCTCGAGCTCGGCGACCAACGTCGCCATCAACCGTGCGCCCGACGCCCCGAGCGGATGGCCGAGCGCGATCGCCCCGCCGTTCACGTTCACCCGGTCCATGTCGGGGCCGTGCTCGCGTGCCCACGCCAGCACCCCTGACGCGAACGCTTCGTTGATCTCGATGACGTCGATGGCGTCGATGCCCAGGCCGGCCCGGCGCAGCACCTTTGCGGTGGCCGGGATCGCCGCAGTGAGCATCAGCCGTGGGTCGGCGGCGGCGACCGCGAAGTCGACGAACCGGGCGCGCGGGCGCAACCCGAGTTGTTCGGCCCGGTCCTCGCTCATGATCAGCAGCGCCGCTGCGCCGTCACTGATCTGGGACGAGTTGCCGGCGGTCACCCGGCCGCCGGCCGCGGCCGACCGGAACACGGGTGGGAGCCGAGCGAGCGTCGCGGTGGTCGTGTCGCGTAGCCCCTCGTCACGGGCGACCACTCGACCGTCCGGTTCGGTCAGCGTGACGAGCTCTCGGACGAAGCGGCCTTCGGCCGTGGCGACCGCGGCGCGCTGTTGCGAACGGGCGGCGTACTCGTCCATCTCATCGCGGTCGATCCCCCAGCGATCGGCGACCAGTTCGGCCGAATCGCCCTGCGGCACCAGGCCTCCCACCCCGGCGTAGCGCGCGGTCAGCCGGGGTCCGAACGGATAGCCGAAGCGCCCGTCGGCCATCGCGGCGCCCATCGGGACCCGCGTCATGACCTCGACACCCCCGGCGACCACGACGTCGCACGCGCCGGCGATCACGGCTTGCGCAGCGAAGTGAGCAGCCTGCTGGCTCGACCCGCATTGGCGGTCGATGGTGGTGCCCGGGACCGACTCGGGCCAGCCTGCGGCGAGCACTGCGTTGCGAGCGATGTTGCCCGCCTGCTCACCGACCTGCATCACGCATCCGAGGATGACGTCGTCGACCGCGCCGGGATCGAGATCGTTGCGCCGCTGGATCGCGGTGAGCACCTCCGCTGCGAGGTCGACCGGGTGCCAATGGCTGAGCTTGCCGTCGCGCCGCCCGATCGGCGTGCGGACGGCGTCCACGATCACGGCGGTGCGCACCTTGCCCACCGCGGCATCATGCCCGCTCAGGCCGGGCGGGGACGTACCGGGCAGCGATGGAAATGTGACCGGCGACACGCGAGACTCTCCCCCCATGACTGGACGCTCAACCGCACCCGAGATCGACGCTCGCGTCGTCGACCTGACGATCCCCAAGCAGTTCGCCCAGCTCGTTGCCGAGCACCCGGACTCCGTGCTCGTCCGGGCGATGGACGGCACGGGCGGATGGGACGAGTACACGATCGCCGACGTCGCCGCCCGGGCCGGCCAGGTCGCCGCCGGCCTCATCGCCAACGGCGTGACGCCCGGCCAGCGGGTGCTGCTCATGATGCGCAACACCCCGGCGTTCCACTGGTTCGACCTCGGCGCCCAGTTGGTGCGCGCGACGCCGGTGTCGATCTACAACTCGTCGTCACCCGAGGAGATTCAGTACCTCTCCGAGCACGCCGAAGCCCGGATCGCGATCCTGGAGGACGACGGATTCCTCCAGCGGATGCTCAAGGTCCGCGGCGACCTGCCCAACCTGGACAAGATCTTCGTGATCAACCCGCCACAGGGTGACCTGCCCGACGGAGTGTTCCCGGCGAGCGAACTGCTCGCACACGGCACGGCCGACATCGCGCAGCTCGCGGCCGACACGAGCCCCGACGACATCGCGACGCTCATCTACACCAGTGGCACCACCGGCCCGCCCAAGGGCGTGATGCTCAGCCAGTACAACATCGTGTACACCGTCGAGCTGCTGCTCGAGTGCTTCGAGCGCACCCGCGAGGACGCGCTCGGGTGGCGCGTCGTGTCGTACCTCCCGATGGCCCACATCGCGGAGCGCACCACCAGCCACTACGGCACGCTCGTGTTCGGCTACGAGGTCTCGTGCTGCCCCGATCCCAACCTGCTGCTGCCGTACCTCAAGGAAGTGCACCCGCAGCTGCTGTTCGGCGTGCCGCGCGTGTACGAGAAGCTGTACGCCGGCGTCAACGCCGCGCTCGCCGCCGACCCGGAGAAGCAGGCGTCGTTCAACGACGGCGTCGCTGCCGCCGTCGAGATCAAGCGCGCACAACGGGCCGGCACCGTGACGCAGGAACAGCTCGACACGTGGGGCTTCCTCGACGCGGTCGCGTTCTCGACGGTGCGCGGCCTCGTCGGCCTCGATGCGGTCGAGATGGCGATCACCGGCGCCGCCCCGATCCCCGCCGAGATCCTCGAGTGGTTCAACGCGATCGGCGTGCCGCTGTCCGAGATCTACGGCATGTCCGAGTCGACCGGCCCGATCACCTGGTCACCGCTCACCAACAAGCCGGGCTTCGTCGGTCAGGCGATCCCCGGCATGGAGGTGGCGATCGCCGAGGACGGCGAGGTCATCGCCCGCGGCGGCAACGTGTTCCAGGGCTACCTCAAGCAGCCGGAGAAGACCGACGAGACGATCATCGACGGCTGGCTGCACACGGGCGACATCGGCGTGCTCGACGACGAGGGCTTCCTGAAGATCGTCGACCGCAAGAAGGAGCTGATCATCACCTCCGGCGGCAAGAACATCAGCCCCGCCAACCTCGAAGCGGCGCTCAAGATGATCCAGCTCGTCGGTCAGGCCTGCGCCATCGGTGACAACCGCAAGTTCATCTCGGCGCTGCTCGTACTCGACCCCGAGGTCGCCCCCGTGTGGGCGGCGGCGAACGGCAAGGGCCACATGTCGCTGCAGGAACTCGCCGCCGATCCCGATGTGCTCGCGTTGATCCAGCAGGGTGTCGACGCGATCAACGAGCAGTTCGCCCAAGTCGAGCAGATCAAGAAGTTCACCCTGCTCGGCGAGGAGTGGATGCCCGACTCCGACGTGCTCACCCCCACGTCGAAGCTGAAGCGCCGCGGCATCCACGCCCGCTACGCCGATCAGATCGAGTCGATGTACGACTGACGTCGGAGGGCCGCGCAGCGCCCCTGTTGCCGCGTTGTTATCGCCGGTCATCAGGATTGGGACATGTCTTCTGTCATGTCCCGATCCTGGTTCCGCGCCGGCGTCGCTGCCGTGCTGGCCCTCGGCGCGGTCGCCGTGGCGGCCGATCCCGTTCGCGCCGCCGATCCGGTGCGCGTCACGGCCAGCAGCCCGACCGGTGCGACCTACGTCGCCACGTGGTCATGCGTCGGCGGGCAGGTGCGCTTCGTCGCCGAGAAGCCGGTGGGCGTCGCCGTCGACGCCCAGTTCCGCCGCGAGGCCGACGGCGCGGCACCCGGGAGCTGGCTGTCGCGGAGCCTCCGGGCCGACGACTCCTGGACGGCGTTCTACACCGGCGGAGCGAGCAGGAACGACAACGACGCCACCGACCGTGTCGTGCTCCAGGACCGGCTCCCGGGCGCGGCGACCTGGAACGACGTCCTCACGTTGCAGGTGCCCGACTGCCCCGACTACTCCCAGGGCACCCGGTCGGTATTCGCGAGCGTGGCACCCGAGCGCGTGCTCGACACGCGGGCGGCGACCGCTGTCAACTACGCCGGTGCCAAGCCCGGCCCGGGAGCGACCGTCACGATTCCTGCGACTGCGTTCCCGAACCGGCCGACCGGAACGACGGCGGTGTCGATCACCGTCACCGGGACCGAGGCGTCGGCACCGGGGTTCCTCCAGGCATTCCCGACGGGCGGCGCCTCCCCCGGGTCGTCGTCCAACGTCAACCTCACCGCGCCGGGTGTCACCGTCGCCAACCTCGCGGTCGTCCCCGTCGGCGCCGACGGCTCCATCAGCGTGTTCACGTCGGGCGGGGCGCACCTCCTGGTCGACGTCAACGGCTACTTCGTCGCGGCACCCGATCCGGTCGCCGCCGGCCGGTTCGTCGCCGCCACCCAGAAGCGGCTCCTCGACACCCGCCCCGGCGCGGCCATCGGCTATGCCGGCGACAAGCCCAACTGAGCGACCCTCACCGTCGACCTCACCACGCTGTCCTCAGGCCTCCCGGTCGGAGCCGCCGCCGCCGTGGTCAACATCACCGCCACCGAGTCGGGCGGGCCCGGCTTCGTCCAGGCGGCCGCCGCCGGTGCGCTCACCCCCGGCGAATCGTCGGTCCTCAACCTCACGGGCGCCGACCAGACGGTCGCCGGCCTGAGCATCGTCCCGCTCGATGCAAACGGCCGCATCGCGCTGTTCGCGTCGGGCAGCACCCACCTGATCGTCGATCTGGTGGGCTGGTTCACCGGGGCGAGCGCCGCGCCCTCGAACACCGGCAAGTTCGTCCCCCTCACCCCGGAACGAATCTACGACAGCCGGTTCGAGACCATGGTCAACGTGGAGCAGGGCTTCTGGCGGGGGACGGGCATCACCCAGGACACCGTCTACGTCTCGGGGATGGAGGACGTCGCAGGAGCGATCTTCGTCAACGGGACGTACACCGGCAACGGTGCGCCGGGCTTCGTCACGTTCGGCGAATTCGACCCCGGCAACCCGACCTCGAGCATCAACGCCGGCGCCGCCAACAGCACGGTCGCCAACGCCGCCATCATCGCCGTGTCGTTCGACAGGTCTCCCCTCAGCGTGCGCCCGTCGGTCGCTCGCGGCCACGTGATCATCGACCTCGCCGGGTACTTCACCGGCTAGCGCGAGCGGCGCCCGGATCAGTCGGTGACCGCTGCCAACGTGGCGTTGGTGGCGGTCACCGCGTCGACCGCGTCGTCGTCGAGCCACGTCGCGAAGTGGGTCTGCACGCTGCGGCGGTAGGTGATGTTCATCTCGCGCCACAGGTTGCGTCCGCGCTGCGTGAGCTCGATCTCGACGGCGCGGTGATCCTCCGGGTCGACCTCTCGGTGACGGCGCACCCAGCCCTCCTCCTCCAAGCGGTCGAGGCGCCGACTCAAACTCGACGGCGGGATGCGCAGTACCGACGCGACGTCCTGGGGGCGGGCTCTGCCGTCGAGCTGGCGCAAGGTCGCGAGCACGTCGAACCAGCCGAGCGGGACGGCCCACTCGTGACGGAGATCCTCGTCGATGCGGCGCTCGATTTCACCGGCGAGCGACTGGAGGTCGCGCCAGGCCTGCACCCGCGTCGCGTCCAGCCGCGGCATCGGTGGTCAGGCCGTTGCCTTGAGGGCGTTGGCGAACACCTGGACGGCCTCGTCGATCTCGGCGGCGGTGACCACGAGCGGCGGCATCCACCGGATGACGTTGCCGTAGGTGCCGGCGTTCATCAGGATCAGACGTCCCTCGTGCAGGCAGTGCTGGACGACCTTGGGCACGCGCGCCGGGTCGTCGAAGCTGGTGCCGACCATCAGGCCAGGCCCCCGCACCTGGCGGAGCACCGGGTGGAACTGCTGCAGCTCGGCCAGCGAATCGCTGAGCTGCTGACCGCGAGCGCGGACGTTGTCGAGGAAGCCGGGCTCGCTCATGATGTCGATCGTGGCCAGCGCCGCGGCGCACCCGAGCACGTTGCCGCCGTAGGTGCCGCCGTGGCTGCCCTTCGGCCACAGGTCGTCGAGCTCGCGCCGCGTGCCGAGCGCCGCGAACGGGAACCCGGACGCAATGCCCTTGGCCATGCACATGATGTCGGGCTCGACGTCGTAGCCCTCGATCGCGAACCAGTTGCCGGTGCGCCCGAAACCGCTCTGCACCTCATCGGCGATGAACAGGATCCCGTGCTCACGGCACCGCGCGGCGATCCCCTCGAGGAACAACTTCGGCGCCGGGACGTACCCACCCTCGCCGAGCACCGGCTCCATGATCACGGCAGCCGTCTCCGACGGCGCGGTCTCGGCGAGCAGGAGTCGGTCGAACGCCTTGAGGGCGGCGTTGATGGTGGCTTCCTGGTCGCTCGCCAGCGGATCGGGGAACGGGCTGACGAACACGCCGCCCGGCAGCGGCGCGTGACCGGCCCGGTACACGGTCTTGGAGGTCGTCATCGCCATCGCCATGTGCGTACGGCCGTGGAACGACCCCTGGAACACGACGATGTTGGGGCGCTTCGTCGCCTGCTTCGCGAGCTTGACCGCAGCCTCGGTGATCTCGGCGCCCGAGTTCGCGTAGAAGAAGGTGTCGATGCACGCCGGCGTGATGTCGTTCAGCTTCGACGCGAGCGGCTCGGCGAGGTCGTGCGTGAACACGTTGATCTGGGCGTGGATGAACTTCTCGGCCTGGGCGGCGATCGCAGCGGCGACCCGCGGATGGGCGTGGCCGGTCGAGTTGACGGCGATCCCGGCGGCGAAGTCGAGGTACTCCGACCCGTCGACCGTCGTGACCCGACAACCGCTCCCATGGGTGACCTGCAGGTCGGTGACCTTGAACCAGACGTTCGACAGATTCGACATGGTCGCGAGCCTAGACGCCCCTACGCGAGCGGTCATGTGGGCCGGGTTCGATGCCGATCCGGCATCATCTCCGAGGCTCCGGGCGCGGGTGGGGATCGTGATCACATCGTCCGGCAGGCGCCGCCAGAAGCAGCGACCTTGACCGAAAATTGCACAAGTTCATCGTGCCTTGAGCCGATGAGTGGCTCGTGCGCATCTCGAAGACCTCGATCAGCCTGGCCACGGCATTGTCGGCCATCGGCGTGATCACGACCTCGTTCGTGACCGGGAACGTCGACGCGTCGATCGGCCCCGACGTGATCATCAGCGAAGTGATGATCGACCCGAAGGACGTCTACGACTCACGCGGCGAGTGGATCGAGCTGACGAATCGCGGCGATGCCCCCGCGAACCTCGCCGGGTGGCGGATGAGCGACGGCCGGATCGAAGACGTCGTCCTGCCTCCACTCACGATCGAGCCCGGTGACCATCTCGTCCTGACCCGGCACGCCGACCCGTTCGTCAACGGCGGCGCCGCACCCGACTGGGTGTACGGCAACCAGATCGTGCTCTTCAACGCGTCCGATCGCCTGATCCTCACCAACGAGCGCGGCGAGGAAGAGGACCGCGTCGACTGGTATCCGCAGAGCGGTCTGGTCGCTCCGGTCGGCCAGTCGCTCGCACGCGTGCGCCCCGACGCCGACTCGGCCGATCCGGCGAGCTGGTGCTCATCGACGGGCATCATGACCCGCGGCGACCTCGGGTCGCCCGGCGCCCCCAACAGCTGCGCTGCCCCCGGCAACACGGTCGTGATCACCGAGATCATGCAGAACCCACGACGCACGAGCGACACCGCCGGAGAGTGGTTCGAGCTCTTCAACCCCGGTGCCTCCGCGATCGACCTGCAGGGGTGGACCATCAAGGACGACGACCGCAACCGGTTCGTCGTTCCATCGTCGGTCATCGTTCCGGCCGGCGGTTACGCCGTGCTGGGCAACAGCGGTGCCGCGAACGGCGGCATCGAGCACGACTACGTGTACGGCGCCTCGATGGTGCTGCAGAACGACTGGGACGAGCTGGTCGTCGCCGACGCCGGCGGCACGCTCGTCGACCGCGTGGCGTGGGACAACGGCGCCACGTTCCCCGATCCGGACGGCGCGTCGATGTCGCTGCTCGACCCGAGCATCGACAACGCACGCGGCGCCGCCTGGTGCGCTGCGACGAACAGCTGGGCTGCGGGCGATCGCGGTACCCCGCGCGCCCCGTCGTGGTGCGTGCCGCCGGGCGTCAGCCCGATCGTCGTCACCGAGGTGATGTTCGATCCCGAGACGCCTCCGAGCGAGCGCGCGTCGGAGTGGTTCGAGGTCGCGAATCTCGGGGAGACCGCGGTCGACCTGACCGGTTGGACGATCACCGCCGGCGACTTCAAGGTGCACACGATCACCGCGCTCACGGTTCAGCCCGGCGACCACGCGGTCCTCGCGGCGAGCGGCGACCCGGTCGCCAACGGAGACGTCATCGCCGACTACGTGTACGGCGTGTCACCCGACCTCCCGCTCTACAACACCACCGGTCGAGTCATCCTGAAGAACCCCGCCGGGTCGGTCATGGATCGAGTGGAGTGGAGCGCGACGCGCAACTTCCCGATGCCGAACGGCGCATCGATCACCCTGGGCTTCCCCACCACCAACAACGAACTCGGCACGAACTGGTGCGCATCGATCTCACGGTGGGCCGGCGGCGACTTCGGCACACCGGGCACACCCGGCTCGTGCGAACCGGCCCCGGCGACACCGGCGATCACGATCAGCGAGGTCATGCGCAACCCTGCCGCCAGCAGCGACGCCCACGGCGAATGGTTCGAGGTCCACAACGCAGGCGGTGAGCCCGTCGACCTGCTCGGCTGGAGCCTCACCGACGGTGCGTCGGACCGGCACGTGATCCGCAGCTCGGTCATCGTGCCCGCCGGCGGCTCTGCCGTGCTCGGCCGCAGCACCGACCTCGCACTGAACGGCGGCGCCGCCGTCGCCTACGCCTACGGGGGCTCCTTCGTCCTCAGCAATGACGCCGATCGCATCGTCGTGCGCGATCGCTACGACCAGCTCGTCGACGAGATCAGCTGGGCCAAGGGCGACGGCTGGCCGCGCCCCAACGGAGCCTCCGTCGCACGCGTCGAGGCGGGCTGGTGCGTGTCGGGCCCGCAGTTCGGTTTCGGCGACCTCGGCACACCGGGCGTCGCCAACGACTGCACCCCGCTCCCCCACGTCGACCTCGTGATCAGCGAGATCCACGCCGACCCCGACGCCGTGAGCGACACGACCGGCGAATGGTTCGAGATCACCAACCGGACGGCCGACACGATCGACCTCACCGGCTGGGTCCTGCGTGACGACGACGCCAACCAGCATGTGATCGGCAACGGTGCAACCGTCGCCGCAGGCGGCTCGATCGTGCTGGGGCGCGACCTGCTCGACAGCGTCACCGCAGGCGCCGGCGTCGACTACGCGTACGGCTCCGACTTCCCGCTCACCAACAGCGACGACGAGATCACCCTGCTCGACGCCACCCTCGTCTGGGTCGACCGAGTGACGTGGGACGTCGATCGGCCGCTCCCGATCCGGCCAGGTGCGTCTGCCTCGCTGCGTGCGCTCGACGCCGACAACAGCGACATGGCGAACTGGTGCACGTCGGTCACCTCGTTCGGCGACCGCGGCGAGCTCGGTACACCAGGCGCTCCGAACCTCTGCGAGATCCCCACCGACCCGGGTCCGACGACGACGACGAGCACGACGAGCACCACCAGCACCACGAGCACCACGAGCACCACGAGCACCACGAGCACGACGGTGGCGCCTGACCCGACCGGGCCGGCACTGGTACGGCTCACGGCGATCTGCCGCGCCGACGACGGCCAACATGCCGGCACCTACCAGTTCCGGGTGCGCCACGAGTCAGGCCCCGGCCCGCTCGCCTACCACCTGAAGATCGGCACGAGGTACCTCGCGAGCGGGACGATCGCCGTCGGCGAGACCCAGTTCGTGTGGCTGCCGATCCCGTCGGCCGGCGTCAAGGTGGTCCCCGCCGGTGCGTGGACCAACACCTGGGGCGGAACGGCCTCGACGAACACGACCGTCTGCCCGTCGACCACCACCACGACCACCACCACGACACCGCCGACAACGACGACCACGACGACGACACCGCCGACCACCACGACCACGACCACACCGCCGACCACCACGACGACCACCACGACGACGTTGCCGCCGATGGCCGGGCCGGTGCTCAGCAGCGGCTACGTGCTGCTCGCCCTCAGCGACGCGACCTGCGCAACCGGCGTGGCGCTCAGCGGCTCGGGTATCGACGTGCGTGGGAGTATCCGCTCCAACGGCAACGTGATGATCCAGGGCAGCTCGGTGAAGGTCGACGGCACCATCTCCTATGCCGGGATGCGCAACATCGGCTCGAAGGTCAAGGCCGACGCGATCGTGCAGGACACCGTCCCGGTCGCCGCGGGATTCCCGTGGAAGGTCGCCGACTTCGCACCGGGTGGCCCGTTCTCGACCGAACCCGGCTACGTCGCCCGCTCGGGCAACTGGACCACCAACGGCGCAGCGCCCGGCATCTACTACATCGACGGCAATGTCACGATCTCGGCATCGTCGGTCGACCTCCGTGGCGTGACGATCGTCGCGACCGGCACGGTCACCGTGTCGGGCAGCAGCTCTCGCCTGTCACCCGCCCGATCGGACCTCCCGACCGTGCTCGCCGGCGGCGGCGACTGCCACCGGGCGGCGATCAACGTGTCGGGCAAGTCGGTGCGGTGGGAGGGTCTCCTCGCAGCGCCCAACGGGCTCGCCCAGATCAACGGCTCCAAGCCCCGCGGCGGTCAGGTGATGGCGGCCGCGATCCAGATCTCCGGCAGCGACATCCGGTTCGAGTGATCGATCACCCGAACCGGACGAGCTGACGGAACCAGTCGCCGGACGCGCCCGTGGCGGCGGGCGCGTCCGGCAACCATCGTCGCCCGAGCAGCGTCAGGTGCGCAGCGTCATCGCGAAAGCGAGCGCTGTGTCCCAGTCGGCCTGCTCGAGCAGGAGGTTGCGGAACGGCATCACCTGGCGCGGCGAGTTCATCCCGAGCACGGCCCGTAGGCGGCGCCCGTCGCCGTAGAGCGCGACGAACTGCCGCTCCTCGACCGACCCCAGCACGAGGCGCACCTCGTGGTGCGCGTGGGCGCGACCGAGGAACTGGATCCGGCGGTCGTACTGCTCGCTCCAGAAGAACGGCACCGGCGCGTACGGGGTGGTGCGCAGACCCGTGTCTTCGGCGAGCAGGTTCGATGCCGCCGCAGCACCCTGCTCAGCAGCATTGGTCCAGTGCTCGACGCGCATCTCCTCGTCGAAGAGGGAGTTGTGCCAGCGGACCACGTCGCCGGCGGCGTAGACGCGCGGCGCGCCGGTACTGAGGTCGGGATGGCACACGATGCCGTCGTTGATCGCGAGGCCCGACCCCTCGAGCCATTCGGTGGCCGGGGTGACACCGATGCCGACGACGACGACATCGGCCGGCTCGTGCCAGCCGCCGTCGATCAGCACGGCGCCCGGGGCGAACCCCTCGATCGTGACACCGCAGCGGACCTCGACACCGTGATCGGCGTGTACGCCGGCGACCGCGGCGCCCATCGCCGCGCCGAGGCCACGCACCAGTGGCGCAGGGCCGGCTTCGAGCACGAGCACCTCGTTGCCCAACTTGCGTGCCGTGGCGGCCACCTCCAACCCGATGAAGCCCGCTCCGACCACCACGACCCGACACCCGCCGCCGGCGATGCGCGCCCGCAAGGCGAGCGAGTCGTCGAGCGTCCGGAGGACGACGAGGTCGCGGTTGTCGGCCTGGCCCGGCAACGTGCGAGCTCGAGCACCGGTCGCGAGAACGGCACCGTCGAACGGCACCTCGTCGCCATCGGCCAACCGCACTCGCCGCTGCTCCAGGTCGAGCGCGACGGCGCGAGCACCGAGACGCCACGTGACGCCCAACGAGTCCATGTCGTCGGCCTTGCGCAGCAGGATCCGGTCGGGCTCCCACTCGCCGGCGAGCAACCGCTTCGACAACGGCGGGCGGTCGTACGGCAGATGCGGCTCGTCGCCGATCACCGTGATCACCCCGTCGTACCCCGCGGTCCGCAACGCCTCGACCGCCCGCAAACCTGCGAGGGACGCACCCACGATCGTCACCTGTCGCATCACACCTCGATTCGTAGCACGTCGCACCCCTACCGTGACTCGATGAGCGCGAGCCGACCCACGGAACTCCCCGCGATCGACGCCATCAACGAGATGCTCGCCGAGCAGTTCCCCGGCTCGGCGAACCGCTGCATCGAGATCGGCGAGGACTTCGCGATCGCCGAGTACGTGGTGCATCCCGACGACATCCGACCCGGCGGATTCGTGTCGGGCCCCACCCAGTTCGCGGTGATCGACAGCGCGCTGTGGTTCCTGACCTTCGCCGCGCTCGGCCGGATCGAACCGATGGCACTCACGTCCGAACTGTCGATCCGGTTCCTCCGACCCGCCCAGGGTGAGGTCGTGCGCTGCCGTGCCCGGCTCGAGTCGGTCAGCAGGCGCAGTGTGGTGGGAACCGCTCACGTGTGGTGCGACGACCGCTCCGACAAGATCACCGCCACGGCCCAGGGCACCTACGCGATCCCGCTGCCTCGCTGACATTCACCTGATGTCAAGCTGGGATCGTGACCCAGCGCCCCCGCTTCCACCTCGCGTTCCCCGTCGACGACCTGGCCGCGGCCCGCCGCTTCTACGGCGAGATCCTCGGCTGCCCGGAAGGCCGATCCGACGACGACTGGGTCGACTTCGACCTCCACGGCCACCAGATCGTCGCCCACCGCGTCCACACCCCAACCGGGGTACGCGCCACCAACCCGGTCGACGGCGACGACGTGCCGGTCCCGCACTTCGGCCTGCTCCTCGATCCGGACGCCTGGCGGGTGCTCGCCGACCGGTTGATCGCCGCCGGGGTCGAGTTCGTGATCGAGCCCCACACCCGGTTCGCAGGCGAACCCGGCGAACAGTCGACCATGTTCGTGCTCGACCCCTGCGGCAACGCCCTCGAGTTCAAGGCCTTCGCCGACGACTCCATGATCTTCGCCCGCTGACCGCCCTGCGGTTGCCTACGATGCGGGACCTTGGACACGAACGCGTACATCGTCGGCATCGACATCGGCGGCACCGCCAACAAGTTCACGGTGATCGACGGCAGCGGCCGGTTCCTGATCGACCAGCTCGTGGAGCTGCCGAGCCGGGTGACCGAAGGGCCCGACGTCGCGATCCCTGCGATGCGGCAGGCATTCGAAGCAGCCGTCGAGCTCGCCGGAATCGACGCCGCCGACGTGATCGGTGTCGGGCTCGACACGCCGGGGCCGGCATCGGCGAGCGGTGTGATCAGCTCGAAGGGCGCGACGAATTTCACGCAGGGCTGGCGCGGGTACGACGTCCGCGCCGCGCTCGAACGTGAGCTCGGCGTGCCCGTCATCTACAACAACGACGGCAACGCGGCGGCGCTGTACGCGCACCACGTCCACTTCGGGCCGGTCGCGGGTGAGCGCTCGTCGATCTCGGCGATCGTCGGGACCGGGCTCGGCGGCGGTGTGATCGAGAGCGGCCGCATCGTGCGTGGCGCAGCCGGGATGGCCGGCGAGCTCGGCCACGTCCACGTGCCGATGCACGGCCTGCTCGCACCGGGCCAGCCGTATCCGCGCTGCAACTGCGGCTTCGAAGGCGATGCCGAGAGCGTCGCGTCGCTCACCGGCATCCGCCAGAACCTGCTGCCGTTCTGGCTCACGCAGTACCCCGATCACCCGCTGCACGGCGTCGACGTCGCCGACGCGTCCAAGCAGGTGCGCGGCTACGGCGAACGCGGCGACGAGATGGCGCGCCGGATCTTCGAGCAGCAGGCGATGGCGATCGGACGGCTGTTCACGGTCGCCGCCAACTTCACCGATCCCGACGTGTACTTCATCGGCGGCGGCGTGATCGAGGCTGCGCCCGAGTTCCGCGACTGGTTCCTCGCCAAGATCGAGGAGCACACGCTGCTCCGCGACGAGCAGCGCGCCGTGGCGACGATCGAGCTCGCGCCCGACCTCGACATGGCCGGTTGCCGCGGGTCGGCGATCGCCGCCCTCAGCCTCCTCGGCCACCGCGCCGACTGACTACCCCGTTCACTCCGTTCATCCGCTCACACGCTGCGGAACGTGACGCTCATGCGCGGGCCGGTGGTGACCCGCACCTTCGGCACGGTGTGCTCCCAATCGTGTTGGCAGGCACCACCCATCACGAACAGGTCGCCGTTGCCGAGGTTCCAGGAGAGCGACGAGCCGCCGCCGCGGGGGCGCAACCGCAGCGGGCGCGGTGCACCGAGGCTCACGATCGCGATGACGGGGTTGGTGACGACGTGGCGATGGCGGTCGCCGTGCCACGCCACCGAGTCGTTGCCGTCGCGGTAGAGGTTGAACCCGATCGAGTCGAATGGCTCGCCGTAGCGCTCGGCGAGCGCGAGGCGGATGTCGCGCAGGATCGGCAACGGCTCGGGCACCCCGCTCTCGACGCGCCACCACGCCGACAGACGCGGCTCGTCGAGGATCTGGTCGTACATCCGCACCCCCCGCCGCTGCCGGAACGGGAGGCTCGCGAGGAGGTCGTCGAGCATCTGATCGGAACCGGAGAGCCAACCGGCCGCGTGCTCGACCCATGTGGTGGCGTCGAGATCGACCCGCTGCGCCGCATCGAAGCCCGCGTCGAACTGTGGTGCGAGCCCACCGAACAGCGACGTCTGCCAGAACACGTGTTCGATCCTCGCGCCGGTGACGGCCACGTGTCAACGCGCCCGAACGGGTCATCGGGGTCGGCACACTGGGCGTCATGCCCAGCCAGCCGGTGCGTATCGCCGTCGCCGACGACCCGCGCCTCGCCGACTACCGCGAGCTGAAGGACGCTGCCGCCCGCCGCCGGATCGAGGCAGACGAGCTGTTCGTCGCCGAGGGTCCCGTCGCGATCGAGCGGATGCTCGCATCGGGCCACCGCCCGCGATCGGTGCTCGTGTCCGACGCCAAGTGGGAGCGGATGTCCGAACTCCTCGCGCAGATCGACGCGCCCGTCTACGTCGTGTCGGTCGATCTCCTCCAGGACATCGTCGGGTTCGACCTACACCGCGGTGCGATCGCGGCAGCCGACCGCCGCCCGACTCCCGACCTCGACCAGGTGCTCGCCGGCGCCCGGCGCATCGCCGTCGTCGAAGGGCTCAACGACCCGGAGAACCTCGGCGCAATCGCGCGATCGGCACGTGCGCTCGGGATCGACGCGCTGCTGCTCGATCCGACCTGCATCGATCCGTACACGCGGCGCACCGTGCGCGTGAGCATGGGCGAGATCCTCTTCCTCCCGGCATGCCGCGTCGAGGCCGTCGACTGGCCCGAAGCCGCGTTCGACCGCCTCGCCCGAGCGGGGTTCCAGACCTGGGCACTCACGCCGGCGGGCGAGCACGACATCTGGACCCTCGCCGTCCCCGACCGGGTCGCCGTGGCGCTCGGCGCCGAGGGTCCAGGTCTGTCACGCCGCACCCTCGCCGCGGCGACTCACCGGGTCCGCCTGCCGATCCACCCCGACGTCGACTCGCTCAACGTCGGGGCAGCCGCCGCCGTGGCGTTCGCCGTGGTCGGGCGTGGAACACTGCACGCATGACCGACCAGCCGATCTCGCGCTTCGACGTCCCCGAACTGGGAGACCTCCCCGACGACATCCGCGACACGATCCTCGCGGTGCAGGAGAAGTCGGGTTTCGTGCCGAACGTGTTCCTCGCGTTCGCCCGGCGCCCCGACGAGTTCCGGGCGTTCTTCGCGTTCCACAACGCGTTGATGGACAAGAGCGACGGCCTGTCGAAGGCCGAACGCGAGATGATCGTCGTCGCCACCTCGGCGACCAACCACTGCCTCTACTGCGTCGTCGCGCACGGTGCGATCCTGCGGATCCGCACCAAGAACCCGCTGATCGCCGACCAGCTGGCGACCAATCCGGCGAAGGCCGACCTGACCGATCGCGAGCGGGCGATCGTCGAGTTCGCACTGCGCGTCGCGGGCGACTCGGCGGCGATCACCGACGACGACATCCGAGCGATGCGCGACCGCGGGTTCACCGACGACGAGATCTGGGACATCGGTGCGATCACCGCCCTGTTCGCCCTCTCGAACCGGTACGCGAACGTCACCGGGATGCGCCCGAACGACGAGTTCTACGGCATGGCTCGCTGAGCCCGCACGAAGCATCGCGAATGTTCGCGAGTGTTCGCGAACCGAATCCGCCGCGGCGACGAACAGGGGGGCGTGACAACACACCGCTCCTTCCTCCGCACCACGTTCGCACTCGCTGCGATGACCGCCATGTCGCTCGCCGCGTGTGGCGGTGACGACAACGGTGACGCCGGTAGCGCCGGTGGCGCCGGTGGCGTCGCCACCACCGCTCCGGCAGCCAGCGCCACGATCACGATCGATGGCTTCGCGTTCTCCGGCGTGACCGAGGTGCCCGCAGGCACCGTGCTCACGGTGATCAACAACGACACGGCCCCGCACACGTTCACCGCAGAGGACGGCTCATTCGACTCGGGATCGCTCAACCCTGAGGACGCGTTCCAGATCACCCTCGACACGCCCGGCACCTACACCTACTTCTGTGCGTTCCACCCGTCGATGACGGGCACGATCACGGTCACCTGACGGCGGGAACCTGACGGCGGGCGCGATCGGCGGACGCGCCCGGCGGGCGGTGTGAGCGATCATGGGTCGATGGCCCATGATCGCTCGCACCATCATGTGGCGTGGCGACGGGAATGCACCCGGGTGGGTTCAGGTTGCACCTCTGTTCCGAGCTCACACTGAGCACGGACGGGAGCCGCCACATGAACCGACCACCCAGGGATGCCACCGCCACGTTCGCGATCGCTGCGCTCGTCGTTGCAGTCGCTGCGTTCGCCATCGCCATCGCCGGCGCGCTCGGCGTCGGCAGCGGGGCCACAGCAGGCGGATCAGGCGCAGGCTCAGAGGCGATCGACGGTGACGACGGCGCCGTTGCCGACCCCTCGGCGGCCGCCGTCGACGTCATCGCATCAGCGGCCGACGCGATGGGCACGGTGACGAGCGTCGAGTTCCGGCTCGACCGCAACGGTGCACCGGTCTTCATCGACGAGTTCGAACGGATCGCGCTCGACGGGCTGCGCGGACAGTTCACCGTGCCCACCCGAGCCCAGGCCGAACTCAGCGTCACGGTCAACGACAACCTCGCAACGCGGCTCGGCGCGGTCGCGATCGGCGAGGAGGTCTGGATCTCGAACCCGGTCACGGGCGACTTCGAAACGCTCCCGACCGGGTACGACATCGACCCGTCGCGCTTCTTCGATCCGGAAGGTGGTTGGCGACCACTCCTCGCGGCGCTCACCGACGTCACGATGGTCGGCATCGCCGATCGCGGTGGCGACCGCTATCACGTCCGCGGCACAGCGCCGGCGGATCAGATCAGCAACATCACGGTCGGGCTCGTCCGCGACCAGGAGGTCGACGTCGACCTCTGGATCCACCCGACGACCTCGCTCGTCACCGCCGCCGAGTTCGAGACCACGATCGACGGTGAGCGCGCCCAGTGGATGCTCGAGCTCACGCGGTACGGCGAGACGTTCGCCATCGAGCCGCCGAGCAACGTGCGGACCGCCACCCCGACCGACACGGCAGTGACGGGCTGACGATGAGCGAGCCTGCTGTCACCACCTCACCCGTCGCGAACGGGAGGCGCCCGTCGCCCGCTGCGATCCTCGCCGTCGTCGGGTTCAGCGTCTTCGTCGCGGCCGACGACCTGACCGTCGTCTCCACGATGCTGCGGCCGATCATCGGCGACCTCGGGCTCGTGCTGCCCGACGGCCTCGACGACGCAGCGTGGGTCGTCAACGCCTACCTCATCGCGTTCGTCGCGATCATGCCGATCGCCGGGCGGATCAGTGACGTGATCGGCCGGCGACGAACCTTCATCGCCGCGTACCTCACCTTCCTCGTCGGGTCGATCGTGATCCCGATGTCGGTCACGTTCGACGAGCCGTTCGGCTGGTTCATCCTCGGCCGCATCCTCACCGCCATCGGTGGCGGTGCGATGGTGCCGGTCGCCCTTGCCGTCGTCGGCGACGTCTACCCCGAAGGCAAGCGCGCCCGCGCCCTCGGCACGCTCGGAGCGATCGAGACGCTGGGTTGGGTCTGGGGTCCGCTCTACGGTGCGATGCTCGTCCGCTTCCTGTCGTGGGAGTGGCAGTTCTGGCTGAACATCCCGCTCGCGATCGCCGGACTGGCGACCTCGTGGTGGGCGCTGTCCGGGCAGGACCGCCCCGCGCACGGAGCGCGCATCGACTGGATCGGCGCCGGGCTGCTCACGGTCACCCTGGTGACGCTCAATCTGGCGCTACTCGGCTCGGCGGAGATCCAGAGTGTCAACGGGCTCGACGAGCTCACCGGTGGCGGCGGCGCCGACCTGCGCTGGCTGTACCCCGTCGCTGCGATTGCCGCCGTCGCGCTCGTGTGGCAGCAGCGCCGCAGCGCCCACCCGCTCGTCGACGCGCGGCTGTTCCGTGGCCGGACGGTCGTGGTCGCGCTGATCGTGAACTTCGTGGTCGGCGCCGGACTCGTGATCGCGATGGTCGACGTGCCGCTGTTCATCAACTCGGTCGAGGTCGACCTCGAACGGGCTGCCGTCATGTCGGGTTGGGTGCTGTCGGCGCTCACTGCGGCGATGGCGGCGGCCTCCTACGTGGGCGGGCGCTGGACCGAGCGGGCGTGGGCCAAGCCACCCGTGCTCGTCGGTGTCGCTCTGTCGGCCGCGGCGTACGCCTGGATGGGCACCACGTGGACCGCCGACACCTCGTACCCGCTCTTCGCGCTCCAGCTCGGCCTGCTCGGCGCCGGTTTCGGGCTCACCGTCGCGCCGACCACGAGCGCCGTCGTCGATCACGCTCCGGCCGACCAGCGCGGCGCCGCGGCCGGCGTCGTGATGGTCGTCCGCCTGCTCGGCCTGTCGGTCGGGCTGTCCGCGCTCACCGCATGGGGGCTGGCCCGCTTCAACGCACTGCGGTCGACGATCGACCTGCCGCCGCTCACCGACCCCGGATTCGAATCTGCGCTGCTCGAGGCGCAGGAGACCCTCACCGCACAGGCCATCGCCGAGACCTTCACCGCTGCCGCGGTGGTGGTCGGCGCAGGCCTGCTCGCCACGTTCGCCATGCGGCGCGTCAGCCGCACGACGGGAGACACCACCATGGTTCACGCACACGATCCTCAGCTCGAACCACTCGAGCCCGACACCGCCGCCGAGGCGGTCCCGGTCGACGCAGCGGTGCTCGATCGATTCGGCGCGCTGCAGCAGCGCCTCAACATCATGATCGGCTTGCTCGGCCTCCTCCTGGCCGGCGCCTTCGTCACGATCTTCGTGCTGTTCGGCCGCGTCGCCGATGCTCAGGACGACGCCAGCGCCGCTCGGACCGAGCTCGAGTCGGCCCGTGCCGACCTGGAGCGGGTCGAGGCAGGAGCCGCTCTCTACGCCTCGCAGATCCAAGGATTCCAGGAGCAGCTCGTCGCGCTCGAACCGCAGATCTCGGCCGGGGTCGAGGAGGCGATCGCAGGTCTGCGCACCTTCGGCGACTCGACGATCTCGTTCGACGTCAACATCGACGAGGTGATCCCGATCGACACCGAGGTCGTGATCCAGCGCACCGTGGAGGTGCCGATCAAGACGACGATCCCGATCCAGCAGAGCTTCGATACGACGATCCGCATCGACACCCCGCTCGGCGAGATTCCGCTCGACGTCAACGTTCCCGTGGACGTCGACGTGCCGATCGATCTGGTGGTCGACATCCCGATCAACGAGCGCGTGCCGATCCAGGACGAGTTCCCGGTTCAACTCGACGTCCCGATCGCGATCAACGTTCGCGACACCGAGTTGGCCGAGCTGACCGACTCGCTCGCGGCCGGACTCCAGTCCCTCCAGGACATGCTGGCCGGGTTGACCGGGTAGCTCGCGGCCTCTGCGGCGGCGGTCGGGCCAGGTCAACCCGGTTGTCGTGACATACTGACGAGGCTGTGACCGAGCTCGACATCGTCCTCAACCGGGTCAGCCCAATCCCGCTCTACCACCAGCTGTCTCGTCAGCTCGTGGCCGCGATCGAGACCGGTCAGTTGCCGAAGGGGTCGTTCCTCGACAACGAGCTCGATCTCGCCGATCGGTGGCAGGTGTCGCGCCCGACGGTGCGCCGTGCGATCCAGGATCTCGTCGACGCCGGCATGCTCGTGCGGCGCCGGGGCGTCGGCACGCAGGTGGTCAACGATCAGGTGCGACGGCCGTTCAAGCTCTCCAGCCTCTTCGACGATCTCGCGGCGATCGGCCGCGAGCCGATCACCACGGTGATCACGCTCGAGCGAACCGTTGCCGACGAGCAGCTCGCGGACGACCTGGCGGTCGAAGAAGGCGCAGAGCTGATTCACATCGAGCGCGTTCGCGCCGTCGGGTCACAGCCGCTCGCGTACATGCGCAACTGGCTGCTGATCGCCGTCGCCGACACCATCACTGCGTCAGAACTGGAGCGGCGCGGCCTCTACTCGCTGCTACGCGAACGTGGCGTCAGGCCGCACTCGGCAGTCCAGCGCCTCGGGGCGGTTGCCGCGACCGCTGTCGACGCTCAGGTGTTGCAGGTCGACGTGGGGGCACCGCTGGTGACGATGCGACGGGTGATGCAGGACGACTCGGGCCGCATCGTCGAGTTCGGCGACCACCGCTACGACGCCGCCCACTACACCGTCGAGCTCAACGTCATCGAGAAGATGAAGTATCCCGGCTACTTCCTCATCGTCGC
>JALHOG010000052.1 GCA_022843125.1 Ilumatobacteraceae bacterium
ACTGGGTCCTCAAGGCCGTCACCACCGGGGAAGTGCTCCGCACGATCCGGGCCCGTGACCTGTGGCGCGACATCGCCCAGGCGTCGTGGGAGTGCGCCGATCCGGGCCTCCAGTTCGACACCACGATCAACAAGTGGCACACCGCGCACGCCACCGGTCGGATCAACGGCTCGAACCCGTGCTCGGAGTACATGCACCTCGACAACTCGGCGTGCAACCTCGCGTCGATCAACCTCCTGAAGTACCTCGATCAGAACGCCGACGACGCCGAGGGCCAGTTCGACGTCGATGCGTACATGCACACGATCGAGGTCGTGTTCACCGCCCAGGAGATCCTCGTCGGCCGCGCCGACTACCCGACCGAGCCGATCGGCGACACGAGCCGCAAGTTCCGCCAGCTCGGCCTCGGCTACGCCAACCTCGGCGCCCTGCTGATGGCGCTCGGCTACGCCTACGACTCGCCCGAGGGTCGGGCGTGGGCCGCATCGCTCACCTCGCTGATGACCGGCCACGCCTACGCCACGAGTGCCCGCACCGCGTCGCGCCTCGGTGCGTTCGAGGGCTTCACCGCCAACGAGGAGCACATGCTGCGCGTCCTGCGCATGCACCGTGACGCCAGCTACGAGATCGACGGCACCGAGGTGGTGCCCGCCGACCTCGTGTCGGCCGGGCAGGTCGCCTGGGAGTCCGCGGTCCGTGACGGCCAGGAGTTCGGCGTCCGCAACAGCCAGGCATCGGTCCTCGCGCCCACCGGCACGATCGGCCTGATGATGGACTGCGACACCACCGGCATCGAGCCCGACCTCGGCCTCGTCAAGATGAAGAAGCTGGTCGGTGGCGGCACGATGACGATCGTCAACCAGACGATCCCGCGTGCACTGCGCCGTCTCGGCTACGACGCCCAGCAGGTCGACGACATCATCGCCTACATCGACGAGAACAAGTCGATCCTCGGCGCACCGCACCTCGCAGCAGCGCACGTGCCGGTGTTCGCCTGCTCGATGGGCGACAACACGATCCACTACGAGGGTCACGTGCGGATGATGGGTGCGGTGCAGCCGTTCCTGTCGGGCGCGATCTCCAAGACCGTCAACATGCCGGAGGAGGCCAGCGTCGAAGACGTCGAGGCGCTCCACCTGCTGTCGTGGCAGCTCGGCCTCAAGGCCGTCGCGATCTACCGCGACAACTGCAAGGTCGGCCAGCCCCTGTCGACCGCCAAGAAGGACGACGCCTCGGGCGACACGCCGGCGGCCGAACTGGCGACCCAGGTGGTCGAGAAGATCATCGAGAAGGTCGTGCCTCGGCCGGTCCGCAAGAAGCTTCCCAGGGCGCGCACGGCGCGCACGTTCGAGTTCCGGGTGGCCGACAGCAAGGGCTTCGCCACGGTCGGCGAGTACGAGAACGGTCAGCCGGGCGAGATCTTCCTGACCGTCTCGAAGCAGGGCTCGACGATGGCGGGGATCATGGACGCCTTCGCCAAGTCGATCAGCTACGGCCTGCAGTACGGCGTGCCACTGCGCTCCTACGTCGAGGCCTTCGTGAACTCGAAGTTCGAGCCGGCCGGCATGACCGACGACCCCGACCTGCGGTTCGCGAGCTCGATCATGGACTACCTGTTCCGCCGCCTCGCGATCGACTACATGACCTACGAGGAGCGCGCCGAGCTCAACATCTTGACCACCGCCGAGCGCACCCAGCCCACCCTGCCGGGCATCGACGAGTCGGTGATCGAGACCTCGATGGGTTCGGAGATGGTCGCCGACCCGAAGAGCCTCCCGTCGGCCGCCGAGCTGATCGAGGCGATGGAGAGCGGCGCCCTCGCCCCCACGGTTGAGGACAACACCCCGGCCCGCGGCGTGATCAAGCCGATCGACGCGCCGATGTGCATGCAGTGCGGCATCCACATGGTCCGCGCCGGCAGCTGCCACGCCTGCCCCAGCTGCGGCAACACCAGCGGCTGCAGCTGATGTGAAGTGACTCCGAGATTTCAGCGGGAGTGACGCCGAGATTTCAGTGGAGTGACATCCGAACTTCGGTGCGGTGACACGCACCTTCAGTAGTCGAACAACCGAGCGAGGGGGAGGCCAAGTGCCTCCCCCTTTCTCTTCCAACAGAACTCAGAGCGCGAAAGGCCCCCGGGAGACGGACATCTCACCGGGGGCTGGTGTCGAGGTCTTGCGAACAGCGACGAGACGAACAGTACTCGTTGTGGCCGCCGGCACCCAGCTCGGGAAGCGAGGTGATGACCAATGGCCAAGTCGAACGGACCCATCAAGCCCGGGCAGGCGGCGCCTGCCTCCGGGCAGTATCTCGTCGTCGGCCCGAAGGGCGGGAGCCACGGCGAAGTGACGGCGATCCAGGGCAAGCCCATGCCCCCGACGCCGAAGCCGAACCAGAGCTTCCTGCTCGTCGACCCGACCAAGAACGGTTCGGGCAAGACGAAGTAGTTGCTGATGGTGGGAGGGCGCGAGCTCTCCCACCATCACCCTTCGAGTGCCATCCGGGCGCGCGAGGTGAGGCAGAGCGCTTTGTCCTCGACCGTTGCGAGGCCAGCGCCTTCCAGTTTGTGAAGGTTGACCGTCCCGTTCGGGTGCCTCGTCTCGACTGGCCGCTGGATCGACCCGTACAACGGCAATGTGTACAGCACCGCCGAGGAGGTCACGATCACGCTGACACCTCACGAGTATCGCCCATCGGATGCTCTGGACGTCGCCCAGATGCCGGTGCTGCCCACACGGCTGAACGTGGTCGGTGTGCAGTTCGTCGGGACCGTCGAGGGGGCGTGATGCCTCCTGTCGAAGCTGCCGTTGGCCAGACAGCACTGTTGCTCTCGTCAAGGGCGAACCGCCACTTGCTTTGCCGGAGGCGACTGGCGTTCATCGGTATGGCAGTCGCGAGCACCAGAATTTCGCCCAGTCGTCGATCGATCGGGCGCGGTCGGCTTGGTCGAGGTGTCGTTTTCTGGCCTCGGAGTCGGCCTCTTTCAGGTCCTTCCACGCCGTGTCCAGGTGCGCCTTGTGTTGGTTCCAGACAACGTCGAGCCCTGAACCGATCGCGGTCAGTCGTCGATGGACTTCGATGAGCATGTCCGGGTCTCGGTTCGAGTTGCACCATTCAGCGGCAGGCCCCGCAGGGACACCTGCGTCGTCGATCCGTTTGCGTGCGTAGGCGTGGTCAAACCAGCGTTCCACCGTGTAGTAGTCACCCTCGCAATTCGCAAGCTTCTCCAGCCACGAGCCGTGGTCGGTGTCGAACACGTTTGATGGGAGCATCCAGCCGACGGTGTTTGCAGTGCGATGCACATCGATCAGGTCGGTGAGTGTGCCCGCGCCGTTCAACCACACGAGCGCATGGCCCGGTGTGGTACCTCGGTCGGCGAGATACGTGGTGTGTTCGTCGAGATCGCTGAGCACCCAGTCGAGAAACTCGGCCCGATCCCACTCGTTCTGAAGCAGATCGACAACCGCAAGCAGTCGATCCCGATACTCGTCGCCGGAATCGCCGACCGCCTGACATGTCACCGTCGTCGTCGAGAAGCTGCACGCCGCTCCGTGCCATCTCGGTTCTCTGATGCGTACGACGCGGTCGCCGAGATCGATGAGCACCCACTTCGACACGGTGACGAGCTCGGGCAACCAGTTCGGAGGCGACATCCATGCGAACCGGTCGCCGACGTTCCCGATGGCTCCGTAGCGTGACGCGTCGGTGGCGTCGAGCACCCAACTCAACGGATGATGCGCCGTGTTCCGGGCGAGTACCTCGTCGGCCGTGATCCGGGAGTGCTGGAACTCGAGTATCAGGCCACCCGCCGACACTGCGTCGGCGATGTGCAGCTCGCCGGCCGCTTCGACGAGTGCCTCGGTCAGCCAGCCCGCCCGACGTACGCACAACTCCTGCCACCGGCGATGCCACGCAGTCATCGGCTTCGGGGCCAGCGCGCAGATGCTTGAGCCTCGATGACGCCAGTACGGGCCGCGAACCGGGCCGTGACACACGAGCAGCTCGCCACCGCACGGGCACGGACGTCGCGTTCCACGAACGGGCATGCCAACAGTCGTCGCCACTGCCGCCAAGCTATCGACCCTGTTGTACCGCCCGGAGTCAGGCGAGACCGCCGTGTCACCGGGAGAACCACCCAACGCACGGTTGGTCGGACTCGTCCTTGACTCGCCGTCTGAGGGCACCACACGGCTTGGTCGCCGCCGGCCGCATCACGGCATCGCGGAGGCCTTGTAGTCGTCACGCATCTGCTTGGCGCTGCGGGCTTCGACGTCGGCGTCGCCCGGGCTCTCGGGCTGCGGTGGAGTATCCGAACCCCCTGTCCTGCGTGGAGACTCCGGTGCCGGCTTGGGGACGAGCAGGCCGATCTTGATGGTGCGACGCATCGATGTCGACCCGTGCGCTATCACGAGGAGTGCAGCGGCGCCAGCGCCGACACCGATCCAGCCGCGATCGATGCCACTCCCGTCCCACATGGTGAGCGCGATGGTGAGAATGGAGCCGAGGCTCGCAGCGCCCACCATCGCAGTTGCGGCCAACACTCCGATGACGATGTAGTTGTTCGGCGCGTCGCTTGACACGTAGGTGTCTTCTTCCTTGCGTGCGATCCCCAGGATCAATGGTGCCGCAGCAACGAGGGCTGTGCTCAGCGCAGCGGCGACGACAACGACTGCTACCGGGCCGTCGCCGTTGTCGCCGAGGATCTTCTCGAGAACGCCCGTGGATCCAAGCAGACCGGTGAACACGCCGGCAGCAACGGTCATGTTTGACAGTTGGCTGTCACTCCACGACCACTTGGTGTCGAGGCCGGGGAGCGGGTTGAACATGCCCTTCCCCCAGCTGGAATCCGGCAGTTTCCAGCTCGTCCCCTTACCCTTGCCATCCGGTCCGAGCCACCACGCGATCAACGTGAACGCGATTGCCAGCGTTGCACCGATACCGAAGCCCCACAGGAGCTTGACGTACGCCGGTGACGGATCTTCCGTTGTCGTTTCGGCCACGATCGTGGTGCCCGACGGTGTGCTGACGACGCTTCCGAGCGGGTAGGTCGTGAACTCGAGGGTTTGTGCGTCGGACACTTCGCACGTCACGGGCAGCTTGATGCTCACCTTCGTCGAGACGCCCGTTCTGACAACCGGCAACGAGTACGGAACGCACGTGCCCTCGTCATGATCGGCGACGTCGATCGAGACAACAGTTGGTCCGGGAACCCCGCTGACGGTGAGGACCGCAGTGAGCGTCGATGTGCCATCGACGGCTTTGACGAGTTGGGCTTCTTCGTCAATCGTGACGGTCCCCGACGCGCTTTGGGCGCCGGCGCGGTCTGCGGATACAAGCAGGATCAGAACTGCGACTCCGCCGAGCATCTTCCATCGTCTCGTCGTGGCCACGGCAGCCTCCTTCCGGCTTCGGCTGGATGCGGTGGTGGTGTGGCGACCACCGCCGTTCCCAGCGGCTACTTCGAGTGCAGAGCGAGAACGCACGTGTGCGTTAGTGCCGAAGGGCCCGAAATCGACACACCGCATTCAATTGATGCGAGCAGTATCGGTTGCACCGACGGGAAGCGCCGTCCGCGACGTGCGCACAAGAACACCGGTCGCCTCTAGCGCCCAGCCAGTATCTGGGCGCTCCACGATTGGGGCGACGTGGACGCGATCCGGATCCTGGAGCGTGTCGCCGAGGCGGCCGGTGGGCGCGCACGCGTGATCGTGGTCGACAACGATCGCCCGGTCGTGCCCCTGCCCGACATCGCAGTGGCGGCCGACGTGCTGATGGCGGCGCTCACCGGCGGTGGGCACGAGCGCGGTACAGGTGAGTTCACCCGCCTCGCGGCAGCGGCCGGTCTGGCGCAGGATCGTTCCGTGCGGCTCGCATCAGGCGACTTCGCCCACGTCTTCGTGGCGAGCCCGGTTGACGACGTCGGCTGAGACCTGATCCGCCCCCTCGACAACCGTTCGGTCGGTGCGTCAGCGGTGGTCGGCCGGTCGGCGACGGGCGACGACACCGGTCAGCACGGCCCCGACGGCGAGCAGCGCGAGCGCGATCCCGGCCAGGGTCGACGGCGTCGACCCGGTGACGGGCAGCGACGTGCGGATGGCGGTGGTCGTGGTGGGGACGGCGAACTGCGACACCGTCGTCGATGTGGTGCTGCCGGGCGTCGTGGTGGTCGTCGTGGTCGCGGTCGCGGTGGTCGTGGTGGTCGTGGTGGTCGCGGTTGTCGTGGTCGTGGTCGGGGGCACGACCGCCGTCGACGAACGGGTCGCGTGGTACGGGTCGTCGTCGGAGACCACGAGACCCGATGCAGCTCCGACACCGGTGACCGATGCCACGTTGGCGTGCGCGGCGCCCGGCTCGACGCCGGTGAGCGTGGCCGTGCAGTCGAACTCGGCGCCTGGCGGGAACGGACCGTCCCACGTGGTGCCGCTGGTGGGGGCACCCTCGCCCGCCGTCGAGAAATCGCACGTCAGGCCCGACACGGTGGCGGCGCCGACGGTGACGACGTCGGTGACCACCACGTCGATCAGGGCACCGGAGCTCGTGTTGGTGATCGTGAACACCAGGTCGGTCTCACCCGTGGGCAGGGTCACGGCATCGCCGGCGGTGTCGGCGTCGTTGCCGTCGGTGTCGTACTTCTCGATGTCGATCCCGATCCCGACCGCCGATCCGCCGGCCAACGCGGAGCGGGCCTCCACGCTCACCTCGTCGGTCGTGGTGCCGCCCGGACCGCTGTGACCAATCGAGGCGTCGTTGGGATACACGCGACCGCCGGCCGGTGTCGGCTCGTCGGGGGTCGAGGGGATCCGCAGCCGCACGAGCATGTCGGCCGGCACCGGGCCGGTCTCGACCGATACCCGCGCCGACGTGCAGTCGATCGTGGCGGTGGCGCCGACGGCGCCCGGCGACGACGACGAGCCGCGGGTGCCGTCCGGGTTGACCGTCCAGTAGAGCAGGCTCAAGCTGTCACAGCTGAACGACAGGCCGTCGGCGGCGACGTCGACGAAGCTGACGGTGTCGTACGGCCCGACCCGCGACGTCAGCACCCATTCGAGGCAGTTCGTGGTGTCCGTACGGCACTGATCGCTGGGGTCGGCGAACTCGCCGCGCTTGACGCCCTGGCCGCGCCTCGGCCCGCCGGCGCCCGAGACCTCGATGACCCGTTCGAACCTCGTCGTCCCGTTGACGACGTAGACGAGCGTCTGGGTGGTGTTGGCGACGTTGCTGGCCGTGAGGCGCGACTCGAAGAACGCGTCGCCGCACACGCCGATTCGTGTCTCGGCGTAGTCGGTCATGGTGAACGTCGCGGTCACCGGGTTGCCGCCGATGGTCGCAGTCGCCACCAACTGGCCCGACGGGTCGGTGAGCGGGAAGCCCGGTGGGAACCCGCCCAGTTGCTCGGGCATCACGATCGTGAAGGTGTCGCCTGCCTGCGTACCGTCGGGCACACACCAGTCGATCGTGGTTCGGATCGTGTCGCTCGGCCGAGGATTGGTCGGCGTCACGGTGATCTCGGTGACGGCGCCGTCGATCACCGCCGCGTGCGCGGTCTGGCTCGCGACCGCACCGCCGGCGAGCAGCAGCGCAGCAACCGCCATCGTGGCCATGCTTCGGACGGAGAGGCGGGGAGGCTGAGCGAATCGTGTCATGACACCCTAGGCGCGATCGTTACTACGGAAAGTGGCATTGCGCGCAAAATGCGCACGCTGAGCGAGCGTAGGCGACGGCGGGCCCCGTGTCACGCCATGGTGTGCACACGCATCGCACTCGGTCGGGGTACGTGACAGAGTGCGCGGCGTTCGGTGCGTCGAGGGGGTCGGTGACCGGTCGGACCCGTCCGCCAGGTGCAACCGCTCGGATCTGTGTCGACGGATCGGGGATCAGAGGCGCCGCGTCGGATAGACACGTCTCGTGGAGGAGCGCGGCGACGAGTTGCGTATCGACCGGACGGCCGAGGTGCGACGCATCGAGCTACCCGACGCGTCGTGGGTCGAACACGTGACCGGTTTCGTGCGCGACGCGGCGGCGGCCGTCGACGAGATCCACACGACAATGCGGTGGGAGCAGACCGAGGTGCTGCGGTACGACCGGTACGTCCCGGAGCAACGGCTCGGCGCAGGCATGCGCGCCGACTCGCACCCCGTCACCCGGCAGACCGAGCTCCACCTGCAGTCGCGTTACCGGGTGCGTTTCGACGGCGTGACGGCGCTGCTCTATCGCAACGGGAGCGACTTCCAAGGCCTGCACAGCGACCGCGAGATGCGGTGGCTCGACGAGACGCTGATCGCGATCGTCGTGCTCGGTGCCCGCCGCCCGTTCGTGTTCCGGCCGCGCAACGAGCGTCCGATCGAACGGGTGCCGGCGGGTGAGCACCCCGACGACGTCGTGCTCACCCCGGGGGAGGGGGACCTGCTCGTGATGGGTGGCGCATGTCAGCGGCAGTGGCTGCACGGCGTGCCGGCAGCTCCCGGCGTCGCCGAGCCCCGGATCTCGCTCACGTGGCGTTGGACCAGTCGGCGCGGACGACCCGACACCGGCCCCACCTACTACGACGGGCGCAGTTTCAGCGACGCCCCCCGCCGCCCGGGCTCACGCATCCGGCGGCCGTGATCCGTCGGAGCGGCTCGCGCGCGTCACCCGGTCGGACGGGATCGGCGTCACCGCGACAGTGTTGTGTTGCGATTGCGTTACGGTTGACGGGATGCGACAGCTCCACACCGGCTCGCGACCACCGCGTCCGCTCGCCCTGCTCGCGACCGTTGCCCTCCTGGCGGGATGGCTCGCGTTGCCGTTCGTCGGGGCCGGGACCGCGGTCGCCGACGGCGACACGATCGACGGCGAGTTCTCCGGTGCCGGGCCGATCGGACCGGGCGCAACGGTCGAACTCGACGTCACGGGTCGTGGCGGGGTGCCGGCCAGCGGCGCCGGCGCCGTCGCCCTCAACATCACCGCCACCCGCGCCAGCGCACCGACGTTCCTGACAGCGTTCCCGACCGGCACGCCCCGTCCGGACGCCTCGAATCTCAACGTGCTCCCCGGGCAGACCGTGCCCAACATGGTGATCAGCAAGATCGGCGCCGATGGGACCGTGTCGATCTACAACCAGTTCGGCAGCGTCGAGGTCGTCGTCGACGTCCTCGGATGGTTCCCGGCCGGCGATGCGTACACGGCGATCAATCCCGCCCGCGTGATCGACACCCGGCCGGGCGGTCGTACGGTCGACGGGCGTGACGCCGGCACCGGCGCACTCGGTACCGCCGGCACCCGCGACCTGGTGATCGCCGGCCGCGCCACCGTGCCGGCTCAGGCCGACGCAGTGGTGCTCAACGTCACCGCCACACGATCGACGCGACCGTCGTTCGTGGTGGTGTGGCCCGCCGGGCGGGATCGTCCGACGGCGGCCAACCTCAACGTCGATGTCGCCGAGACGGTGTCGAACCTCGTGATGGTGCCCCTCGGCGCCGGTGGTGCGGTGTCGCTGTTCAACCTTGCCGGTGACACCGATCTGATCGTCGACGTCCAGGGGTGGTTCGACGGTGCCGACACGTTCACCGGGCTCACCCCCGCCCGCCTGATGGACACGCGCCCCGGCCAGCCGACCATCGACGGCCGGGCGAGTGGAGCCGGCAGTCTGCCGGGCGCAGGCACGCGCCAACTCGATGTCGTCGGGCGCGGCGGTGTGCCGGCGTCGGGTGTCGGGGCCGTGGCACTGAACGTGGCCGTCGCCGAGCCGACGGGGAACTCGTTCCTCACCGTCTGGCCGAACGGCCGCACTCGGCCCGACGCCTCCAACCTGAACATGCG
The DNA here is from genome assembly GCA_022843125.1 of Ilumatobacteraceae bacterium. Classification (GTDB taxonomy): domain Bacteria; phylum Actinomycetota; class Acidimicrobiia; order Acidimicrobiales; family Ilumatobacteraceae; genus Ilumatobacter. Next base: position 9,799 of record JALHOG010000052.1, read on the forward strand.
GCCCGGGCAGACCGTGCCGAACATGGTGCTGGTCCAGCCCGGCACCGATGGCGAGGTGTCGATCTTCAACGCCGCCGGATCAGCGCACGTCGTCGTCGACGTGTTGGGCTGGTTCCCGACGTCCGGAGGGTTCCGCGGGCTCACGCCCGTCCGGATCATGGACACCCGGCGGACCGGGCCCGCACCCGACCCCAACGATCCGAGCAGCGATCCGTTCGTCTGTGCGAGCTTCACCCCGAGGATCGTGGGGAACGTGACCAATGCGTCGCTCACCGAGATCAGCGGCATGGCACGCGGTCGGACTGATCGCTCGGTGCTGTGGGTCCACGAGGACTCGGGCGCCGCGCCCGAGGTGCACGCGATGAGCCTCGAGGGAGCGTTCCGGCAGACCTTCCGGCTGGCGGGAGCGACCGCTCGCGACTGGGAGGACATGGCGGTCGGACCGGGTCCGTCGCCCGGCGTGCACTACCTGTACATGGGTGACATCGGTGACAACGGCCGATCGCGCGACACGATCACGATCTGGCGTGCGCCCGAGCCCGCCGTCACCGGCGGCGCAACGGCGACGATCGGCGGCGCCGAGGGCATCGTCGCCCGCTATCCCCGAGGGGCTCGCAACGCAGAGGCGATGGCGGTCGGTGCCGACGGCACGATCTACGTGATCACCAAGGACAAGATCGACCGGACCGGGAACGACACCGAGATCTACGCGATCCCGTACCCGCAGTCGACGAGTGGCGTCACCACGATGCAGCAGATCCCTGCCGGCACGTTGGGCCGCACCGACCGCTTCGACCGCTCGGGTGCCGACATCCGCCCCGATGGTCGCGCTCTCATCGTGCGCGGCTACAAGGCCGCAGCGATCTGGCCGATCGTGCCGGGCGAATCGATGGCGACCACCCTGTCGCGGGAGCCGTGCAACGCCGACCTCGACCGCGACGAGAGCTTCGGCGAGGCGGTCGCGTTCCTCGGTAACGACAGCTCCTACATCACCACCAACGAGGCGACGCGCGGTCCGATCCGGCACTACAGGCCCTGAGTCGCGCGTCGCCTCCGCGGGTGGTGCATGCTGGCGACGATGGCCATTGTTTTCGAAGCGGAGATCACGCCCGGTATGTCGACGCGCGAGGTGGTCGATCTCGCGTGCATCGCCGAGGATGCAGGTTTCGACCGTCTCGGCATCTCCGACGTGATCTTCTGGCACGACTGCTATGTGCTGATGGCCCTGATCAGCCAGCGCACCGAGCGGATCATGCTCGGTCCGATGGTGACCAACCCGTACTCGCGCCACCCGGCGGTGCTCGCCGGCCTGATGGCGACGTTGCAGGACGCATCGCAGGGGAGGATGTTCCTCGGCATCGGTGTCGGCGCCGGCCTCGAGCAGGTGGGTGTGACGTCGCCACGACCGGTCACCACGTTGCGCGAGGCGATCAGCGCGATCACCGGCCTCATGCGCGGCGAGGAGGTCACGCTGCACGGCGAGACGATCACCGTCGAAGCGGCCCGGATGGTGGGGCCGGTGCAGTCGGTCCCGATCTCGATCGGCACGCGCAGCCCGCAGGTGATGCGGCTCGCCGGTGAGCTCGCCGACATCGCGCTGGTCGGCGCCCGCAACATCACGCCGACGATCGCCGAGCAGTACCGGACATGGCTCGCCGAGGGTGCGGCCCGAGTCGGGCGCGACGCAACCACGATCGACGTCGCACCGCGACTCACGCTGTGCATCTCCGACGACGGCGACCTCGCACGGCGGAGCATGAAGCGGTACGCAGCGCACTACGCGGCGATCATCCGATCGCCGGACCTGATGGAACGCAACGGTGGTCGGTGGATGGCCGACGTCGAGGCGGCGCTCGCCAGGTCGACCGGGTGGTACTTCGATCACGACCGAGTCGACGACCCTGAGATCGACACCCTGATCGACGACGACCTGGTGCGCCGCTACGCGATCGCCGGCACCCCGGACGAGTGCGTCGAGCTCACACGCGACGTGCTCGCGCTCGGCTTCGACGGGGCCAGCATGAACCTTGCGGCCCCGCGCCGCGAGTCGATGTACGCCGGGCTGCGCGAGACGCTCGAGCACTCGGGCGCCGTGCTCGCCGCGCTGCGCGGCTAGCGCCCCGGTCGGGCCCGCACCTGGCGGACGTCGAGCGGTTCGGCGCATTCGCTGCACACCACCTCGGCGTGCATGTCGTGGTCGCACGCCTGGTGGTGGAGCAGGAGCAGCGGGCCGCCCGGCGACGGGTCCCACCGTTCCTTCCAGGCCGCCATGGCGGCGAGGATCGGGTAGACGTCGCGGCCCTTGGGTGTGAGTCGGTACTCCGAGCGGGGCGGGTGCTCCGAGTACTGGACGCGTGCGAGCAACTCCTGATCGACGAGCTGGTCGAGGCGGCGGGTGAGGATGTTGCGGCCGATGCCGAGCGAGCGTTGGAAGTCGTCGAAGCGGCGCACGCCCATGCAGGCCTCGCGGATGATCAGCAACGTCCAGCCGTCGCCGAGCACGTCGACAGCCTGCGCGATCGGGCACGGCCACGCCGAGGTGTCGGTCCTCTGGGTCACGAGCGCCACCCTAGTGCCGAGGGTTGCGTGATGGAACTGAACCGATCTACTGTCGGTTGCATGACGCAACCCACCCAGCCCGACTCCTGGCGTCCCACCGCGTGCATCCTGTGCGAGTGCAACTGCGGCATCGAGGTCCGCCTCGGCGGCGACGACGGTCGGCGGTTCGAGCGCATCCGCGGCGACAAGGCGCATCCGGGTTCCCACGGCTACACCTGCGAGAAGGCGCTCCGGCTCGACCACTACCAGAACGGCCGCAACGACCGGATCCTGCACCCGTTGCGCCGCCGCCCCGACGGCACGTTCGAGCAGATCGGGTGGGACGTCGCGATCCGTGAGGTGGCCGAGCGGCTGATGGCCGTCCGCGACGCCCACGGCGGTGCGTCGATCCTCTATTACGGCGGCGGCGGGCAGGGCAACCATCTCGGCGGTGCGTACAGCACCTCGATGCTGCGCGCGTTCGGCAGCCGGTACCGGTCGAGCGCGCTCGCTCAGGAGAAGACCGGAGAGTTCTGGGTCAACGGTCGCATGCTGGGGACGATGGTGCGTGGCGACATCGAGCACGCCGAGGTCGCCGTGTTCGTCGGCAAGAACCCGTGGCAGTCGCACGGCTTCCCGCACGCCCGCACCACGCTCAAGGAGATCAGTCGCGACCCGGCGCGGTCGATGATCGTGATCGACCCGCGCCGCACCGAGACCGCCGAGCTCGCCGACTTCCACCTCCAGGTGCGTCCAGGCCGCGACGCCTGGTTGGTCGCGGCGCTCGCCGCGACGATCGTGCAGGAGGACCTGGTCGATCGGGCGTGGACCGACGAGCACGTCAGCGACCTCGCGCCCGTGCTCGCCGAGCTCGAGGCGGTGCCGATCCCTGCGTGGTGCCGCATCAGTGGGGTCGACGAGGCCCTGGTGCGCGCGGCTGCGCGTCGCATCGCGGCGGCGTCGAGCGTCGCGTTCTTCGAGGACCTCGGCGTCCAGATGAACCGTCACTCGACGCTCGTCAGCTACCTCGAGAAGCTGGTCTGGGTGCTCACCGGCAACTTCGGCAAGCCGGGCGCGCAGTACTCGCCGTCGTCGCTCGTCGCGCTCGCACGAGCGCCCCGCGAAGGTGCCCGAGGGCCAGCCGTGAGCCCGGTGGTCGGGGCCCGCATCATCTCCGGGCTGATCCCGTGCAACGTGATCCCCGAAGAGATCCTGACCGACCACCCCGACCGCTACCGCGCCCTCATCGTCGAGTCCGGCAACCCGGCCCACTCGCTCGCCGACTCGAAACGGATGCGGGAGGCGATCGACGCGCTCGACACGGTGGTGGTGATCGACGTCGCGATGACCGAGACCGCACGCCTCGCCGACTACGTGCTCCCCGCTCCCACCCAGTACGAGAAGTGGGAGGCGACGTTCTTCAACTTCGAGTTCCCGCGCAACGTCTTCCACCTACGACCGCCCGTCCTCGATGCACCCGAGGGGCCCTTGCCCGAGCCGGAGATCCACGCTCGGCTGGTCGAAGCGACCGGCATGCTCACCGACGCCCAGCTCGCGCCGCTGCGCGCCGCCGCCGAGCGTGGCCGCGCCGACTTCGCCGCCGCCTTCTTCGCCGCCACGGCCGCCGATCCGGCCCTCGGCTCGATCGCCCCGATCGTGCTCTACCGCGCCCTAGGCCCCACCTTGCCCGACGGTGCCGCATCGGCCGCGGTGCTGTGGGGCGCCGCCCACCGATGCGCCCAGTCGAACCCGGACGGCGTCCGCCGCGCCGGGTTCGGCGAGGGGTTGGAGGCGGGGGAGCGGCTGTTCGACGCGATCCTCACCAGCCCGTCTGGGGTCGTGTTCACCGACGACGAGCACGACGCGACGATCCGCCGGATCGGCACCGCAGACGGCCGGGTCACCGCGGCGATCCCGGAGCTGCTCGACGAGCTACGGGCACTGCATCAGGAGCAGCCACCGGGCGACGATCCGGAGTGGCCGTTCCTGCTGTCGGCCGGCGAGCGCCGGTCGTTCACCGCCAACACCATCATCCGCGACCCGGCGTGGCGCAAACGCGACGCCGAGGGTGCGCTGCGCCTCAGCCCGGCCGATGCGTTGGCGCTCGGCTTGGTCGACGGTGCCGCTGCCCGCATCCGAACCAGGCGCGGCGAGGCCGTCGCCACGGTCGCGATCGACGACGCGATGCTGCCCGGCCACGCGTCGCTGCCGAACGGGTTCGGACTCGACGGCGCCGCCGGCGAGGGCACCGGGGTGGCACCGAACGAGCTGACCGCAACGGAGGACCGCGACCCGTGGGCGGGCACTCCGTGGCACAAGTCGGTGCCCGCCCGGATCGAGGCGGCTACCGTCGGGTCATGAGCCCTGAATCCCGCCTCGTCGAGCTCGGTATCGAGCTGCCCACGCCGTCCGATCCGCGCGGCGCCTACGTGCCGGCGGTGCGGACGGGCCACCTCGTGTACCTGTCGGGAGCGGGCCCGGTGCGTCCCGACGGAACCTTCGTGGTGGGCAAGGTCGGTCGCGATCTCGACCTGGCCGAGGCGAAGGCCGCCGCCCGGTTGGTCGGGCTCCAGCTGCTCGCCTCGCTCCGACGCGAGCTCGGCTCGCTCGATCGCGTCGACCGGCTCGTCAAGGTGCTCGGCATGGTCAACTGCGCTCCGGGGTTCAACCAGACCCCGCCGGTGATCGACGGCTGCTCCGAGCTGTTCGTCGAGGTGTTCGGCGAGCAGGGGCGCGGCGCACGATCAGCTGTCGGGATGGCCGAGTTGCCGTTCGACATCGCCGTGGAGGTCGAGGCGATCGTCGCCGTGCGCGACTGATCAGGTGCCGAGCGGGCGCAAGCCCGGCGGGTCGGCTGCGCCCGACCGGGCGAGGTGCGCCTGCATCCGGCCCCTGGTGGCGGTCCCGAGCCCGATGCCGAGCGCGAGCACGCCGAGGATCGTGCGCCACCACGCACTGGTTCGGCACGCGTCGCTCGCCGCCGGAGCGACCGTCGTGGAGCCTTCGCCGAACCACGCATCGGACCCGAGCGGATCGGAGCCGTAGAGCATCAGGTCGACCGGCGCCCACGCACACGCCACCTGGACCGAGGCATGGGCGGGATCGGCGGCGGTGAGCGTCGCCTGCCACGGACCGAACCACAGCCACGCGCCCGTGACCAGGAACAGGATGCTGGCCGCCCGCCGCATCGCCGAACCCTACTGCTCGCCGCTCGGGCGGGCCAGGGTCTCAGGACGAATCGCGTACGACCAGGTCGACCGGGAATCGTCGCGGTTCGACTCGGTGCTCGGGATGCTCGATCAAGGCTTGGAGTTGCTCGACCGCGCCGTGGCCGAGCAGATCGCGATCGATCCGAACCGAACTGAGCCGAGGCGTGACTGCCTCGCACATCAGGATGTCGTCGAAGCCGACGATCGCGATGTCGTCCGGGACCCGTACGCCGCTCGACAGCAGCTCCTGCATCGCTCCGAGCGCCAACACGTCGTTGTAGGCGAAGACAGCGTCAGGCGGCTGGGAGGCGGCGAGCATCTTCCGTGCGCCCTGTCGGCCGCCTTCGAGGCTGTTGTTGGTCTCGACGACGAGCAGCGGATCGAACGCGACGCCGCTGGCGGCGAGCGCAGAGCGGTAGCCGATCTCGCGTCGTGATGGCGTCTGCAGCGTCCGTGCGTGTTCGTCGATGAGGAGGGCGATCCGACGACGACCGCGCGAGATCAGGTGCTCGACCGCGAGCTCCGCGCCGCCGACGATGTCGGCGCTGACCACTGCGATGCCGGGCGCGTCGATCTCGGTGTTGACGACGACGATCGGCAGTCCGTCTGCGGCCATGGCGACGAGGTCGTCCGCGGAGTCGCCCGCCGGGAACACGATGACCCCGTCGACACCGTGGCCGCGGAGCGACATGAGGGCACTCGCCTGGCGCTCGCGATCGGTGTTACTGCTCGCCAGGAACATCGTGCGTCCGAGGGAGTCGGCCGAACGCTGCACCCCCTCGGCGAACTCGGGGAAGAACGGGTCGAGCATCTCGGCGGCGATCAGGCCGATCGTGTCACTGCGACGCCGGATCAGGCCGCGGGCCATCAGGTTCGGGCGGTAGCCCACCTCCTCGATCGCCGCGAGGATCCGGTCGCGGGTCGCCGGGGTGCACCCACCTTCGCCGTTGACCACCCGTGACACTGTGCGAGCGGACACGCCGACGACCTGCGCGACGTCGGCCAATGTGGCGCCACTGCGCCGCGACGAAGGGTTCGGGGTGCGGCGGGCGCTCACGTCCTCGATTGTGGCCCAGCGTGGGTGCTCCGTTGCGTGTTCGAGGGAGCTTGACCGGGAGTCCATGGAGCGCTACGTTACGTCAACGTTGACGTCAACGCTGACGTAACGACGCCGCTGGGGACGGCACGGCGATCGACGCCGCGACGACGATGCGTCGACGATGCGTCGACGTTCGAGGCGACGTGCGCTGGGGAAGGGGAGAGGGAGGATCGATGGCAGCAACATCCATGGGGACGCGCCGCCCGCACCGGGACGTGCGCCAGTGGCTCACGGCCGCTGCGTTCCTGGCACCGGCCATGATCGGCTTCGCGGTCTTCTACTTCCGACCCACCGTGCTCGGCTTCTACAACAGCTTCACCGACAAGGAGCTGCTGCGGCCCGAGTCCGACTGGGTCGGGCTCGAGAACTACCGGGAGATGATCAGCGACGACGTGTTCTGGAACGCGCTGTGGGTCACCGGCTACTACGTCCTCGTCAACATCGGCGTCCAGACGATCTGCGCGATCGGGATCGCCTGGGTCCTCGACCGTCTGTCCGGTTCGCGCGTGATGCGCACCCTCGTCATGACGCCGTACCTGATGTCGAACGTCGTCGTCGCGCTGCTGTTCCTCTGGATCCTCGACTTCCGGCTCGGCGTCATGAACGCGTTCCTCGACACGATCGGCCTCAACCCGCAGCCGTGGCTCAGCTCCAAGGAGTGGGCGATCCCCTCGATTGCCCTGATCAACGTGTGGCGCCACATGGGCTACACCGCCCTGCTGCTGTTCGCCGGTCTGCAGACCATCCCCAAGGACGTCAAGGAGGCTGCTCTGATCGACGGCTGCGGTGAGATCCAGCGCTTCATCCGCGTGACGTTGCCGCTGCTGCGCCCGGTACTCGCGGTCGTGCTGGTGATCACCATCATCGGCTCGTTCCAGATCTTCGACACGGTCGACGTCACGACCGAAGGCGGGCCAGTCAATGCCAGCCGCGTGATCTACCTCTACATCTTCGATCAGGCCTTCGCCCGCAGGAACTTCGGCTACGCCTCGGCGATGTCGGTGGCGCTGTTCCTGATCCTCGCTGTCGTGACCATCGTCCAGATGCGCCTCCTGCGCGCGAACGAGTCGGACCTCGCATGACCGCGATCACCTCACGGCTCGATCGAGCCGAGACTGCAGCCACTGCGGTGACGTCATCCCGTCGCCGGCGCCGGCGCCGGCGCCATGTCAAGCCGAGCGACCTGTTCTTCTGGAGCCTGGTCGCCGTCCTGCTCATCCTGACGCTGTTCCCGTTCTACTGGTCGCTGCGCACTGCGCTGTCGACCAACGCATCGCTTCCCGCCAACTCGACCGGTCTGCTGCCGGCCAACTTCACACTGAGCGGATTCGAGCGGGCCCTCGGGCTGGCGTCCACGGAGGAGGCCATCGCCGCCGGCGGGTCGGGCGCGCAGATCGACTTCATCAAGGCACTGCGTAACTCGTTCATCGTGTCGACGATGGTGACGATCGGTCAGGTGTTGTGCTGTGCCATGGCGGCGTACGCCTTCGCCCGTCTGCGGTTCCCGTTCCGCAACCAGCTCTTCTTCATCGTGCTGACCGCGCTGATGATCCCGCCGATCTTCACGCTGCTACCCAACTTCCTGTGGGTCCAGGACCGTGGCTGGCTGAACACCTACCTGGGCATCGCCTCGCCCAAGCTGCTGATGACGCCGTTCGCGATCTTCTTCCTGCGGCAGTTCTTCCTGAACATCCCCCGTGAGATCGAGGAAGCCGCCAGCATCGACGGTGCGGGCCGATTCCGCACATTCTTCAAGATCATCGTGCCGATGTCTGCGTCGCCGATCGTCACGCTGGCCGTCCTGACGTTCATCGAGCAGTGGAACGACTATCTCTGGCCGAAGCTCGTCGGCCAGGACGAGAGCGTGAGAGTGCTGACGACGTCGCTCGGCAACTTCCGGTCGCAAACACCGCAGGGCACACCCGATTGGGCAGGGCTCATGGCGGCCACCTGGGTGTCGGCGCTTCCGATCCTGTTGCTGTTGCTGCTCGCCGGCAAGCGCCTCGTCAACTCGATCCAGTTCTCGGGCATCAAGTGAGCGATCCATGCGCCTCGCTGCCCACCAGGTTTCCGCGATCACGTCGCGAGAAGGGCCCCGGTCCCGAACCGGAAACAGAAGGAGAAGACACATGAGGGGGAAGACTCCCGCGCTCTTCGCCGTCGCGGCGCTCGCGCTCGCGGCATGCGGTGGGGACGATGACAACGGTTCCGCTGGTGGTGCAGCCACCGCCGACGCCGAGACCGGATCCACGGCCACGGCCACCGCCGACGCCGGTGGCGACACCGCTGCGCCGGCGGGCGACGCCGTCGCCCTGACGTACGCGCTCTGGGATGCGAATCAACTCCCGGCCTATGAAGCGTGTGCGACCGCGTTCAACGCTGCCAACCCGGGGGTCTCTGTGACGGTCCAGCAGCAGGGCTGGGACGACTACTGGAACGCGATCACCACCGGCTTCGTGTCGGGGACCGCTCCGGACGTCTTCACGAACCACCTCGCGCGCTATCCCGAATTCGCGGAGACCGAGCAGATCCTCCCGCTCAACGAGTGGATCGAGCGCGACGCGGTCGACACGACCGTCTACTTCCCGGGCTTGGTCGACCTGTGGGCGCGGCCCGACGGCAACCAGTACGGCCTCCCGAAGGACTGGGACACGATCGCGATCGTCGCCAACCAGCAGATGCTCGCGGACGCCGGTATCGACCCGGCCACGCTGGCCGATCTCACCTGGAACCCGCAGGACGGCGGCACGTTCGAAGAGGCGATCGCGGCGCTGTCCGTCGACGTGAACGGCGTCCGGGGCAACGAGGCCGGCTTCGACGCAGCGAACGTCGCCACGTACGGCTTCGGCTTGGTGAACACCGGTGGCGGCAACGGTCAGACCGAGTGGAGCTGGTTGGCCGTCGCGAACGGTTGGAACTTCATGGACGAGCCGTACTGGGGCACGAGCTTCAACTACGCCGACCCGAAGTTCGTCGAGACGATCGACTGGATCAAGGGCGCGATCGACAAGGGCTTCGCGCCGCCGTTCGAGGTGTTCTCGGCGACCGGTCACAACGACCTGTTCAAGGCCGGCCAGACGGCGACGACCTCGCTTGGCTCATGGGAGATCGGTGACGTGCTGGCTGCGGAGTTCGAGACGGCCTTCTTCCCGACCCCGGTCGGACCGACTGGCCAGCGCGCCTCGATGTTCAACGGTCTCGCCGACTCGATCTCGGCGTCCAGCGAGCATCCGGAGCAAGCGTGGGAGTGGGTGAAGTTCCTCGCCTCGGTCGATTGTCAGAACCTCGTGGCCGAGACGGCCGTCGTCTTCCCGGCGATCCCCGAGGCCGCCGACCGGGTCAAGGCCGTGCGCGCCGAGCAGGGCGTCGACGTGAGCGCCTTCACCGTCCACGTCGAAGAGGGCACCACGTTCACGTTCCCGATCGCCGACTTCGCGGCCGATCGCGATGCGATCATGAACCCGGCGATGGAGGCGGTGTTCACCGGCTCCGACACGGGTTCGACGATCGCTGACGCCAATGCCGAGGTGAACGCTCTCTTCGAGTGACGCACCGTTCTCTCCCCAAGAGAAGCTGAGGGTGGGAGCGGTGCGTTCACGCGCGCCGCTCCCATCATCGGTCTCCTGCTCGCCCGCGGTTGCCCCTCCCCGCCGCACCCGACCATCCCCTCGGAGTCATCTCATGCCCAAGATCACCTTCGTCGGTGCCGGCAGCACCGTGTTCGCGAAGAACCTGCTCGGCGACATCCTCAGCCTGCCTGAGCTCGCGGCGTCGGAGATCGTGCTCTTCGACATCGACGAGCATCGCCTCCGGACGTCGGAGATCGTCGCCGGCAAGACGGCAGTCGCCATCGGGGCGATGCCGCGGATCACCGCCACCACCGACCGGCGCGCCGCGCTCGACGGCGCGGACCACGTGATCACGATGTTCCAGGTGGGCGGCTACCAGCCGTCGACCGTGATCGACTTCGAGGTGCCGAAGCGGTACGGGCTCCGCCAGACGATCGCCGACACGCTGGGCGTGGGTGGCATCATGCGCGCCCTACGCACGGTGCCGGTGCTGCTCGACATGTGCCACGAGATGGAGGAGTTGTGCGCCGACGCCACCCTCCTCCAATACGTCAACCCGATGGCGATCAACTGTTGGGCGATCAACGCCGCCACCTCGATCAAGACCGTCGGGCTGTGCCACAGCGTCCAACACACGGCGAGCGAACTCGCGAGCGACATCGGGGTGCCGGTCGATGAGGTCCGCTACCTCTGCGCCGGCATCAACCACATGGCCTTCTACCTCGAGTACGGCCGCCAGACCCCTGACGGCATCGTCGATCTCTACCCCGAGATCGCCAAGGTCGCCGCCGGGGGCGCGATCCCGCAACGCGGACACAGTGAACGGTCTGACGGCGGGGTCACGGGGCTCTCCGACGCCGTGCGGTACGAGATGTACCGGCGGCTCGGCTACTTCGTCACGGAATCGAGCGAGCACTTCGCCGAGTATGTGCCCTGGTTCATCAAGCGCGATCGCCCCGATCTCATCGAGCGCTTCGGCGTCCCGCTCGATGAGTACCCGACACGCTGCGAACGGCAGCTCGCCGGTTGGGAGGAGCTGCGCGAACAGCTCGAGGCGCCCGACTCGACGATCGACGTGACGCCGAGCGTGGAGTACGGGGCGGCGATCATCCACTCGATCGAGACCGGTACACCGCGCGTCGTCTACGGCAACGTGCGCAACGATGGAATCATCGCCAACCTGCCCGATGAGTGCGTGGTCGAGGTGCCCTGTCTCGTCGACCACAGCGGGGTCCAGCCGACGCGCATCGGTCGCATCCCGACACAGCTCGCGGCGCTGATGCAGACCAACATCAACGTCCAGGCGCTGACGGTGGAGGCGATCCTGACCGGGGACCGCGAGCGCGTGTACCAGGCCGCGATGTTCGACCCGCACACGGCAGCGGAGCTCGACCTCGACCAGATCTGGGCGTTGGTCGACGACCTGCTCGTGGCGCACGCCGACTACATCCCCGACAACCTCCGGTAGGAGCGGCGCGGTCCGGCACGGGCCGGCACGATCCCGCACGGCGCGGTTGGTGATCAGCGGAAGCCCGGGACGTGCCGGCGCAGGAAGATGTGCACCGCCGGGAGGACGAGCAGGATCTCTCCGGTGTTCCACGCGAAGTGGGTGTCGAGCCGATCGGCCGTCGTGATGAAGGGCAGACCACAGATCAGTTCGAGGCGCGTGCCGGCGTTCAGGTCGAGCCACCCGTCGCGGCCGACCACGCCGGGCAAGCCCTGCGCGGTCACATCGCCCTGCCCGAGACCAGCGAGTTCGGCGCTGACCTGCAGGAAGCGCACCCACATGTACGTGTGTTCGAGGGCGTGCGCCGTCGCCCAGATCAGGGCCGCCCAGCCCCAGAAGCCGCGCATGCCGCGGGCGAACAGGTAGCCGACGGCGGCGACGACCGACCAATTCCACACGAAGTGGACCCACTCCGAGTTCGCCGGCGACAGCAGCCCGTTGCTGAGCCGCAGCGGCTCCCCGAGGACGTGTCGCTGGGTCCACTGGACACCGTGCTCGATCGAGTGCAGACCCTGCACGGTCACGAGCGCCGCTGCGACGGCGGCGTTCGACCCGTAGCGAGTCGCGGTCGCGCGCCATGTGATCGTTCCGGGAACGGCCATGATCGCGAGCACGAGCGCGACCGCCTGCCAGAGCTGCCACCCGAGGATCATGCGGGTCGCAACCGCTGCGCCGAGGGCGATCGACCAGCAGACGACCACGAGTTCGGTGTGCTGGCGGGGGTGCAGCAGCGTCACGAGGGGGAGGCGGACCCGTTCCGATCGCGGCGGAACGTCAGCTCCGGCCGTGGACGAGTCTGGTGCGAGCGCCGTGGTCATGAACGGATCACCTCGTAGTGATGGCCGGGGGTCGGTGAGTCGACCGATGTGATGGAGCCGTCGGGCCAGTGGACGTCGAGCCGGTCGAGGTGTTCGGCGTCGCCCGTGCCGATATGGAGCACCTGTGAGCTTCCGGAGAGATAGCCGCCGCCGGAGCGCACGCTGCGCACCAAGCGGCGGTCGTTGCTGACGACCCAGGTGGTTGCGCCGATGGCGTGTGTGTTGCGGGTGCCGGGCTGGCGCAGCGAGACGGTGATCGCTCGGCCGTCGCACCGTCGGTTGCGGTACGCCACCGACGGGGATTGGAGGTTGTTCACCACGAGGTCGAGACGCCCGTCGAGGTCGAGGTCGACCAGCACGGAGCCCCGCCCGCTTCCGAGCGACTCGAGCCCCCAGCGCTCGCTGCTGAACGTACCGTCGCCTCGGTTCACGAACGTGATGTTGGGCTCGACGATCTCCGCGCCCGGTAGGTAGTGGAAGGTCTCCGACGCGATCATCCCGTTGACCACATGGAGATCGACGTCGCCGTCATTGTCGAGGTCGCCGAAGCGCCCTGACCACGCCCAGCCGGCAGCGTCGACACCGGCGCGCTCGGCGTCGTCGCGGTAGGTCGTGCCGGGGCGCCCGCTGTAGAGCATGTTGCGGATCTTCTGGGGGTTTCGCGGGTCGTCGATCGCATCCATCGTCGCCATGAGCGGCATCCACTCGGCGAGCGCCTCGACGTCGACGGTGGCTGGTTGCATGTCGGTGACGAAGATCTCCTCGACGCCATCGCCATCGACGTCACCGACATCGAAGCTCATCGGATGCGCCGCCGACTGCGAGAACGGGACGAACGGCGACACGGCGCCGTGACCGTCGTTGCGCCATGCGGCGTCGGGGACTGCGAAGTCGTTGCCGACGAAGAGGTCGACGTGGCTGTCGGCATCGAGGTCGATCAGCGCGGTCACGAGCCCCTGGGCATCGGTCGCGAGCCGTTCGGCCTCGAACCGATCGCCGAGGTTGCGGTAGAGGAAGACGCCCGCGCCATCGCTGAACAGAAACGAGCTGCGCAACACCTGATCGAGTTCGGCGTCGTACGAGGACGTGGCGAGGTCGAGGTCGCCATCTCCGTCCACGTCGGCCCAGCTCATCGAGTAGGCGGGGGCGCCGACGCCACGTACCGGCACCTGCTCGAGGCGGCGCGCGCCGAGATTGCGGAAGACTGCGATCCCCGCCCCGCGGTGGCTGGTGACGATGTCGAGCCGGCCGTCGGCGTCGACGTCGACGAGTTGTACGGCGCGGGTACTGCGGTCGCGCATTTCCTCGCGGGTGAAACGGAAGCCGCCTTCGTTCCACAGGATGGTGTTCGGGCCTTCGAGATTGCCGAGCACGATGTCGGGCAGGCCGTCACCGTCGAGGTCAGCGGCGGCCACGCCGGAACCGTTGCTGTCGAACAGCCGCGCCGGTTCGTCGGCGGCGCGCGTGATGTGCGGGAGTTCGTAGGGTTCGAAGTGGGGCTCGCAATCGATCGTCGGCGCGTGCGGCGTCACAGCGATGTCGGCATGAACGATGGCGCCGCCGGTCGGTGGCGCCACGGCACCGCCGGACCCGACCGCCGGCCGCACCGCCTCGAGCGCGAGGCCGCCAGCGAGTGCCACGGCCGCGATCGCACCCGATAGCAGGACCGGTCGTCGCTTCATCGGTCGTACATCCTTGACACCCCCGATGGGTCAACTTAATGTACGTCAGCGTTGACGTCAACGCTGACGTACATGCCAAGGTGCCTGGCAGACGAGGCCGGACGGGGCGGACCGACATGACGATGGAACACAACGACGCGCCCGACACGCGGATCGACCCGGTGCTGGGCACGGTCGTTCACGTCGTGCGTGGACGGCAGGGGCGACCCAACCTGCCGCCGACCGGATGCCCGTTCTGCATCGGTGGTGTCGAGGCGCCCGAGCCGTACACCGTGAAGGCGTTCCCCAACCGGTGGCCGGCGCTCGGCCCTGGCCGTTGCGAGGTCGTCCTCTACACGCCCGAGCACGAAGCGACGTTCGCCTCGCTCGGCGTCGCCCGCGCCCGCTCGGTGATCGACCTGTGGGCCGAGCGGACCGTCGCGTTACGAGCTCGCGGTGACGTCGAGTTCGTCCTCGTCTTCGAGAACCGCGGGCCCGAGGTCGGGGCGACGATCGCCCATCCGCACGGCCAGATCTACGCCTACGACCACGTCCCGCTCCGACCTCGCCGCAGGCTCGAGGCGGGTTGGCGACCCGAACCCGATCCGGGCGACCGCCTGATCCACGCCGGTGAGGGGTGGCGGTGGTGGAGCCAGTTCTCGCCGGTCCATCCGATCTCGCTGTCGATCGCCCCGGAGGAACGGATCCCGGACCTCGCCGCTGCGGGCGACGCCGAACGTGACGGTTTGGCCGGCATCCTCTGTGACGCCTTCGGCCGCCTCGATCGGCTCTTCGACCGGTCGCTGCCCTACATGATGTGGCTCTACCAGGCGCCGAACGCACCGATCGGTGACGCGCCGCCATGGTTCAACCTCGAGATCGTGTCCCCTTGGCGCTCGGCCGGTGTATGCCGCTACGTCGCCGCCGCCGAGCTGGCGTGCGAGGAGTACTTCAATCCAGTCGATCCGGCTGATGTCGCCGACCGGTTGCGACTGCTGGCGTCCGTCGGCAGCGTCACCTGATCGGTCGCTCTTGCCCGTGTGCGCACGGTACGGTCCGGAGCGTGGAGACCGAAGTAGCCGACGTGCTCGCCGCCAACCAGGCGTTCTACGACGCGCACGAGGCGCGCGACGTGGCCGCGATGGAGGCGGTGTGGGAGCACAGCGACCGCACGGTGTGCACCCACCCCGGTTGGCCGATCCTGCGCACCTGGCCGCTCGTCGCCCGTTCGTGGCGTCAGATCTTCGCCGGCCCCGGCCGCAACCAGTTCATCCTGACCAACGAGGCCGTCGCGATCGACGGCGATCTCGCCTGGGTGACCCTCGAGGAGAACCTCGTCGATGCCGGGGCCACCGGCACCGTCGCTGCGACGAACCTGTTCGCCCGGGCTGATGACGGCCGGTGGTTGCTCGTGCTGCACCACGGATCCCCGGTGATCGCGAGCTGACCCGGCATGGACGGCGAGTGGCTCTACGCCGAGCACCACATCCAGTTCCTCGAGGAGCTGTGGGGTGATGGGTACCTCTCGCCAGGCGGCCCCGACGAGGTGGCTCGGGTGCTCGACGGCATCGATCTCGTCGGTGCCGAGGTGCTCGACATCGGCTGCGGCAGCGGCGGGATCACGGTCGACCTGGTGCGCCGCCACGGCGCCGGTCGGGTCGTGGGCATCGACGTCGAGACACCGGTCTGCGAACACGCCCGCAGGCGTGTCGAGCGCGCCGGGCTGTCTGGTCGGATCGAGATCCGACTCGTCGAGCCGGGGCCGCTCCCGTTCGCCGACGGGTCGTTCGACATCGTGTTCAGCAAGGACTCGATCGTCCACATCGCCGACAAGGAGACGATGTGCCGCGACGTGTTCCGCGTGCTGCGCCCGGGCGGCTGGTTCGTCGCCTCCGATTGGCTGATCGCACACGACGCTGCGCCCTCTCCGGCGATGGCCGACTACATCGCGGCGGAAGCGCTCGACTTCGGGATGGCATCACCCGCACGCTACGAACGGGCGCTCGGCGATGCCGGCTTCGTCGACGTCGAGCTGCGGAACCGTAACGCCTGGTACCGCGACGTCGCCCGCGCCGAGCTCGACCGGCTGACCGGCAGCGACCACGACCGCTTCGTCGACATGCTCGGTGCCGACGAGGTGGCCACGCAGATCCGCACGTGGACTTCGATGGTGCCGGTGCTCGAATCGGGCGAACACTGCCCGCACCACTTCCGGGCCCGGCGGCCGAGCTGACCCGTCTGCCACACTGAGGCGATGCGCCCGCTCGCCGGAATCCGTGTCGTCGAGGCCGCCAGCTACATCTCCGGCCCGTTCGCCGGACTCGCGCTGGCCGATCTCGGAGCCGACGTGATCAAGGTCGAACCGCCCCGAGGTGACCCGTACCGGCGCTTCGGCCCGCAGGATGGCGACGAGGGCGTGATCTTCCGCGCCGTCAACCGCAACAAGCGCAGCGTGCGGATCGACCTGACGACCGACGCCGGCGTCGGTGAGCTCGGCGCCCTGCTCGACGACGCCGATGTGCTCGTCACGAACTGGCGGCCCGGCGTCGCCGAGCGCTTCGGGCTCGATGCCGACACGGTGCCGCAGCGGTGGCCGCGCCTCGTCTGGGTGCGAGTCTCGGGCTACGGGCAGACCGGGCCGATGGCGCAGCTGCCGTCGTTCGACTCGATCGTCCAGGCCCGCGTCGGCCTCTCGTCGTCGTTCGCCGACGAACCGGTGCTCGTGCCTGCCTATGTCGCCGACAAGGTCACGGCGACGTTCGCGGCGCAGTCGGTGCTGGCGGCGCTCGTGCAGCGTCAGACGACCGGGAACGGCTCAGTGGTCGACGTGGCCATGATCGATGCGATGGCGTACTTCGACGCGCCCGACCTCTTCGCGGCGCACCAGCGACCGGGGCAGACCGACGACCGTGTGACACGGATGCTGCGCAGCCCGCGGCCGTTGCCGACCTCCGACGGGTGGATCGTGCTCGCCCCGGTCAGCGGGCACCAGATCAAGCGGGCGATGATCGCCGCCGGCCTGGAGCACGCGGTCGCCGACCTGAAGAGCCAGCCCGATGCGGTGGCGGCGGCCGAGCGCTTCTTCGAGCTGTTCGGCGATCACCTCCGCAACCGGACCTCGGCCGAATGGGTCGCGATCTTCAGCGCCGCCGACGTGCCGGCGAGTGCCGTGATGACCAAGGCCGACCACCTCGACGATCCGCAGGTCGCGCACAACGAGATCTACCGGTTCGCGGATGAGCTGGGTGGCCCCATGCGACGGGTGCGGCACCCGGCGCTGTTCGCTGGGCGGCCGGTCGACACCGACGACCTCCCGATGACGAGATTCTCCGACGATCTGTAACAGGGCGGCCACGCACGGCGATGTTGTGGTGGTACGGGCGGAAACAACCGGACCACGAGAGGGAACATCCGCATGCAGCCAGTCGTCATCACCATCATCAAGACCGCCGCAGGGAAAGCCGCGCTCGCCATCGGGGTCGTCGGCCTCGGGGTCGGATCGGCCGCTGCAGCGGGCGCAGACCTCCCGATCCTGAGCGATAGCGTCGCCGCCCCGGACACGGCATCGGACACCGCGAGCGAGACGGGCACCGAGACGG
Organism: Ilumatobacteraceae bacterium; assembly: GCA_022843125.1. Classification (GTDB taxonomy): domain Bacteria; phylum Actinomycetota; class Acidimicrobiia; order Acidimicrobiales; family Ilumatobacteraceae; genus Ilumatobacter. The sequence continues at coordinate 27,799 of JALHOG010000052.1, forward strand.
CGAGCGGGAGCGGGAGCGGTACGGCGAGCGAGACGGGCACCGAGACGGCGAGCGGGAGCGATACGGCGGGCGACACCGAGACCGACACGGCGAGCGACACGGCGACCGAGACCGGGGCCGACACGGCGAGCGACACCGGGACCGAGACCGGGGCCGACACGGTGTTTGACACCGATGTCGACGCGCCCGACAACCACGGGCAGATGGTCTCGGAGTTCGCTCGGACCACCGAGCTCGAGGGGTGCGAGAAGGGGCAGGCGATCTCCGAACTCGCCTCCAGCAAGTCCGCCGACCAGCGCAACGACCCCGAGCGCGAACACGACCCGTGCGCGAAGGGGTCCGACGAGACCGCCGACACCGACGCCGACACCGACACCGACGCCGACACCGACACCGACACCGACACCGACACCGACACCGACGTCGCACCGGTCGCCGAGCCGAGCGGCGAGGCACCGGGCAAGAGCGGTGAGGCACCGGGCAAGAGCGGTGAGGCACCGGGCAAGAGCGGCGAGACACCGGGCAAGAGCGGCGAGACACCGGGCAAGAGCGGTGAGGCACCGGGCAAGAACGACAAGGGCGGGCGCGGCGACTGACGTCAGCGTCGCGTTCTCACATCGCGGATCCGATCGGCCCGGGCAGGGTTCGACCACACGATCGGGTCCGCCCCGGCGGCGACCGTCAACTCGACGGTCGCCGCTGGCGCGTCTCGGCCCAGCTCATGCCGCGCTCGACGTCCTGCTCGCGCGGCAACCCCAGCACCTGCTCGGCGACGATGTTGCGTTGCACGGCGAACGTGCCACCGCCGAGGGTGAGCGCAGGCGCGAAGAGGTAGCCGTAGTGCCAGACCGGGTCGACATCGGGGAACTGGCTGCCGTCGCCGCGACCGAACCGGATCTCGGTCGGGCCGCTGCGCGAGCTGGTCGGGATCACGCCCGCGAGGCCGGAGCCGTCGAGCATCCCGTCGGCGCCCGTCAACCGCTTCGCGAGCTCCATCACGTGCTGGCCGTGTTCGTCACCGAGGATCTTCTGGATCGAGGCCTCGGCGCCGGGAGTCCGCCCCTGGAGCCTGGCGCTCAGCGTGCGCAGACGGTTGAGTCGGAGCACCTCGGCCTCGATGTGCAGCGCGGCGGCGGCCTGCCGGTCGAGCGGTTCGTCGAGCCCGCCGTTGGCGCGGACCAGGGCCAGCAGGTCGTCGGCCGATGGGCCCGTGCCCCACAGCGACCCCGATGACGACAGCGACACGCGTTCGTTGGCGAGCGTGACCTTGGCGAGTCGCCACCCGTCGCCTTCGTCGCCGACGCGGTACTCGACGGGGAGGCGGACGTTGTCGAAGAACGTCTCGTTGAACGAGTACGCCGTCGTCATGTCGATGATCGGCGAGAGCGTGATGCCGGGGGTGTCCATCGGCACGATGAAGTACGAGATGCCCTTGTGCTTCGGGACGTCGGGATCGGTGCGCGCGATCAGGATGCCGAACTGGGCGTGATGGCCACCTGACGTCCAGATCTTGGAGCCGTTGATCACGTACTCGTCGCCGTCGCGCACCGCACGCGTCCCGAGGCTGGCGAGGTCGCTCCCCGAGTCCGGCTCGCTGAACAGCTGGCACCAGATCTCGTCGCCTCGGAAGATCGGGTCGAGAAAGCGCTCCTTCTGCCAGTCGCTGCCCGCGAGGTAGATGGTCGGGGCCGCCCACCCGACACCGATCGCGTTCGTCGCGGTCGAGGTGCGGGTGACGCCGGCCAGCTTCATCTCGTCGTCGATGATCAGCTGGTGGATCGGGTCGGCCTCGAGCCCGAACGGTGCCGGCCAGTGAGGGACGATGTACCCCGCCTCGTGCAGCTGTGCATTGGTGGGTTCGGGATGCACTGCGAGCCACTCGCGGACGGCGAGGCGGCGCGGATCGTCGTCGGCCGGGAGGTCGAAGTCCATACGATCAGTCTCACCCAACCGTGGCGGGCGGGACGATCCGCAGCGCGCGGATCGCCAGCCAGGCGGCGGCCGCGCCCATGATCGTGCCGGCCACCGCATCGCTCGGCCAGTGGACGCCGTGGATGCCGCTCGACACGAACGTGCACGCGATCGGCGCCGCCAGCGCAGCGGCCCGCCGACGCCGATCGGTCCGCCAGGCGTAGAGCGCGAACGAGCCCCACACGGTCGTCGTGCTCAGCGAGTGCCCGGACGGGTAGCTGCGGCTCGTGTGGTCGCGCCGCACCTCCACCTCCGCCTCGGTGGGCCGGTCGCGGTCGATCAGTTCCTTCGAGCCCACCTGCACGACGAGCATCGAGGCGAGGCAGATCAGCACGGTGGCGACGCCCCGCCGGCCGTGGCGCCGGATCACCCAGATCGCGGGGATCAGACCGACCGCGATGTTCGCCTCGGTGCTGGTGGCGTGGCGGACGATGTCGGCGAACACCGGGACGGGCTGACCGAACTCCTGCCACCACAGGATGTACGCGACCTCGCCGGGCAGCGGCCCGTCGACCGAGAGCACGGCGATCGTGAGGATGCCGAGGATCGCGAACGCGAGGGTCCAGGCGGCGATGTGGATGACGCTCGCTCGGACAGGACCGGACACGACGCGATGATCGTCGAGCACGCAGCGGCGCGCCAGTCGGTGTGCGAGCCGTGTCATCGCCTACGGTGCTGCGGCGATGGGGAACGTCGTGCGATCTCGTCTGGACGTGCGCAGCGACGACTACCGGTCGAACCTGGCAGCGATGCAGTCGCTGTGGGACGTGGTGGCCGAACTCATGGCGTCGGTGCCCTCGATCGGTGGTCAGCGCTACGTCGATCGGCATCGGGCGCGCGGCAAGCTGCTCGCCCGCGAACGGATCGAAGCGCTGGTCGACCCCGACACGCCGCTGCTCGAACTCGCGCCGCTGGCGGGGTGGGGGAGCGAGTTCCCGATCGGCGCCGGGTCGGTGAACGCGATCGGGGTGGTCGAAGGCGTCGAGTGCGCGATCACGGCGAGCGACATGACGTATCGCGGCGGCTCGATGAACCCGCGCTCGGTCGACAAGGGCGAGCGTTTCCGCGAGATCGTGCGCCGCAATCGGTTGCCATGGATCAACCTGATCGAGTCGGCGGGCGCCGACCTACCGCATCAGGCCGACATCTTCGTGCGCGGCGGCGCCGGCTTCCGCGACCAGACCCAACTCTCGAAGCTCGGCATCCCCACGATCACCGCCGCGTTCGGACCGAACACGGCGGGCGGCGCCTACGTGCCGGGCATGAGCGACTACTCGGTGTTCGTGAAGGGTCGCGGCACGGCGTACCTCGGTGGGCCGCCACTCGTGAAGATGGCGATCGACGAGGTGGTCGACGAGGAGACGCTCGGCGGCGCCGAGATGCACGCCCGCACGAGCGGCCTGTCCGACTACCTCGCCCACGACGAGCTCGATGCGTTGCGGATCACCCGCGGCATCGTGCGCCACCTGCGCTGGCGCAAACTCGGGCCCGGCCCCACCGAGCCGGCCGACGATCCGCTGTACGACCCGGCCGAGCTGCTCGGCTGCGCGTCGGCCGACGTGCGGGTGCCGTTCGACATCCGCGAGGTCTACGCACGACTGCTCGACGGGTCACGGTTCGAGGAGTTCAAGCCGCTCTACGGCGACAAGCTCGTGTGCGGCTGGGGTTCGATCCACGGGTTCCCGGTGGGGCTGATCGGCAACAACGGGATCCTGTTCAGCGAGGAGGCGTCGAAGGGCGCCCAGTTCATCCAGCTCTGCAACCGCACCGACACGCCGCTCGTGTTCCTGCACAACATCACCGGGTTCATGGTCGGTTCGAAGGCCGAGCAGGGCGGCATCATCCGCAACGGCGCGAAGCTGATCAACGCCGTGTCGAACAGCGAGGTGCCGCACTTCTGCCTGATGGTCGGGGCGTCGTACGGCGCGGGCAACTACGGCATGTCGGGCCGGGCGTACGACCCGCGGTTCATCTTCTCGTGGCCCAACCACAAGATCGCCGTGATGGGCGGCCGTCAGCTCGCCGGGGTGATGGACATCGTCGCCCGCAACGCGGCTGCGGGGCGCGGCGTCGAGGTGGACGAGGATCAGTTGAACGCCGGCAAAGACGCCCTCGAAGCGCAGATCGAGAACGAGTCGTCGGCGCTGTACGCCACCGGGCGGGTGTGGGACGACGGGATCATCCACCCGGCCGACTCGCGGACCGTGCTCGGGCTGGCGCTCTCGGCCGCCCATTCGAACGTGGTGCAGGGCGCCACCGAGTACGGCGTGTGGAGGCACTGATGAACGTGCACCCGATCACCCGTCTGATGATCGCCAACCGCGGCGAGATCGTCTGTCGCATCGCCCGTACCGCCGACTGGATGGGGATCGACACGGTCGGCGTCTACTCCGAGCCCGACAACGATGCGCTGCATGTCGACTCAGTCGACCTCGCGGTCGCGCTGGGCGGGTCGACGCCCGCCGAGTCGTACCTGCGCGGTGATGCGATCATCGCAGCCGCAATCGCCACCGGGTGCGACGCAGTTCATCCCGGTTACGGATTCCTCGCCGAGAACGCCGACTTCGCGCAGGCGGTGATCGACGCCGGACTGGTCTGGGTCGGTCCGACGCCCGACCAGATCCGCCTCCTCGGCGACAAGATCGCCGCCAAGCGCGCAGCGATCGAGGCCGGCGTGCCGACCACGCAGATCGTCGAGGTGGCACCGGGGTCGGTGCCGACCGGGTTGACGATGCCGGTGTTGGTGAAGGCGGCAGCCGGCGGCGGTGGGCGCGGGATGCGCATCGTGCGCGATGAGTCCGAGTTGGGGGAGGCGATCGCCGCTGCGAGCCGTGAGGCGGCCTCGGCGTTCGGGGACGGCACCGTGTTCATCGAGCCGTACATCGAACGCGGTCGGCATGTTGAAGTGCAGATCATGGGCGACGCCCACGGCAACGTGATCCACCTGCACGAGCGGGAGTGTTCGATCCAGCGCCGCAACCAGAAGGTGCTGGAGGAGGCGCCGTCGCCCGGCATCACCGACGAGGTGCGCGCGACGCTGCACGAGGGTGCGCTGGCGCTGGCCCGCCACGTTGGCTACCAGAGCGCAGGCACGGTCGAGTTCCTCGTCGGCGAGGACGACACGGTCACCTTCCTGGAGGTCAACACGCGGTTGCAGGTCGAGCACCCGGTCACCGAGGCGATCACCGGGGAAGACCTCGTCGAGTTGCAGCTCCGGGTAGCCGGCGGTGAAGCGCTCCGTCTCACCCAGGCCGACGTCCGGGTGTTCGGCCATGCGATCGAGGTGCGGGTGGTCGCGGAAGACCCGGCTGCAGGCTGGCTGCCCTCGACCGGCACGATCACCGACTTCGACGTCGGTGTCGGGCCACGCGTCGATGCCGGGGTCCGCGCCGGCAGCCGGGTGTCGGTCGAGTTCGACTCGCTCGTCGCCAAGGTCATCCAGTTCGGCGACACGCGGGATCTCGCGGCACGGCAGTTGGCACGCGCGTTGCGCGCCACGCGGATCAGCGGGGTGCGCACCGACGTCGACACGCTGATTGCAATCCTCGGGTCGCCGGCCTTTGCCGCTGGCGCGACCACGACGGCGTTCCTCGACGAGCACCCGGAGGTGCTGGCGGCGTCGGGCCCCTCAGGTGACGATCGCGTCGCCCACCTCCTCGCCGTCGTCTTCGCCGACGAGCAGCGCAGTCGCGCCGCCGACCCGGAAACCGGTTTCGCTCCATCGGGATGGCGCAACGTGAGGACCGTCGGCCAACGCCGCACCTGGCTCCTGCGCGGCGACGCGCTGTCGGTCGAGTACGTGCGGCACGGCGACGCCGCGGACGTGTCGATCGGCGCTTGGCCCGAACCGGGCCTCGACGGCACGATGCCTGACGACGACCGGCGCCGGTGTGTGGTGCGCACGGCCGCCACCCCCGACGGCCGGCTCGCGATCGAGCTCGATGGGGTCCGCCGCGTGATCGACGTGGTGATCGACGGTGACACCGCCCGCACACACTCGGCGGCCGGAACGCTCGGGTGGGCGCGAGCGCCGCGCTTCGCCGACCACGACGCCGACCAGGCGGGCAGCGGGCCGGTGTCGCCGCTCCCCGGCACCGTCATCGCCGTGCACGTCGAGGCGGGCCAGGCGGTCGAGGACGGCACCCTGCTGATGGTGGTCGAGGCGATGAAGATGGAGCACAAGATCACCGCGCACGCCCCCGCCGTGGTCAGCGAGGTCCGGTTCCGGGCCGGCGACCGCGTCGACGCCGGCGACCTCCTCGTCGTCCTGGAGTCGCCGTGAACGGGGAGGGGAGTGACGTGTTGCGTTTCGGGGTGCTGTCGACGGCGAAGATCGGGCGCACCAAGGTGATCCCCGGCATCGCGAAGTCGGAGCGCTGCCGCGTCGACGCGATCGCGTCGCGCTCGCCGGAGTCGGCGGAACGTGCCGCGAGCGAGCTCAGCATCGAGCGCAGCTATGGGTCGTACGAGGCGCTCCTCGCCGATCCCGACATCGACGCCGTCTACAACCCGTTGCCGAACCACCTCCACACCGAGTGGAACCTCGCCGCGATCCGCGCCGGCAAGCACGTGCTCGCCGAGAAGCCGATCGCGATGGACGCCGCCGACGCCGAACTGGTCTTCGCCGAAGCCGAGCGGCACGGGGTGCGGGTGGTCGAGGCGTTCATGTACCGGACCCACCCGACGTGGATCGAGGTGAAGCGGCTCGTCGACGCCGGCGAGATCGGCCCGCTGCGCCACGTGCAGTCGTTCTTCGGGTACCGCAACCTCGATTCGGCGAACATCCGCAACATCGTCGAGGTCGGCGGGGGAGCGCTGTACGACGTCGGCTGCTACACGATCAACTCGGCGATGTGGCTGTTCGGCAGCGAGCCGGAGGTCGTGGGTGCCACGATCGAGCGCCACCACGCCCGCGGCACCTTCGGCACCGACACCGTGACCGCCGGCCTGCTCCGCTTCCCGAACGGCACCGCCACCTTCGCGTGCGCCACGGCGACCGAGCCCGGCCAGTGGGTGCACATCATCGGTGAGGGCGGCCGGATCGAGCTCTGGATCCCGTTCAACATCCCGCTCGATCTGCCCACGTACATCACCGTCGTGCAGGGCGGGTCGCCGCCGGTCGCACCCGACATCCGACGGATCGACTTCCCGGTCGCCGACGAGTACGCCACCCAGGCCGACGCGTTCGCCGCGCACGTGCTCGACGGGGCTGCGCCGGCGATCACCCCCGCCGAGTCGATCGCGACGATGCGCACCATCGACGCGGTGTTCGACAGCGTTCAGCGGTGATCGTCGGCTTGGTGCGCCGCGGTCCGGCTCTGCTAGACCGATCACCCGTGACCGCCGCGATTCTCACTCCCACCCACCGCCGGACGCTCGCCGACACCCTGCCGGGTGCGCGAGTGCGCGATGCCGTGCTCGTCGTGGGCTTCGCGCTGCTCACGGCGCTCGCCGCGCAGATCTCGATCCCGCTCGGCTTCACCCCAGTGCCGATCACCGGCCAGACCTTCGCCGTGCTCCTCGCCGGCGGAGCGCTCGGTGCGGTTCGCGGGATGTCGTCGCAGTTCCTGTATGTCGCGATGGGCGCGATCGGGCTCCCGTTCTACGCCGACGGCGACGGCGGCTGGACCGCCGCCACCGGTTCGACCGCCGGGTACCTCGTCGGGTTCATCGTTGCCGCAGGTGTCGTCGGATGGATGGCCGAGCACGGCCAGGACCGCAAGGTCGCGACGGCGATCCCGGCGTTCCTCGTCGGCAGCGTCATCATCTACGGGCTCGGTGCCGCGTGGCTGTCGCACTCGATCGGCGTGCCGCTGACCGCCGGCATCGCGGCCGACGGCTCGGTCGAGCCGAGCGCGATCGCATACGGCGTCGGACCGTTCCTCGTCGGCGACGTGCTCAAGGCGGCGCTGGCCGGTCTGTTGCTGCCTGCCGCGTGGCGGGCGCGTGAGCTCGTCGAGGGCGACAACCGCGGCTGACGCTCTGGTCGGCGGCGGTCGCGGCGAGGCTCGTACGCTGTCGGCTGCATGACCGAACCGATCCGCATCGCGAACTGCTCGGGCTTCTTCGGCGACCGCCTGTCGGGAGCGCGCGAGATGGTCGAGGGTGGTCCGATCGACGTGCTCACGGGCGACTGGCTCGCCGAGCTGACGATGCTGATCCTCAGTCGCATCCGCGCCAAGCAACCGGGCCGCGGCTTCGCGTCGACCTTCGTCACGCAGATGGAGCAGGTGATGGGCACCTGCCTCGACCGCGGCATCAAGGTGGTGTCGAACGCCGGCGGGCTCGATCCGGCCGGCTGCGCCGAGGCGGTCGAGCAGGTCGCGGCGAAGCTCGGCCTCACGCCGACGATCGCGTACGTCGACGGTGACGATCTGCTGCCGCGCATCACCGACCTCGTCGAGGCGGGTGCGCTGCGCCCGTTCGACGCCGACGGCGATCTCGGCGACGTTTCCCGCTTCCTCACCGCCAACGCCTACCTCGGGTGCTGGGGGATCGTCGAAGCGCTCGGGCGCGGCGCCGACATCGTCATCACCGGCCGCGTCACCGACGCGGCCGTCACGTGCGGCCCGGCGGCGTGGCACCACGGCTGGGCACGCGACGACTGGGGCGCGCTCGCCGGCGCGGTGGTCGCCGGCCATGTCATCGAGTGCTCGGCGCAGGCGACCGGTGGCAACTACTCGTTCTTCACCGAGGTGCCGGGCATGGAGCGGGTCGGGTTCCCGTGGGCCGAGGTCGCGGCCGACGGCAGCTCGGTGATCGGCAAGCACGACGGCACCGGCGGCCAGGTGTCGATCGGCACCGTCACGTCGCAGCTGCTCTACGAGATCGCCGGCCCGCGCTACCTCGGCCCCGACGTGTCCGCCCGGTTCGACACGATCGAGCTGACCGAGATCGCCCCCGACCGCGTGCGCATCAGCGGCGCTGTCGGCGAGCCACCGCCCTCGACGCTGAAGGTCGCGACGAACGAGCTCGGCGGCTATCGCAACGACATCGCCGTCGCGCTCACGGGCCTCGACATCGAGGAGAAGGCGAAGGTGGTCGAGGACGCGTTCTGGGCGGCGTGCCCGTACGGTCCGGACGACTTCGCATCGGTGCGCACCCGCGTCGTGCGCACCGACCACGACGACCCGCGTTCCAACGAGGCAGCCACGGCGTCGTGGCGGATCACCGTGAAGGACCCCGACGAACGCAAGGTCGGGCGCGCGTTCAGCAACGCCTTCATCGAGACAGCGCTCGCGAGCATCCCCGGCCTCTACGGCCTGTCGGGCGGCCCGTCGGCGGCGTCGCCGTTCGGCGTCTACCGGCCGGCGCTCGTCGACGGGGCACTGGTCCCGCAGTACGTCCACGTCGGCGGCGCGACCGTGCAGGTCGATTCGGCGGCGCCTGTCAACGGGCCGGCCACCACGACGGTCGAGGCACCGGCGTGGACGGCGCAGACCGACCACGGACCGACCGTTCGGTCACCGCTCGGGCGCGTCGTCGGGGCACGGTCGGGCGACAAGGGCGGTGATGCCAACCTCGGCGTGTTCGCCCGCACCGATGCGGCGTTCGAGTGGGTGCGCGACTTCCTGTCGGTCGAGCGCCTGCGCGAGCTGCTGCCGGAGGCGGAGGACCTGACCGTCGATCGCCACGAGCTCGCCAACGTGCGCTCGCTCAACTTCGTGCTGCGCGGGCTGCTCGAGGAGGGCGTGGCGGCGTCGAGCCGTCAGGACGCGCAGGCCAAGAGTCTCGGCGAGTGGCTGCGCGCACGCGTCGTCGACGTGCCGAGCTCGTTGCTCTGATGCGCTGGATCGTCGACGGCAACAACGTCTACGGCTCGCGGCCCGACGGCTGGTGGAACGACCGTGGCGCTGCGGCGGCACGGTTCGCACAGCGCGTCGCCGAGTGGTGCCGCACCCACGATGACGACGTGACCCTGGTGTTCGACGGGCCGCTACCGACCGCCGTGACCGACCTCGGTGGAGGCAACCTCGCGATCGTCGAGGCGCCGCGCCGGGGCCGCAACGCCGCCGACGACCTGATCGCCCGCCTCGCCGACGAGCACCTGGACACCCACCCCGACGTCGAGCTGACCGTCGTCACCTCCGACAAGGGTCTGCGCGACCGGCTCGACCCCGCCGTCACCGTGATCGGCAGCGGCCGATTCCGCGAGCTGATCGGCTACTGAGCCGGCCGGTCAGTCGACGTCGACGACCTCCGGACCATCGCCCTCGGGCAGGTAGCCGGCGACGTCGATGATGACGTCGGTGGTGGTCAGCGCGAACACGCAGATCCTGCCGTCGGTGCCGAGCTTGGCGACGACGGCGTTCGGGGTGGTCTGCCCGGCGGCGGTGTAGTTGACGTTGCTGGCGTTGGGCGCCGGTCGCCCGCACGGGAAGACGGTGAGGAACCCGGGACCGGTGGTGTTGGTCGCCGTCACGTTCAACGCGACGGATGCAGCCCCGCTCGGGAGACCGGCTCGGCCACCGACCTGCACCTCCCGGGCGGTCCCACCGACGATTGCCCCGCCGCCGGCACCGAGGCCGTCGACCGTGGTCGCCCCGGCGCGGGTGTCGAGCACGCGCACCGGGTTGGTGAGCGGCGCGAGCCCGTCGGCGTTCGCGAAGTAGCCGGCGACGTCGACGATGACGTCGGCGGTGGTGAGGGCGAAGATGCAGAGCTTGCCGTCCGTGCCGAGCTTGGCGACGACGGCGTTCGGGGTGGTCTGCCCGGCGGCGGTGTAGTTGACGTTGCTGGCGTTGGGAGCCGGTTGCCCGCACGGGAAGACGGTGAGGAACCCGGGACCGAT
>JALHOG010000053.1 GCA_022843125.1 Ilumatobacteraceae bacterium
AAGTCGTCCCCAACGCCGTCCTCGCCAAAATCGGACCAGGCGGACGCGTCTGCATCTTCACCCTCGCCGCCACCGACATCCTCGTCGACGTCACCGGCTACAGCTGACGCCGATCACCGATCCCACGTGCCGCCGGTCGACGAGGCCGCTAGGATTCGCCGCCGCCGCCCAGGTAGCTCAGTCGGCAGAGCAACGCACTCGTAATGCGTAGGTCAGGGGTTCGACTCCCCTCCTGGGCTCCAGGAACAGCCGAATCCGCGCCGTCGTGACGGTCATGACGGAGTTGGCTCGACTCGATCCGTCGAGGCACCCGTCGAGCACTGACCGTCTGGCTGCTCGTAGCGTGTGTTCAGTCGTAGCGGTTGATGAGTCGCACGCTGAGGCCGAGCATCAGGGCTCCTGCGGCAGCGATCACGACCGCGCCCTTCCCGAGCGCCGTGGCGTCGAATCCGTCGAGGATCAGCGAGCGGCACGCTTCCATCACGTAGGTCACCGGGTTCAACGTGGCCGCCACCTCCATCGGCCGTGTCAGGAGATTCCGCGGCACGAAGTTGGGGGTGAGGAACAGCAGCGGGAAGAACACCAGCCCTCCCGCCTGGGTGGCCGCAGCGCTGCGGGTCTTCAGTGCGATCAGCTGCATGAAGCCGCTGAACACCATCGCCCAGATCGACACCATCACGACGAGCAGTACGAAACCAGCCACGCCGCTCTCGATGCGCACGCCGAGCGCGAGCGAGATCGCGATCATCAGCGCAGTGATGCCGACGCTCTTCACGAACTCGGCGTACAGCCGGCCGAGCACGATCGACATGCGCGGGATCGGCGTCGCCCGCAGCTTGTCGAAGTACCCGCCCTCGATCTCCTCGACGAGGTAGAGCGCGGCGCCGCCGAACGACGCTGCGAGCAGCAGCGAACTCGGGAGCTGGAACGCGGCGTAGTTCTGACCGTTCAGGAAGTCGGTGTCGTCGGACGGGAAGATCCGGCCTGCCTGGCCGATGTTGACGACCAGGAAGAACAGCGGGATCAGCAATGTGGGGACGAGCGAGTCGGGGGTGCGCAGCGTCTCGCGCATCGCCCGCAGCCCGAGGGTGAGCGAGTGGTTCATGCCTGGATCTCCTTCACGTCGCCGTCGACCTGCACGCGTGTGCGGCCCGTGGCATCGAGGAACACGTCGTCGAGCGTTGGGGTGGTGCCGTCGCCCCGCCTGCGGGCGAGGTCGTCCTTCAGGGCCGACGGCGTGCCTTCCCGCACGATGCGACCCTGGTCGATGATCGCGATGCGATCGCAGAGCTGATCGGCCTCCTCGAGGTACTGGGTGGTCAGGAACACCGTGGTACCCAGCTGGTTGATGCGCCGGACCTCGGCCCAGACCGTCAACCGACTGGCCGGGTCGAGCCCGGTGGTGGGCTCGTCGAGGAACAGCACGTCCGGTCGGTGCACGAGTGCCGACGCCAGATCGAGCCGGCGCTTCATGCCCCCCGAGTAGCCCTTGATCCGCCGGTCTCCGGCGTCGGTGAGCTCGACGAGTTCGAGCAGCTCCTCGGCGCGGGCGGCCGCCTCGGACGACGACATGCCGAACAGTCGGGCCTGCAGGGTGAGCAGTTCGCGGCCGGTCTGGCGCGGGTCGAGCCCGGCCTCCTGCAGTGCGACGCCGATCTTGTGTCGCGCTCCGTCGGGATCGGCGGCGACGTCGACACCGGCGACGTGGGCGGAACCGGCCGTGATCGTCATCAGCGTGGTGAGCATTCGGACCGTGGTCGACTTGCCGGCGCCGTTGGGGCCGAGAAATCCGAACACCTCGCCGGAGCGGACCTCGAGGTCGACGCCCCGGACGGCTTCGATCTCGCCGGTGCTGCCGCGGTAGGTCTTGACGAGGCCGACCGCTCGGATCGCGCTCGGGTGCTCGGCCTGCCCATTGGTCATGATCGCCTCCGGGGGCTTCGTGTCATCGGGATCTCCTCCTGGGTGGTTTGGTGTCTCTGGCCGGATCGCTCGTTGCCCGGCCGAGGCGACGAGGGAGCTGCGTCGCGAGCGACGCAGTCGATGTAGCGGTGCAGGTGGGCGATCGCTTCGAGCACGATGCCGGGATCGTCGGCCGCCTTGCTGACCACGAACGCTCCCTGCAGGACGACCTGCGTGAAACGTGCGAGATCGGCGGCATCGACATCGGTACCGGCGTTCCGGCGTGTGAGCACCTCTGCGAGGTCCGCCTCGAGCGTGCCGGCGTGCCCGAGGATGCTGGCTGCGCACGCGGCGCGCACGGGTGGACTCGAGGCGTGCGCCTCTTGGACCATCGTGCCCGCGAGGCAGGAGTACGCGGCCGGCGGCCCGTCGATCAGCGCAGAGCGCAGATCGAGGTAGGCGTGGACACGGTCGAGGGCGTCGGCGTGGTCGTGATACGGAGCCGCAGCGAACAGGGCGCTCGTGGTGACGGTCCAGTGCTCGGCAGCCGCGACGGCGAGCGCCTCCTTGGACTCGAAGTGGTGGAAGAACGCTCCCTTGGTGACGCCGGCGGCGGTGCACAGATCATCGACCGTGGTCGCGGAGAGGCCGCGTTCACGGATGAGCGTGACGGCCGCATCGAGCAGCCGCGCCCTGGCGCTGCCGCGCACCGACCTGCCGGTCACGCGCTCTCGAACGGTTGCGGGCGCGAACGGGTCGGGTGGATCGCCGGACGGGGGACGAGGCGATGCGGTCATCCGGATGAACATACAAACCAGTTGGTATGTCAGCAAACGTTTCGGTGGACGAGGTCGGCAGCAGCTCCATGCCCGACACATCGCTGCGTCGCGAGATCGTCCGACACCGCCACCCGCGCTGTCTCCCGTTGCACCTAGCGTTGGCGACGTGCCGCAATCGGTGTTGGTGGTGGAGGACGACGCGCTGATCGCATCGAGCCTCGTCCGTGCACTCGGCGCGAACGGCTTCGAGGCGCGAGCGTGCGGCACGGTCGCCGACGCCATCGCCGCGCTCGACGAGCAAGCACCGGATCTCGTCCTGCTCGACCTCGGCCTGCCAGACGGTGAGGGCGCCGATGTGGCGTTCCATGCGGCGCGCGACCACCCCACGGTCCCGGTGATCGTCCTCACCGCCCGCGACGGCGAGATCGATGTCGTGCTCAGCCTCGAGGCGGGGGCGGTCGACTACGTCACGAAGCCGTTCCGGCTCGCCGAACTCCTGGCCCGCATCCGATCGCACCTGCGGCTGCGCGACGCGCTGGTCGCCAATGCAGCCGACCGCGACGGCGTGCTCGACCTCGACGGGTTGCGCGTCGATCTCGCCGCCCGACGGGTCACCGCCGGCGGGAGTGAGATCGCGCTGCGTCCGAAGGAGTTCGACGTCCTGGCGCTCCTCGTGCGCACGTCGGGCACCGTCGTGACGCGTGAGCAGCTGATCGAGGAGGTCTGGGACGAGAACTGGTGGGGTTCGACGAAGACACTCGACGTCCACATCAACTCGATCCGCCGCAAGCTCGGTGAGCGCGCCGGCTCGCCGAGCCGGATCACCACGATCCGCGGCGTCGGCTACCGGCTCGAACGGGGTGCTCCGTGAGACGCCGCATGCTCGCCGCGCTGCTCGCCGTGACGACGCTCGCGGTGCTCGCGTTCTTCGTGCCGGCCACGATCTCGATCCGCAACGCGCAGCAGCGCCAGGATCTGCTCGAGCTCCAGCGGGAAGCGTCGGTGGTCGCGACCCGGCTCGCGGCCAACGGCCTCGGCGAGGGCATTCTCCAGCCGATCAACCCGGACCACCTGATCGGTCTCTACGGCCCCAACGGGCAACGCCTCGCGGGTGCCGGGCCGCCGGTCGCTCGTGATGGCATCACCCAGGTCGGGTTGACCGGCGCGATCGCCGAGGGTGAACTCGGCGACTCGCTCGTGGCGGCGGTGCCGGTACGCCTCCTCGCGGGCGGCTCGGCGGTGGTGCGGATCGAAGCGCCGGGGAGCGAGAGCCGCGATCGCGCGACCCGTTCGATGCTCGGGTTGGCCGGCGCAGCGCTCGCGATCATCGCGCTCTCCGGCGCAGTCGCCATCTGGCTCTCACGCCGGATGACGCGCCCGCTGCACGAGCTCCGCGACTGGGCCGCAGCCGACGGCGACGTAGGAAGCCCGCCACCCGACACCACGGGAATGGCGGAGATCGACGGCCTGCGCGACGCGCTGGTGTCCAGTCGGGACCGGATCGACGAACTGCTCCGCCGGGAGCGTTCGTTCTCCTCGCAGGTGTCGCACCAGCTGCGCACACCGGTGGCGGCCATGCGGGTCGCGATCGAAGCCGAGCTCGAGGCGCCGAGAGCCGACACCGGCACGGTGCTGCGAGAGAGCATCGGGCAGCTCGATCGCCTCGAGTCGACGATCACCAGCCTGCTGGCGCTCGCCCGCGACCTCGAGCGGGCGCCAGTCGAGTGCGACGTCGACGGCCTCGTCACCGGCCGGGCGCGCGAGTGGGCCGCCGCTGCGGGCCTCGCGGGTCGTGCGCTGACCATGTCGTCGACCGTTGGCAGCGCCGTCGTCGATGCCGACGCCGTCGGACACATCGTCGACGTCCTGCTCGACAACGCGCTCAGGCACGGACACGGCCCGATCACCGTCGCCGCGACGCGCCGTGACGGTCGCGTGATCCTCGACGTCGCCGATGCGGGGCCTACGCCTGCGTCCGCCGACGCCTTCGCCGAGCGCGGCGCCGACTCGACGCACGGGATCGGCCTGCGGCTGGCGCGTTCGCTCGCCGAATCGTCGCGCGGAACGCTGTCGCTGCTCGACGGGCCGACGACCACGTTCCGGCTCAGCATCCCCGCCTGACGTTTACCCGGCGAACACCTTCGCCTCACCGGGCACTGGTGCGGCCGCGAGCACGCTCTCGACATGCCCAGCCCGACGGCACCGGCCCTGTGGCATCGCCCCCGAGAGGAAGAACCCATGACCGACCTGATGCACCCGATCACCGACGATCCGGCACCCGACATGACCGATGCGCCGACGATCGAGCAGCCGATCGAACCGACGACGACTGCACCGCATCTCGTGGCCGGGCGGCCCCGTCGCCCGTTCCTGGCCGGGCTCGCCATCGGAGTCGCCGTCTCCGCCGTTGCAGTGGGTGGTGCCGTGCTCGTCGACCGGACGAGCGACGATGCCGCCGGCGACCCCCCGCCGGCGGCCTCCGTCGCCACCCCCACTTCCACCCCTGCCCCGACCCCGACGCGAACCCCGGCGGTCACGGTGGTCCCCGAGGGGTCGAGCGTGCACGACCTCGTCGTCGCGGTCCGGCCCTCGATCGTCGCGATCCACACGACGGTCGACCAGACCGACTTCTTCGGTCAGAGCGTTCGTGGTGAGGCCGCCGGCTCCGGGTTCGTCTGGTCGGCAGACGGCTACGTGGTGACCAACAACCACGTGGTCGACGGGGCGGTCGAGATCATGGTGACCTTCGGAGACGGCAGCTCCGAGCCCGCAGAGCTCATCGCCGGCGATCCTCGTTCGGATCTCGCCGTACTGCGCGTCGACCGCGACGACCTCGTTCCGCTCTCGATCGGTGATTCCGACGAGATCCGTGTCGGCGACCCCGTCGTGGCGATCGGCAACGCGCTCGACCTGGGCGCCGAGCCGACGGTGACAGGCGGCATGGTCTCGGCCAAGGAACGCACGATCGACACCGTCAACGGTGTGCTCGTGCACCTGTTGCAGACCGACGCGGCGATCAGCTCGGGGAACTCCGGTGGGCCGCTGCTCGACCTGAACGGTCGGGTGGTCGGCATCAACACGGCGGTCGCATCACGGGGTCAGAACATCGGCTTCGCGATCGCGATCAACCCTGCGGAGCGAATCATCGAGTCGCTGCGCGTCGGCGAGGCTCCCCGCCACGCGCTGCTCGGTGTGTCCGCCCGACCGACGATCGACGGCTCCGACGGAGCGCTCGTCGCTGCCGTCGAACCCGGGTCGGGGGCCGACCGGGCCGACATCCGGCCGGGCGACGTGATCACACGCCTGGGCGAGACCGTCATCGACTCGCCCAGCTCGCTGGTCGCCGCGATCACGAGTCGCGAGCCCGGCGTCGAGGTCGACGTGGAGCTCGAACGCAACGGCGAGACGCTCACGGTCACAGCCCTCCTCGGCGCCAACGACGAGGTGACGTCGTGAGCCCCCCTGCCGGCTGACGGGCGCTACACGGTCGCGGCGAGTGCGCCGGCGCCACCGGGCCCGGCATGCTCGTCGGCGAACCGCTCCAGGTCAGCGGCCGACATCGGCGCAGCGAAGAAGTAGCCCTGGGCCTCATCGCATCCGAGCACGCGGAGCCGATCGAAGGTCTCGGCGTCCTCGACACCCTCGGCCACGACCGACAGGTCGAGGTTCCGCGCGAGGTCGAGCACCGACCGGACGATGGCGTCGGCGCCGCGTTCGAGCCGGAGGGCTGCGACGAAGCTCCGGTCGATCTTGACCTCGTGCACCGGGAGCCGCTGGAGATATGCAAGCGACGAGTAGCCCGTCCCGAAGTCGTCGATCGACAGCCGGACACCGAGGGTCGCGAGTTGCTCCAGCACGCGGGTGGCACGGACCGCGTCCGACATCACGTGCGACTCGGTGATCTCGAGCGTGATCGACGCCGGGTCGGTGTCGGCCTCGGCGAGGAGGCGGCGAAGGTCGGCGGCGAGGGTCGCGTCGAGCAGGTTGCGAACCGAGATGTTGACGGCCACGTTCCAGCGCCGGCCGTCGGCACGCCAGCGGGCGGCGTGTGCCAACGCCTCGCGCAGCATCCACGACGTCAGCTCGCCGATCGCCCCGGTGCGTTCCGCCACCGGGATGAACTCGTCGGGTCGTACTTCGCCGAGCACCGGGTGACTCCACCGGCTCAGACATTCGACACCGGTGAGGCGACCATCGGCGACAGCCACCTTGGGCTGGAAGACGATGCTGAGCTGACCCGTCGCGATCGCGTTGCGCAGGTCGTGCGCGAGGGCGAGGCGTCGGGGGGTGTTCTCGTCACGAGCCGGGTCGTAGAAGCAGACCCCACCGTGGCGCCCACCCTTCGCCGCGTACATCGCGACGTCGGCGCGCCGCACCAGCGTCTCGCCGTCGTCGCCGTTGAGCGGTGCGATGGCGATGCCGATGCTGACGCCCATGTTCACCGTCAGCAGATCGATCTGCATCGGCGCGGCGACGGCGGCCCGCACACGGCGGCACAGCGCCTCCATCGTCTCGGCGTCGGTGCCCACCGGTGCGATCAGCGCGAACTCGTCGCCGCCGAGGCGTGCCGCGAGAACGTCGTCGCCGACGGTTGCCCGAAGTCGGCGCGCCACCTCGATCAGCACGTCGTCGCCGGCCTGGTGACCGAGCGTGTCGTTGATCTCCTTGAAGCCGTCGAGATCCATCAGCGCGATGGCCACCGACCTCGGACCGCTCTCGGCGAGGTGTGCGTCGAGCCGGTTGCCGAACAGTGCCCGGTTGGGCAGCGCGGTCAGCGGATCGTGCAGTGCCTCGTGCTCGCGCTGGCGCGCCTGGTCGTGGAGGCGCACGATCAGCCGACCGTTCTGCAGGGCCACACCGGCGTGGCTCGCGAGCGTGGCGAAGATCTTCGCGTCGCCGCCGTCGAACGTGTAGATCTCGCTGAGGCGGTTGACGACGGTGACGAAGCCGATCAGCGTCTGGCCTTCGAGGATCGGTGCGACGAGCGCGTCCGTCGCCTCGAGCTCGGCCAATGCTGCACACCCGGGTTCTCCGGTGCACCCACGGGCGAGGAGGATCACGTGGCGGGCCTCGTTCAGCTCGAGCTGCAACGCGGCCAGCGCCTCCGGGATGACCTCGCGATGGCGGGTGTGACGGGAGTCGTCCACCACGTGCCGGCGGTAGGTCCCGTCGCCGAGTGCCAGCCAGAACTCGGCGCGCTCGGCGCGCAGCAGATCCTTCGCCTGGGTCAACATCGCGTCGAGCACGGCGTCGGGTTCTCGCGCGCCGCTGACGAGGTGGGTGAAGTCGTAGAGCAGGCTCAGGCTCTCGTGCCGTTGGCGCAGCGAGCTGTACGAGCGGTACATCAGGACGAGGAACACGGCGATCGAGCCGAGCAGCGGCACAGCGGCCGGCTCGGCATCGATGAGCACGCAGACGACGATCGCGAGGCTGGTGTTCGCGGGAGCGGTGAGGAGCCCGATCCGGATGATCGAGCCGAACGTCAGCGGCCCTCCGTTCCAGCGCACGGCGAGCGCGATCGCGGCGTATCCGACGACCTCGGCTGCACCGACGGCAGCGAGTGCGACGAGCCAGCTCAGCGGCTCCCGGACGTCGAGCGTGTCGGTCAGCAGCTGCTGCACGATCAACAACACGGCCGTCTCGGCGGAGACCGCCGCGAGGTTCATCGAGAGCTTCCTCGGTCGCTGGCGTTCGTGCCCGACGAGGTAGGCCGCCTCGCCGAGGACGCGTCCGATCACGAGGTGGAGGGGCGATGCGAAGAAGAGACCGACGACGAGCACCAGCTCGCTGAAGGTGAAGGTGTAGTTCTCGCGCCGGAACTCGACGTGGAACACCATGAACGCCGAGACGAACGTGAGGATCGCGATGCCCCAGAAGGGAATCTCGAATCTCGCTGCCGGTGCGGCGGAGAGATCGATGAGTGTCAAGCCGGCGAACGCGCCGATCACGAGCGTCGCAGCGAGGAGCGATGTACGCAGCCCGGCACCGAGCCGGCCTCCGGAATCGGCCACGTCGACCGGTTCCACTCGCTCCTGCCCGCCATCCATCTCGGGGTCTATCGGCCGGTTCGGCTCACGAATTGAGCCGAACCGATGCCGAAGTTCTGGTTTCGGGGTGGACCTGGATCAGGTCCAGCGACCACCGCGGAGTGCCACAGCGGTCACCAGCGGATCCCCGACCGGCCGCCCATCATCTGGAAGCCGGAGCTGGACTTCTGAGCCTCCGAGACCTGGACGATCTTCACGGCCGGCTGCGGCTCGGACGCCGACGCCGCGCCGGCATTGATGCCGAGCGCCAGCACGGTGCCGACGAAGGCACCGGCGATCATTCGGGCGCGGCGAGCGCGAGGAGGGGTGGGGTTGGTCATGGGAGGTCCGCCTTTGTCGTGGGAGCCACGGGCAGTTCCGCCGCCCGGGTGTCATCATCAAACCGAGCTTTCGGTGCGAACTCAAGTCAATGTGTTTTCAACGATGCGTGCCCGCTTGCACACGCTGAGCGCGAAGTCGCGGGCTGTTGCCACAGCCGTCGGCGACGGTCCGGACCTCGCCCGGTTCGGTAACGTCTCCCCATGACACGCGCGCAGCCCATCGATCGAGATGCCCGGGTCTACGTCGCCGGCCACCGAGGCCTCGTCGGTTCGGCCCTCATGCGCCACCTCGCGGCGGAAGGGTTCACGAACCTGCTGACGGCCACCCGCGACGAGCTCGACCTGCGTGACCAGTCGGCCGTGTCGGCGTGGTTCGCCGAGCACCGCCCCGAATACGTCTTCCTCGTCGCCGGCACCGTGGGCGGCATCCTCGCCAACAGCACGCGCCCCGCCGAGTTCATCTACGACAACATGATGATCCACGGCACCGTGGTCCACTCGGCGTACGAGGTGGGCGTGACGAAGCTGCTCTACCTCGGCTCGTCGTGCATCTACCCGAGACACGCCACCCAACCGATCACCGAAGACCAGTTGCTCACCGGCCCGCTCGAGCAGACGAACGAGTGGTACGCCATTGCGAAGATCGCCGGCATCAAGCTCTGCCAGGCCTACCGGCGCCAGTACGGGTGCGATTTCATCTCGGCGATGCCCACCAACCTCTACGGGCCCGGCGACAACTTCGATCTCACGTCGAGTCACGTGATCCCGGCGCTGATCCGCAAGTTCCACGACGCCAAGGCGACCGCCTCCTCCGGCTCTCTCAACGAGGTCGAGGTCTGGGGCACCGGTTCCGCCTACCGTGAGTTCCTCCACGTCGACGACCTCGCTGCAGCGTGCCTGTTCCTCGCCGAGCACTACAGCGACGACAGCCACATCAACGTCGGCACCGGTGTCGACCTGTCGATCAAGGAGCTGGCAGAAGCGATCCGCGACGTCGTCAACCCCGGCGCCCACATCCGCTGGGACACGTCGAAGCCCGACGGCACGCCCCGCAAGCTGCTCGACGTCTCTCGGCTGCGGGCGCTCGGCTGGGACCCGACGATCGAGCTCCGCGCCGGGCTCGCATCGACGTACGAGTGGTTCGTCGAGCGTGTCGCCGCCGACGCCGCGCTCCGCGGCATCAGCGCGCACGACGCTCACACCGCTCACGACGCTCACACCGTGGCCTGACCTTCGCAGGCCGGCCCGCAGGATCCCGCCCGTGCCCGACGCCAGCTCGGATCCGGAAACCCGCCGACGCATCGCGGCGGCCTGGCGTGAGCTACGTCGCGGCGCGTCCGGTGCAGCGTTGCGTGCCCACCTGATCGGCCCCGGCGGCCCGCAGG
Organism: Ilumatobacteraceae bacterium; assembly: GCA_022843125.1. Lineage (GTDB taxonomy): Bacteria > Actinomycetota > Acidimicrobiia > Acidimicrobiales > Ilumatobacteraceae > Ilumatobacter. The sequence goes on from JALHOG010000053.1 coordinate 10,434, forward strand.
TCGAGCAGGCCCAACTCGACGCACTCGAGGTGCTCGCCGTCGACCCGTCGGGTTGGCGAATGGGCGACTTCGCCGACGCGATGCACGTCGACCCGTCCACTGCCACCCGGGCGGTGGCGCGCCTCGAGCAGTTGGGCCTCGCGGAGCGCTCCCACGACCCCGACGACCGTCGAGTCGTGCTCGCGCGCCCGACGGCACTCGGCCGCCGCACCATCAACTCGATGCTCGTGCGGCGGTCCGTCGGGATGGAGCGCCTCCTCGAGACATTCACCGACGAGGAGCAGGAGCAGTTCGCCGAGTACCTCGAGCGTCTGGTCGGCGCGGTCGATGGGCTCGTCGCCGAGCTCAACGGCGCCACTGCGCTCGATCGCCGACCGGGATCGACACCGCCACGCGGGTAGCGCGGCGTCGACCCGCGCTCACCGGTTGTCTAGCGCAACCGGCGACCGGGGTAGGGTCGCCACTCGTGGCCGACCAGTCGATGTTCGCCGAGCAGGCGATGGAGTACGCACCCCAGCTGTACTCCGCCGCGCTCCGGATGACACGCAACCAGGCCGACGCGGAAGACCTCGTCCAGGAGGCGTACCTACGGGCCTTCCGCAGCTTCCACACCTTCCAGGAGGGCACCAATCTGCGGGCGTGGTTGTTCCGGATCCTCACCAACGCCTACATCAACACGTACCGAGCGAAGCAGCGCCGACCGATCGAGACCGACCTCGACGACCTCGAAGACCTGTACCTGTACCGTCGGCTCGGATCGATGGAGACCGCTGCGGCGTCCATGTCGGCCGAGGATCAGTTCATGGATCTGTTCACCGACGACGAGGTCAAGCAGGCCCTCGAAGACCTGCCCGACAACTTCCGTCTGCCGGTGATCCTCGCCGACGTCGAAGGCTTCGCCTACAAAGAGATCGCCCACATGCTCGACATCCCCATCGGGACCGTGATGTCCCGCCTCCATCGGGGAAGAAAGGCGATGCAGCGCGCGTTGTACGAGTTCGCCGAGGCCAACGGTCTCGCCACGCCAACGCCGGTACCGAGCGATCAGCTCGGTAGCGGCTGACACGATCTCCCGAACTCCACGCATGGCCGACTGCAACGAAACGCTCCGAGAACTGCATGCCTTCCTCGACGACGAACTGTCGTCCGAGACACGTGCACACATCCACATCCACCTGGGCGACTGCGTCGACTGCCTCCAGGCGTTCGACTTCCACGCCGAGCTGAAGATGGCGATCCGCCGTAAGTGCACCACCGACCAGATGCCCGAGGGCCTGCTGGCCCGGATCGAGACGTGCTTCAACGCCGACCTCGACGGCGACGGTCACATCGGCGACACCCGCTGACACGGGCTGCGTGCCCGCTCCTGTCGAGCGTGATGCATGCGGCACCGACCGTGATCAGCCGGTATTCTGGCGAGCATGCTCGCCGCGCAAATCTGGCACTGGTGGATCGGTGTGATTCTGGCCGTCGTCGGAGGTGTCGGCGTGCTGGGTCTCGTGCTCGCCTACCTCAAGCAGGTCACCTCGCAGCGCTACCCGGGTGGGCGCCGCGCCCGCCAGCAGGAGCTCTGACGTCGAGCAGTTTCTCGACGGACTGCTCCGTCGGTGCACGTTCCCGACGTCCGGCACCACGGTGTCCGTCGCGTTTTCGGGCGGTCCAGACTCGACCGCACTCCTGGCGCTCGCCTGTCGCGCCGGGTTGACGGTGACCGCCCACCACGTCGATCACCAACTCCGGTCCGGTTCCGCCGACGAAGCGACGACGGCCGCATCGATCGCCGATCGGATCGGCGCCGGCTTCGCGCTCCATCGGGTGACCGTCGCTGACGGTCCCAACCTCGAGGCGCGGGCGCGAGCCGCCCGCCGCGCAGCGATCCCGTCGGGCTCGATGACCGGGCACACCGCCGACGACCAGGCCGAGACGGTGCTGATGCGGCTGCTCCGCGGAAGCGGTGGCGACGGGCTGGCGGCGATCGCCCCGGGCGTGGAGCACCCGATCCTGGCGCTGCGCCGTGCCGACACCGAGGCGGTGTGCGCCGCATACGGCATCGAGCCCGTTCGCGACCCGTCGAACGTCGAGTGGCCGACCTGGCGCAACCGGGTCCGCCACGAACTGCTCCCGCTCGCCGCCGACATCGCAGGGCGGGACCTCACACCGATCCTGACCCGCACCGCCGACCTCCTGCGCGACGAGAACGACCTGCTCGACGCCCTCGCGGCACACATCGACGCGACCGACGCCCGGGCGATCGCCACGTCGCCGGCGCCGCTTGCCCGGCGGGCGCTGCGGCACTGGCTGACCGATGCGGGCTACCCGCCGGACGCTGCTGCGATCGAACGAGTGATGGCTGTGGCGCGCGGCGAGGCGCAGGCGTGCGAGCTGCCGGGCGGCCGCCGGGTGGTCCGCTCACGACAACGATTCAGCATCCTCCCGCCGGAGCAGTAGGATCGTCCGCTGCGGGCCGGTCACCGACCCGCGTTCCGCACCACACACAGGACGACCCCATGCCTCCGAAGCTGCGAGGGAAGTGGGCGCTCGGCATCACGCCACGCCACTTCACCTGGATCCTCAAGGACAAGCTCGCGATCTGCGAGCGCCCTGGCGGCTATGGCGACAACCATCGTCGAGTGCGCCGCCAGGAAGAGATCATCTGGATCCGGGAGAACGGTTTCAGCTTCGTGTTCTCGATCATCCAGGCCCCGCACAACCTGCACAATTACGAAGAGCTGAACATGCCGTACCGGCATCGGCCCTTCAAGGCCGACGATCGTGATGCGTGGCTCCGTTCGTTCTACAAGGAGATCGACGAGCTGATCCGCAACGGGCACAAGGTCATCGTGCACGGCGAAGAGCTCGGCGACCGGATCGTCGGGATCATGGGCGGCTACATCCGCTGGGCCGGGCTCGTCGAGGATTCGACCAAGGCGATCACCGTCACCGAGCGGCTCACTGGCCGCCAGCTCGACCCCTTCGCTCGCGACGTCATCATGGCGGCCGCTGGCCTGCGCGCCTGACGCGCTGCGCCGCGCCGAGCGGCGCTGCTGCTGTTCGCTACTGCTTCGGATAGAGGGTGCAGGTGCGCGGGATGTCGAGCAGCGGCACCGGGTCGACCGGTTCGTCGTGGGGGTCGGGGCCCGGGCGGACCTCGAAGTGCAGGTGCCATCCACCCGGTGATGCATTGCCCGTGTCGCCGACGTAGCCGATCAGCTGGCCCGCCACGACCCGGTCGCCCACGAGCAGGCCGTCGGCGAAGGCGGCGAGGTGGTAGTACCGGTACTTGGTGTCGGTGTCTCCCAAGAGGCCCCAGCCAAGGCCGGCGGCCGACTGCAGGTTGGTGAACTGGCGGTACAGCACGCCGTCCTCGACGGCGTACACCTCTTGGCCCTCGTCGGCGCCGATGTCGACACCCTGGTGGCCGCCGGCGCCGAACGCCCGGCTGAAGCCGCCGAAATTGTTGAACACCAGGCAGCGCGGCATGGTGTCGATCGGGAACAGCAGGCCCTCGCCCGTCACCACGATCCGCTCCGCGGGAGACACGGCGGTGGCGGCCCCTGTGATGCCCTCGTTCAGGGCCGAGACCATCGTGGTCCCGGCGAAGGCCCCGGCCACTGCGAGCGCCGCGGCAACCCGTCGTACGTGCGACGCGCGCCTCACGGCCGTGACCGGCGATGGTGTCGCCGCACCGGGCTGATCCGGGGTCTCGGGGCTAACGTGGCGAGGCATGGGTGGGGTACGGGTGCTCGTGAGCGGCATGGGTGGTGAGCTCGGATCGCGGGTGGCAAGTCTGCTCGAAGACGAGCCCTGGGTGGGTTCGCTCGAGGGCATCGATGTCGACCCTCCGCGCCGCCGTCTTCGGCGTGCGGTCTTCCATCGTATCGTCGCCGGGCAGCACGACAGAATCGTCGCGGAAGTCACGCGGTTCAATCCACACGTCCTCGTGCACGTCGCCGTGTGGGAACCGCACGCCCGCGCCCACCCGGCCACGGCGAGGCGCCTCACCGACGACGCGGCGATCTCGATCCTGGGGGCCGCAGCCGAGTGCCGGGCCCTCGAGACGATGGTCGTGCGCAGCGGCATCGAGATCTACGGGCGTCGACGCGGTGCGATCACGCGCCCAGACGAGCGCTCGCCGGTCGACCCGACCAGCGAGTACGGGCACATGGTGGCCGACATCGAGTCGACCGCGTCAGCGATCGGTCGCCGGGTCGGGGTCGGCGTCGGTGCGGTGCGGTTGGCGCCGGTGCTCGGGCCGCACGTCCCGAGCCCGCTGGGTCGCTTCCTGCGCCTGCCGGCCGTGCCGTTCAGCGCGCTCGCCGACCCGCCGTTCGCGGTGGTCCACAAGTACGACGCCGCCGCGGCGCTCGTCGCCGCCGCACGGGTCCGCCTCGACGATGCCGTCAACGTCGTTGCGCCGGGTGCGATCACGGTGCGTCAGGCGATCCGGCGCGGCCGGCGTGTGCCGGTTCCGCTGGTCGGGCCCGAGTGGGCGCTCGCCGGACGGCTCGCCTACCTCAGCGGATCGCCCGTGCCCGACCACGTGCTCGAACTCCTGCATCGCGGCCGGCTCGCCGACCCCAGCCGAGCCCGCGAGCTGCTCGGCGTCACGCCGGCGATCCCGACCGCCGAGGTGATCGACCAGGTGTACCGCTGGCCGAACATCCTCCGCGTCCCCGCCCAGCGGCAGGTGGCGTGATGGCGAGCCCTGCTCAACGTCTCGCCGACGTCGTCACGCTGCCGGCCCGAGCCGTCGCCGGCACCGCACGCGGCACGGTCGACACGCTGCGGACGTTCGGCGTCGACGAGGTCGACGACTGGGGCCGCGACGCCCGCCTCGTCGAACGCGCCACTGCGGTCAGCCGCCTCCGGTGGGATGTCGCCGTCGGCGGTGTCGAGCACGTCCCGGTCCGCGCCGGCGCGCTCGTGGTCGTCAACGCCCGCCGGTTCGCGCTCGCACCCCTGTTCGCTGCCCTCGCGATCGGCGACGTCACCGGGCGGCCCGTGCGGTTCGTCGGTCGGCCCGACATCGCTCCGTTCGGTCCGCTGCTGCAACGGCTCGGCGGGCTGCTCCCGATCACCGCCGAGCTCGAGGGCGCGCTCCGGGCCGGTGAGATCGTCGTGCTCGGAGCCGATCACGAGGCCACGAACGAGCGCGCCGGCACGGTCGACCACCACCTCGTCGGCGCCGCGGTCGCCACCCGCGTGCGGGTCCTGCCCGCAGCCACGATCTCGTCGACAACGGGTCGAGCGGCCCGGGTCGAGATCGGGCGTGAGGTCCGACCGGCCAAGCCGCGGCGCGGTCCGCTGGCCGAGCTCGAGCTGGCCGACCTCGTCGAACACCGAATCGACGACCTCCTCGCCGAGGCCGGAGGCACCCTGACCGGGACGCCGCTCGACTGGCTCGGTTTCGACCGCTTCGATCAGTCACTGTTCGATCTCGGCGTGCTGATGCGCTCGCCGCCGCGGTCGCCGTTCCGATCGGCGGTGCGCTGATGCCCTACGTCCGTGCCTCCGACGGCATCCGTCTGCACTACGGCGTGACCGGCCGCCGCAACGGCCCACCGGTGCTGCTCATCCAGGGTCTCGGCGCCGACAAGCACCTGTGGGATCTGCAGCGCGCCGCGCTCGCCCCCCGCTATCGCACGCTGGCGATCGACAATCGGGGCGCGGGCCGGAGCGACAAGCCGTACGGCGCCTACTCGCTCGAGCAGATGGCCGACGACGCGGCGGCCGTGCTCGATCACGCCGGCGTCGAGTCGGCCCACATCGTCGGCGCCTCGATGGGAGGTGCAATCGCCCAGCTCGTCATGCTCCGTCATCGTGAACGGGTCCGGTCGCTCACCCTGGCCTGCACCGCCTGCCGGAACCACCAGTGGCGTCGCGAGTTGCTGGCCGGGTGGGCGGAGACCGCGCAGCGTCACGGCATGGGGGCGATGACCGCCGAAGCGGCGCGGTGGACCATCGGGCCACGCTCGTTCCGGCGCATCAGCCCGGCGATCGGCTGGCTGGGTCCGCTGGGGCTGTCGCGCCCGCCGCACGCGTTCGCCGGTCAGGTGGCAGCGATCCTCGCCGCTGACGACCACAACGCCGCGCTGCTCGCCGATGTCGACATTCCCGCGATGGTGATCGTCGGCAACCAGGACATCCTCACGCCCAGGGGCGACTCCGAGGAGTTGGCCGAGCGAATCCCGACCGCCGAGCTCGTCGTGATCGCCGGTGCCGCGCACGGGTTCATGATCGAGCACGCCACCACGTTCAATCGTGTGCTGCTCGACTTCCTCGGGCGCGCCGAGGCCGCCTACGACGCCGCCCAGCGGGCCGAGCCGGTCGAGCCGGAGGCGGCTGTGCCTATTCCCGCAGCGCCCCGCCGGCGGCGTGCCGGCTGACATGCGCGTCGTCGTCGTGGGGGCCGGCCTCGCCGGGTTGGCGGCCGCCCGCGAGTTGGCGACCGAGCACGAGGTGCTCGTGCTCGACAAGGGCCGGTCGGTCGGTGGCCGCTTGGCGACCCGGCGGATCGGTGCCGCCCGCCTCGACCACGGGGCCCAGTTCTTCACGGTCCGCGGCGACGCGTTCCGCGCTCAGACCGACGACTGGTTGGCGCGCGACGTCGCCCGGGTGTGGTGCCACGGCTTCCACGGACGGACCGACGGCTACCCGCGGTACGTCGGCACCGAGGGGATGAACAGCCTGGCGAAGGATCTCGCCCGCGGGCTCGACGTCCGCTGCTCGGCGCTCGTGTTCACGCTCCGTCGTGATGCGGGCGGATGGTCGGTGATCACCGACGACGCGCACATCGAGCGTGCCGACGCCGTGGTGCTCACGTGTCCGATCCCGCAGTCGTGGGCGTTGCTGATGGAGTCCGACGTCGCTCCGCCCGATGCGCTGCTCGCCCACGAGTACGAGCGAACGATCGCGCTGCTCGCCGTGCTCGACCGCCCGTCGGCGGTGCCCGAGCCGGGTGGCGTCCAGTTCGATGCGCACGACGAGTCGGCGGCGTTCGCGTTCGTGGCCGATCACCGGATGCGCGGTGTGAGCCCGATCCCGGCGATCACGTGTAACGCCACCGTGCCGTGGAGCGCCGCGAACTGGGAGCGGCCCACCGACGACCTGCGTGTCGAGATGCTCGCCCGCGCCGCCGCGTGGATCGGCGACGCGCAGGTGCTCGAGGCGCAGGTGAAGAAGTGGCGCTTCGCCACCCCGACGGCGATCTGGCCCGAACCGTGCTGGACGGCGCCCGACGTCCCGCTCGTGCTCGCCGGCGACGCCTTCGCCGGCCCCAAGGTCGAAGGCGCCTTCAACAGCGGCCTCGCCGCCGCAGCCGCCATTCGCTCGTTCGCGTGACGGACTGGCTCCGAGATTCGGCGCCAGCGTGTCCCGGCCAGCGATGTTGGTGATGCGTTGCGGCGTGGCCGGCAGGCGGCTTGCCTCGAGGGTCGAGATGCGGCTCCATGGCGAGAACGTCGCTGTACTCATCCTCGATGGCTGACGCGAGTTCCTTCGGCGGGTGATCGATCCTGTTCCGATCCGGTCCAGCGATCGCTCAACCCGCCGGCGCGGCTGGAACGTAGGCGCAGGACGACGAGCGCGTAGCGGCAGTTCGGCACTCCTTCGCGACGTCAGCGCCGATCAGTAGGACGTGATGCTCGTGCCTCAACTGAGCGCACCGCCCCGTCTGTCGACCGAACGTAGAGCGTGCGGTCGTCCACCCAGAAGCACTCGCCAGCCTGGACGTACATGGGTGGCTCGAAGTAGAGCCAACCAACCTCACTGACGAGCGTCAGCCGGTTGGCTCGCGTCACCGATTCACCCTCGGCGTCGGGTCGGAAATTCTCCGCCACGGTAAGCAGATTGCCCTGTCGTCGCTCGCAAGCGCAAGCGCTCCGGCCAGCGCAGAACGGCGACCGCATGACGGCAGTGCGGGCGTGTGTGGGGACAGCGGTGTCGCTGCAGACGCGAGCCGTCACAGGACGGCGAGATCCACGTTGCCTTCCGTTGTGAACGCGGCAACCCAGGTTCGATCCGCCGCAACGAAGTAGTGGTGCTCAGGAATCGAAAGAAGCGCAGGAAGGACCGTGGCCAACTCCTCACCTCTGATGCGAACCTCGAACGGCGACAGCGAATCTCCACCGTGGTCAACCTGGTCGAGGTCGGGCAGTGCGGCGAGGAACTCGCCCAGCACGGCCGATAGTTCGTCGGCTGACGACGCGGTCCAATGCCGTTGGGAACCCGCAAGGTGCGACCAGTCGACCTTCGATCCATCGAACGGCATCTCGTGGTTGAGCCAGTCGAAGACGGTGTCGCCCGCGAGTCGCTCCAACCGGTCGAGCGGTGGTTCGGCGTAGACGGTGGTCCAGTAGTTGGTCGGCTCCGTCACGAGCGCAGATTGCCCGCTCTGGCGCTGTTCTGCAAGGGGCGCCTGCCCGTCGATCGGCGAGCTACCGAAAACGATCGAAGTGTGATGCGGATTCTTCCGCTCGACGGCGCGTCGGGACGGCGTGCCCCTTGAGTCAGTGCGGGCATCGAGGCGTTGCGCGAGCGAGCGCTCGTGGTGAGCCGAACATCCGCCCGGCGTGAGTGGTCAGTTCCAGGTGCGGCCGTGGGCGCGGTCCCAGAGGCGTTGTCGCCAGTGGGCTGCTTCTTGGAGGCGTTCGGCGATCTCGGCGTCGGTGAGGGTGGATCGTTGGCGTCGTCGTCGGCGGGCGTTGGGGTGGGTCCAGTCGATCCAGCGGCCGTCGAGTCGTTCACCGCTGGGGTGCTGGTAGCGGCCCTCGGGTTGGGGTGGTGGTTCGGTCGGGGGGACGGGGTGGGGGTGTTGGTCGATGAGGCGGCCGCTGGCGTCGCGGAACTCGAGCCCGTCGGGTTGGTCGGCGTTCCCGGTGATGGTGAGCCGCCCGTGGTGGACGTCGCGGTGGTGCTTCGCGCAGGTCGACACCAGGTTCCAGGTGTCGGTGGGGCCGCCGTCGGCCCAGAACACGATGTGGTGGACCTCGACATGGGTGGCGGTGCACCCGGGTACCCGGCAGCCTTGATCGCGGTGTTCGACGAGGCGACGGAGCCGATCCGGGACGATGCGTTGGGAACGGCCGACGCCGACGGGGACGTTGTCGCGTTCCCACACGGGTTGGGCCTGCCCGGAGCAGAACAGGTACTCGAACACCGCGGGTGGGACCGGCACACCGTTCGACAAGGTGACGGTGCCGGTGTCGGTGTCGACGTGGACCATCATCTTGAACCCGTCACGCCGCTGCGGTGACGCGGTGGACATCGACCGGCGACACATCTCGTCGAGCGCGTCCCACCAGGTGACGTCGGTGTGCCCGGCACGGAACAGATGGTCCCGCGCCTCGTTGATCGCAGCGTCGAACAACATCCCACGATCCGCCCCACCACGCGCCGACAGCGTGAACTCCGAGTGCTCGTCCCAGCCGAACGAGAACCGCTCACCCGACTCGGGTGCGGGGGCGGGTTCGGGATCGTCGGGATCACCCTCGAAGTGCTCGTCGCGGATCATCCGGCGCAACTGACGCACCGTCGCGTTCGTCGCGAACTCGGTGATGAACCCATCGGCCCACGCCGGCGCCTTCGCGATGACTTCCCACACCTGATCGATCGACAACTCCCCACGACCGAACGTCGAGCGCAGCACCGGGAACTCCACGATCCGACGCGCGATCTCCACGATCCGCTTCGCCACCCGCGGCTCGACACCCAACTGGATCGTCAACCAGTGCGCCGGCGACAACGTCCCCGCGCCCCGCCAGTCATCATCGGCGAGCGCCCGCACCGTCAACTCCACGATCCGCGCCTGCTGCGCGTTCACGACCCCCGCCACCACCGCCAACTCGCCCTCCAACGACACATCGAGTGACGCTCCGAGCGGTGGATCGACGACCCCGGTGGACATAGCACAATCGTACACCTGTTCGACCAACTACGCAACCCGGACCCTGGCCGATCCCGACGCGCCGACCCGCTACTCAGCCTTCGCTGGTGGCGGCGACACTGGTCGGCGTCGTGTCGGCGGTCGACGTGTCAGTGCTCGTGCTCGCATCGTCGGACGCGAACGCGACCCGTTGGCGGCACGCCACCGCGGTGAGGCGTTGCTCGGCCGTGTCGAACAGCGCCGTGAAGTCGTCGCCCAACGTGTCGCGGAGCTCGCGATAGGACGTGAACTCCTCCTCACCGCCCGGGGTGGTGCAACGGCGGTCGAGCACGGGCGCGTAACGCACCTGCCACCCGTTCACCAGGGTGGCGAGCCCCTCGTCCAGCGTGTCGATCGCCGGGAGCGGGACGCCGCTGGTCGCCGCACCGGCCGGGACGACTGCGAACCAGACCACGGCCTCGCCGAGCAGGTCGACCACGAGCGCGCAGCCACCGGGCGTCGCGAGCGGATCGCAGTGGATCTCCCCGAGCGTGCCCGGGACGACCGTGACGATTCGGGACGGGTCGAGCACCAACTCGGTGCTCCCCACGGTGAAGCCGTCGTCGTCGAGCGCGATCGGTGCCGGCCGCACCTCCTGGAGCCGATCGACCAAGTCGATCCGACGCAGCGTCGCCACCTCCCCGGCACCGTCGCTCCCCTCGATCGCGGCGCGCGTGGCGAACACCGACGTGAGCAGGAAGAACAGTCCGACCACCGCACCGACCGCAGCGAAGAACCGAACGCTGAAGATCTGCCGCACCCGGCCACCCTATTGCCACCCCCATGCCGCCTGCCGAGCACCAGATGTCCGGTATCGCCTGAACCTACCTTCTAGTAATCTCGCCGCATGCGGGCCCGTTCACTCATCGTGTCATCCGTCCTCGCGCTCACCGCAGCGACGGTCATACCGAGCCATGTCGGGGCCATCGTCCCGACCACCGGCTTCACGTTCGAGTCGCCGCAACGGATCCTCGACAACCGCTCCAACCCGGGCGGCGCGGTCGTCAACTTCCCGATCCCCGTGCCCGCCGGCGGGCGCACGATCGTCGCTGTCACCCTCTCCAGCGCGAACGGGCCGACGTGGGTGTACCTGCACCCCTGTGGTGTGGCGATCGACCGCGCACAGCCAGCAGCGAACTACGCCGAAACGGCAGCCGGCCGACAGAACGTCGTCCCGGTCGACCCGGGTGAGTGCGCAACCCTGGTGGGCACGGCGACGCTCACGATCGACCGGATCGCGTCGCAGGCGCCCGGTGGCGATCTCTCGTACGTCGCAGCGAACGAACCGACCGCCCTCCCCGTCACCCCACAGCCCGGCCAGACACGGTTCGGGGTCACCGCAGGCCTCCCGAGCGACGCCGAGGCGGTGGCCCTCTGGGTCGGAATCGTCGCACCTGCGAGCAGCCCGTCGATGTGGAGTCTGGTCGACTGCGACACGTCCCAGACGTTGGGGCAACTCGTGACCGCGCCGGCCGGGACGTACAGCGAAGTGCTGATCGTGGCTCCGATCAGCGCCTCGGGCGAGGTGTGCTTGAACAGCTCCATCGCCGCTCCGGTCGAGGTCGATGTGACTCGTTGGGGGTACCTCTCCCCGACCGCTGTCCCGTCGGCGGAAGGCCTGCCGTACTCGGGGTTCGTCGAGCGTGAGCTGCCCGGGTTCGAAGCGATCTCACCCGACCGGCTGTTCGACACACGCGATGCCGGCGCGCCGGTCGCCTCGGGCGGCACCTACCGGTACCAGGTCACCGGGCTCCCTGCCCGTGCCACCGCCGTCGCGCTGAACCTCACGGCCACGCAGACCTCCGGCCCCGGGTTTGCAAGCGCCTACCCGTGCGACGCAACGGAGGCGCCGGAGGTGTCGAACGTCAACTGGACGGGCGCCGGAGCGACCGTGCCGAACTTCTCGATCGTCTCGCTCGGCTCGACGAACGAACTCTGCTTCGACGTGCTCAGCTCCACCCATCTCATCGCCGACCTCGCGGGCTACTTCGTCGACGGTGGAGGCAGCGGTTTCGCTACCGTCGCCCCCGGCCGGCTGTTCGACACACGGACCCTCGGTACCCGAGTCCCCGCCGGAATCCCGTACGAGTTCAACCTGACCGGTCGCGTCCCCGCAGGCACGACCGCTGCCGTCGTGAACGTGACGATCACCCAGCCGGCCGGCCCGGGGTTCGCCACCGTCTATCCGTGCGGGCAGGCACCGCCCGAAGCGTCGAACGTCAACTACCTCGCCGGGGAAACCCGCCCGAACGTGGCCACGGTCAAGGTTCCCGCCGACGGGCGGATCTGCTTCTTCACGAGTGCAGCGGCGCACATCCTGGCCGACCTCGCCGGAGCGTTCACCCCGTCGTCCGACGTCGGTCTCTCCAGCAGCACACCGTTCCGCACGTTCGACACCAGGGTCGACTTCGGGGCGGTTCCGCTCGACTCGAACGAGGTGCTCCCGCTGAGTTTCGACGACCCCTACCTGCGGGCGCTGGCGTGGAACCTGACGGTCACGGGCACCGCTGGCCCCGGGTTCGTCGTCGGCTACCCGTGCGCCGTCGATCTCCCTACGGCGTCCAACGTCAACTACTCGGCCCCTGGGCAGACCGTCGCCAACTTCGCGTTCCTCACGCCTGACGCCGACGGCGACCTCTGCATCTACGCCCTCACGAGCACGCACGTGATCGCCGACGACGCCGGAGCGTTCTACGCGCCGCTCCCGTGGGAGGTCTACTACGACGGCGCGCCGCCCGCCTGACGCACATCTGACGTTGCGTCAGTCGGCGTTCGCCACCGCAACCGCAGCGGCGCGATGGGCCGCTGTCGCGATCTCGTCGAGCACGTCGTCGGTGTGGGCGAGGCCCACGAAGATCGCCTCGTAGGCGCCGGGCGCCATCGCCACGCCCTCGCGGAGCATCGCGTGGAAAAACCGGGCGTACGCCTGCTCGTCGGTGAGCTTGGCACCGGCGAAGTCGACGGGCAGATCGCCGCCGTGGCAGTACATGCCCACGAGCGTGCCCACCACCGGGAACTGGGCGACGAAGCCCGCCGCCGCGCACGCGTCACCCAACAACCCGGCGAGGCGCCGGGCGCGATGCGCGAGCAGTTCGTACACGTCGCCGTCGAGCTCGTTCAGTGCAGCCAACCCCGCGGCGGTGGCGATGGGGTTGCCGGCCAGGGTGCCGGCGTGGAACACCGAGCCGAGCGGCGTGAGCGTCTCCATCACCTCGCGACGGCCTCCGACCGCACCGATCGGGAGGCCACCGCCGATCACCTTGCCGAACGTGGTGAGATCGGGCGTGACCCCGTACGCGGCCTGCGCCCCACCCGTGCCCACGCGGAACCCGCTGATCACCTCGTCGAAGATCAGCACGGCGCCGACACGATCGCACTCGGCGCGCAACCCTTCGAGGAAGCCCGGGACCGGAGCAACCACACCCATGTTCGCCGCGATGGGTTCGACGATCACCGCTGCGACCGTCTCGTCGAGCGTGGGCACCACGTTGTACGGGACCACCATCGTCTCGGCCACCGCGCCCGCCGGCACACCGGCGGTGCCGGGGATGCCGAGCGTCGCCACACCGCTGCCGCCCGCGGCGAGCAGCGCGTCAGTGGCGCCGTGGAAGTTGCCGTGGAAGATCACGACCCGATCGCGGCCGGTGTAGCCGCGGGCGAGGCGCACCGAGGTACTGGTGGCCTCGGTGCCGGAGTTCATGAAGCGCACCCGCTCGCACGAGGCGACACGGTCACGGATCGCCTCGGCGAGCTTCATCTCGCGCGGGGTGGGCGCGCCGTACGACGTCCCGCCGGTGGCCGCCGCCGACACGGCCGCGGTGATCACCGGATGGGCGTGCCCGAGGATGACCGCGCCATAGCTCTGCACGAGGTCGACGTAGCGGTTGCCCTCGACGTCCCACAGGTGTGCGCCCTCGGCGCGGGCCACAACGTACGGCCGACCACCGACCGACTTGAACGCACGAATCGACGAGTTGACACCGCCGGGGATCGCCCTGGCGGAACGCTCGAACATCTCGTCGTTGGACGGCACCCCGGCACCGGTGCAGATCACCGGATCGCACCCGGCAGTAGCGCAGCGTTCAGGATCGCACAGCGGGATCATGCGCGCACCGCACTGCCCGACGTACCGGTGGCGCGCTCGGCGAACCAGCGGGTGAGGTAGGTGAGGATCAGATCGGCGCCCGCCCGCTTGATCGCGGTGAGGTGCTCGAGCGCGACCACGTCGTGGTCGATCCAGCCGTTGGCGGCAGCCGCCTTGATCATCGAGTACTCCCCACTCACGTGGTACGCCGCGAGCGGCACGTCGACCTGGGCCCGCACAGCGCTGATGATGTCGAGATAGGCGAGCGCCGGCTTGACCATCACCATGTCGGCACCCTGCGCGATGTCGGCATGCACCTCGACCATCGCCTCGCGGGCGTTGCGCCAGTCCTGCTGGTATCCCTTGCGATCGCCACCGCCCGCGATCGTCACGTCGACCGCGTCACGGAACGGGCCGTACAGCCCGCTCGCGTACTTCGCCGAATAGCCGAGGATCGCGACGTGCCCGAAACCGGCTGCGTCGAGCGCCGCACGGATCACCCCGACCTGGCCGTCCATCATGCCGCTCGGCGCCACCACGTGCGCCCCGGCGGTCGCCTGTGCGACCGCCGCCTTGGCGTAGACCTCGAGCGTCCGGTCGTTGTCGACGTGTCCGTCATCGCCGACGATGCCGCAGTGCCCGTGGCTGGTGTACTCGTCGACGCACAGGTCGGCCATCAGCACCACGTCGTCACCGACCTCGGCGCGCAGATCCTGGAGGGCGAGCTGCACGATCCCGTTCGGGTCGAACGCCCCCGAACCGATCTCGTCCTTTGTCGCGGGAACGCCGAACAGCATGATCGCCCTGACGCCCATGCCGGCCAGCTCGGCGACCCCCTTGCGGAGGCTCTCCCGCGTGTCCTGGTACACACCGGGGAGCGATCGGATCTCGATCGGTTCATCGATGCCCTCACGCACGAACAACGGCGCGATCAGATCGGTGGTGACGACGTTGGTCTCGGCGACGAGATCACGGAGAGCGGGCGTGCGGCGCAACCTGCGAGGTCGCTGCACGGGAAAGGCGGCGGGATCGCCGTGCACAGCCATGCAGGCATGGTACGTGCCCGCCCCAGCTGCGGGCACTTCCCGCTCCATGGCACGTCGCGAGCGAGTGCCGGCCTCGGTCACCACACGGCGTTCGAGCCGTGGTCGGGCAGCGCGTGCGACCGAGGTCCTGTCGGGTGTGACCCCCAAGGGGTAGCGTTCTCCGACGTGTCGGTACAGGTGTGGTTCGCACAGGAGGAGTTGATCCTCCGACCGGGTGCGTCCGCGTCGTTGGCGCTCGCCATCGAGAACGTCGGTGACCACACCGAGAGTTACACGATCATCCCCGCCGGGCTCACCGCCAGCTGGACCACGGTGACGCGCCCCAACGTCACACTGTTCGGGGGTTCCCGCGATGTGATCGAGGTGGTCGTCCGTCCGCCAGCGATCCACAGCACGACCGCCGGGCCCACTGCGCTCGCAGTTCGCATCATCCCGCAGGGCGCCCCCGACGACGCCGTCGTCGCCGAGACGATCATCACGGTCGGCGCATTCGACGACCGGCGCGTCTCGATGCTCCAGCCGCTCCAGCGGGGCCGGCGTCGGGCCACGTTCGAGTTCATGGTCGAGAACCACGGCAACAACCTCGCGAGCTGCCGACTCCACCTCGTCGACGCCAGCAACCGGGTCGACGGTTCGTTCGACCCGCCCGCCGTGGGTGTGGCGCCGGGGTCGAGCAGCCTGGTGCGGCTCAAGGCCCGCGCCCGGCACGGCTTCTTCCGACGCAGCGAACGCCAGCTCGACTTCGAGATCGAGGCAACCGAACCCGAGCACGAACCCGCCGCCGGTCGGGCGACGCTCATCCAACCGCCCACGGTGCCGGCGGGCACGATCGCGAAGGTGCTCACCGCTGCAGCTGCGCTCGCTGCGATCTGGATCGCGTGGACATCGGTCGTCAAGCCGGAGCTGAACGAAGCCGCCGACCGCGCCGTCGCCGAGCGTCTCGCCGACATCACCACCGACACCACCGACACCACCGACATACCGCTCGTCGCCGTCACGACGGTTCCGGCCGAAGCCCAGCCACCAGTGCCGGGTGGCCTCCTCGGCGATCCGGTCGCATACCGGATCGCCGTCGACGTCGGCATCACCCAGGAGCGCAGCGAGCCGATCACGGTCCAGCCCGACAGCCGCTTCTGCCTCACCGACACCGTGCTCCAGAACCCGAACGGTGACATCGGCACCGCACGGCTGCTGCGCAACAGCGAGTTGCTCTACACGTGGGACCTCGCCGAGATGAGCAGCGCGAACGAGTTCCAACCGCGCGTCACCTGTCTCCCCTTCGAGCCCGGCGACAACATCGTCCTGTCGGTCTCGTGCACCGAGGCGGGGCGCTCCGCCGGCACCGGTTGCGACGTCGCAGTGCTGCTCACCGGGCTGCTCATCCCCGCCGACGTCTGACGCGTCAGCCCATCCCGTAACCGGGCAACGCCGGCACCCCCGACGAGGCCGCGACACGGCCGCCGAGGTCGACCGGCAACTCGGCCACCACACCGCCGGGTGCCGACGCGATCAGCACCCGCGGGCCGATCCGGACGCGGGCGGGAATCGTGATCTGCGCGAGGAACGTGCCCGACGAGTTGGCGTCGACCGTCGCAAACGGTGCACCGCCGTCTTTGAAGGCGATCGTGATCGTCGAATCGGCCGGGAAGCCGGAGCCGCCGATGCCGATCTGAGCCCCCGGCTGAGCGGGCGTGTTCTCGTCACGGAGGAACACCGGGTCGTATCGAGCGAACCCGCCGATGACGGCTGCCGTGTACGGGCGGCCGATCGGCGTGGTGGCGGTCGCGAGGAGCAACGCGCTTCGGTAGCCGGGCCCCCGCGGGACGAACTCGATCTCGACTGCACAGCTCGCGTCGGGGTTGAGCGCACGGCCGGTGCACGCCTGCGAGACGATGCGGAAGTCGTCGGGATTGGCCCCGCCGAGATCGAGCCCGCTCACCGTGACCGGGATGAAGCCGATGTTCGTGACGTCGATCGCGACGCGATCGCCGACGGCGCCGACGATGCCGTCGTCGAGATCGACACCGCCCGGATTCGCGAGGAGTGCCGGTTCGCCGGCTGCGCCGCGGAGCTCGGTGGACACCCGGGGCGCGCCGGGCCCGTTGCCCCCGACGGTGAGTTCGCCGACGAAGGCGCGCGGAGCCGACGGGTTGAAGGTGATCTTGACCGAGCACGACGTACCGGCCGCGACGATGATGCCGCGGAAGCACGAGCCGCCGGTGATGCGGAAGTTCGCCGACGATGTGCGCACGTCGGTGGGCTCGAACGCCGCCGGCCCGGCGTTCAGCACGGTCGCGTACAGCTCGGTGCTCTCGAAGCCGAGGAGCACCGTGCCGAAGTCGAGCGCAGCCAGCGACAGCCGAGGTGTGAACGAGACGGCGACGATCGCGCGACCGCCACCGCGGGTGAGCGGTGCCGGCGAGTCGAGCACGGCGGCAGCCATCGTCTCGAACACCACGACGGCGCCGGTCTTGGAGAGTGCCGGCCGGCCGTGTGCGCCAGGCACATCGGTGGCATCGGCACCGTCGAGCACCCGTCGGATCTGACCGAGGTGGAACTCGGCCACCACGAGATCACCGTCGAGCAGATCGCCGCCACCGCCACGGCGGCTCGGGAGCAGATTGGTGGCGTCGGTGACGAACGCGACCTGACTGCCATCAGCGTTGACGGCCGGGTTCCATGACGACTCCTCCCCGGCGATCGGCACACCGGACTCGACCCGTCCGGCGTCGATCGCGGACACGAGCGCCAGGTCGGGGCGTCGCGTGGGCTCGTCGAAGATGCCGTTGCCGTCGGTGTCGCGATCGAACCGGTACACCTGCAACGGGCACTCCTGCCCGCACTGCAGATCGGCCGGCACGAGCGATCGATCGCGTGACGTGAACACGACGATCCTGCCGTCCTCCGACATCGCCGGTTCGCCGGCGCCCGCGAGCGCCGCGACGTCTCCGCGCCGCGAGATGAGGCGGACCGCGCGCCGCTGGTCGGACCAACCGCGATCCCAGACGAAGACCTGCGACGTCGCGTAGTCGCCCGGGACCGGGCCACTTCCCCATCCGGGCAGCGCGTCCGAGGCCGTCGTGTCGGACACGAACGCGAGATGTCGGCCGTTCTGGGAGATCGCCGGGTCACGGGCGCCGCGGTACTTGAAGGCGCCGCCCGGCGCCTCGATCGGCATGCCCGCCACCTGCTGGTTGCGGTCGGGTTCGTTGACCGGCACCGTCACGTCGACCACGGTGATCGTCGCGACGCCGTCGGGCGCACCTGGCGCCTGGTGGACGTACGCGATCTGTGCGCCTGACCCCGACAGCGACGGCGCCGAGTCGGCGAACACGTCGTCGCGGGCGACACCGGCGCCGTCTGCGGTCGAGACCAACTCCCAGCCGTTGATCTGGCCACCGCACTCGGGCACGAGCAGCCGGTAGACGTCCCAGCGCAGATCACGATCGTCGTCGCGGAAGAGATCGAAGGGGATCTCGGTGATCGCCACGACCACGCAACCGTCAGCCGACAGTCGCGGATGGATGGTGTCGCCGGCTCGCACACCGGGGGGCAGGGTCGCCAGCTCCGTCGTCTGGTTGGTCGAGCGGTCGGTGCGGAGCACGGTGCGCCGCCCGGCGACCTCGCCGCCGTAGACGACCCACCGACCGTCGGACGACACCGATGGCTCGATCGCGTCGCCGATCTGCTCCGGTGCGACGGCGACGGGCTCGCCGGGTGCCGGAGCGGGCGTCTCCTGCGCCAGCGATGGACCACCGGCGACCACCGACGATCCCACGAGGGCGGCAACCAGGACTGCGCCAGGCCGGGCGAGGCGGTGACGGGCGCGGTTCATGACCTGGCGTGCCCGACCCGCACGAGGCGGTCGGCTGGCGGCGGTGGAGGCGTTCATGGCGGCCCGTGACGGGTGATTCGATCGGGTTGGAGCTTACGACGCTGGGGCGAGGGCGCTCACGACCTCGCGGACGAGACCCGGCACAGAATGATCGGCAGCAACGTGGGTGATCCTGAGCCCCAAATTCGCTCCGAATCGGGCGGTGGTCGGACCGATCGCCACCACGACGCGCGGGGTCCGGAACCCGATGGCGTCCACCCACGACTGCACGGCCGAACCGCTCGCGAACGCAAGCGCATCGGCGTCGAGCGCCGCTCGCAACTCCAACGCTGTCGGGCGGCGCAGGGTGGTGCGGTAGGCCACTACCGGCGTGACGTCGTAGCCACGCTCGCGCAGCCCGTCCGCGAGTTCGGTGCCGGCACGATCGGCCTGGGCCAGGAGGACCCGCCCGCCAGTCTCGGCCGTCGGGAGCGCGGCGAGGAGACCCGCCGCGGTCTGCACCTTCGGCACGACATCGACCGGGCGCTTGGCGAGATGCTCGAGGACTGCTGCGGTCTTGGTGCCGACGGCTCCGAGGCGCACGTTGACCTGACGGCGGATCGCCTTGCCGACGCGCGTCGCTCCGTGCTGTGAGGTGACGACCAGCCAGTCGAACTCCTGGATGCGGCGCAGGTGCCCCTGGAGCTCCGCACCGCCATCCGCTGGGTCGACGATCTGGATCAGCGGCACGTGCACCACCTGCGCGCCGTACACCTCGAGCAAGCGCTCCACCTCGCCGCGCTCGTCGCGTGTGGTGACCACGCGCTTGCCTGCCAACGGTCGGTCGCTCACGGTCACCGCTGTCAGTGCACTTCGACCAGATCGCGAGCGTCGCGGGCGGCCACCCGTGCACGGTCGATGTCGTCGTCGAGCTCACCGCTCAACTCGATCGTGTCGCTCGCCGTGATGCCAGAGCGGTCGCCCGCGAGGAAGGTGAAGAGTCGCTTGCCGTCGGAGTGGGCGCCGACGGGGAGCGAGCACCCCGACCCGAGCTCGCCGAGGAACGCCCGTTCCACCAGCACCGCGCGCCGGGTGCCGTCGTGATCGATCGACCGGACGGCGTTGCGCACGCTGCGATCGCCCTCTCGGCACTCGACCGCGACACAGCCCTGACCCACCGCTGGGACGAACTCCGCGGGATCGAGCACCTCGGCGATGCGTTCGGTCAGCCCGAGCACTTCGAGCGCGGCCACGGCCATCACGATCGCACCACCGTCGGGCAGCTTCTCCAGTCGAGTGTGGATGTTGCCGCGGAGCTCTTCGAACACGAGGTCACGCCGCGCCCTCTGGAGCTGGGCGCGCCGCCTCACCGATCCGGTCGCGATCGTGGCGCCGAACGGGAGATCGCCGAGGGTGCACCCGACGAGGGCGTCGGCGGCGGTGCGGCGCTGCGTGAACGCTGCGATCTCCAGGCCGGGTGTCGCGGCGGTGGGGAGATCCTTGGCGGAGTGGACCGCGATGTCGGCGCGCCCGTCGAGCACGGCCTGCTGCACCTCCTTGACGAAGACGCCGAGCCCACCGATCGAGTGCAGCGGCACGTTGGCGTGCTGGGTGCGGTCGCCGTGGGTGTCGATGAGGACGAGCTCGACGCGGTGCCCGTTGGCGCGGAGCTGCTCGGCCACCGCTTCGGACTGGGTGGTTGCCTGGGCGCTGCCCCTGGTGGCGATGCGGATCGCGGCCATCGCCGGCAGCCGGTCAACCGATGTCGAACAGATCGGCGACGGCGGCGGCGTTGCGCTCGCCACGCGGTGACCCCGCCTGGTCGCGCAGGCGCACCGACGGTTCGTGCAGCAGCTTGGCGACGACGCCGCGCGTGATCGTCTCGATCAGCTCGCGGGTGGCGTCGTCGTACTGGCCGATGTGCTTGGCGTGACGGGACATCTCGGCCTGACGGATCTGCTCGGCACGGGCGCGGAGCCCGGCGACGAGCGGGGCAGCCTGGAGCGCCGTTGCCTCGAGCGCGAAACGCTCGACTTCGTGGTCGACGATCGCCCGGACCCGGTCGACCTCGGACTGGCGCTGCTCGCGCCCCCGCTCGGCCCATGCCGACAGGTCGTCGAGGTCGAGCACGACCACCCCTGGCGTGCCCTGGACGTCGGCGGCGACGTCGCGCGGGACGGCGATGTCGACGAGGAGCAACGGGCGCTCGGGACGCCCGGCGACGGCTGCGGCGACGACGTCACGCGAGAGCAGCGGCGCGCCGGCACCCGTGCACGTGATCGCGACGTCGGTGTCGCCGAGCACTGCTTCGAGTTGATCGAGGCCGGTTGCCCGACCCTCGATGCGCTTGGCGAGGGCGTCACCGCGCTCAGGCGTGCGGTTGACGACGACCACCTCACCCGTGCCCGAGCGACGGAGCGCAACCGCAATGCCTTCACCCATCGCGCCGGCGCCGACGACCGCCACTCGGCGACCCTCGAGGCCGCCGAGCCGCTCGGACGCCATCTCGACGGCTGCGTGGCTGACCGACGCGGTGCCCCGGGCGATGCCGGTCTCGGTGCGCGCCCGCTTCCCGACGCCGATCGCGTGGCGGAACAGCAGGTTCATGGTGGTGCGGGCGCCACCCTCGCGCTGCGCGATCTCCCAGGCGTGGCGCACCTGCCCGAGGATCTCGGTCTCGCCGACCACCGCGGAGTCGAGGCCGGCCGCGACCTCGAACAGATGGTTGACCGCAGCATCGTCGTGGTGCGAGTACAGGTGCGGGTACAGGTCGTCCGGCGAGAGGTCGCCGATCTCGCAGAAGAAGTCGCGGATGTCGGCATAGGCCCCGTGGAACTTCTCGGCGACGGCGTACACCTCGGTGCGGTTGCACGTGCTGACGAGGACGACCTCGCGCACATTGTCGCGAGCGGCGAGTTGGGCGACGGCCTTCGGCACCGAGTCACCGGCCAACGCCACACGCTCGAGCACGCTGAGCGGCCCGCTGCGATGGTTCACTCCGATGACGAGGATCGACATGACCCGCCCAGCCTAGGCGCTGACGCCGCGGCGGCCCTCGTCCGGCACGGCGTGAAGTTGGCCACCCGTCCCGGCGGCGGCGGCAGATGCACGGCGCTGTTCGTGGTAGCTGAGGATCTGCAGCTCGACCGCCATGTCGACCTTGCGGACCGTCACACCGACGGGCACCGACAGCAGCACCGGGGCGAAGTTCAAGATGCTGGTGACCCCGGCCTTGACGAGCCGGTCGGCAGCGTCCTGCGCTGAGGCCGGCGGGGTCGCCACCACCCCGATCGACACGTTGCGCGATGCCACGATCTGGGACAGTTCGGACATCGGCCGAACGCGCACGCCACCGACCAGCGTGTCGACCTTGGCGTCGTCGATGTCGACGATCCCGGCGACCGGGAACCCGCGATCGTTGAAGCCGCCGTAGCCGGCGAGCGCCTGCCCGAGGTTGCCGGCGCCGACGATGACGACCGGCCAGTCGTGGTCGAGCCCGAGCTCGCGGCGGATCTGGTACACGAGGTAGTCGACCTCGTACCCGACCCCACGGGTGCCGTAGCTCCCGAGGTACGACAGGTCTTTGCGGACCTTGGCGGCGTTCACGCCGCCGAGCTCGGCGAGGCCGTCGGACGAGATGCTCTCGACGCCGAGCTCGGTCTGCTCGACGAGGATCTGGAGGTAGACCGGAAGCCGGGCGACAGTCGCCTCGGGGATCCGGCGGGCGCGATGGGGGGGCATCGCCGGCCACCCTAGATCGCATGTGCACAGATTCACAAGCGGTGCCGGCGTTTGCCGTCAGCCGGCGCACTCCCGGTCGCCGATGCGGCACACCAGGTCCGACGAGAACGTCCGGTCGATGCGGGCTGCGGTCCAGTCGCCGTGCGGTCCGTCGTGGCTCATCGCGTACGCGTTCGTGCGGTTCGGATCTCCCGCGACCGCGATCAGGAACTTCGACGGCTCGGTGACGATCGGGACGAGCCGATCCGGATCCTCGGACTCGCCGAACACGGCCGGCACCAGACCGTCGACCGCGAGGTCGACGAGGCGCCGACGGCCAGCGGTGAGGTTGGACCACTCGCCGATCAACTTCTCGAATTTCCAGGCCGGGAGGCGGGCGTGCTCGAACAGCGCCATGCGCACGTCGTCCTTCGACCAGCCGGCCGAGGCGAACACGCGAGCCAGCACCGGCGACAGCACGAGCAGTGGCCGGTACCGGGCCTGGCCCAACCCGTAGACGTGCGTGAGGTCCCACCCGGTCACCCGCACGAGGCCGTCGGCGAGATAGGGCAGGATCTCGTCGGGGGTCGCACCGAAGACGCTTCCGATGATCGCCCCGCTGTTGACGCGACCGACCACCACGGCGTCGTCGCCGGGGCCATACCCGAAGTCGGCCGACAGCGGCGGCCACCCCATCTCGGCGAGCGCGTCCATGTCCTCGGCGAGCACGACGCGCGCCGGGTTGCCGAACGTCGCCTTGTCGTGCTCCTCGGCCGTGAACCCGCACACGTTGCGCTGGAACAGGCGCAGCCAGCGCCCGACCGTCGTGTTCGCAGGTGCGCCGTCGCGCAGGGCCCCGGGGCCGTGGTTGAACCCGAGGTCGTCGACGATCGGCCCGTCGAGGATGATCTGGGCGTCAGCCCCGGTGGTGTTGCCCGAGTGCTCGACGCCGTACCCCGGGTCGAGCAGCACCTCTGCCAGCGCGAGCAGGACGGGGAGGTCGTCGGGGCAGCACCCCGCCATCACGCCGTTCACGGCGATCGCCCAGGGCGTCACGTCTCGACCCGACGGGCGCACCACGCCGAGCACCTTCCACGGATCATGACCCGAGGCCGCGAGGAACGCCTCGACGCGCTCCCGCGTGGGCGGCACGATCGGGGAACCGTCGGACCAGCCCCGCTCACGGAACAGCCGATTGATCTCGTCGATCGAGCCGCGCCCCACCGCGTCGAGCGCACCGGGTTCGTCGACGCCGTCGCCCCCGTCATCCCGATCGACGGTGAGCCCGGCCACGACCTGGTCGACGGTGTGGGCGACGAACGACTCGATCATCTCGGCGGTCGGCTGGGCGTCGACGTGGCCGCGCATCACGGCGAGCGCGATGTCGTCGAATCCGAGACCGCGCGCCGTCGCCGTCGCCTGGCGGTCGAAGCCCTCGCAGATGAGCGACACCGAGGGGATGCCGGCGGCCTCGGCCGCGATCGCTGCCCGCAACACGGCGGGCGTGCAGCTGCCTCAACAGCCGTTGCCGACCACCACCGCGTCGATGCCGTGCTCGTCGAGCGTGCCGGGCAGCGCCTCCACGAGCGCGTGCTCGTGCGGCCCGTGGATGTTGCCGAACACGTCGTACCCGACGACGTCGAGGCCGGGGTGGCGGCGCCGCAGCTCACGCTCGAGGACCGGGAACAGCTCCTCCCCGCGGAACAGGTAGTCCCAGACGAACCCGACCCGAGCGCCGTCGAGGGTGCCGAGTCGCGCCGCACTCCGGCGCCGGCGAACGCCCAACGCCGACTTGGGCCACACGACCTCGTAGACCGGCTCGGTCGATGCATCGCTGCTCATGGTGGGACAGTGTGCCCGACGCAACGCCGTCATGGATTGCAAAAAGTTCCAACGAGCGGCGCGCGAATAGCATCTCGTGCCATGGATGACATCGATCGCGCCATCATCGACCATCTCCGGCGCGACGGCCGGCTCACGAACGTGGAGCTCGCGGACCGCGTGGGCCTGAGCCCGTCGCCGTGCCTGCGCCGGGTCCGTCAGCTCGAGGCGGCCGGCGTGATCACGGGGTACACGGCGGTCGTCGACCCGGCGGCGATCGGCCGCTCCTACGAACCGCTCGTCTGGGTCACCCTGTCCCGGGTGACCCGCGAGTCGATGACCGAGTTCGAGGACGCCGTCCAGGCGATCGACGAGGTGGTCGAGGCGATGCGGATGATGGGCCAGCCCGACTACCTGCTGCGCGTCGCCACCGCCGACGCGAACTCGTTCGAGGCGCTCTACATGGACCACCTCGCACGGCTCCCGCACGTCCAGACGCTGACGAGCCAGCTCGCCATGAAAACCGTGAAGCGCTGATCCGTCGAGCGACGCGTCCGCGGACGGCAGGCGCCTCAGCTCCCGATGACGGTGCCTTCGAGCTCGCGGCGGATCAGCTTGCCGCTCGCGTTCCGGGGGAGGTGGTCGACGAAGATCACCTTGGTTGGGCACTTGTAACGGGCGAGGTAGTCGGCGCTGTGGTCGATCAGCGCGTCCTCGTCGACGTCGGCACCGGGGTGGCGCACCACGTACGCCTTGACCGCTTCGCCGTGGTGCGGGTGGGGGACGCCGACCACGCCCACCTCGGCAACCGCCGGATGCGAGGCGAGCACCTCTTCGACCTCGGCGGGATAGACGTTGAACCCGGACACGATGATCAGGTCCTTGGCGCGGTCGACGAGGTAGAGGTAGCCGTCGGCGTCGACGGTGGCGACGTCGCCGGTGCGCAACCAGCCGTCGCGCAGCACCCGTGCGGTGGCCTCGTCGTCGCCGGCGTAACCCAGGAACACGTTCGGGCCCTTGACCCACACCTCACCCGCATCGCCGGCGGGCACGTCGGCGCCGTCGTCGCCGACGAGGCGCACCTGCTGGCCGACGAGCACGCGGCCGACCGAGCCGTAGCGCACGGTCGCCCCGGCCGAACTGGTGACCACCGGCGACGCCTCGGTGAGGCCGTAGCCCTCGCGGATCGGGATGCCGAACCGCTCCTCGAACCGCTCCGCGACCGCAGGCGACAGGCGCGACGCCCCGGACAGCGCGAGGCGCACCGAGCGGAACGTGTCGGCGGGCAGCTCGTCGAAGTGGGAGAACGCGACCCACATCGGCGGCGCCCCGGGCACGATCGTGACCCGTCGCTGCGCGATCGACTCGGCCGCGGTGGCGGGGTCGAAGCGCTGGACGAGCAGGATGGTGGCCCCGACGCTGAGCGACAGGCCGAGCACGACGTTGAGGCCGAAGATGTGGAACAGCGGCAGCACGCCGTAGATGACGTCGTCGGGCTGGGTCCGGTCGGGCGTGGCGAGGTTCTGTTCGATGTTCGACAGCAGGTTCCCGTGGCTGAGCATCGCTGCCCGCGGGGCGCCGGCGGTCCCGCTGGTGAACATGAGCGCAGCGAGGTGATCGGGTTCGACGTCGACGACCGGGTGCGCCTCGGCCTCGAGCAGCTCGTCGAGCGCGACGGCGCCGTCGATCTGACCTTCTGCGGCGATCACCGTGTGGAGGCTGGGGATCGCGGCACGATCGACATCGGCCCACGCGGCCATCGCCGCCGGGCCGACGAGCACCGCGACCGGGCCGACGGCGCCCAGCTCGCGCTCGATCTCGGGGGCGGGGCTGGCAGGGTTGAGCGGCACGACCACGGCGCCGAGTCCGACGATCGCGAGGTACCCGAGCACGAAGTAGCGGTTGTTCCCGCACAGCATCGCGACCCGGTCGCCCGGGCCGACGCCGCACCCGGCGAGGCCGCCGCGCAGACGAGCCACCTGGTCGCGGAGCTCCGCGTAGGTGGTTTCACGGCCGCCGACGATCAGCGCGATGCGATCGCCCTCGTGCGCGTCGATCATGTGCGCGAGATTCACGGACCCCTCGTCCCCCACGCCGATCGAGGTTACCCGACCAGCACCCGATGCCTGGCTCAGAGGCGGACGAGGGAGATGATGCCGGCGATCAGGATCGCAGCGAGGAGCAATCCGAGGGTGAGGGTGGTCGCCGGGCGCACGTGGTCACGCTACCGGTCAGGAGTCGCGACGGCCGAACGACACGGGGGTGCTCACCGCGCCGGCATCGCCGAGCGGCGCGAGCACCACCTGATCGCCGGCGGTGAGGCCGAGTTCGTCGGC
>JALHOG010000054.1 GCA_022843125.1 Ilumatobacteraceae bacterium
ATCGACTTCACCGAAGTCAGCCACGCCGCCAGCTGGACCCTCACCTGGACCCCACCCGGCACCACCACCCCAACCACCATCCCCGCCACCGCACTCACCACCGCCTGACGGCCCGCTGCTGCACAGCGGGCCCGACTCGGGCGAGCGCACACGCCAGCCGACGACACCCGCGGCGGCATCCTGATCGACGTCGTATCGATCACCGCGATGGGGACCTCGCGCCGATCGCCGTCAGCAGCGGGCACGATCGTGTCGGTACCGGGCACGCTCGGACCCGATCGCGAACGCTGCGCTCGGCCAGCACCGGCAGGAGCCGAGGATCGTCCGGGGCCCACCATCGTCCGGGGCCCACCATCGTCCGTTCGGTCACGAACGCCTCGTTCGACCGTACCAGCGAGCATGCGGGTTTCTCCTCGACGGTCCGGCGACCAGCGACAAGGCCGCTCCCGCGTACGGCCGGACCATCTCGCGGGATGCCGGATTGGCCGGGCTCCGCGATGGGTACGGTGAACGAGACCGAAGGCTTCACCTTCGAACACCGGCCCCTCTTCGTGAGCGACCGGCACCGTTACTCCGGACCCCGGTAGCGCCAAGTACGACGCACACCGTGAGAGGTTCGCAGAGATGGCCAAGTCAGCGACGTTCGACCTGCCGGTTCCCCTGGCAGACGGCACCGTGCCAGCCGCTCCCGCCGTTCGCACGCAGGCCATCGACGCCGATCTCGCCGTCGTCACCGATGGGTTGACGAAGTCGTACGGTGACGTCCACGCCGTCGTCGACGTCGACATGCGTATCGACCGCGGGGCGATCGTCGGGCTGCTCGGCCCCAACGGCTCGGGCAAGACCACGCTGATCCGCATGCTCTCGACACTTCTGCGTCCGACCTCCGGGCACGCACTGGTCGGTGGGTTCGACATCCGCCGGCAGGCGGCCGACGTCCGCCGATGCATCGGCTTGACGGGCCAGTTCGCAGCCGTCGACGAGTTCCTCACCGGCCGCGAGAACATCCGCATGATGGGCCGCCTCGCCGGCATGTCCGCCCGCGTGTCGTCCGCACGCGCCGACGAACTCCTCGTGTCGTTCGGGCTGCAGGACGCTGCTGATCGGCACCTGTCGACCTACTCCGGAGGGATGCGCCGACGTCTCGACCTCGCGCTCAGCCTCACCGGCCACCCGGACATCGTCTTCCTCGACGAGCCCACCACCGGACTCGATCCGCGGAGCAGGTTCGCGATGTGGGACGTGATCGAATCCCTCGTTGCCACCGGCACGACCGTGCTGCTGTGCACGCAGTACCTCGAGGAAGCGGACAGGCTGGCCCAGCGGGTCGTGATCCTCGACGAAGGGCGCGTGGCCGCCGCCGGACCGCCCGCGGAACTCCGCCGCCAGGTGGGCGGCATCGTCGTCGAGCTCGATCTCCTCGACGCGTCACAGCGAGGTCGAGCGATCGACGCCCTCGCTCCCCTCGCAACCGGCGGCATGACCGGCGACGGCGACGGCGACGATCCGCACCTGCGCATCCCGGTGATCGACGCCGAACGCCTCCCCGACGTGGTCCGGCTGCTCGACGGCGCGTCGATCCCGTTCCGGGCGCTCGCACTCCACGAACCGACCCTCGACGACGTCTTCCTCGCCCTGACCGGCCACGCCACGACGCGCCCCGAGGACCTGCCGTGACCGCGCTCCCGATCACCCCACCCGAGGTCGTCGCTGTCCAGCCGGCGCCGTACCACCCGTCGGTGGTGATCGAAGTGCTCCAGCTCACCGGGCGCAACCTGCGCAAGATCACCCGCGAGCCGACCCTCGTGTTCTTCTCGCTCGCGATGCCGGTCATCATGCTCACCCTGTTCGGCCAGGTGTTCAAATCGATCGCGCAGACGCCTGACTTCCCGGTCGGCGTCTCCTACATCGACTATCTGCTGCCCGCGATCCTGTGTACGACCCTCGTGCAGAGCGCGACGACGTCGAGCACGGCCATCGCGACCGACCTCGAATCCGGGATGATCGACCGCTTCCGCTCGATGCCGATCCACGCATGGACCGTGCTGCTCGCACGCAACCTCAGCGATGTCGCCCGGGGCATGACGCAGACGACCATCATGCTCGGTCTCGGCCTCGCCGTGTTCGGCTTCCGGTTCCACGGCACCCTGCTCGAAGCGGTCGCGACGGTGTTCGTCGCGGTCCCCCTGAGCTTCGCGATGAACTGGCTGTTCATCTGGATCGGGGTGCTCGTGAAGAAGCCCGAGACCACCCAGATCGCCGGGATGCTCGTCACCTTCCCGCTGATGTTCGCCTCGAGTGCGTACGTCCCGATCGCGTCGCTGCCCGGATGGCTGCAGGTGGTCGCCAAGGTCAACCCGCTGTCGTACACCGTCGACGCGGCCAGGGGCTTCGCCCTCGGCACCCCATCCGCGGGTGCGCTCGGCAAGTCGGTCCTGATCGCCGCGGTGCTCGCCACCGTCTCGATCGTCGGCGCCACGGCCACCTATCGACGGATCGACCACTGACGACGCCCTCGATGTCGATGTCGATGTCGACCCGACCAAGTTCCCACAACGGAAAGAAGCAGTCACATGACCAAGCAAGCAACCTTCTCCGAGCACGTCGGCCACCTCGAAGCGCGCATCGGCGTCTTCAACGACCACCTCAAAACCTCCGCCCACGAGACCAGTGCGCAGCTGCACGCCCATGCCGACACGCTGCGGGCGAGCATCAAGTCCGGCGCCGACGACCTGGGCGACGACATGAAGGAGACGCGCACCTGGCTCGGCCAGCGCGCCACCGGTCTCCGCACGGCGGTGGCCGCCGACGTCGACGCCGCGAGGGCGAAGCACGATGCCACCAAGCAGTCCGAGAAGAGCACGCGTGAGGCGGAGGTCGCCGAGGCGTACGCGGCGGCAACCCACACCGACGCCGTGGCGGCGATCGCCGAGTCAGAGCAGGCGGCGATCGAAGCGCTCGCCGCACGCTCGGCGGCGAACGACCTCGCCACCCCTGCGGCGCACTGACCGACCGACGGCGACGGCCCCTTGGTCAGGTGCGACAAAGGGGCCGTTGTCGCGCCACCGTGTCGATCACGTCGCGGGGGTACCGGAGATGGATCGCGAACGCCGCGCTGCTGACGGCCGCCCACGCACACCACAGCGAGGCGAATCCGTCGATGGTCAGCCGCGCCAGCAGCGCCGCTGCGAGCAGATTGATCACGCCGAAGCGGGCGATGTCACGGACCCCGGAGAAGATCAGCGCACCGCACGTCGCCGTGACGTACAGCACGACCACGAGGCCGTCCGCACGCAGGTCGGACGAGTAACCGATGTAGTGGGGCGCGAGCCTCGCGACCACCGGCCCACGCACCATCGCGGCCAGGAGCAGACCGGCGACGACCGCCCCGAGCACGACGAAGAACGCCATCAGCCGGCGGCGACGACCGGGCGGTTCGAGGGCGAGGATCGCGAGTGGGACCAGCACTGGGAGCACGACGAACGCGATCAGCAGATACCCCCACGTCGCCAGGTGACCGATCGAGCGAGGAACATGCCCTTGCAGCCCCCACCAGACGAACGCCTCGACGAGCTGGTGCACCGCCAGCACCAGCGGCAGCGTGGCCAGCAGCGCGTAATGCGGTCTCCCGCGGACATGGCGCAACACGTCGATACCGATCGCACCGATCACGACGCCACCCGCGACATCAGCGCCGGCGGAGAAGCACATCGTCGCTCACCTCGTCGTGCGGCCCGTGGGTGCGGCCCGGACATCTCACTGCAGTCACGTTGCGTCTCCGTCGGGCGATCGGGCGCAACCAAGGACCGGAGCAGCGCAGCGGGGAGCGACTCGGGCTCTCCGTGGTGCAACCTAGCCCGCCACCACCCGCGAACCGCGACGACGTCCGTCACGTCTCCCGTCGCGCTGTGTGCCGTCGCGTCAGCGGCGCCAGTAGAGCAGGTGCGTCACGCCGCTCGGGCTCGGCACCACGTCGCGGTGGAAGCGGTCGAGCAGGTCGTCGGGCGAGTCCCACAGCCGTTCGCCGCGGCCGAGCTCGATCGGGGCGACGGCGACGTGCATCGTGTCGATCAGATCGGCGTCGAGGAACTCGCGCACCGTCTGCACGCCGCCGCCGATGCGGACGTCGCGCCCGTCGGCCGCCTCCACGGCCAGCGCGAGCGCCTCGGCCGGCGACGCGTCGACGAAGTGGAACGTGGTGTCGGCGAGCGTGAACGGCGGGCGTGGGTGATGGGTCAGCACGAACACCGGCGTGTGGAACGGTGGCACGTCGCCCCACCAGCCCTGCCAGTCGAGGTTCTTCCACGGGCCACGCACCGGCCCGAACTTGTTGCGGCCCATGATCTCGGCGCCGATGTTGTGCGAGAAGTCGCGCGTGAAGTAGTCGTCGAGCCCTCGGGAGCCGCCCGGCTCGGTGCGGTTCGGCCAACTGGCGGTTGCACCGGCCCACGACATGAGGTCCATCGGGTTGGCGTGCCCGAAGGGACGTTCGAGCGACTGGCCCTCCCCGGACCCGTAGCCGTCGCTGGACACGACGAAGTTCTGGACACGGACGAGTGCTGACATCACTGTGGCCCTTTCGCGAGACGGGAAGCGCTACGGCGCGAGCGGAAGCCCGACCGGTCGGTGTTCACGCACTCCAACCGGATGAGCTGCTGCAGCAACCCGGTGGATGCGTTCGGCGCGGCGGCGACGTCGGTCATGCCCAGATCATCGCGCTCGGGACCATGCGGTCGCCGCCACGCAGACGCCCTCGACCGCCGACCTCAGCTCGGCTTCATGGTGCCGACGCGGATCCGGTTGCCGAACGGGTCGCGCACCCCGAAGTCCGTGCCGTAGTCCTTCTCCGAGATCTCGTCGGTGAAGTCGACTCCCGCAGCTCGCAGCCGCTCGAAGGCGGCGTGGGCATCGTCCACGGACAAGGCGAACCACCCGCTGGCCGCACCCTTCGCGACCAGTGCTCGCACCTGCTCTGCCGTCGCCTCGTCCATCGACGGTGCACCGGGCCGTTCGAGCAGGATTTCCCGAGTCCGATCGCCGGACGCGCAGATGGTGAGCCAGCGCATGAATCCGAGGTCGATGTCGCTGTGCACCTCCATGCCGAGCACTCCGACGTAGAAGTCGAGTGCGGCGTCCTGATCGAGGACGAAGAGCGACGAGAGGCGGATCGAATCGGTCATGAGGCCGACGGTACCCACGGCGGGTTCGGCGCTGCTGTTCCGAAACTGCTCGATTCGGCCGGACGCATCCACGCCTTCACGAAGCAGGTCGGGACGCGCCCCTCGCCGGCATGAGCGGGCTGGTTGCGATACGCGCTCGGGGTGCAGCCGACGACGTCGCGGAACGTGCGACTGAACGTGGCGAAGCTCGTCCAGCCGACCTCGATGCAGATCTCGGACACGGTGCGATCACTTCGCCGAAGCTGCTCATCGCCCGCTCGATCCGCCGACGTTGCACGTACCGGTGCGGAGTCTCGCCACATGCTGCTGCGAACGACCTGATGAAGTGTGACTCCGACATGCAGGCGATCGACGCGAGTGCGGCCGTGTCGATCGGCTCCCGATAGGCGACATCGATCGCATCCCGCGATCGGAGCAGCCGCCGGTTGTGTTCCTCCTCGGCACGCCCCACGGCCGCGACGCTACCGAGGCCGCCGTACGACGGCGAGGTCCCGGCGGTCCACCCTCGTGCACGTTGTGGTTCATGACGCTCGTCGTCGTTCTGATCATCATTGCTGCCCTCCCTGGTCTTCGGCGGGAGACCGGCCCTATGGTGCCGGCGATGGACATCCTCGGTGACCCTCGGTACCGCGTCCCGGACGTGCCACCTGCACATCGCGGTGTGGCATGGCTCCGGGCGAATGTCGCACGCTTCAGCGAGGGCGACGACCATACGCGCCGGCGCGCGCTGGTCGCCGACCTCGTCTCGACGGTGGCGATCGATCGGGTCCGGCGGCCGGGGTCACCGGTCGCGAACCTTGCCGAGGCGCTGGGCGTACGAGCGAACCCGGCGCTGATTGCCGATGTCTCTCGCGTCGCAGCCGCGTACCAGCCACACGCGCCGCAGCACTCAGACGCCGACGACGCCATCGCCCGGCTCGTCGAGCGGTGCGGCGGTGGTTGGGACGAGCGGACGGCCGCCCTGATCGGCGTGCTGGTGCAGGCATGTGACGCCACTCAGGCGATGATCGACGGCATCAATCCGCCGGTGCCGCACACGCGACGCGTGGCGCCGGACGGCGAGGTGGTCCTCGTCGATCTCGCCGCCGCGCCGTTCGGTGCCGGCCGTCACCAGTGTCCGGGCCAGCAGATCGCGCTCGCGATGGTCGAGGGTGCGCGTGCAGGCGACATCGCCGAGACCCGGACCTCCGCTGCCGACGTGACGGAGTGACCGTGGTGCGGGGCGTCAGCGGGCGAGGCGGTAGAGGCGCCAGGCGCCATCGATGCCCTTCAGCTCGTGCTCGCCGACGTCGGCGAACACGACCGATCCGCCGAGCATCATGTCGCGCACCGTCGAGGTGACCCACAGCGAACCGGATTCGCCGGCGTGCTCGACACGGGCTGCGAGGTTCACCGCGATGCCGGAGATGTCGCCGTCCTCGCGCATCTCGATCTCACCGGCGTGCGCGCCGGCGCGGATGGAGATGCCGATCCCGGCGAGCGCGTCGATCAGCTCGCGGGCGATCCGGTCGTGGCTCTCGAGCAGCTCGAGCCAGCGGACGTCACCGACCGCGGCCGAGGCGCTCGTCGAGTCGACGATGTCGGTGAACAGCACGGTGGCGAAGCGACGGGTGACGGTCGACTGCACCGGATGCCCGAGCACGAACTCGAGGTAGGTGTCGACCAGCCGGGCCCAGTGCGGCATGCACCACGAGAAGTGGTCGTCGCCCGGAAGTTCGAGCATGGTTGCGACCGGGATCATGTCCGCGAGCAGGCGCCCCGCAGCGACCGGGATCACGCGATCGCCCACGACGTTCGACACCTGTGTCCGCGCGGTGATGCGCTCGGGCGCGTCACCCGGATCGAGCTGGAAGACGCTCTCGAGCTGACGCCGGAAGTCACGCGGGCTGCACGACAGCCGTTGCAGCCGTCCGAACCAGCGGATGACCGGCGCCCCGACGGCGACGTGCGCTCCCCGAGATCCTGGCCGACGGCGACCCCGTTCGATCAGGCGTTGGTGGCCGCTGCCCCGACGCGCAGTGGAAGCGCAGCGAACAGGGCCACAGCAGTGGCGACGCTTCCCTCCACCATCAGGCCGCGGTGCGGCTGTTCCAGCCATGCCAGGTTCTTCGCCGCGGTGAAGAACTGCTTGCTCGAGCACGACAGCCGCAGCACGGCTGTCGTGGGCGACAGGCCGTAGTGCACCGAGGCGACCGGACCGGCGATCCGCACGGTCAGCTGCTCGTCGTCGATCACGAACTCGTAGTCGCCGTCGTCGAGGCCGCCCCGATAGCCGAGCGTCATCGACTGCAACGCCCACCTGGCCCGCACCACGGTGCCGTCGGATGGGCTCGCGGGCAGCAGCGGCCGACCCCAATTGGCCAGCCGGCGCACGATGTCCGAGAGCTCGACACCGGAGACGGTCAACGCATAGACCTTGGCCGGCACCGGGTGCTGGAGCGTCTGCTGCTCGACCACGCCGGCGCCCACGAGCTCGCGGAGACGCTCGGCGAGCACGTCGGTGGCCAGCCCAGGCAGAGCCGCATGGATGTCGGTGAAGCGACGAGGTCCGGGTGTCAACTCACGGATGACGAGCATCGACCAGCGCTGGCCGATCAGGTCCATCGCCGCAGCGAGACCACAGTGCTGACCGTACGTTCTGATGCCCACACGCCGCTCCCTGTTGTTGGAAAATCAAGTGTAGGGGTAGGCGTGCGGACAGACTGCGGCGCCTCGCAGCCGGGGTCACTCCGGGGTCGGCGGCGGCGGCAACGGTTCGCCGCTGGGCGGCGCAGCTGGTTCCGGTGGGGCCACGACCGGGAGCACCTCGGCCCCCTCTGCCTCGAGCGCCTCCAGCTCGCCGACGAGCCGCGTGATCTCGGCCTCGTCACCGGGGTCAGCGCGGTCGGTGCGCTGGCGGTAGACGATCCGGCCGAGATCGTCGAGCAACTCGTCGACCTTGCGCTTCTCCTTGACGTCGTCGAGCTTCTCCTTCGCCTGATCGGCGAGATGCGTGGCCCGCTCCTTGGCCTTGTCGAGGATTCCCATGGCGGCTCCTTCCAGCTGAACTGCGCTGTCGCTGTTCCTATCGCGCTCGGCGCTCAGGCGCCAGTGCCCCTCTGCCGCTCCGGAGCTGGCAGACCGGTGTTCACACACCGACGCCGATACCCTGCTTCCGGCATCTCGACCGGGTCCGCGAATCAGGAGCGCACGCACGATGAACATGACGGTCGAGACACCCGGCGCCACGACGCGGCTTGCCGGTGGCGCACCGACCGTGTGGTGGTACGTGATCTACACCGGGCTCGCGTGGGGCACCGCCAACCTGGTCTCGAAGGCGCTGATCGACGACGGTCTCGACCCGCTCGTGATGACCGGCGCTCCGTTCCTGATCGGCGGGCTGATCGCGCTCACGATCGCCGCACGCCGCGGCCACCTCACCCGAGCCGCGGTGGCGCCGGCGATCGGGCTCGGCGTCCTCGGCACCGCAGCCCCTGCGTTGTGCTTCAACCTGGGCATGGCCGATCTCCCTGCCGGGATCGTCACACTCCTGATCTCGGTCAGCCCGGTGTTCACCGCCATCGCTGCCCACTACGCCTTCGACGACGAGCGGTTCCGGCCGGCCAAGGGCGCCGGGCTGGCGCTCGCGGTCGCCGGCGTGGCTGCGTTGAGCCTCGTCCCCGGCAGCCTCGGTGACGGCGCAACGGTCGGTGCGGTCGCCGTGGTGCTGTTCGGCACCCTGGTCGGCGGTATGTCCGCGATCCCGTCCCGCCGCTACGCACTACGCCATGGCGCCGCAGCACTGGTACCGGTCCAGCTCGTGGCGGCCGGGGTGGCGGCCCTCGCACTCGTTCCGCTCGTCCGGGGCGGCGCGAACCCGATCGGCGGGGTGGAGGCCTGGCACGTGCTCGCCGTCGTGGCCGTCGGTGTGGTGGCCAGCTACGGCGGGTTCCGCTCGATCATGCGAGCGAACGAGATCGGCACCACGGGCCAGGTGTCGGTGGTCGGCTACCTACTCCCGCTCCTGGGAGTGGTCGGCGGGATCGTGTTGTTCGGCGAACGCCTGACCGCCGGTGTCGCGGTCGGCGGCACGCTGATCGTGCTCGCCGTGGCGCTCATCGCTCGAGCCAGCGCCACCCCTGTCGCCACTGATCGGTGATCCGACCGCCGGCGAAACAGGCCTCGCCGATGGGCTGATCGGTCGGCGAGGGCGTGTTCGCTCACGATCGTTGGCGCAGGTCGTATCGGGCGGCGAGGGTCGTTGCACGGTCGCGTAGGGCGGCGCGCAACGACTCAGGGGCGAGGACGTCGGCGGCGGTGTCGAGCTGCCAGATCGCCCACACTGCGTGCCGCAGGTCCTCGAACGTCACGTCGAGCCGAACCCAGCCGTCTGCATCCGGTTCCTCGGAACGCACGCCCCGGGCGGTGCTCAGCAGTTCCTCTCGGCGTGACGGTGCAACCCTGACGAGCACGGGGATGTGGTTCTCGGAGAGGAACCGGGCGCTGCGTTCGGCCCAGATCCGGTCGAGGTCGACCTGCGCCGGCCGCGCCGCTGGCTCGGGGAGCTGTTCGGCCGTCAGCATGCGCGACAGCCGGTAAGTGCGATCGTCGCCGGACTTGGTGGCGAGCAGATACGTGCGGTTGCGGACAGTGACGAGGCCGATCGGGTCGACGGTGTGTGAACGGGGTGTCGCGTCGGGCGCGGCGTAGTCGAAGCGGAGCTGGTGCCCTGTGAGCACCGCGCGGCGAACCTCCCGCATCACGCCGCTCGCCACGTCCTCGATGACCAGTCGCCGTGAGAGCAGATCGTTCTCCGGCTCGACGAGGAATCGACTGGCGGCGTCGTCCAGGCTGGCTCGGTGGCCGTCGGGCAATGCGTCGACCACCTTGCGCATCGCCGACGCGAGGGCGGCGCTCAGACCGAACACCTTCTCACCGCGGCCCGATCCTGCGGTGAGTAGCGCAAGGGCTTCCTCGTGGTTGAGGCCGGTCAGTTCGGTGCGGAAACCGGGAAGCAGCGAGAACCCGCCGTGCCGGCCCCGGTCGGCGTAGACGGGGACTCCCGCCGCCGACAGTGCCTCGATGTCGCGCAGCACCGTGCGAGTGGACACTTCCAGCTCCTTCGCCAGCTCGCGTGCGGTCATCCGACCTCGCTGACGGAGCAGCAGCACCAGCGACACCAACCGATCCGCACGCATGATCCCAGTCTTCCCGAAATACATGACACAAGGTGTCGTGAATCGAGGAGAGAGTCGGGCGATGGAACGCACAGCAACGGACAACACAGCACTGGAACGCACAGCAATCAACCCGGCGACGTGGTCGCTGGAGATGGGGTTCAACCAGGGTGAGGTGGTCACCGGGGAAGCCCGGACCCTGTACATCTCAGGGCAGACAGCGATGAGCAGCGAGGGCAGGCCCGAGCATGACGGCGACATGGCGGCACAGCTCGCGCTGGCCGTCGACAACCTCGAAGCCGTACTCGGCGAGGCCGACATGTCGCTCGCGAACCTCGTCCGCCTCAACGTCTACACCACCGACGTCGACGCGCTGTTCCCGCACTACGGAGTGCTCGCCGGACGGCTGGGAGCTGCCGGGGTCGCCCCGACGACCACGATGCTCGGGGTCACGCGGCTCGCGATCCCCGGCCAGATGGTCGAGCTCGAAGGAACCGCTGTCGCGTAGCGAGAGCTCATCGAGCCTGCTGCTCGGCGGGTTACCAGACCACGTCGAGGCGGGTGGTCACGGACCAGTCGCGGATCCGCTGATCGATCGAACTCGGACGCCTTGATCTCGATGCCCACGAGGCCCGGGTGACGCGTGGTCACGAACGATGACCAAAGGCAGTGACCATGGTCGCGATGGAGCGCTCAGACCGGGGGGCGCAACTCCACGACGTTGAGGGGGCCGCGAGTCACGGTCGCCTGCGTCGGCCGGCGGCGCCCGAGCTGGTACAGCGTTGCGTCGGGTGAGGCTTCCAAGTTCGCGATCCACTGCGAATCGCTGCGCACCGTGCTCACGACGATCCGATCGCCGAACCGCGCGGCGACGAGCGGCACCTGCCGGGGCAGGCCGCTGACCCGGCCGGTCGTCTCCAGCACCACCACCCCGAAGCCCAACGGCAGTGGGTTGCCCACGCCGGAGCGCACCAGGGGCAGCACGAAGCGGTTGAGGGCGCGAAAGGCGGTGCGGGGGATGTCGTGAGGAAGCACGAGTTGGACAACGCCGGCAGCGTCGGGACTCTTCCCGACCGCTGCCGGTGAACAGCAGACTGCCCCTTGCCTGCCATCAGAGCGATCGCTCACGGGGACCGCACGTCGGCTTCCGGTCCGGACCCTGCACCGCGACGACATGGGGACGACATAGGGTCGTGTCCATGCGCGAGCGTCCAGCGGTCTTGAAGACGGTCGCGGTGCTGTGCGGGCTCGTCGGATGCGGTGGCGACGACACCGCGGAGCGGTACATCACCGATGTGCCCGCACCGTTCGCTGCGGTGACGGTTGACGAGCGCGTGTGGGTCGCCGCGGCCGACGAACTCGTCGGGCTCGACCTGACCGAGCTGTCGGTGACCGATCGCAGCCCGCTGCCCGCACGCCCGTCGGGCGTCTTCGTGCTCGACGGTGTGGTCTGGACGACCTCGTGGGAGGGGGCGAGGCCGATCGGTGTGGCGGGCGTCGGCGCTGCGGCGGCCAGCAGTGATCGGCTCCATGACTCGCTCGCGATCGTCGAGGGTCGGGTGTTCGCCATCCGCGACGGCGGCCTCTACGAGCTAGACCCCGACACCGGCGACGAGCTCGCCCTGGTGACACTCCCGGCTCCAGTTACCGGTGGCGAGCAGATCGTCTCGCCGACGCCTCTCGTCACCGACGGCTCGTCCCTGTGGCTGACCGTCGCCGACGGCGGTACGTCTCGGCTGGCCCGCCTCGACCCCATCGCAGGCACGTTCGACCGCGACGTACGGATCCCCGACGCCACCACGTCCGCCGTCTTGGTCGGCGACCGTCTGTGGATCGCCGACCGGCGCGGCGAGCTGCTGTCGATCGATACGGTGACGGGTGAGCCGCAGGAGGTCGCGAGCGGCTTCCCGAAGGGCGAGACCATCCTCGACGACGGACCGTCACTGTTCGCCGGCGACGACGGAACCCTCTGGGCGCTCGACCA
The DNA here is from genome assembly GCA_022843125.1 of Ilumatobacteraceae bacterium. Classification (GTDB taxonomy): domain Bacteria; phylum Actinomycetota; class Acidimicrobiia; order Acidimicrobiales; family Ilumatobacteraceae; genus Ilumatobacter. The sequence goes on from JALHOG010000054.1 coordinate 12,321, forward strand.
GCCCGCGCAGACCGTGTCCCAGCTCGACCCCACCACGGGCGCGGTCGTCGCAACGTCGCAGCTCCGCTACCGCCCGAGCTCGATGGCCGTCACGGCGACCGAGCTGGTGTTCGCCAACGCGTCCGACGACCGCATCACCGTGCTGGCCCGGTCCGAGCTGGAGCCGCCGACCTGACACGTTTGGCAGCTCGCTCCACCCCGAATGGTCGAACAACCGGTCACTCCGGGGTCGTCAGCACCGGGTCGCGCGACCCGGTGCACTCCCTACTCGAGATCAATGCCGCTGCGATCGATGTCGATAAGGCGCTGCTCGAGTGCAATCTCGGCGAGCCGAACACGGCGATCTCTCGCAGTGTCAGCGGTATCGCCGACAAGGCCGGAGAATCCCGCGCGTTGGAGCTTGAGACAGAGGTTGTCGAGCTTGCGATTCAGCTTCGACAGGGTCCAGCCCAGCTCGCGTGCGAGCTGCCGATTTGAGGGCAGATCGTTGACCGACAGCGGCCCTCCGGAACGCAGGGACGCCAGGAGCGTGAGCAGCTCTCGTTGATCGTCGTTGAACACGATCGTCGATGAGGTGAGCGTCCGGTCGATGTGCGCTTCGCGCCAGGCCACAGCCTTCGTACGACCGACGTGACCGGGAGCGGAGCTCTGCCGGAACGTCAACCGGTAGTTCGCACGACCAGCCGAGAACGTGATCACGGTCTTCGTGAACGGCACCGGCATCTGCCCTCCCGGGACGATCCTCGCGAACGAGGCACCGTCGAGATCGGTGGCCACGATCGTGATCGAACTGCCGAGGTTCGATAGCCACCATTGACTGCTCTCGCTCCACACACGAATGAGCTCGCGATGGAGGCTTCTATTGTTTGCGTCGATCGTCAGATCAGCCATCCGGCCTATGGTCAGCTGATCACCGGGCAACAGCACCCGCTCGGCGTCGAGGAAGCGAATGATGAGCTCGCGACCGCTTTCACTTGATTGACGGTTCACATCGTCTTCGGTCAGCATGTCCAGGGTCACGCTCCGCTTGCTCGGTCGCTACAGCTTCGGCACGCTCGTAGAAGCGCAAGCTATCGCGCGCCAGCAAGTCGAAGGGACCGTCATGCCACCGCCAGCCGACAAGCAACCCTCAACTCCCCCGCCCGTCGGGGCCGTCGCCGCTCAATACCACGTGCTCGAACAGATCGGCGTCGGCGGCCACGCAGCGGTCTACCGGGGCACCAGCCGCACCGACCTGTCGATGCGCGTCGCGATCAAGGTGCTGCACAACCCGATCGCCGACGAGGCACGCGAGCGACGGTTCGAGCGTGAGTGCGCCGTCCTGCGCCGACTGGCCAACGAGCGCAACGTCGTGACGCTGCTGGACGCCGGCGTCGACGCCGGCCGGGCGTACATCGTGACGCCGTTGTACGACGGCAGCTACGCGAGCCGCCTCGAGTCCTTGGGGCGTCTCCAGCCGGACGAGGTCATCTCGGTCGGCGAGTCGCTGGCGAACGCGCTCGCTGCCGCGCACCGCGCAGGGATCGTGCACCGTGACCTCAAGCCGTCGAACGTCTTCGTCAACGACGACGGCACCGCCGTGCTCGGCGACTTCGGCACAGCCGGGCTGGTCGACTCCGAGACGATCACCGGTTCGCTGGCGCTGTCGATCGCCTATGCGGCACCGGAGGTGCTCGAGGTCGGGGTGGCCTCGCCGAGCTCCGATCTCTACTCGCTGGGCGTCACGATGTATCAGTTGCTGTCCGGCGTGTTGCCGTTCGGCGGGTCCGCCGCGAGCGACGGCGACGCGGCCGGCATCGCTGCGTTGCTCCGCCGAGTCGCCACGCAGGAACCGCCGCCTCTCGTCGTCGACGACGCACCGCCGGCCTTGATCGCCCTGATCATGGCGCTGCTCGAGAAGGACCCTCGACGGCGACCGGCCGACGCGGCGGCGGTCGCCGTTGCGCTGCGGGCGATCACCCCGGCGGCGCCAGCCGTTCACATCGGCCGGCGGCGCGCTCATCGCGTAGCCGTCGTCGCCGCGACCGTTGCCGGCGCCACCTTGCTCGGACTTGGGGCCGAAGCGCTGCGTTCCGGCTCGACCGAGACCGCTCGACCCGAGGCGGACGACGGGATCGAGAACGGTCGACTGTCGGTGAACAACCTCGAACGAGCACTTGTCGCCAGCGTGCCGGCCTCAGCGGCGCAACCATCGCGACCGCGCCAGGTTCCTGCGGCGGCCACGATCCCCGAGTCCACACCATCGAGTGAAGCCGTGCCGTCGACCGCGCCGACGACGATGCCCGCGACGGTCCCCACGACGATGCCCACGACGATGTCCGCGACGAAGCCCCCCACCACAGTCGCCCGGAACGCGACGCCCTCGACCACGGTCGCCCGAACCACGGTCGCCCCGACGACCGTCACGCCCACCGTCGCGCCGACCACCGTCGCCCCGACCACGGAGCAATCCGGCGCCACCGCGTGTGAGACCGAGGCGACGCCGATCTGCTCGTCGTTCGACGACGGGATGGGGCTGTGGTCGGATGCGTCGGCCGGTGGGGTGGCACAGATCGTCGTCGCCGCTGGCCCCGAAGGGTCCGCCTCCCCCGTGCTCGCGATGATCCCCGCCGACACCCCTGACACGGGAGCGAGCTGGATCGAGCGATCCTTTGCGTTGCCCCCCGGCACCGCGTCGATGCACATTCGTACGTCGCTCTACGTCGAGCCCTGGGGACCCGACGGATTCTGGACCAACCTGCTGACACTGAGCGACGAACAAGGGCGCCAGTGGCGGCTGAACCTGATCGCAGCCGACGAGGTCGACGTGCGTGTCGACATGTGGACCGAGGATGCCAACGGGCGCGGGGTCGGTGGGAGCCCGACCGCGACCTTCGCGACCGGTCGGTGGATGTGCGTCGAGTTCGATGTCGAGCCGGGTTCGGACGTGCCGGCCTCGCTGCGCATCGATGGTCGCCCGGTTGCCCTCATCGCCCCGTTCGACGTCGAGCCGCTCGGGTCGCAGTTCGAGGTGCAGCTCGGCTCGATCCTCATCAACCCGCCGAACGCGACGCCGACCGTCTACTTCGACTCGCTCACCATCCAGGCCGACACGCCGCCAGGCTGCTGACCGGCTCGCGCGTCGACGCCGGGCGTCACTGTCCGGCAGCTGGGGTCGTCACGCCCAGCCACGCTGCGACCGCAGCCGATCGGTGCTTCACCTCGAGGCGGCGATAGATCGTCGACATCGAGTTCTTGACCGTCTTCACCGAGAGACAGAGCTCATTGGCGATCTCCACGTTCGTCAGGCCCCTGGCGACGAGATCCATCGTCTGAGCCTCACGGGATGTCAGGCCACGCCGGGTTCCGACTGCGCCATCGATCTGTCCGGTGCCGTCGCGCAGCAAGTTGAAGATGTGCGGCGTCACTCGCGGTGACAGCACCGTCCCCCCATCAGCCACCGTCTTGATCGCGCCGACGAGTTCATCGGCACGGAGATCCTGCAGCGCGAGATAGCCGAACGCGCCGGCGCGCACTGCACCAGCGACCAGATGGCAATCCTCCCGGAAGGTCGCGATCAGCACCTTGGTCAGGTGCGCCGTCCGGCGGGTGAGATCGAGACCGCTCATGTCGGGCATCTCGATGTCGACGAGCGCGACGTCAGGACAAGCTCGCCGGATCAGCTCGGTACCCGACTGACCGTCGTGGGCCTGGCCGACGCATGCGATCGACGGTTGCGTCGCGAGCAGCGCACCGAGCCCGGTTCTCGCAACGACGCTGTGGCCGATGATCACGATCCTCATGGGGCCGGCGAGCTCGACGGCGTTGCGGGTCATCAGTGATGCTTGCACCCGATCACCATCACATGTCGCGTGCTCCGATGCACGCGAGGCGAGCGGGTCGCGAGACCCGCGCGACCCGCGGACACGGTCCCGGGACCGGTCCCGTCTTTCGGGAGCCGCGGACCCGTTCCGCCGGACCCCAGCCCCTATCGCCGCACGACGCCGACCCGCAAGGTTGGAGACGTGATCGACCTCGACCGTCCAACCGATCAACGCCGTCCCGACGCAGGCGGCCCCATCGCCGATCCCATTCGGAACGACCGCAACGAACGCCTCGGCTTGTCGACGCTCGAGGCCGACCGTCCACGGCCGCAGCGGCGTTCGGTGCTGTCGAAGGTGTCGACGGCGCACTTCCTGATGGTGCTCTTCGGGCTCCTCGGTTTCGGTTCGACGCTCTACCTGCTCCAGCAACAGGACGCGATCGTCGAGGTCGTCGTCGCCCGGGGTGACCTCGCGGCAGGGACGAAGCTCGACGCCGCAGCGGTCGAAACGGTCGCCGTGCCGGCGGATGGGCCGTTGGCCTCGACATCGCTGCGGCCGACAGAGCTGAACGATCAGATGACCCTCGTCGCTGCCATCTCGTCGGGTGCGCCGGTGCTGCGCTCGCTCGTCACCGAGGCCTCGTACCTCGACGACCTCAACGCATTCTCGGTGCCGATCGGCGAGGAACGTGCGCTCGGCGGCGAGTTCACGGCGGGCGACCGCGTGAACCTGATCAGCGTGATCGAGATCGGCAACGGTCGCGACACCACGGCGATCTCGACGTACGTCGCAACCGACGTGCCGGTACTCGCCGATCGCAACGACGACTCGTCCGGGTTCGGCGCTTCCCGCTTGGACTACTTCATCGCAGTCGGTCTGGATTCCGAGCAGTCGCTCGGCGCAGCGACTGCGCTCATGGTCGGGCGACTCGAAGTCGTGCGAGCGGGCGAGGTTCCCGCCAACACCGACATGGCCGCCATCACCACGACCGGCGGGGTCGCCAACGTTCCTCGTTCCGAGGTCGCCGAGATCCTGCGCGCCGCCCAGAACCCCGTCGTCCCGGAGCAGCCATGACCCCGATCATCATCGAACGAGCTCCCGTGACCAACGCGACGCCGCCGCGCCCGACGGCCACGACACGCGTCGGCGTCGTGGCGTCGTCGGGAACGTGGCGACCTGCGCTGCAGGCTCACCTCGAGCACCACGTCGAACGGATCGAGGTGGTCGTGATCCGCGACCCGCACCTCCTCACCGACGAACCGCTCGACGTCGTGATCGTCGACGACGCGTCGGTGGTGGTGGGCGCGAACGAGCTCGCACTCCTCGCGCGGCGCTCCATCCCGGTCATCGGTCTCTACCATCTCGATGGAGAGGGCCGCGGCGTGGAGTTCCTCCGGTCGCTGGGCATCGCTGACTGCTATCGGGCGGATCTCGGCGTCAGCGAGCTGGCGGTCGTGATCGGCCGCCATGAGCGCATCGGTGTCGAGCCGGCCGAGTCGGACCGTGGCGAACCCCTCGGAGATCCGAGCGGTGATGCCGGATCCGAGCGGTTCGCGCGACTCGACGCACTTGCCGATCAGGTCTTCAGCCCGACGCGAGTCGTCACCATCGGCGGCGTGTCGGAGCGGCGTCACGAACTGGCGGCGATGCTCGCCGCGGGATACGGCCGGGATCGGCAGGCGATGGTCGTCGACCTCGACCCGTTCCGACCCCGGCTCGCGCGCCGGTTCCGCCTCCAGCTGCAGCCGAACGTGCTCGTCGCCTGCCGATCGCTCGGTGACGACTTCGACCCGATGCACTTCGTCGGACGTCGCACCATGTCGTCGGTCGAGTTGCCGTTCTGGACCCTCGTCGGCATGCCCTCGCCGGAATCGGCCACACAGATCGACCCGCGCGACCTCGAGCGTCTCATCGAGCGACTCTCGGCGACGTGGCCGCGCCTCGTCCTCGTCACCGACAGCAGTACCGGTCGGCACGAGGCTCGCCCGCTCAGGGCGGTCGCCATCCGCCAATCGACGACGTTGCTGATCACCGCCGACCCGACCCCGGAGGGCGTCCTCGAATGCCTCGACTGGATGGTCCAGAGCGATGCGATCGCAGCTGAGGAACGGATCGCTCCACGGCCGGCCGACATTGCGTTCTGTGGCCGACCCAAGGATCGACGACGCCGGATCGAGATCGCCGATCAGCTCCGTGAGCACCGCCCGCACGGCTCGGTACGCCGCGTCGTGTTCGTCCCGTGGGACGAGGCTCGCGTCGGCGCTGCCAGCTGGGACGGCCGGCAGATCGATCGCCGCTCACGCATGAACCAACGCTCCCGACGGTTGGCGCAGTTGCTCACCGATGGAACGGCCAAGCGTTTGGAAGTGCTGTGATCAACGCCTACGAAGACCTGCGCACCTCGGTGGCTGAGCGGATCAAGACGCTCAATCTCGATCCCCGAGCCGACACCCCGACGGTGATCGAGCTGATCCGTGACGAGATCGCCGAGTACCAGGCCCGTGCCGGTCTGGCCCTCGACGACCGGCCGGTGCTCGCGGACCCGCACCGGATGGTCGATCAGCTCGCACGCTCGATCCTCGAGTTCGGCCCGTTGACGTCGTTGCTCGACGACGCGTCGATCGAGGAGATCTTCATCGAGGGCTCCGATCTGTACTGCATCGACGGGAACGGCCAGTTGCGCGGCGCATCCGAGATCACCTCGCAGGGCGAGCTCATGCACCAGGTGCGCAAGCTGCTCCAGGAGTCGGGACGAGAACTCAACGAGCGCAACCCGATGGTGCAGGCCCGGGTCTTCGGCGGTCGCATCCGGCTCGGCGTCGTGGCACCGCCTATCGCCGATCACCTGTCGGTGACGCTTCGCAAGTACACGATGCGCCACGAGACGTTCGACCTGCTGGTGCGCTACGACGCGATCACCGCCGAGGCAGCGATGATCATGGGCGCGGCGATGCGATGCGGACTCGGCATCCTCGTGTGCGGCAAGCCCGGAGCCGGGAAGACGACCTTCCTCAACGCCGCTCTGCGGGCCGTCCCGCCTGCGCATCGAGTGTTGTGCTGCGAAGAGGTCCGCGAGCTGTCGGCACCGCTCAACCACGGCAGCTACTACCAGACGAGGTCTGCTCTGGCGGACGGCGGCGACGCCGAGGTGACGCTGCGAGACCTGGTCAAGATCTGTCTCGGCATGCGACCCGATCTGCTCGTGCTCGGCGAGGTGCGCGGGGCCGAGGCGTTCGAACTGCTTCGTGCCGGCAATGCCGGTTGCGGCGTGATGGCCACCGTGCACGGCAACGGCGCCCACGCCGGCCTGACCGCACTGGTCGACACGGCGATCATGGCGGGTCAGAACGTCCCGGCGCCCCACGTGCGTTCGACGCTGTCGCAGATCTTCGACCTCGTCGTGTTCCTCGACCGCGAGGACGTCCAGCTGAAGCGGCCAGGAGACGGGCCGATCCGGCGGCAGGTCATGGACATCGTCGCGGTGCCGCCGCTCGGGGCCGCACACGACGACTTCATCACCGAGTCGATCCTGCACCGAACCGAGATCGGGGCGCCGCTCACCTGGTCGGGTGTGCAGCTGCCGGCCTCGATCCGCTGGCGCATCGATCGCGCCTTGCCCGCGGGTGTCACGAGCGCAACGCTGCTGAGCGCCCATTCACTGTCAGGTCAGCCGGACGGCTCGCAGATCGGCGCAGTCGCATGAGGTTCGTCGCTGCCCTGTGCACCGGTGCATTCGTCGCCCTCGTCGCGCGCGAACGCATCATTGCTCACCGCCGCGCCCGACACGACGGCGACCGACGGCGAGGGTCGACGGCGATGTCGTCGATCCTGCTCGGCCTCGCCTCGACGGGGATCGGGTTCCTGCTCCTGCTCGCCATCACCGGCACGGTCGGGATCGCCCTGCCGCTGTCGCTCGGCTGCGCATTGGTGCCGCGACTGATCGTCGTCCGCCGCGTCGCTGCGGCTCGGCGCCGAACGCTCGAGGCGTGGCCCGACGCACTGCGATCGATCCGGTCCAGCCTGCTTGCGGGCAGATCGCTCCACGCAGCGCTCACCGAACTCGTGACGAGCGGACCGCAGGCGCTGCGTCCCGTGTTCACCCGCTATTCCCGTCTGGCCTCGACGCTCGACCAGGCGGCCGCACTCGAAGTGATCCGCGACGAGGTTTCCGATCCGTACGTCGACCGCATCGTCGAGGTGCTGATCGCTGCCGCGGATGCCGGTCCGGCGACGGTGCTCGACATCATCGACGATCTCGCCGAAGCTGCGATGGACGACCTCCAGCTGCGCATGCGGGTCGAGACTGCCGGACTCGAGCAACGAATCAACGCCGGTCTGATCATGGTCGTGCCGGTCGTGATGTTGCTGCTGCTCAACTCGGTGTCGCCGATCTACCGGACGTTCTACGCGAGCGGCGCAGGGCTCGCTGTCGTCTCGGCAGGCATGGGTCTGTCGATGATCGGGATGCTCGCCGTTCGCAAGCTCGCGGTGCTGCCCGAAGAACCGCGTGTGTTCGTCCGCGAGGAGGTTCGGTCATGAGGATCGTCGCCGCACTGCTGATGGGGTTGGCGTTCGCAGCGACGAGCGCCGCACTGCTCGCTCCGCCCGTGCCGGTGCGCCGCCGGCTCGCGCCGTATGTGCAGACACATCGACGACGCTCCGGGCTCGCCAGCGACATCGGCGTCGCGGTCGATCCGGGGTTCGGCCCGCGCTCGAGCCCGATGGCGACGGTGGCGGTGCACGCCCGGCGGATCGTGGGTGTGCTGGTCGGTGAACTGCTCGACGCAGGCGACGACGACGAGCTGCGTCTGCGTCTGCGCCGGGCCGGCGTCGAGCCGCCCACGCCGGCGGCCTATCGGTCGCGGCAGTTGCGAGCCGCGATCGTCGGCGCCGCCGCCGGGTTCGCCCTTGCACTCGCGCTCGGCCGGCGCGCCGGCGACGTCAAGGCGTCGGTCGTGTTGCTGATCACCGGCGTGGGCTTCCTGCTCGGCACGATCGGCTACAAGGTCAGCTTGGAACGCAAGGCGCAGCTCCGTCGCAAGGAGATGCAGCTGAGCCTCTACACCGTGACCCAGATGCTGGCCGTCCTCGCCCGCGCCAACCGTGGCCCGGTGGGTTCCGTTCGGCGCCTCGCCGAGCGGGGATCGGGGCCGCTGGTCGACGAGCTGCGGATCGGGATCGGCTGGATGCAGCGCGGTTCGTCGGCAGAGCAGGCGTTCGAGCAACTCGGCCGCGACGCACCCGACCCGTCGACGGCGCGACTGTTCCGACTGATCGCGACATCGGCGTCGTCCGGCGGCGACATCGCCCGCACGCTGCGCGCCCAAGCCGACCAGCTCCGCAAGGAACACAGCGAGTCGATGGAGCAACTCGCGACGAAAAAGCGCAGCGCCATGGTCCTGCCGTCGATCGTCGTGATGGTGCCCGTCCTGCTGCTCTACGCGCTCGCCCCCGGTCCGAGCATGGCATTCGGTGGTCGACTTGGCTGATCACTGTGATCGCCCCCGAAACGAGGTCTGCGGCTGTCGCTGGGCAGCCGAGAAGCAAGCTCCATCACCCCAGCGTCCGTGCCGGCAACGCCACGGTCAACCCGAGAGGAACCCTGATGAAGATCATCCGTCATCCGCACCCACACGCACACCCGGACACGAGCGAGCCGAAGCTCGATCGCGAAGCCGGGCTGTCGTCCGTCGATGCGTTCGTGCTGTGCGCTCTGATCGTGGCGGCCGTCGCCGCGGCGACGCCGGCGATCGCCTCGGGCATCAGCGGCCTCGCCGAACAGATCGCGAGCTTCCTGGGCTGAGCGAGCGCGGCGAGCCATCGGCGCGACCGGATGCTCCGGGACGGCGCGAGTCGGGTCTCACCACGCCCGCGCTCCTCATCCTGCTCCTCATGACCATGGCATTCACGTTGGTCGGGGTGCAGGGCATGCTCGCCCAGTACGCGCGGGGCGTTGCGCGTGCGGCGATCGACGAGGGAGCGCGGGCGGGTGCACCCGAGTACGCGGGTGCGTTCGACTGCCAACGGGCGGCCGACGAGGTGCTCACGCAGTTGCTCGGCGGCGCACTCGGCGCCGACATCTCGGTGCGGTGCGTCAACGACGGCGAACGGTCGACCGCCCGGGTCACGGGTGTGATCCCATCGATCGCGCCGGGTCTGATCCCTGCGATCACGATCGACGAGACCGCGATCATCGTGAAGGAACCGGAGTACGGGCCATGATCCGGCGGATACGCACCAGCGACCGGTGTGACCGCGACCACGCCGACCGTGATCGCGGCGCCGTGGGGCTCGACTGGTTCATCATGCTGCCCGTCTTCGTCGGCGCGCTGCTCGTGCTGGTGGCGCTCCCGCAGTGGCCCGAGCGCCAGGGTGCGGCGCGCGCGGCAGCGGCAGAGGCCGCCCGCTTCGCCGTGCTCGCCGACACGCGTGGAGAGATGCGTGGTGCTGCCGAGAACATGGCGCAGCAGGTGATGAACAACTACGGATACGACGGCGGGCAGTTCTCGGTCGCCGTCGATGGTGAACTCGAGCGTGGCACCTCCATCACCGTGTCGGTGACGGTTCGGATGCCTGCGATCGCCGTGCCCTTCGGCGCCGATCTCGCAACCGCGGACTACACGGCGAGTGCCACCGAGCGCGTCGAGGACTACCGGGGGATCGAGCCGTGACGGCACGATCCCGGACCGACGCAGGGTTCGCAGGCGTCTGGCTGATGATGCTGACCGTGGTCCTGTTGCTCGTCGGTGGGCTGTCGATCGACCTCTGGCGCGCCTTCTCCGAGCGTCGCGCGATCGCCGAGATGGCCGAGTCGAGCGCTCGCGCCGGCGCCAACGGGATCGACCTCGAGATGTTCGACCTGACCGGCGAGGTGCTCCTCGACCCGACGATCGCCAGGCAGCTCGCCGCCGACAACCTCTCCGAGCAGACCAATCTGCGCTTCGTCACGGGCTCGTCGATCGACGCCGACACCGACACCGTCGTCGTCGACATCCGTGCAACCGTGCCGATGACGTTGCTCGGCATGGTGGGGATCGGCGAGCTCGACATCGCCGTCTCGTCCGAGGCCGAACCGCGCCTCGAGGGCTGAACCGACTGCAGAGGAGCTCGCGCGTGACACCCGACGACATCAGACTCGCCACCTTCAAGACGACGAGGCACGGCTACGACACCGAGCAGGTGCGCGATCTGCTCGCCCGCGCGGCGTTCGCGCTCGAGTGCTCGATGCAATCGATGCGCGCGATGCGCTCGACTGCCGTCGAGGTGCCCGATCCCCCTGCGGCTGCAGCCGTGGCCCCCGCGGCTGCAGCCGTGCCCCTCCCGGTCCCGTTCGACCACGAGGCGTTGGCCGAACGACTGGGCGAGGTGATCATGGCCGCCGAGGAGCTGGTGACGTGGAAGCGGCGCCTGGACGGTCTCCGACACCAGGCGGCCGAGACACACCCGGTCGCCACGGTCCCCGGGTTCGACTCGATCTGGGGGGGCCACCACCTGCTGCCGACGGTCGCCGCCGGCAAGCAGTCGATGATGCGCGCCGCCGATGCCTACGAAACGTGCCCCGCCGAGGAGTGGCGACATGGCAGGTGACCACCGCTCAGGCGCGAACGCGCGGCCGTGGCTCGGCCTCGCCCGCACGCGGCCCGACGAGCGCGCGCCGGACGACGAGGCGCCGCATCGCCTCCCACCGGAGCGACCGTTCGCCGGCGACGACTTCGACTCGATCGAGGCGCTGTGGGACCTCGCCGCGAGGAGGTCGCGTCGACGGCGGACGATGAAGTGGGTCGGCGCCTTGGTGGTGGGCGCGCTCGTCCTGCAGATCGCCGTCCCATTGCTGCTCGACACCGGGTGGTGGTGATGTCGATCACGGTCGGCGTCGACGACCCGCGCGAACGCAGTACCGCGTCGATCTCGGTCATGACCACCCCGCGGTTCGGTGTCAGCTACACCGTCAGTGTCTCGGCGCAGTTCGAACCGCCGCACGAGCTGTTGGACGGGTTCTTCACAGCACGTCTGTCGACTCCCGACCACTGCGATGCGCTGCACGAGGACCTGCACGCGCGGCGAGAGGTCGGTTGCGTGGTCGACCGCAACTCGGGCGGGTTCCGATACGGCGTTCGCGAGGGTGCCGTGGTCGTGTCCTTCCAGTCCCGATCGATCGCCGTGGAGTTCGAGTGCTTCGTCGGCCTCGTCGAGGACTGGCGGGAGCATCTGACTCGGGCGCCGACACGCGTCGATCACGTCGGAGCCGAAGCCGCCGCCGCGCAGCGGCGCGTCGCTGCGGTGTCGTGGATCGAGTCGGCGATCGGACTCGCAGCCGGGAACGGGTGGTCCCGCGAGGCGATCGATCTGACGCGCATGCGTCGATCGATCGACGATGCGTCCGTCGATCAGATCACGGCGCTCGCCGAGGCGGGTGCCACATGGGTACCGGTGCGCAGCGCGCTGGCCGATCGACACCGAGGCCCGCAACTCGACTCGATCATCGACGCGCTCGACCACCTTCTCGGGACCGGCTGACCGAGGTCAGCCGGCACCGACCACCACCAGCCAGCTCGCGGCGATCAGTCCGGGACCGAACGGCGTCGGCGCAGCCCATGCCCGCTTGCGGACCATGGCCAGCAGCATCGCGGCGACGAGCGTGGCGGCGCAGGCGACGACGACGGCCCAGCATGCGAGCCGGACCGCGCCTGCTGGGTGCGACGACACCAGCCCGATCCATCCGCCTCCGAGCGCGCCCAGCTTCACGTCGCCGAGCCCGAGGCTGTGCGGTCGTATCAGATGCGCGACCCCCAGCACCCCGGCCAGCGTGGCCATCCCGGCTGCGACCGATCCAGCGACCGTGACCCCGTCGACGGACATCGCCAATGCGAGTCCGCCGACGCCCACGGTGGCCGCCGCGATCAGGAGACGGTCGGGTATGCGTTGTGTTCGGACGTCGACTGCTGCGGCAGTCAGCAGGAACGGCGTCAGGGCCGCCGTCGTCAGCCATCCGACCGGGCTCCCGGCAGCGACGGCACCCGACATCAACACGATCGTCCCGACCGCGGCCAACACGGCTCGCTGCGTTCGCGACCACACGGCGAGATGCACCCGGTCGATCGCCACCCGCGACGGGAAGCGACGCGCGAGCGCCGGCACGCTCCACGCCATCGACCCCCCGCCGGCGACGGCGCACCCGACGACGAGCGGGTGCGACACGAGTTCGGCAGCGGGGCCCATTGCCCCATGCTCTCGACCGAACCTGGTCGACGCCAGCCCCCGGACCGGGTCGCACGACCCGCTCGCGCGCCGGCCGGCGGCGCCCGATGCGTGGGCACACGCCGGGCCCCGGGTCCTGGCTGATCAGGCCTGCGATCCCTAGCCATCCACCGATGAGCAACGGCTTGATAGGGGCGTCCGCATCAACGCGGGATCCAGAGCGAGCCCAGGAGGACGCCGATGACGTCAGCCATCTCACATCCGATTGTCGGAGGCGTGCGACGGAGCCGACACGCGCGTCGGCTCTGTTCGGTCACGGTCGCGTCGATCGCCGTGGCGGGAGCGCTCGTCGCGCCGTTGTCGGCATCGACCACCCTCGCCGGGCCTCCCCCTGCGGGTGGGGATGCGGAGGTCGACCCGTCGCAGCCTCGCGACCAGTCGGCCGCGGCGAGCGAGGCGGCACAGGATCGCCTCGCGCAGGCGGGGCAGACGACGTGGTCGATCGGGACCGGATCGACCGAAGGCGTGCTGATCGTCGGACGGGAGACAGGGTTCTGGCTCGAGGGGTCGGCAGGGGTCGGCGACACCGATCCGAGCGAGATCCGCTGGGACTTCGGCTCGGCGAACGCCGACGGTGTCAGGTCTGCGACCTCCGACCGGAACGGGTCGGCCGACGATCCGGCGGTCACCCACACGTTCGAGGAGCGCGGCCCGTCCGTGGTGAGCGCGATCGTCGTCGCCGAGGTGCCTGCGGAGACCGTGACGTTCGCCCCGGTCGCAGCGGAATGTGGGCCGGCGCCGACAGGCGACGAGTGGCCGGCATGGTCGGATCCGATGGGGTGCACCGAACCGTTCGTTCCGGTGTGCGCGATCGGCGACACGCTCGTCGCCCCGACGTTCGACCCTGAGACGGGGGCGGTCATCGAGGCGGTGCGCTGCCAGGGAGCGGCCGTCGAGCTGCCGGCCCAGCGGCTCGAGGTCACCGTCACCCGAACGTTCGACATCATCGCGCTGCGCGCAACGGGCACCACGCAGGAGCCGGCCGGCGGCAGCAGCGCAGGCGAGATCGCAGGCGGCGGCGCCACGGCCGGCGGCGTCACGTTGGTCGACTTCCCGGGCAGCAACGGGAGCGGATCGACAGCGAGCAACGGAGCCGGCAGCAACGGGGCCGGCAGCAACGGGGCCGCGTCAGCCACGAGGTCCGACGCCAGCGCGAGCGCCATCGCGGTGAGCAGCACTGGGACGAACGGGAACAGCAGCGCACCTGGCTCGTCCCCCCTCGTCGACCTGCGCGCCCAGGATCCGCGCTCGCGTCGGCCGCGATTCGTCGTGGATGGGGTCGAGGTCGATGAGGAGACGTTCCGGGAGATGTTCAACGGCGGGTCCGACGCGATCGAGCCCGGGCCCATCGAGCTCGAGCTGCCGGGAATCGTCGGCGACACGATCATCGGATACTGGAACGACGACAGCGTCACGATCTTCGGCGACACCAGGGACGCGGTCGTCCATCTCGGCGCCGGTCAGGATCGGCTGCTCGTGTTCGATGCCGCTGTCTCATCCAGCGTGTTCGAGCTCGCCGACGGCAACGACACGGTCAGACTGACGAACGTCGCGCTGGAGGGAACCACCCTGCTGCTCGGCCACGGGACCGACTCCGTCGAGCTGACCGGCACCATGACGGGAGGCGAGATCCGGCAGGGCGACGGGTCGGCGATGCTGAACCTCATCGGCGAGTTCATCGACACCACCATCGATCTCGGCGGTGACAGCGACGAACTGATGGTGACCGGTGTGCTCGACGGCACCCGGTTGATCACCGGCACCGGCAACGACGTCGTCGCCGTGTTGGCGACGACCCGCGGTGGCCTGATCGAGCTGGGAGAGGGCGAAGACGAGATCTACATCGACGCGTTCACCTCCGGGCTGCGGATCAACCTCGGCCCCGGCCTCGACAAGGTCGCGCTCGGCGAAGCATTTCGCGGTGACCTGATGATCGACGATCCGGCCAGATCGAGCGTCAGCGCGCGTGGCGGCAACATGCGCGACAACGACCAGGTCATCCTGGAGGGCGCCGGCTGGATCCGTCGCGACGGCGACTCGGTACACCCGACGTTCGTGCGTCTCGTCGACGGCGTCGAGGTGGCCCGCGTCGTGCTCGGGTCGGAGAACATCGAAGTGGTCGCAACGACCGCGGGCGAGGTGCTGCTCGAGCGCCAGCCGAATCGCCGTCGCGGCAGCTTCTTCGGCAGGCTGTTCGGTGGCCTGGCGAAGGTGTTCCAGTTCATTGCGCCCGTGGCTGCGGTGCTCTTCCCGCCGGCAGCCGTTGCGATCGGCATCGCGACCGGCGCGATCGGGCTCGTGCAGGGGGTGATCGCCGGTTGTCTGCTCTGCGCGATCGGGGCTGCGGCCTCGTTCGTGCCCGGGGTGGGGGCGTTGATCGGCAAGGGTGTCGGCCTGATCCAGGGCGTCCTCGACAAGAACTTCATCCGCGGCATCACCGGCCTCTTCTCACCGACGGTCGCGAAGATCGGCAGTGCAGTCGAATGGCTGAAGGACGGCAAGCCGATCGATGCCGTCATCGGCGGGCTCTCAGCACTCGGCACCGGCCTCGGGAACGCCGCCGGGCGAACGATCGAGCGAGCAAGCGGGCTGGCGAGCTCCTTCATCAACGTCATCCGAAACGGCCCGAGCGCTTTGCCGAGCCTGTTCGCTTCGGCGGTCGGCATCGGCCGTGCGCTCGATGCCGACGACGAGGCCCGCAAGCACGCTGAGCGATTGACGAGGCTCGCAGAGATCGATCCTCTCACCAGGCGGATCGAGCAGGCGGAGGCCGAACGGTCGGCGACGCCGACTCAACGCACTCACCGGGTGATGTCCGCAACCGACCAGCCCGGACCGAGGACCATGGAGGCCCCGCCACGGGCTGACTTCACCGTGACCGGAACGGTCGACATCGACCCGGAGCGTCTGCGGTTCGACCCGGCGGACATCGATCGACCCCCGGTGAGGTTCGACCCCGACACGGTGCTCTCCAACGCACCGTCCGGAACCGCCGGCCCGTACCGGGTGGCTGGCACGCTCCCGGTCGACCCGGCACGACTGCGCTTCGACCCCGCCGAGATCGATCAGTTCACGGTGAGGTTCGACCCCAGCACGGTGCTCTCCAACGCACCGTCCGGAACCGCCGGCCGTTATCGGGTCGTCGGCCGACTCCCTGTCGACCCGGAACGTCTGCGCTTCGACCCCGCGGACATCGATCAACTCACGGTGAGGTTCGACCCTGCAACCGTCTTCGCCCCCGAACCGGCACCTGTGCGCGACGACCCAGCCAACACCGCCGACCAACCTGCGCCGCCGGCCGGTGCTGCCACCGTGCAACGCTTCGCCGACTACGCAGAGGTCGTGAACTGCGTGATGGGGGCGACGTGCGCTGAACCGACCGAGCGCAACCTGATCGTCGAGCGCGAGCTGATCGAGACCGTCGTCCGCCTGGATCCGAATGACGCACCCGAGGTGCTCGGCGTCGAGGCCGAGACGTACCGGCGAGCGCTCCAGGAGTTTCTCAGCGGAGAGACCCCTGCCGAAAGGCTGGCTCGCGAGGGCGGATTCATCCGAGAGCGCGGCCTCCTCGACTACGAGTCGCCCGCGATTTCGTTCGCAGCGTTGCGCCGGTTCCTCGACCTCGTCGAGGACGGCACCACCGACGTCGCGGAACCCGAGTCGTTCAGGGAGAAGATCCTCAGTGGTCTGACGTACGCGGCCATCGGGTTCTCGCCTGGTCTGTTCTTCCACTGGAGCAATCAGCCGAAGACCCTGCCGGTCGTGCAGCGATTCGTCGCCGCCGGTCCGCCCACCTTGTACGACATCCCCAAGAACGTCGTCAGCTACGTCACGATCGGCGGTGGGGTGATCGAACTCGACAACGAGTGGGTCCAGACGGGGGTCTCGGCGTCCACCGGTGCCACTTTCGCCGTCGGTGCTCAACACTTCGCTCGGCGGGTCGTGAACCCGACACTCCATTGGCTCTCGACGAAGACCCCGGTTCTGGGCGTCCTCAGGGACGCTCGAAGCGACTTCCTCCTCAGCGACGTCCCCTGGAGGACGCTGACGTCCGAGGCAACCCGGGCCGCAACCAGACTCAGCGACACGACTGCGATCGGCATCTCGTTGGCGGCGCCGATGCTCACGACGATCATCACACAGGCACTCGTGGCGGCCGGCATCGACCCGAGCGAGCACTACGATCTCCAGACGACCCTGCTGGCGGGCTCGAACGGCGGTGCGGTCGGCGTTGCGATCCGAATTGCCACGGGCAAGACGAACCTGTTGGCCTACGTCCTTCCGGCCCTCCAGACCGTGTCAGCGCGTTCCGTCGGCAGGAGCCCGACCGAGTCCGAGTTCCTCAACGTGATCGCCACCGCATGCGGCGGAGAAAGCCTCGGGCGGGCAATCGCCATGGGGTTGGTGTGTGACATCGGCGTCGCCAAGCTCATCAACCACTTCGGCGGCGGCACGCCGCCGCCGACAACCACCGGGCGGACCATGCCGGCAACTCCGTCTCGCCGCGACAATCGGCTGCCGAGGGGGACGACCCGTCGGCAAGCAGCGAGACGGGGTGCGCTCGAAAACGCGCGACGGGGTGCTCGCGGAAACGCCCCGCAACGGGCGACCGGGGACAACGCTGCGGACGCACCGAACGCACCGATCGCTCAGATCGCCGTCAGCGACCAGGACTACACGAGGATCGCTGAGTTCCTGAACGCGAGTGCGACGTACGCCCTCACACAGGGCCGGCGCGTCACCACGGTGTCGGAGGCGTTGAACTTCATGCTCGAACGGCATCCGGAGTACTTCACGAACGACGCGTACACGCCGTCCCAGATCGCCGCCTCGTTCGGAGAGCGCTACGACCCCTCGACCTCGGGCGAGGCGGTGCCGGACGTCAACGCCCTCACCGACGCGTTGTACGTCTGGCAGCGCAGCCAGTACGACCGCGGCGTGCTCGCCGACACTGCGTCCGAGGTGCTCAACAATGCTCATCGGGACGGCACACTCGGCCGCTTCGGCCTGTCGCTCGACGAGGCGGTGTCGATGTTGGCGATCGACGACCATGACCGAAGTGTCGTCGGAGAGAACCTCGTCGGCCCCAGATCTGTGCCGCAACCCGTGGCGCAGTCCGCCACGCCCGTCAACCGACCAGCCGTACGGCCCCCGAGCCCAGCACCACAACCCGCCTCGCGCCCGGCGTCACAACCCACACCGCGCACAGTGTCACGATCCGCACCAGAGCCCCAACGGCCACCCGACGCCGTCGGATCGTGGGTGGCGGTCTCCAAAGAGCGTGGCTATGACGCGGAGACTGGCGTCGGACGCGTCGTCAACGGGCTGCAGGCGGTCAACGTGCTGCCGCCTGACTTCTACTACGTCACCCTGTTCAACACCGTCACCGGTGAGTACGTGGTCCACGAGTACGGCACGTGGTTCGGACGTCGACTCGACGGACCGTCCGGCGCCGATCGACCGTGGCTCCCGGAGACGGTGATCCTGGAGAGCATCCCGGACGTCGACCCGGAGTTGAACGCCATCCCCGGCCGCATGCCGGTACCCGTTCCCGCACCCGTACCCGTCTTCGTGCGCTGATCCGTTTCGAATGCGAACACCCGACGACTTCGACGAAGGCCTCCGAGCGGTCACGCTACGGTCACCTCTGTGCCCGCCGCGCTCAAGGACTCGGTCGATGCCGCGGTCGTCGACGAACTCGCTCGACGCTTCGCCGCTGTCGACGAGCGCTTCGATGCGCTCGGCTTCGCGCACCGGACCGCACCGCTGCTCGACGGCTTGGAGCTGAAGGCTCGGATCGAACTGATCGCCAGAGAGCTGTGGCGTGCGCTGGGCGAACGTGACCCTGCGGCGTCGATGGCGTGCCTGGTCGACGTGGCTCGCGCTGAGCCTCCGGTGAGCGGATGGGCGGCGTGGCCGTTGGCGGCGGTGGTCGAGCTGTTCGGGCTGTCGTGTCCGTCCGACGCGCTCGATGCGATGGAGCACGTCACCCAGCGGATGAGTTGCGAGTTCGCCGTGCGTCCATTCCTGCGCGACCACTTCGACCTGACGTACGCCCGCCTGTTGGCGTTCACCGACCATGACGACGAGCGCGTCCGTCGCCTTCCGTCGGAGGGGATGCGTCCCCGACTCCCATGGGGTGCCGGCGTGAAACGACTGGTCGACGACCCGCTCCCCGGTCTGGCCATCCTCCACCGCCTCCGCCACGACCCGTCAGAAACCGTCCGTCGCTCGGTGGCCAACCACCTCAACGACATCGCCAAGTCGCATCCCCGGTTGGTCGTCGACACGCTGGCAGCCTGGGCCGAAGAACCAGCGACCGATCGACGCATGGTCGCCCATGCCCTCCGGACGCTGGTCAAGCGGGGCGACCTGGGCGCCCTCGGCGTGCTCGGGTTCACGACCGAATCCGCCGTGGTGGTCGACCGGTTCGGCGTGTCGCCCGCCGTCGTCGACATGGGAACCCACATCACGCTCACCGCCGAGGTGCGGTCGACCGCGAGCGGACCGCAGCGGCTGGTGGTCGACTTCGTCGTGCACCATGTATCCGCTTCGGGAGCGACGTCGCCGAAGGTGTTCAAGTGGACCACGATCGACCTCGGACCTGGCGAGCAGTGCGCCATCACCAAACGGCGCCTCATCCAGCAGGCATCCACCCGGACGTACCGTGCAGGCACACACCACGTCGAGCTCCAGATCGCCGGGCAGGTCGTCGCGGCAACGTCGTTCGTCGTACGCGTGTGACACCGACCCGATCGACGCTTCGAACCGGCGTGGCGGCTACCGGTCGAGCGCGCCCTTGCCGGCCAGGATCTTGTCGCGGTACTTGATGATCCGAGCGACCTTGGTGGCCGACGTCTTGGCGGAGTTGAGCGCGAAGACGTAGCTGCGCTGTCGGCCCGGGGTCAGCAACGCGAACGCCTGTGCGAGTTCGGGGTCGGACTCGATCGCTTCGACGAGTTCATCGGGGAGTTCGAGTTCGCGCTCGACCTTCGGCGGCCGGATGCCCTGTTCGGCGTACGCCATCGCCTCGGCGAGGTACTCGCGGATGATCGGCTCAGCGGCGAGGACCTGGCTGCTGTCGTCGAACTTGAAGCAGTCGGGATGCTGGCTGTTGGGGCCCTGCCCGATGAGCGCACCGTGCGGGTCGCGCATCAACGCCGCCTCGAAGAACGTGAGCCGGAAGTCGTCACGGAAGGCGCCCATGATGACGATGTTGCGCTTGGCGTGCATGTAGGTGGGGTGACCCCACTTGGCGTGCTCCGACAGGCCCACATCGCGGCAGATCCGCCGCAGGTCGAGCAGGCCGTCGAGCCAGAACCGAGTCGAGCAGTCAGGGGTGGCGAAGCGGTCGCAGCGCCCGCACCCGCTCTCGAAGAAGTGCTCGACGTCGGTGATCATCACAGTCCTCGGTGTCGTGGTCGTTCGCAGGCTGTGGTCTCCGGCCGGCGCCACAGCCTCCCGCGGACACTGTAGGTCCGAGCAGGATCGCGCTCGTCGTCAGGGTGCGGCTTCCGACTCGACCGGGAGCTGGGCCCGCCTCCATTCGGGGTAGCCGCCTTCGAGGCGGCGCGCAGCACGTCCACGTCGGCGCAGCAGCCGCACCGCGTCGTCGGCCATCACGCAGTACGGACCGCGGCAGTAGGCGACGATCTCGATGTCACGGGGGACCGCCTTGAGGCTCTCGGCGAGCTGCTCGATCGGGATCGACCGGGCGCCGGCGATGTGACCGGCGGCGAACTCGGGCCGAGGTCGGACGTCGAGCACGATCACGTCGCCGGCGACGATCCGGTCGGCCAGCTCGGCCCGCCCGATCTCCTCGAGACGAGACCGGTCACCGAGATACGCAGCTGCGAGGGTGTCCAGTTCGGAGTGGTGCGCAGCAGCGACGTCGCGGAGTGCCGCCCACAGTTCGCCGACACGGTCGGACGTCAACCGGTAGTAGATCCGGGTGCCGTCGCGGCGCGTGGTCACCAACCCGGTCGCTGCGAGCGCGCGGAGGTGGAACGACGTGTTGGCGACGCTCTGGCTGATCTCGTCGGCCAGCTCTTCGACGTGGCGTTCTCCTTGCACGAGCACGTCGACCAGCTCGGCTCGGCGGCCGTTCGCCATCGCCTTCGCGACCTCGGCGAACCCGTCGAACAACGCATCTTTCGTCACCCGGTCGCCCATCGACCACCACCTCCAGCTAGAACCTTATTCAAGCAGACGCTTGACAAACGACCCCGAGTTCGCGACTATTCAAAGACTTCTTTGAATAGTCCGTGGAAGGATTCGGATGAGCACCACGTCGACGCCTGCGATCCGGCTCGGGCTGCGGGAGAACCTCGCCCAGTTCATGCTGCTCGTCGGCGTCAACGCACTGGTCGGCGGGATGATCGGCCAGGAGCGCACCGTCCTCCCGCTCCTCGCGACCGACGAGTTCGGGCTCGACAGGTACACCGCCACGCTCACGTTCATCGCCGCGTTCGGCATCGTCAAAGCCGCCACCAACTTCTTCGCCGGCACCCTCTCCGACCGCTACGGCCGCAAGCCCGTTCTCGTCGCCGGTTGGATCATCGGCATCCCCGTCCCGCTCCTGCTCGTGTGGGCACCCACCTGGAGTTGGGTCGTCTTCGCCAACGTCCTGCTCGGCGTCAACCAAGGCCTCACGTGGTCCACCACCGTCATCATGAAGATCGATCTCGTCGGCCCGGCGCGACGCGGGTTCGCGATGGGTCTCAACGAAGCCGCCGGCTACGGCGCCGTGGCCATCACCGCGCTCGCCACCGGCTGGATCGCCGCCGAACACGGCCTGCGCCCTGCACCGTTCTACCTCGGCCTCGCGTTCGCCGCGCTCGGACTCGGCCTGTCGACCCTCGCGGTGAAGGAAACCCGAGCACACGCCCACCACGAGGCCACCACCCACACCGGCGGCAGCGCCGACCACCACGACGCACTGACCACCGGGGAGGTCTTCCGACTCACCTCGTTCAGCGACAAGGCCCTGTCGTCGTGCTCACAGGCCGGGCTCGTCAACAACCTCAACGACGGCCTCGCCTGGGGACTGTTCCCGATCTTCTTCGCCGCCGCAGGAGTCTCCGTCGGACGCATCGGCATCCTGGCTGCCCTGTACCCGGCCGCCTGGGGCCTCGGTCAGCTCTACACCGGCGGACTCTCCGACCGGATCGGCCGTAAACCCCTCATCGCCGGCGGCATGCTCACCCAGTCCGTCGCACTCGCCTGGATGGCAACGGTCACGGGGTTCGCCCTGTGGGCCGTCGGCGCGATCGTGCTCGGCATCGGCACCGCCATGGTCTACCCGACCCTCCTCGCAGCGATCGGCGACGTCGCCCACCCCACCTGGCGCGCCCGATCCGTCGGCATCTACCGCCTGTGGCGCGACGGCGGCTTCGCCGTCGGTGCGCTCGTCGCCGGCGTTCTCGCCGACCTCGCATCGATCGAAGCGGCGATCTACGCCGTCGCCGCGCTCACCGCGCTCTCCGGTGTCGTGGTGATCGTCCGGATGCACGAAACCCACTCGCAGTCCGGGGTGGCGAACGATCGCAGCGGCCACATCCGCTCTCGAAGTAGAGCTCGACGTCGGTGATCATCACAGTCCTCGTAGCCGCTCGGTCGGTGGTGGCGATGCCGCTCGGCGTCGCTACGACCCCGACCGCAATGGAGGCCCTGACGAGCAGGTCGCCCCTGTCGATCGCCTAACGTTCGGCGATGGGCGCTGGCTCCCGGACCGAGATGCACGCCGTCGTGGCGTCGGCCTCGCGGCTGGCCGTCGGCGGCGGCCCCGACGACGGAGAGGTGACGCTCTTCGACGATGTCACCGATCACCTCTTCGGCGGCGACGACTGGGACCTGGTGCTGGACATCACGGGGCCGAACGGCGAGTCCTTCCGGCACGCGGGGCGGTACCGGGTGGCGAACCGCCTCGGTGGCCTGCGGAGGGCGATGAAGCGGTGGCAACCGGTGCCCGGGCTCGTCGTTCCGGTCCTGGTGTCACCGGATCGGAGCGCGGTCGACATCGACTGGGCTTCGTTCGCGAAGGGCGGCGGCATCGAGCAGGCCGCCCGCCTCGGCGCCGCCGTCGCGACCGAGCGCGGCGCCGTGCAAGGGGCCGCGGCCACCGGTGCGATGCTCGCGAAGCATCCGAAGAAGGCCGCCAAGCAGCGCGAGTTGGCGTTGCAGCACGCGCCGGAGATGGCGGTCCAGGTGACCACGGGTGTTCGCCCCGCGAGGGAGTTCGGGGCATACGTCTCCGGCCTCGTGCAAGGCGGCGCGCTCAGCAGCGAGGAGGGCGACGACCTCCTCCGGCTGGCCGGCATCCTCCCGCCCCACCCCGGCGGCTGATCAGCAGTACTGCTCCTCGAAGGTCGCCGATGTCCCGACGACGGTCGGCACCGCGATCGCGCCGAGGCCGGGCGGGCGGGCGGCGCAGGCCACGAACAGCTGGGCCGCGACAGACGATTCCTTGTGTTCACATCTTTCAGCCGGCTCAGTTTCTGTATATGATGAGCCGGCTCACCAAAACGACACGAGGAGAGACCAATGTCGAATACCAGCACCCCCGTCCGAAGCTCGGCCGACTCCGGCACCGTCGACCGCGCGTCGATCTGGCGCACCACCGCGATCGCCGCAGTCGGTGCTGCAGTGGCGAACGTCGCCGTGGCGTTGATCGCCGGCGCCGCCGACGTGTCGCTCGATGTGACGCAGATGGGCGCCGACCAGCGTGAGGAGATCCCGCTCGTCATGTTCGCCGTCGCCAGCGTGATCGGAGCGCTCGTCGGCGGGGCCATCGCCCAACTGCTGGCCAAGCGCGACGGCGCGGCGCGGACCTTCACCATCGTCGGTGTCGTCGGCACCGTCCTGTCGATGGCGAGCCCCATCGCCGCCGACGCCGCCGGCGAGACGAAGTGGCTGCTCGCGCTCACGCACATCGTGGCCGCGGCGATCATCGTGCCGCTGATCGCACGACGTCTGCGTCGTTAGCATCGGAGGCGTGCCGTCCCAGGACACCGAGCGCACCCCCACCGACGGCGACAGCTGCGGCACGGCCGCGGCTTGCGGCAGCCCGCGTGGTGCGTGCGGCGCGGTCCCGGTCCTGCCCGACGGCGTCGGCGCCGAGATCGTGCGGCTCTCGCGGTTGCACCGCGCTGCCGCCGGGGCGATGTTGGCCGAGGTCGGGCTCCACCCGGGGCAGGAGGCGTTGGTCTTCGCGCTCCGCGAGGGTGAACGCTCGCCCGGCCAGCTCGCGTCGAGCCTCGGCATCGAGCCGGCGACGGTGACCAAGATGGTCCGGCGGTTAGAGGCCGGGGGTCTCGTCGAGACCGGGGCGTCGGCGGTCGATCGACGTTCGAGGATCGTGCGGCTCACACCCGCCGGTGAACGGGCCGCGACCGCCGCGGACGAGGTGTGGCATCGGCTCGAGGCACTCACCACCGACGCGCTCACGGCAGCACAGCGGCGCGAGCTCCAGCGGCTGCTGGCCAAGGCGGCCGCCGGGCTCATGGCCGCAGCGCCCCGCG
>JALHOG010000055.1 GCA_022843125.1 Ilumatobacteraceae bacterium
CGTCGTGATCGTGACCGATCGTGTAGCCGACGACATCGACCAGGACGTCGGCCGACCCGCCGGGGGCCGTGGTCGCCACGAACACCTGGATGGTCCCGCCCGGTCCGAGGTCGACCGTCGCAGCATTGGGTTCGACCGAATCGGCAGTGAAGTTGACCGTGCTCGTCGTCGGCGTGCCCGTCGCACCGCCCGGCCGCAACGAGAGGTACCCGCTGCTGTCGGGGAACACGACCGTGACGTTCACGAGTGCTGCGACCGCGTCCTCGGGCACCACGGTGGCGGTGCCCGACGCAGTCGGGACCTCACCGGTGACCTGCAGGTCGACAGGCACGCCGTTGGCGACTCGTCCTGATACGCCGAGCCCGGTCCTGGTGTCGAGGATCCGGGCCGGTTCGATCGTGACGACGACAGCGTGCCCGTCCGATCCGACGGCGGAGACGAGGCCGAGGCCGCCGGCTCCGAGGGTCACCGCGACGGCCGCGCCGAACGCGGCCCAACGGGTACGCATCATGTTCATGGGGTCTGTTGCCTTCCGGGGTGGTACCGAACGAGTCGGTCGGTTGGTGTGTACGTGGGTGCGCGGTCAGCGCAGGTAGTCGACGAGGCTCGGGGGGATGACCCTGGCCGCTGCTTGGAGGGCCGCCTGGAACGCCGTCTCGCGGGCCTTCACGTTGATCACCGATTGCGCGAGGTCCGCATCCTCGACCTCGGACAGCGACTGCGACAGACGCTCCTGCATCAGGTCGTTGCGGGCACGGATGTCCTCGACGCGCTTGGCACGAGCACCGAGCTGTCCGACGGCGGTCGTGATCCGTTCGCGTGCGGCGTCGGAGTTGGCGTGCTCGGCGGCAACGCCCGTGGTGTCGCCGTTCTGGATCGCGGTGGCGAGCCGATCGAGCACGGCGAACACGTCGCCCTCGGGTGTCGATTGGGACCCGAACACGACCTCGCCGGTCATGTTCGCCGTGACGGTCACACCGGGTGACACCTCACGGATCACCGACGCGTCGTTGCCGAGGTACGACCCGGTCGTCGGGTCGTAGGCCTGGCCGGCGGCGGTGCCGTTGAAGATCGGGCGGTCGATGTAGCGGGTGTTGGCCATCGCCATCAGCTCGTCGCGCAACGAGCGCATCTCGGAGGCGATCGCCATACGCGAGTCGGGCGTCGAGGCACCCTGGTTCGATGCCTGGACCGTGAGCTCCTTGACGCGACTCATGAGATCGAGCCCGGACATGAGGGTCGAGCCGGCGGTGTCGAGCCACCCGCTCGCATCCTCGGCGGCGCGCTGACGATGATCGCCGACGCGGCTCTGCGTCCGCAGGCTCATCGACATCGTGGCCTTGGTCGGATCGTCCGACGGACGCCCCACGAGCCGGCCGGTCGCGAGTTCGGTCTGGCTCTGCTGCAGCCGGCTCTTCGCCCCGTTCAGGTCGCGCATCGACGACTGGAGCATCATCGAATTGGTCACGCGCATGGCATCGCTCCTTGCATCGACATTCGTCTCATCCCACCGTTAGCGGCCCGCCAGGCCGGTCCGCTCGATCAGGGTGCCGAGCAGGCTGTCGATCGTCGTGAGCACCCGGGCCGAGGCCTCGTAGGCACGCTGGGCGGCGATCAGGTTGGCCATCTCCTCGTCGAGGCTGACGCTGCCCACCTGGGCCGCGGTCGACTCGGCTGCACCGAGCACGGTGCCCTGGACCTGGTCGCGCCGGATCGCCGCTCGGGATTCGACACCGAGTGCCGACACGAGCGACTGGTACGTGGCGCCCGGACCGGTCGGCGCCCCGGCGAGCGATGCGATCGCACGGGCCTGCTCACCATCGAGCGCACCCGGGGCCGTCGGGCCGGGCAGGACAGGCGCTCCGGCGGCGATGTTGTTGGGCTGGCCGGCGATCGAGGTCGACAGCGAGATCGAGCTCGCTGTCAATCCGGCAGGATCGAAGAAGTTGACACCCGTGTTGCCGGCAAGGTCGTAGCCGGCCGAGTGGATCGCGTTCACCTGTGTGACGAGTTGGGCGGCGACACCGTCGAGCATCGTCTGATATCGGGGGACGACGTCGTTGATCGTCGCGGTCAGCGACGCGGCCTTGCTGGGCGGCGCCACGACGGCCGAACCGTCGGCCGCCCATCGGAGCTGGCCCCCGGCGCCGTCGAGACCGAACACGAAGTTGCCGCTCACGATCGCCCGACCACCGATGTACACGTCCACGTTCCCGCCGGTCTGCGGGCGGGCATCGGCACCGGTCAGTTCGGCGAGCTGGCGGACCAGCACATCGCGTTGGTCGCTCAGGTCGTTGGCGGCATTGGCGCTACCGGTGATCGCCTTGTTGAGCTCGGCGATCTGCTGGGCGATGCCGTTGGCATCGGTGGCCAGGCCGACGATCGCCGACCTCGCCGTCTCCGACACCGTCGTCAGGTCGGCAGATGTGCGCTGCAGACCGTCGACGAGGGTCTGTGCCCGTTCGAGCAGTTGGGACCGGGTGGCGACATCGCCAGGACGCGACGCCAGGTCGGACCAACCGCCGAAGAAGTCGTCGAGCATCGCACCGATGCCATCGTCGGAGGGCTCGGGGAACGCGAGCTCGACCGCTTGCATCGTCGCCCGCATCGCGCTCGTCCCGCCCTGCGCTCCGGTCTCGGCGCGCAGCCGGTTCTCGGCGAGCTGGTCGACGAGGCGGTTGACACCGATGACGTCGACACCGCCCACCCGCGAACCTTGACCGGCGAAGACGGCCGACACCGACGACACACCGATCGGCCGCAGTTCCACCCGCTGGCGGTGATAGCCGGGCGTCGACTCGTTGGCGATGTTGTGCGCCGTGACGTCGAGAACCTTGCGCTGGGCGTTCATGCCCGACAACGACGTGTAGAAGGTGGAGATCGACACCATGGTTCAGGCCGTCCTGTCGAAGCGTCGGGATGCGGTGGTCAGCGGCCGTGTCGCGCCGCGTGGGTCGTAGGTCGTGTCGTGGGATTCGCCGGTCAGGGTCGCCACCGCCTCGCGGGTGACGGCCATGCCTCGCCGGCCGAGCTCGCGGTTGGCGTTCGTGATGTCTTCCACCTCGGCCTGGAGGCCGAGCAGGTGCAGCCGATGCTGACGCCACACTCCCGCATACGGCTCGGCGACGACCCGGACCAGCTCGTTGAGCGTGGCTCCTTCGTCGAGCCCGAGCTGCACAGCGACCCGCTGTGAGATCGCGGCCCGTTCGGCTTCCGACTCCCGGATGTCGTCGACCAGATGCTCGACGTTCTCGGTCACCATCGGCAGCCAGCGAAGCCGATCGTTCGCCAGTACGAGCTGTTGGATGTCGAGCGCGCACACGAGCTGCTCCATCTGCTCACGGAGCAGCCACAGCCGTCGAGAGAGCTCGTCACGGTCGTCCACGCACGCGACAGTCCTGATCTGTCGCCATCACGCAACCAGGCTGCCGGCGCCACCACCTGGCGCGCGGCTCGATGCTCCGGACGATCCCACTCGCACACCCGTGCGGACATGCCCAGAGGACCGATCCGAGACGTCATGATCACGCTGACCCGCATCCGACAGAACACGCCCTTCATCCTCAACCCGGACCTGATCGAGCGCGTCGACACGCACGTCGACACGGTCGTCCGGCTGACGAGCGGCACCGAGTACGTCGTCAACGAGACCGGGGACGAGATCGTCCGGCGTACGGCCGAGTTCCGGGCCCGCGTGCTCGCGCTCGCCGGGACGATGAACGTCCGCCCCGAGGCGGTCACGCCGGCGGAGCCGGTGACGCCGGCCGCAGCCGCTGTTCCGTCACCTGAGGTCTGGGCCCCCGCCGACGTCGTACCCGACGGAACGGCACCGGATGCTGCGATCGAGACGAGCGACGAGGAGGCAGCGCTGTGAAGTCGACACTGTTGGGATTGATCATCGCCCTGATCGGGGTGCTGATCGGATCCTTCTTCAAGGGTGTCAACCCGGTCCTGTTGATCACCAACATCCCCGCGATCCTGATCGTGATCATCGGCGCGATCGGCGCCACGATGGCCAGCTTCGAGATGGCCGCGACATCGAACGTCTTCAAGGCGATCATGAAGGCGATCTTCCCGAAGCCCGAAGTCGAGCCGGCCGAGCGCCTCCGCCGGATCGTCGACTTCGCCACCCGCGCCCGCCACGAGGGCATCCTCTCGCTCGAGTCGGACGTCGCTCAGCTCGACGACCCGTTCATGAAGAAGGCCCTCCAGCTCGCGATCGACGGCAACGACCCGGACGCAGTGGCCGACGTGATGCGCACCGAGATCCGCACCTTGAAGGCGCGCCACAAGGTGGCCGCCGACTGGTGCATGTCGCTCGGCATCTTCGCCCCGACGTTCGGCATCATCGGCGCCGTGATCGGACTGATCGCGACGCTCGGCAAGCTCGACAAGCCCGAAGAGCTCGGTCACGGCATCTCGGGTGCGTTCGTCGCCACCTTCTGGGGTGTGTTCCTCGCGAACGGCATCATGCTGCCGCTCAGCAACAAGCTCAAGCGGATGTCGACCGAGGAGGTCCACGGCCGCGAGATGGTGATGGAGGGCGTGCTCGCGATCCAGGGTGGTCAGAACCCGCGCGTGATCGAGGAGACCCTGCTCACCTACCTGCCGCCGGCCGAGGCCATGGCGTTGGGATCGGGGCGTGAATGAGCGGCGGCGGCGATCATGGGAAGTCGCGCGGGAAGAAGCGCGAACACCATGAAGAGCACGAAGAGCACGTCAATCACGAAGCGTGGGTGATCCCGTACGCCGACGTGTTGACGCTGCTGATGGCACTGTTCCTGGTGCTGTTCGCGCTCGGCCGGACCGACGAGGACAAGGCCGAGCTCGCCGCCATGACCTGGCGCAAGACGCTCAGCACCGAAGGCATGCTGACGTTCGGCATCACCAGCCCGCTCACCGGCAGCGGTGGTTCTGGTCCGCTCTCCGACGGGTCGATGGGCATCCTCCAGGGCGTTGGGCCGAAGCCGGCCGAGACCGAGGAGAACAACGGCGGCGGGCTCGCTGCCAACGAAGGCGAGCCGCGACCAGCGATCGTCGTCATCAACCCCGACGGTACGGTCACCGAGCTCCCACCGATCACGGTCACCCCGAATCCGTCGGCGGAGGAGCCGGTGTACGCCGACCCGCTCGAGTACGTGGAGGACACCGTCCGATCGCGAGCCGAGGGCACCGGACTGATCGACAAGATCGGCTTCCGTCGCGAGCCCAGGGGTCTGGTCGTGACGATCGTGACCGATCAGGTGCTGTTCACACCCGGCCAGGCCGACATCCAACCGGGCGGTTTCACGATCCTCGATGTGGTCGCCGATGCACTCGCCGACCTCTCGAACGACGTCCTCATCGAAGGCCACACCGACTCACGTCCGATCTCGACGGGTCGATTCCCGTCGAACTGGGAGCTGTCCACGTCCCGGGCCACGACCGTGCTGCGCTACCTCGTCGAAGCGCGCGGGTTCCCCGTCGAGCGGATCTCTGCGGCCGGGTACGCCGACACCCATCCCGTCGACACGGGCGACAGCGCCGAGGCGCTCGCCCGCAACCGCCGGGTCGAGATCGTCGTGCTCGCCACCACCAGAGCCGCGGGCATCGGCGAGGAGACCGCCACGACCCAACCGGCGCTCGTCGACGACATCGCCGGTACGAGCACCGTCCCGACGGGTTCGCTCCCGACGACCACCGCGCCCGTCATCACGGTCGCGGCCGGGGAGGGATGACACCGGCCTCGGCCGGTGCCCGATTTCACCCCACAAATTCCCGTCCGGTTGCTTGCGCCCAGCAGGGGTGAGCAGGACGGTTCAGATCACACAGGCGGTGCACGGAAGCACCGAATGCGCAACAAGGAAGTTTGCCGATGGCGAAGAAGAAGAAAGCTGAAGAGGGCTCGGAGGAGGAATCCACCGAGAAGAGCGGCGGCGGCAAGATGATGCCCGCTGCGATGATCTCGATCGCACTCGTCGGTGCTGGCTACTTCGTCGGCGGCCGAGGTGGGGGCGAGGTGGCCACCACGACGGTCACATCGATCGTCGAGGTCGAGAAGGAAGAGCCCAAGGTCCACCACATCATCGATCTCGAGCCGGTCAACGTGAACCTGGCCGGCGGCCATTACCTGCGGGTTGCGATCTCGATCGGTATGGCGGCGGCCGAGGAGAAGGAGACGGCCGAGGGTGGCGACAGCCACGGCGCCAAGGACGACAAGACCGTGACGACCGAGCCCACCGCACCTGCGGCCGACCTGGTGCTCAGCACGTTCTCCGGCAAGACCGTCGAGGAGCTCTCGACGCTCGAGGGCCGGATCCAAGCTCGCGAATCCCTCCACGAGGGACTGAAGGAGTTCTACGGAGAAGAGGTCTTGACCGTCTTCTTCACGGAGTTCGTCATGCAGTGATGCCGGACGCCGGGCCCTACCCCCGACGACTCGCCGACGCAGCGGTACCCACTGCGCAATGCAACAGGTCACAACGGACGTGACCACTCGCTCAACGGACTCACGGAGGAGTCATCATGAACATGATCGCCACGGTCGTCATCGACGATCGAATCGAAGAAACCCGCCGGCCGCAGGCTCGGCGTGAGCAGCGTCGCCTCCCGGCGGCGCCCGCCGGCACCACCAACCTGTGGCTGCCCTGGCGTTGCCGCAACTGGCCGACGACGCCCGCCGAGGAGCACCGCTTCGTCGTCGAGCTGGCCATGCGTGCCGACGGAGCTGCGACCACTGCGCACACACGCTCCGACACCACCGCCGTCCTGAACGCACTCCGGGGTGGTCTCAGCGCCGACGATCTCCTGGCCCACGTGCCGGGCCTCCCCGCCCATCGTCTGCTCGCCGCCTACCGCGAGCTCGAGTACCGGCGGTCGGCCTCGTTCGATGCGTGGACAGCGATCGTCGCCGACGGCACCGAGGACGCGCTGCGTGCCAACGGTGTGGCGGCGTCGGCACTCGTGCCGGTCCTCGTCGACCGGTTGTGGGCGACTCTGGCTGTCGGCCCCGAGGCCTACGCGACGACCATCGACAAGCTGTCGTCCTACGTCGAGGCGACCGCCCGCAACGTCGTCGAGATCGAGACCGCCATGGGCATCTGGCCCGAGCGCGCCGTCGACCTCGGTGCTCGCCTCTACAACCCCTACGGCGATGCGATCACCAACCGCGTCGACCACCTCGCCCGCCGAGTGGGCACCCTGACCCCGAACCGCGTCGCCGCACTCCTGGGCGAGACCCCGAGTGGAGGATGCCCGCCAGGGCAGTGAAGATCCGATGAGCACCGCCTACACGTCCACCGACTTCGGCATCGCCGGAGCCTGGCTCGCCGAGTACACGCTCGACGCCATCGGCGCCGGCCTCGTCGTGTTCGACTCGTTCGCGCACATCATGCAGTGGAACGACCGCGCACCACTGATCCTCGGCCTCGACGCCGAGGCCATGAGCGGCCGCACCCTCGGCGATCAGAGCTGGAACGTGTCGGATGCGAACGGCGTCCGGATCCCGGTGGGGCGGTGCCCGGTCAGCGACGTCCTGCGCACGGGCGAGTCGGTCGCGACCGTCGTCCATGTCCCGCTCGCCGACGGCAAACAGCGTGGGGTCACGATGCGGATCCTGCCCGTGTTCAGCCACGCCGGCTACACACGTGGCGCCATCGCCTCGATCGTGCCTCACGACACCGTCGAACCGGTGGGTCCGTACCGCTCGAAGGGCGGGGACCAGTGGGCGTCGTTCGAGTACAGCCTCCTTGCTCGCATCGTGGTCGATCCGATCGGCCGCCTGCTCGACTGGAACCGCCAGCTGCTCGCCCTCACCGGCTACGACGACATGTCTGTCGCCGACCGCCGCTTCGAGGAGATCTGCAACCTCGACCTCGCATGGATGTGGAGCTCGCTCGAGGTCGCCAACGGCGAGCCGATGGAGGGGTGGATCTCGATCCGGCCAGCCGACGGCGGGCCGACGGTGCCGGCGTTCGGCCACTTCCGCCTCGTCACCAACCCCGATGTGGGTGCGGCCATGTCGATCGAGCTGATCGACCCGACCGAGCTGCAGCGCCCCGACAACCAGCAGGTCACCCTCCTCGGCACCGAGGTCTTCGAGGCCGCGGCGGTCCCGATGCTCGCGATCACCGACAGCGGTGACATCGTCGACGCCAACGAGGCCGCAGCCGACCTGCTGGGTCGTGCAGCGAACCAGATCCGCCAGGAGCCGATCGGCCGCTTCGTCGACGGGCTCGACGGCGACCGGCTCTCTTTGCACGTGATCTCGGCCCGCCGGGCCCCGAGCACCGTCGATGCCGGCACCTACACGGTGCAGCAGGTCGGTGGTCGCACCGCCGAGGCCGACGTCCTGATCCGTGCCCTCCGCGACGGCGTCCGCTGGCCGATCCTCCTGGTCCAGCTGATCCCGGCCGCCTGACCCTGCGGGTCCACGGCACGCCGCCCGGGGGCGAGGTGTAACGGCCGCTCGTTGGGCCGACGCCGGCCTAAACGAGCGCGCGATGCGGGCGCAGTCCGGTTCCGCACCGATGGCAAGAGCCTCGCCGCCTACCGTGCTGATCGCCTCATCGGCTTCACGCGGACAAGCATCGAAGCGCCGTTCCGCGCTCCTGACTCAACCTCGGCCGACGCGCGTTCTCGAGCGCGCGTTCTGCTCGGATCGCGTATCTCGGAGAGGGCGCATAGCGGCAGTTCGGGCGCGTGTGGGACCTCAACCCCGATGTTGACGAACGCAGTCGAGCAGCCAGTGCGCTAGCGCCTCGGCCGCGTCGTCCGTGAGCTCGCCGGGGTCGCCCTCGTCAGTAGCCGCCTTCAGCATGATGACTTCTTGGTCGACGAACGCATACACGTCGCCCCACTGGAAAGGCTGCTCGTCCATGGTCACCAGGCTCGCAGACGCGCCACATAGCGGCAGATAGGGCGCGCCTCGGCCGTGTCGACACGCGCATGCTGCGGGCGTCACGGTCACCAGATGACGAGCCCGCAACCGGCTTGCCGTGCGAAGTCAATGGCCCGGAGCAGGTTGCTGACGTATCGCCTGACTGACTCCGACGGACTCACCCCGCCCCATGCGTCGTACACGCGACTCGCGTCGCTCGTTTGAACCACCACCGCGCCTGGCCCAGGAACTGACGGGTCAAAGAGCTGTGCGGCGATGGTCTCGGCGGCGGCTTCGATACTGCGTGCTTCCAGCTCAAGTGCATCCAGATCGACGTGCCCGACGTAGAGATCCTGTGAGGCCAGGCGCGGGATGAACTCAGCGCCGACACCTCGAACCGCCTCCGTACCCCACAATTCGACCCGGTACCGCTCGAAACCGAACGACCAGTCGCCATCAGCGAGGTCGGGGCTGTCCTTCGTCGTGGGATCCCACGTCGAGATGCGGAGCGACATGCGTACCTTCCCTTCGTCGAGGTGCCATTCACGCGCTCGGCATGGCCTACGGCATCGCGAGCGCATAGTGCCCGGTCGTCGCTCACGACGCAAGCAGGCTGGCCGACGCAGAACGACGGGCGCGTAGCGGCAGCTATTGAATGCGCCGCCTCAACTCATCGACCTCAGTTCGAAGGTGCTCGATGATGCGGGCACGAGACTCGGCTTCCTCATCCGAGTTCGGCACAAGCTCGATCCCGCGCTGTAGCTGCTGCTCGCGTCGCCAGAGAGTACGGCGCTCCTCACTCCAGTCGTCCCATCCAGCAGGTTTCCAGGCATTGCTTTCCGAGCCGCTGGACGCGTCGGGAACGTCGCTCTCCACGAGCGCAGATTGCCCGGTCCGGATCCCCGGCGCAAGCGCGTCGGACGGCGCAGAACGACGAACTCAATCAGGCAGTTACGCGCTCGTCTCGTCGGCGGCGTCGTCGAGGCAGCCGTCGCCGTCGTAGTGATAGTGGATGAGTGAGTTCGCGAGGTTGACGATCGCCCGTT
Organism: Ilumatobacteraceae bacterium; assembly: GCA_022843125.1. Lineage (GTDB taxonomy): Bacteria > Actinomycetota > Acidimicrobiia > Acidimicrobiales > Ilumatobacteraceae > Ilumatobacter. The sequence continues at coordinate 9,904 of JALHOG010000055.1, forward strand.
TCAACTCTGGGCCGGTGTCGGCCGTGCCACGAAGGTCGCGGTACTCGTCATGTGCTGCGCTGATGACCTCCCACGCGAGGGACTCCAGCCTGTCGTGGTAGTCCTCTGAAGGAATCGCCGGCCGCCCGCACCGCTCGCACCGCCCGTCCACGTACGAGGTGCCTTCGCAGTTGGGGCATGAACGCTCGACGACAGGATCCACCTTCGCAGAGTGCCTGCGCGCTGCTTCGCCGTGCAAGGGAGTTGCGACGCGATGCCGATCGGCAGATCGGCGTCCATCGGATCTCGCTACTCTCCCCAACCGATGGACACAAACCTCGTCGTGGCCGGTTCGCTGTGGTGGCTCACGATTCTTGGGGTAGCGATCTACGTGCGGCGCCGACGACCACGGCGTTAGACGCACCGAGCGGCAGATCGGAGCGTTCAGTCGTGTCGCGTGATGATGATCGGTAGCGACGCCGTCGTGAGCGGGGCCACGTTGGGATCGAGATGAACGTGGACGCCCGGCGGAGCATGCTCATCGGAGATAGCGAGGCACCACCGAGCGAGGTCCCGCAAGCCAGCGGCGTCGCCAGCGATTACGACCTCGTGTTCGTCGAAGGTGACGGTCACGTTCCCACCCTCAACGTCGGCTACAGCTCCGCGGGTCGCGTCGTAGGGGCGGATCGTGAGGGTCACACCTGCGTCGGCCACCCCGCCATTCTGGTAGACGCGACCCGCCCCGAATGCCCGGTCGTCGCTCCTTGCGCAAGCCGGCTGGCCAACGCAGAACAACGGGCGAATCGCGGCAGCTACGCACGGCCGCGGGTGATGGCCAAGATGATCGGCGTCATCACCAGTGCCAGGCCGAGGAACCACAGCGGCCGCCATCGGTAGTCACTCGACGATGACACCAGTGAGCACGTGACGAGCGCGGCCGTGAAGAGCGCGGCGCACCCGACATCACGGAGTCGAACGTCGCGCACCGGCTTTGGCCGCGGGCTGGGCGTGTCGGGGTCGTAGGGCGGCGACGTACACCGAGCCAGCGCAAGCGCGGCGACCGCCGTGACACAGCAACCGAGCCCCGCCCACGTGAGCCACGAGGGTGCGGGCATGGAGACGTACTCGGTTCTGCGCGGTACTCGCACGAGAACCCACCCGGCCAGAAGGCCAGTCCCAGATGCGAGCAACGGAGCGACCACAGCGACGATCCGAGGCTGCCATCCCTGCATCGAACGAGGCGTCAGATACCACGGCCAGCGCGAGTTCACGACCGCCGCCTCGACGACCACACGCAGCGCATAGTGCCCTGATGGTTGTGTTGATGCAAGGGCGCTGCGGCTGGCGCAGAACGACGAGCGTCGAGCGGCAACTCGGCGCTCGCAGGAGTCAGCTCGGTCGCCGGACCGGAACCCCGGGGAAGTCCTCGAAGCCGGGCCGGTGCGAGGTGACCACAACCCGGCCAGTCGCGAGCGCTGTGGCGGCGATGATGAGGTCGTGGGCGCCGCCTGGTCGGCCGGCTGTGCGCACGGCGACGAGCAGCTGGGTGGGCGTTCGAGCGATGTCGATGTCGAGGAACGATGGGTTCCCCTCCGCCAGATCTCCGATGCGCCCGGCGTTCTGCGCGCGTGATCACCCGACGCCGCCGCGCCCTCCTCGGGGTGTCGGTCCGGGCTCCGTCGTCGGCAGAACTGGTGATCGAGATGACTGTTACACCCCCCTGTCATGATGGTCTGCATGAGCAACGTGTCGGTGATCGCAGCGGTCGAGGCCCTCGACGCAGCCGACCTCGCCGCGGCCGACACCGCTGTGTGCATCGACCTGTTGCGCGACGTCCGACGGACGCGGGGTTGGCTCGATGCGGTCGAGGCACGGATCTCGTCACGCATGCGCGAGCTGTCCACCGTCACGCCCGGCTCGGCCGGGCCGGCGGCGACCGCGGTCAGCGATCTCCACGGCGCGGTCGGCGGCGTCTCGGCCGCAGAGGGGCGGCGTCGTGAGCGGCGCTCCAAGGCGTTGGATGACGCGCCGTCGTTCGCGGACGCGCTCGAAACCGGAAAGATCGGCGCCGAACACGTCGACGCACTCGCCAACGCCACCACCGGCCTCGACGACACGATCAAGGCCGAGCTGCTCGAGCAGCAGGAGTCGCTGTTGGCGGCTGCGGCATCGAAGACACCCGAAGAGTTCACCCGGGTGTGCCGCGACCGCATCCGGAAACTCGAACGCGATCACGGGATCTCACGCAACAAGCAACAACGCAACGACACCTACCTCCGCCGGAAAATCAACCGCGCCACCGGCATGACCGAAGGCCGCTTGGCGTTCCACCCCGAACTCGCCAACCAGATCTTCAACGCCATCGACCGCGAAATCGCGGCCATGATCGCAGCCGGTGAACGCGCCGGTGACCCCGAATTCCTCGAACGGCGCTACCAACGCGACCGGCTCGCCGCCGAAGCACTCGGCCGCCTCGTCGCCGGCGGACACGACCGCGAACGACCCCTCGAAGCCGACGTCACCTACATCGTCGACCACGAAACCGCCGAAACTCGTCGGCTCCATGCCCACTCGATCTGCGAAACCGGCGACGGGATCCCCGTCCCACCCGAAAGCGTTCGTCGTGCGTTGTGCAACGGGTTCATCACCCCGGTCATTCTCGGCACCGACGGCGTCCCGATCAATGTCGGACGCACCCATCGCACCGCGACGCGCGCCCAACGCCGGGCGCTGCGGGCGATCTACCGGCACTGCGCCCACCACGGCTGCGACGTGCCGTTCGACCGCTGCGAAATCCACCACATCGACTGGTTCGAACACGGCGGCACCACCGACCTCCACAACCTCCTACCGCTCTGCTCACGACACCACCACCTCGTCCACGAAGGCGGCTGGACCATCCACCTCGCCCCAGACCGCACCCTCACCATCACCCGACCCGACGGGCAGCATCACGCCACCACCCGACCCGACATCCTCACCGAACACGAGGAGCCCGACGAGCCCGACGACGACCGTGAGCGACAACGAAGAACCGCAGCGTGACGCACGCTCCCGCAACCCGAACTCGCCACGAGCCAGGCACCTGCGTCGTCCCGGCGCGCCCCCGACGAGGCACGCCTCAGCGGAGGCTGATCCGGTAGGCGAACTCGTAGCGGCCGGCGGCGAGGCGGTACTGCGGGAGCACGTCGGGGCCGCAGCTCGCGGTGCCGATCCCGCGGTGGGCCAGGTCGACGCACACGACCACCTCGTCACGGCGTCGCAGCTCCGTGGCGGTCGACGCCTCGAACAGATCGCTCGGGAGGTGCCGAGTTGCCGAGACGTGCAGCGCGACGGGCGACACCGCCTCGACCGACACCACCGCACCGCTGGCCGGGTCGACGAGGTCGAACCAGCGGCAGTCGGTACGCAGCCCGAACTCCTGCGGCACGAGGTGGGGCGACTCGTCGAGCGGTGCTTCCCAGGTTCCGAGCATCGCCGACGCCGCCCGATCCGGGTAGTTCTCGTGCGGGCCGCGCCCGTACCAGCGCATCCGCTCGAAGCCGGCCGGCAGGGTGAACAGCACACCGATGCGCGGCAGATCGGCGAGATGGTCGGGCACGTCGACCACGTGGTGGTAGGTGGTGCCGGTCGCGTCCTCGCGGACCCGGACGGTGTGGCCGACGAGCTCGTCGGCAGGGAGCCGGTCGACCCCGGCCTCCTGCCAGATCCGGAGGCCCTGCCCACCCACGCGCAGCCGGACCGCGAGCTCGGGCATCAGCTTGAAGCCGTCGTTGTCGGTGGCGGCGCGCCACAGGTTGAGGCGCGGCGGCGACAGCAGCACCGTGGCGGCCTGGCCGCCCTCTCCGCGGGCCGGGAGGGGACGGCGTCGCTCGCGCAGCACGACCTGATCCCACGCGACGAGATGACCGGCCGGGGCGAACCACTGGTCGCGGCGGGTGGCCCAGCGCACCGTGAGCGCGGCGTCGACACCGGCGGCCGGCACCTCGCACGGCATCGGCACGACGACCGACGCATGCGGATCGATGTCGGGCAAGCGCAAGCGCCCCCGGCGAGCCACGACGCCGTCGACCACCAGCTCCCATCGCGCGTCCAGCCAGCCGAGGCCGACGAACGACTGCCGGTTCTCGATCCGCAGTCCGCCACGCCCCCGCGCCACCGTCACTGGCCGGTGGACCCACGTCACCTCGCGCATCGCCGGGTGCGGGACCAGCTCGCTCGACATCAGGCCGTCGGCGACGAAGTTGCAGTCGTGCGGATCGTCCCCGAACTGGCCGCCGTACGCCAGGCGAGTGGTGCCGTCGAGGAGCGTCTGGCGGAGCGTGTGGTCCTTCCACTCCCACAGGAACCCGCCCTGCAGCAGGGGCGTGGTGGTGATCGCATGCCAGTAATCGGCGAGCGAGCCGTTCGAGTTGCCCATCGCGTGGCTGTACTCGCACATGATGAGCGGGCGGTCCGAGCGCGAGTCGTTGCCGTAGGCGACGATCGACTCGATCGACGGGTACATCGGGCACACGACGTCGGTGGCGTGACGGCCGCCGTCGACCCATCCCTCCACGCGGATCGCGTCCTCGTAGTGGAGCGGTCGGCTGGGGTCGGACCGGCGGATCCAGCCGGCGAGCGCATCGTGGTTGGGGCCGTAGCCGCTCTCGTTGCCGAGGCTCCACATCACGATGCACGGGTGGTTGCGATCACGCTGGACCATCCGGGCCCCGCGCTCCAACCACGTGTCGCGGTAGCGAGCGTCGTGGTTGAGGGAGTCGTTGTAGGCGTGGCTCTCGACGTTGGCCTCGGCGACCACGTAGAAGCCGAGCTCGTCGCACAGGTCGAGGAAGCGATGGTCGTTCGGGTAGTGGGCGGTGCGGATCGCGGTGATGTTGTGGGACCGCATGGCCACGAGGTCGGCGCGCATGTCGTCGACGGTGACGGCCTTGCCCCGGTCGGGGTGGTGGTCGTGGCGGTTGACGCCGAAGATCCAGATCGGTTGCCCGTTCACGAGCAGGTGCCCATCGCGCACCTCGACCCGTCGGAACCCGACCCGCTGCGACGTGGCTTCGACCACCGACCCGTCGGGTCGCGACAACTCGACCTGCACCCGGTACAGGGTCGGCGCCTCGGCGCTCCACGGCTGCACGCGCACCGCCGGGAACGACGCGACCACACGGTGGCCCTGGAACACATACGGCGCCGCATGGACGTGCGGCACCGGTGCCGACTGCACAGCGCCGAGCCGACGGCCGGCGAGCGTCTCGAGCCAGGTACGAACGACGTACCCCGCGCGCGGTTCGGCTGCGAAGCCGACGGTGGTCCGGACCGTCAGCGACCCGCGCCCGGCCTCCACGTCCCAGTCGGCGTCGGCCTCGACATCGGCGATGCCGTCCGGGCTGCGCGCCTCGATGTAGACGCTGCGATGCAGACCGGCCATCCACCACTGGTCCTGGTCCTCGACGTAGCTCTGCGCGCTGTAGCGCACCACCACGATCGCGAGGTGGTTCTGACCGCCGACGATCAGATCGGTGATGTCGTACTCGCTCGGCAGCCGACTGTCGGTGCCGTAGCCGACGAAGCGATCGTTGAGGTACACCGCGTGAACGCTCTCGGCGCCCCCGATGTGCAGCACGACTCGATGGCTGTGCCACCCGCGACCGACGGTGAACGAGCGGCGGTAGACGCCGGTCGGGTTCCGGTCCGGAAGGGCCGGCGGCGGCCCGGGGAACGGCATCTGGATGTTGGCGTAGTGCGGCCGATCCTCGTCGACCTGCATCGTCCAGTTCCCGGGGACGGCAACGCGGCGCCATTCGTCACCGTCACCAGCACCATCACCGCCGCTGGGCGTCGGGCCGGTCACCGCTCCGGAAGTCACGGCGTCGGGGCGGTCGAAGAGCCGAAACGACCAGTCGCCGTCGAGAGACCGTCGTGCATCGTCGCCGACGGGGAGCGGGGCCCGCATCGGGATGCGATTGATCTGGATCTGGGTCGGGTCGACCCAGGGGCGCAGTTCGCCGATGACCGGGAGCGTCATTGCCGACAGGATGTCACAGGGCCCGCAACGTCGCGGCGACGTCTTCAGGGATGACGGGATTGAAGTACTCCTCGCTCGCCACCTCGGCAGCGGCGATGAAGCGCGGCACGCCCGCTCGACGCCATGGCGACACGATCTCGATGTTGAACCATGCCGAGTCGACGCCGCCGTGGTCGTGATGCCCGGAGACCGTCGGACGCTGGTTCAACCAGAGCATGTACGGAAGTGGCTGGTCGTACAGCCGATCGAGCCGGGCGAGCACGTCGACGAGGATCGACGCGAGGCCGTCACGTCCGTGGCTGTCGATCGACGGGAGGTCGGGCACACGCTCGATCGGGGCGACCTCGATCGACACCGGGAACGACGGGGCCCACGGCACGTACGCGCGCCAGCCGTCGCGTTCGACGATCAGGCGCTCGTCGGGGGACTTGTCGGGGGTCCAACCACCGGCCAGGCGGCGCGACTGGCGACTCGGCACGTGGTCGTACGCGTAGATCTGGCCGTGGGGGTGGGCGATGGTGGCGCCCACCTCGGGGCCGCGGTTCTCGAACACGAGCACGTAGTCGACGTCGTCGCGGGCGCCGAGCTCGGCGGTCCGCTCCCCCCAGAGGTCGATCACCTTGCGGGCGCCGTCGACACCGAGCGACGCGAAGGTCGCGTCGTGCTCGGGCGTGTAGAGCACCACCTCGCACCGGCCGCCGGGCATCGCCGGCCAGCGGTTCTGGAACCAGCGGACGTCGTAGGGGTCGGGCGCTTCGAGGCCGCCCGGGCAGAACGGGCAGCCGCTCGACGGCAGGTTGGGTCGGGCCTGGCGGGTCCCGACCACGTGCACGACGGTGCCGAGCACCGGGTCGATGCGAACATTGGTGGTGGCGGCGGAGTGTTGAGCGCCGGGGGCAGCTTCGGTGATGTCGTCCATGGTGGGGTGGGGGGTCGGGGGGCGGCTCGTCGGACAGGCGTTGGTTCGATCAGCGCAGCGGGTCGCCGGTCCCCGGCTCGAAGAAGTGGGCGAGGTGGGTCTTGACGCCGAGCGTCACCCGCTCCCCCGACATCACGGTGTGGATCCCCTCGACCCGGGCGATCACACGAGTGATCGAGGCGATCACTTCGTCGCCGTCCTCGGCCGCCACCGGCGCACCCTCGAGCTCGACCGGCGCGACGTCGAGCGTGGCGTGCAGGTGGACCTCGGCGCCCATCGCCTCGGCCAGGTCGACCTGGAGTTGCATCATCTGGTCGGCCGGGAGATCGGCGTCACCCTCCATCACGAAATGCTCGGGCCGCAGCCCGACGATGACCGGCCCGCCGATGCGATCGACGATCTTCGGATAGCGCTCGATCGCCCGCGAGTCGATCGCGAGGGTGTGCCCGGCAAACGACACGGTCGGCCGGTCGGGTGTGCCACCGAGGGTGGCGTTCACCAGGTTCATCGCCGGGCTGCCGATGAAGGCGGCGACGAACAGGTTGGCGGGGCGCTGGTACAACTCCTGCGGCGGCGCCACCTGCTGCAGGATGCCCTTGCGCATCACGGCGACACGGTGGCCCATCGTCATCGCCTCGACCTGGTCGTGGGTGACGTACACCATCGTGGTCGCGAGCCGCCGTTGGAGCTGGATGATCTCCGACCGCATCTGCACGCGCAGCTTCGCGTCGAGGTTGGACAGGGGCTCGTCCATCAGGAACACCTGCGGGCTGCGCACGATCGCGCGGCCCATGGCGACGCGCTGGCGCTGACCGCCCGACAGCGCCTTGGGGAGCCGATCGAGGTATTCGGTGAGCCCGAGCATCTCCGCCGCGTGCTCGGTGCGCTGCTTGATCTCGGCCTTGGGCACCTTCGCGACCTCGAGCGCGAAGCCGATGTTGTCGCGCACCGTCATGTGCGGATACAGCGCGTAGTTCTGGAACACCATGGCGATGTCGCGGTCACCAGGTGGCACGTCGTTGACGACACGCTCACCGATGCGGAGCTCGCCGGTACTGATCTCCTCGAGGCCGGCGATCATGCGGAGCGCGGTCGACTTGCCGCACCCCGACGGACCGACGAGCACCATGAACTCGCCGTCCTCGATCTCGAGGTCGAGCGAGTCGACGGCGAGTGGGCCGTCGCCCTTGTACTGCTTGGTGACGGCGCTGAACGTGACGGCTGCCATGGATGGGTCTCCTTGCTGACGACTGCAGGCTGGGCGACTGCTACTTGAGGCCGCTCGAGGCGGAGTTCTCGACGAAGTAGCGCTGTGCGAACAGGAACACGAGGATCGGCGGGGTCATCGCGATCACGGCGCCTGCGAACACGAGGTTGATGTCGGTGCTCGACCGGCCGCCCAACGTCGACAGCGTGAGCGCGAGCACGCGGCCTTCGGGGTTACCGGAGTTGATGATGACGAGCGGCCAGAAGAACGAGTTCCAGGCGTAGAGGAAGCCGAACGTGGCGAGCGTGGCGATTGCGGGCCGGGCGAGCGGCACCATGATCTTCCACAGGATCGTCGAGCGCGACGCGTTGTCGAGCAGCGCCGCCTCCTCGATCTCCTTCGGGATGCCGACGAAGAACTGCCGCATCAGGAACGTGCCGTATGCGGTGAAGATGAACGGGATGATCAGGGCGGCCAGGTTGTCGAGCCACCCGACCTGCAGCATCAGCTGGAACAGCGGGATGATCAGCACCACGAACGGCACCATCACCGAGCCGAGGTACATGAGGAACAATCCGTTGCGGCCCTTGAAGTCGATGCGGGCGAACGCGTACCCGCCGAGGATCGACGTCACGAGCTGGCCGATCACCACGGCGAACGTGACGAGCACGGTGTTCGACAGCGACCGGCCGAGCTCCTTGTCGGTCCAGACCTCGGTGAAGTTCGCGGGTCGCGGGCCGAACTCCTCGGCCGGCACAGCGAGGTTGACCAGGCCGATCGCGACGTCGGTCGGATCGTCGACGTTGACGAACTCGCCACCGCTCGTGAGGCGGGACCGATAGGCCTCGATCGTGTCACCGTCGACGTCGATCAGGAACACGTCCTCCTCGTCGCCGTCGATGACGATCGTTGCTCCGGTCTTCTCGCCGGCGGCCGGATCGAGGGCGATGACGCGCTCCAGGTCGTCGAGCGGGCGGAACTCGGCGATCGGGACGTCTCGGCCGACCAGCGCGAACGTGCCATCGCGATCGGGCAGCGTGAACGTCGGCAGCGGGTCGCCGTCGAGCCCGAGCTGCGCAGCCGGCACCGTCGAGGCCTGCTCCGGCACGAGCGAGGGCGGGTAGCTGAAGATGTCGTTGTTGTCCTTGAGCGACGTGGTGACGGCGACGACGAACGGGAAGAGCACGACGATCGCGACCAGCACGAGCACCCCGTACGTCGCGACGCGGACCATCGTGGCCTTGGGCCCCTTGCGCTTCACGCTCATGACACACCTCGCTGATGGGCGGCTCCGCCGCCGACCGATGCACGTCTCACGACACACCTCCGCTGGTGGATTCGTCGCGCTGTTGGCGGAACTGGAAGAACGTGAACCCGAAGATGATCAGGAACAGGATCCACGCCAGCGCCGAGGCGTACCCCTGGCTGTTGTTCTGGAACGCTTCCTCGTACAGCGTGAGAACGGGCGTCGAGGTGGCGTTGTTCGGCCCGCCCGGTTCCGGCCTCGACAGGATCCACACGATGTCGAACAGCTGCAGCGCGAGGATCGATGTCGTGACGAGCACGTAGAACGTCGTGTTGCGAAGCTGCGGCACGGTGATCCGCTTGAACACCTGCCACGTGTTCGCGCCGTCGATCTCGGCAGCCTCGTACAGCTCTTTCGGGATGCCCTGATGACCAGCGAGGTACAGCACGGTGTTGAACCCGAAGTTCATCCAGGCGAACACGATCACCATCGACAGCAGCGCGGTACTGCGCTCCGACAACCACGCCTGCCCCTGCCCCGCTTCCGACACGCCGACGACATCGAGCAGGTAGTTGATCCATCCGATCGTGGCGTCGAACATCTGCCCCCACACGATCGCCACACCGATCACGCCGGCGACCGACGGGATGAAGTAGATCGCACGGAACACCTTCATCCCGGGGAGCTTCGACGCGAGGATGCTCGACAGCCCCAGCGCCGGGAGCACCGCCAGCGGAACGGCCAGCACGAGGAACACGACGATGTTCCGCAGTGACAGCCAGAACTCGATGTCGCGGGCGCCGAGCACCCAGTTCTGCCCGAACCAGTCCATGTGCATCAGCACCTGGTAGCCGGGCTTGAGCACCTCGTTGCCGGCACCGGCGGCATCGGCCCCGGAGATGTCGAGTGACAACGCCCGGACGTAGTTGTCGAGCCCGATGAACTCGCGACCGGTGTTGGTGGTCTTCCAGTCGAAGAAGCTCACCCACAGGGAGAACAGCAGCGGGAACGCGAAGAAGACGAGGAAGCCGATCAGGTTCGGCGAGAGGAACGCGAGGCCGCTCAACGTGTCCTCGGTGGCTCGGGTGGTGCCGAAGTGGCGAGCTGCGTCACGCGACCACATCGCACGGCATGCCAGCGCGGCGCCGATCGTGATGGCGAGCGCACCGAACGCGAGCGGCTTGGTGAGGGTGTCGCCGATCGACGAGATCATCCCGGTCGGATCGGCGAGGATCACGAACCAGACGCCGGCGACCGCTGCGATTCCGAGGCCGATGCGGCGGAGGGTCCGGGGGACGGGCGCCGTCGGATCGTCGGCGGCGAGCTGGCCGGCGACGAGCACGGCGATCAGTCCGACGCAGATCACGAGGAACGGGACGAACGCCTTGAACAGACCTTCGCCGAGGTCGCCGAGCGCGCGGAACGCATTGAACTGATGGAGGGTCGTCGAGCCGGCGACGACCGCGAGGAGGTAGTTGACCACCAGCGACGCAGGACGGGCCCAGCGTGCGGTGGTCCGGATGCCGTACGCGGCCGCGAGATTGACCGCGAACGCGAACACGAAGAACCCCTGCAGGGCGTACCGCGGCATCCACGGCAGCTCCTGATCGCCGCCCCGGCTGGCGAGCAGCATGCCCACCACACTCGCGGCAGCTCCGATCACGTGCCAGATCGACAGCAACGTGGCGGTCCGGCGAAACGCTTCGGCCGGCGTGTCGGGCCGGCGTTCGGCCCGCGTCGCGTCCGGCGCGTCACCGGACAGCGCGATCGCGCTCGCTTCCCCCATGGCTCCCCCGTTTCGTCGGATCGATTCGTGGTCGATGTTGCGTGCTCGGGCCGGGGACGAAGGGGACGATCCCCGGCCCGGGCACACGACCCTTGCCGATGGTCGCGGATCGCGACCATCGGCAACGGATCAGGTGGGTGAGGTCAGCCGCCGAAGGCGACGGCGGTCTCCGAGCAGATGTTCGCCTGGAAGTCCTCGATGGTGCGCTCACCGGTGACCACCGCGGTGATGGCAGCGCCCATCACCGAGTCGTACTCCGGCCAGTTGCCGGTCCACAGCGGACCTTCAGCGGTCGGCGAGTCCTGCAGACCGTTGATGAACGCCTGGTTGTTCTCCGGCGGGGTGAAGCCGAGGAAGGCGTCGATCGCGGCGTCGCTCTGACGGCTCGGGATGTTGGCCCCGAGCTCGCTGATCTGGGCCTGCGTGTCAGCGGTGGTCAGCGCCTTGACGAGGTCCCACGCTTCCTGCGGGTTCTCGGTGTTGGCGTTCACCACGTACGCGCCCCAGAACAGCCAGTTGCCCTGGGTGCCACCGGGGCCGGTGGGCAGTTCGACGACGTCCCAGCTGAAGCCGGCATCGGCGCGGGCGCCGGGCGTGGCCCAGCGACCGTTGATGAACATGCCGACGGTGCCGGCCTTCCACGGCGCTTCGCCGTCCTCACCCCAGGCAACGGCGAGACCGCCGTCGTAGACGGCCTTCATCTGCGTGACGCCGGCGATCGCCTCGGGCGTGTCGAGCGCGCACTCGGTGCGGTCCTCGTTGAAGAACCCGCCGCCGGCGGCGTTCATGAAGTAGCCGTAGTTCGCCCACCAGCTGTTCATGGCGAAGCCCTTGTTCTCACCACCGAGATCGGTGACGGCCTGGGCGACCTCCGCGAAGGTCTCCCAGTTCCACTCACCGGCCGCTGCCAGCGCACGCGGGTCGTCGGCACCGGCCTCGGCGATGAGGTCGTTGTTCAGGTAGAGCGCGAACGTCGACACGTCGCGGGGCAGGCCCCACAGCTTGTCGCCAGGCGCACCGGCCTCGGGGTCGAACGTGAGGTGGTACATCGGCTCCGGGTAGAACTCCGAGATGTCGAAGCCCTCGGCCGATGCGAGCGGCGCGAGATCGAGGATCAGACCCTCGCTCTGGAATCGGGCGATGTCGGTACCCGGGATCCAGAACACGTCGGGCGCAGTGCCGTTCGCGATCTCGGTGACGAGCTGGTCCTGGTACGGCGAGCCCTCGTTGTTGCCGGGCTCGTAGCTGAGGGTGACGGCGTCGCCGTTGGCGGCATCGATCTGATCGCCGATGCCGGCGTAGACCTGCGCCTCGGCGTCGTTGTCAGGCCGAGTACGCCAGCGGACCTCGACGGCCCCTTCGGTGCCACCTGCGTCGGCGGTGGCGGTATCGGCCGCGGTATCGGCCGCTGTATCGGCCGCTGTGTCAGCTGCTGTGTCTGCAGCGGTGTCCGCTGCCGTATCGGCTGCGGTGTCCGCTGCCGTGTCCGCTGCCTCGTCGTCGCCACCACAGGCGACGACGACCAGGGACGCGGCGACCGCAACGGCGGCCATCTTGCGCTTGTGCACGTTGTGCTCCTTGTCGTCGGAGGTGACGGTGTGTCCGTCACCCGCTTTCTCCCCCTGCCCACGACTCGTGGGCTCGGGTCGGCCGGGTCGGGGGACCCGGGCGATCTGGTGGCGCTGCGCCGGAGCGCGCTGCCGAGTTCTCTGGCTATGGGTGTTCTGGTTAGGTGACCGTCTGGCTGCGCGGCGTCGTGCGCGGCGCCGGTTCGGCGACGACGACGTCGACCCCCTCGGCACGGATGGCGTCGAGGTCGCCGATCGTGGCCCGACCGTCGGTGACGAGCACGTCGACATCGTCGAGCGAGCACACCGGCGCGAGGGCGCGGACGCCGAGCTTGGTGCTGTCGGCCAGCACCACGCAACGTGCGGCGGCATCGATCATGGCGCGCTTCACGTGGGCCTCGGGAAGGTTGATGTTGGTGATCCCGCCGTCGACGGAGACCCCGTTGCATCCGATGAACACGGTGTCGACGCGGAGCGATTCGAACATGCCGGTCGCGAGCGGCTCGACGAGCGAGTGCTGCTTCGGGCGCAGCGTGCCGCCCGTGACGACGATGGTGAACCGCGGGTGGCCTGCTTCGAGCTGCATCGCGATGGTGATGCCGTTGGTGATGACGGTGAGCTCGGTGAGGTCGGCCCGGTCGACGAGCGCCCTGGCGAGGGCGGCGGCGGTGGTGCCGACATCGACCACGATCGTCTCACCGTCGGTGACGAGGGACGCCGCCATCGATGCGATCGCCGCCTTCTCGTCGGCCTGGCGTTCGGCAACCTCTTCGAACGGGCGCTCGCCGCGCGCTCGGTTGAACGGCATCGCACCACCGTGCACGCGGAACGCAACGTGGCGCTCCTCGAGCATCTGCAGATCGTTCCGGACGGTGACGGTGCTGACCCCGAACCGGTCGGCGAGGTCGCGGACGCGGACGAACCCACGTTGCTCCAGCAGTTGCTGGATCAGGACCAAACGCATCTCCGCTGGGAGATGCGTGTCCGGAAGCCCCCTCAGACTTTCCTTCACTTTCGATATCTTTCCTTCATCTTGCGTTTGCTGTCAATATGAAACCGTGAACGTCACACGAACGACAGACGCCGCCACCCGGCCAGGGCCCACCCCGCTCGACGACTACGAGTTCGATCTGCGCGGCTTCGTGGTGATCCGGGGCGCGCTCTCGCCCGACGAGGTCGCTGCGCTGAACGACGCGTACGACCGCTTCCCCCAGCTCGCCAACGGCGAGTGGTACGGCAACGCACAGCGTCGCGACTACACCGCCGACACCGGGTTCGAGCTGCACAACGTGCTCGATTGCGGCGACCCGGCGTTCGACGTGCTGATCGACCATCCGTCGTGGGTCCACCACGCCCGCCACTGGGCCGGCGAGGAGGGGACCTATGTCCAGGGCGTCATGATCGACGAAGCAGTCGCGACGATCCGCGAGGCCGGGGGGCACCATCCGGTGCACTCGGGGGGTCACGACGCGTCGATCCGCACCCAGTTCGGCTATCGCAACGGCCGCTTCCGGTGCGGCCAACTGAACGTGCTCGTGACGCTCCGCGACATCGGCCCGGGCGACGGCCCCACGATGATCGTGCCCGGCAGCCACAAGCAGAACCTCTCGCACCCGCTCATCGGCGACTACGCCCGCGGCGACCGGATGGACGAACTCCCGTGGGCCGAACCCGTCCACGCGAAGGCGGGCGACGCTCTGCTCTTCGTCGATGCGTGCCTCCATGGCGGGTCGAGCCGGACGAACGCGGGCGAGCGCCGCGTGATCATCCTGCGCTACGGCCCGCCGTGGTCGCGCCCCCGCTTCGGCTACACCCTCAGCGACGAGTTGCTCGCCCGCCTCACCCCCGAGCGGCGGACGATCATGCAACCGATGCCACCCCACGAGCAAGGCAGCACCCGAGTCCCCCGCGACCTCCACAGCGAGTACCGCACCGAACCGTGACGGAATGGGTCAGACCAACTCCGTCACAGCTGTGACGGAGTTGGTCTGACCCATTCCGTCACGCGGCAGACTGGCGCGATGATCCATCTGCGTGGGCGGCACAGTGACGTCGTCGTCGATCTGGTGTCGGGGGCTCCGACGATCGTCCACTGGGGCGCACCGCTCACGGGCTCGATCCCGGCTGCCGCTCTCGAACGACCGATCGTCGGCGGCTCGGCCGACGTGGTGGCGCCGGTGTCGATCGTGCCGGAGCACGCGGCTGGGTTCACCGGCCGGCCCGGCCTGCTCGGACACCGCCGACGGGGCGGCCACTGGGCACCGAGGTTCTCGCCGGTCGCTCACGAGCTCGACGGTGCGCGTCTCGTCGTGCACGCCCGCGACGCGGTCGCCGGGCTCACCCTCGCCGTGACGATCGAGCTCGACGAGGCGCTCGTGGTCTCGGCCGAGCTCACCAACGACGGTCCCGACCGCTACCTGCTCGACGCGCTGACGATCACTCTGCCCGTCCCCCAGCACGCCGCCGAGCTCGGCTCGTTCGAGGGCCGCTGGACGCGCGAGCTCCACCCGGTCCGGCGGCCGTGGTCGAGCGGCGCCCACCTCGTCGAGAACCGTCGCGGCCGCACCTCGCACGAGTACCCGCCGCTCGTGTTCGCCGGCACTCCCGGCTACGGCGAATGGGACGGCGCCGTGTGGGGCGCTCACCTGGCGTGGAGCGCGAATCACGTGGTGCTCGCCGAGCGGCTTCCCGACGGCCGCCGCTACCTGCAGCTCGGCGAACTGCTGCACCCCGGCGAGATCTCGCTCGAGCCGGGAGAGTCGTACCGCACCCCGGAGGTGGTCGCGGTCCACAGCGATGCCGGCCTCACCGCGGCCACACAGCAGTTCCACCGCCATCTCCGGGCGCGCGCCACCCACCCCACCACACCTCGGCCCGTGCTGGTCAACACGTGGGAGGCGGTCTACTTCGACCACGACCTCGACACGCTGAAGGCGCTCGCCGAGCGAGCGGCGCGGGTGGGCATCGAGCGCTTCGTGCTCGACGACGGTTGGTTCGGGTCGAGGCGCGACGACACGTCGGGCCTGGGTGACTGGGTGGTGTCCGCCCAGGCGCACCCGGGCGGCCTCGCACCGCTCGTCGACCACGTCCGCGCGCTCGGGATGGAGTTCGGGATCTGGGTCGAACCCGAGATGGTCAACCCCGACAGCGACCTCTACCGCGCCCACCCGGAGTGGGCGCTCACCACCGACGGCTACGAGCCGGTGCTGTCGCGCAACCAGCTCGTGCTCGACCTCGCCCAGCCGGGCGCCTTCGAGCACGTCCTCACCCAGCTCGACGCGCTGCTCGACGACCACGACATCGCGTTCGTGAAGTGGGACATGAACCGCGATCACATCGCCGGGTCGGGCGTCGGCGGCGCGGCCGGCACACATGCGCAGACGGTCGCGCTGTACCGGCTGCTCGACGAGTTGCGCGAGCGTCACCCGTTGGTCGAGATCGAGTCGTGCTCCTCGGGCGGGGCGCGCATCGACCACGAGATCCTCAAGCGGACCGAGCGCGTCTGGACGAGCGACTGCAACGATGCGCTCGAACGCCAGACCATCCAGCGTGGCGCCTCGATGCTGATCCCGCCCGAGCTGATGGGTGCGCACATCGGGCCACCGACGTCGCACACCACCCGCCGCACGCACAGCCTCGCGTTCCGCGCCGCCACCGCGCTGTTCGGTCACCTCGGCGTCGAGTGGAACCTGCTCTCCCTCGACGACGGCGAGCTCGACGCGCTGGGCGAGGTGATCGCGCTCCACCGGCGTCTGCGCCCCCTGCTGCACGGCGGCGACGTCGTCCGTTTCGACACCGAGCCCGGCGCGATCGCGCACGGCGTCTACGCGGTCGAGCGCGACGAGGCAATCGTGTCGTACGCCCAGGTGGCGTCGGCGCTCAGCCTCACTCCCCCGCCGTTCCGGCTGCCCGGTCTCGATGACGATCGCACCTACCGCGTGGAACACCTGCGGCTGCCGGGCGAGCGTTTCGGCCCGGCTCGCACCCATCCGGCGTGGGTGTCGAACGGCGTCGAGATGACGGGCGCCGACCTCGCGTCCGTCGGCCTGCAGCTCCCGTCGCTCAACCCGGAGACCGCGATCCTGCTGCACCTGACCAGCACGTCCTGACCGCGACCTCCTGACCGCCACGTCCTGAACGCCGCGGCGGCCCGTGATCGTGGCCGGAATCGTGGGATCGGCGTCGTTGACGCCAACCCCGTCCGGCGCCACGATGGCCGGGTGACACCGTCCACCGCTCCCGTCGACGTCGTGTTCCTCGCGTTCGACGGGATCCAGGCGCTCGACGTGACCGGGCCGTGGGAGGTGTTCCACGGAGCGAACGGCGTGCTCGCCGACGAAGCGCAGGAGCGGCCGCGGTACCGGCTCACGCTGTGCTCGACCGACGGGCGGATGATCGAGACCGAGAGCGGGCTGTCACTCGCAACCCAGCCGCTCGCGAGCGCCCCGCGGCCACACACCCTCGTGATCCCGGGAGGGTTCGGCGCGTTCACCGCGATCGACGACCCCGCGCTGATCGACGGCGTCCGCCGGTCGGCCGGCCGGGCCGAACGGATCGTCACCGTGTGCACCGGATCGTTCGTGGCGTCGGCGGCCGGGCTCTGCGACGGACGACGCGTCGCCACGCACTGGGCGCGGGCGGGGATGATCCGCCGCCGCTTCCCCGCGGTCGAGGTGGACCCCGATCCGATCCACATCCGCGACGGAGACCTGTGGTCGTCGGCCGGTGTCACCGCAGGGATCGATCTCGCCCTGGCGATCGTCGAGCACGACCATTCCGCCGAGGTCGCGCAGGTGGTCGCCCGCTGGCTCGTCATGTTCCTCCGCCGACCGGGCGGCCAGAGCCAGTTCGCGACTCCGGTGTGGACCGAACGGGCGGAGTTCGAACCGGTGCGGCAGGCGCAGGACCTGATCGACGCCGACCCGGGCGCCGACCACCGTGTGCCGGTGCTCGCGGCCACCGTCGGCATGAGCGAGCGCCACTTCACCCGCTGCTTCACCGAGCAGACCGGCGTCAGCCCGGCGCGGTACGTGAGCGCCGTCCGTGTCGAGGCCGCACGCCGCGCGCTGGAGACGACGAACCAGACGGTCGAAGCGATCGCCCGCGGCTGCGGGTTCGGCACAGCGGAGACGATGCGCCGCACCTTCGTCCGCCAGCTCGGCACCGCACCCGATCAGTACCGCAGTCGCTTCCGCACACGGCCGGTGGAACCGCCGATGCCCACGCCGGCGTGACCCGTCCCCGAATCATCGATCCGCACACAGCACTGGAGCCCGCATGAACGCCCGACACCCCGACCACATCCAGGTCGCGATCCCGCTCTTCCCCCGGTTCACCGCCCTCGACGGGATCGGGCCGTACGAGGTGCTGCAGCGCATCCCCGACATCGACGTCACGTTCGTCGGGCACGAGCGCGGCGAGGTCCGATCCGAGAACGGGTTCCTCGGCATCACGTGCGACGCCACGTTCGAGGAGATGCCGCGCCCTGACATCATCGTCTTCCCCGGCGGCGTCGGTACCCGGCCGCTCGTCCGCGACGACCGCGTCCTCGACTGGGTACGCACCGCGCACGACACGACGCGCTTCACCACGTCGGTGTGCACCGGATCGTTCGTCCTCGCCGCCGCAGGGCTGCTCGACGGGCTCACGGCGACCACGTACTGGTCGGTGTACCCGCAGCTCGAGCGGCTCGGCGCCCGCCCGGTCGCCGACCGCGTGGTCGAGCACCTCGATCGCCGGATCATCACCGCGGCCGGGGTGTCGAGCGGCATCGACATGGCGCTGCGTCTCGTCGAGTTGCTCTACGACCGCACCGCCGCCGAAGCGTGCCAGCTGATGATCGAGTACGACCCGCAGCCACCGTTCGATGCCGGTGCCGTCCACAAGGTCGGTGACGAGGTGCTCACCCGCGTGGCCGAGTACGGGGCGCTGCGCCAGTAGCTCGCCGGGCGTCCGGGCCGGGTGGGGCCGATCGGCACTACCGCCGCGCTTCGGGTCGCGCGCACGATGGATCGTGGATTCGGGGGCCCGACCCTCAGGCTCCCGGGAAAGGAGCTGGTCATGAGATCCTCACGAATCGCGGCGCTCGTCGTCGGCTGCCTGGTCGTCGTCCCGGGCATCGGCATGCTCGCCGGCGGTGGCGTGCTCGGCGTGGCGTCGCTGGTTGCCCGCGATGATCAGGGCTACTTCGACACCACGATCGACCGGATCGCATCCGACACGGTGGCCGTCACCTCCGACGAAGTGACGTTCGCGACCGAACCGGGCTCGCCCGACTGGGTGATGGACCGGCTCGACATCGACCTCCGGCTGCGGGCGACCTCTGCGACCGAACGCCCCCTGTTCATCGGTGTGGCGCGCAGCGCCGACGTCGATGCCTACCTCGCGGGCGTCGCCCACGACCAGGTCGCCGAGATCCGCGACGGACTGGAACCGGTGTACGAACGGCAGGTCGGGGCGATCACCGCGGTCGCTGCACCGACCGAACGCGACATCTGGGTCGCACGCGCCACCGGACCGGGCGAACAGGAACTGACCTGGGCGGCGGAGGGTGGCCGTTGGACCGCCGTCGTGATGAACGCAGACGGCTCGCCCGGCGTCCGCGCCGACGTCAACGTCGGCGTGAAGGCCGGGTTCGTGGTCCCGCTGGCCGTGACGCTCGTCGCGATCGGCGTCGTGTTGACGGCGATCGGCGTCGGGCTGATCGTGTTCGGCGCCCGCGGCGCACGGCGTGACGACGGGTCCGAGCAGGAGCAACCGGGGGACGGCTCGGGTACACCGCTGTTCGCCCCGCCGATCGGCTTCGCGGCGCCGCCCGAACCACAGCCGGTCGCGGTCGGACCGGTGCAGATCAACGCCGCGCTCGACCCGGCGCTGTCGCGCTGGCAGTGGCTGGTGAAGTGGTTCCTCGCAATCCCGCACTTCATCGTGCTGGCGTTCCTGTGGCTCGCGTTCGCAGTGACGACGATCGTGGCGTTCTTCTCGATCCTGTTCACGAGTCGGTATCCGCACAGCCTCTTCGACTTCAACGTCGGTGTGCTGCGCTGGACGTGGCGCGTGCAGTACTACGCGACCAGCGGCGGCCTGGGCACCGACCGGTACCCGCCGTTCAGCCTCGGTCGCCATCCCGAGTACCCGGCGGTGCTCGACATAGCGGAGCCGGCGCACTTGTCGCGCGGGCTCGTGCTCGTGAAGTCGTGGCTGCTCGCCCTGCCGCACCTGGCGCTGCTCGGCGTCCTGACGGGCGGCGTCGCCTGGGTGGGCGACGAGGGAGCCGGCTACGGCGGTTTCAGCGCGCTCGGTCTCCTCGTCCTGTTCGCGGCCGTCGCACTGCTGTTCACCGGCCGCTACCCACGGCCGATGTTCGATCTGATCATCGGGCTCAACCGGTGGCTGTACCGGGTGATCGCCTACGTGGCCCTGATGACCGACGAGTACCCGCCGTTCCGTCTCGATCAGGGCGGCACCGAACCCGGACCGGCGCGACCGACGCCACCGACGATGCCCGGCGCCCCGACGCCCACCGCCGTCGGCGAGCGAATCCTCGTCGACGCCTGACCTGCCTGCGCACCTCCGGTCACGGTCACCGGAGGTGCGGTCGCGCCGGCGTGGCCGTTCAGTGGTCGTGCCGGTGATGCAGGTCGGGGACGTGGGGATGGGCGTGGACCATCGCCGTGTGGACGTGCGGGTGGGTGTGCCGCCCGACGCCGTCGTGATGATCGTCGTGATGATCGTGACGATGATCGTGGTGTCCGTCGTCGTGCACGTGCTCGTGGTCGTGCGCCAACGGATGATGGTGGTGCGCGTGTTCGTGACCGGATCGCAGCGACACCGCGACGCCGGCGGCGGCGAGCGCGACGGCGGCGAGTTGCACGGTGCGCACGTCGTCGCCGAGGAGCGTCCATGCGATCACCACACCGACGAACGGTGCGGTCGCAAAGATGACCTGCGCCCGTGCTGCGCCGAGGTCGCGGGCGCCCTTCACCCAGAGCGTGATCGACGCGCCATAGCCGGCGGCGCCGATCGCGAGCGCGGCGAGCACCTCACCGCCACCGGGCACCGACGCGGCGCCACCGGCGGCGAGGCCGATCGCGAGGTTCGTCCCACCGGCGACCACACCCTTCAACGCCACGACGTGCTCAGGCGCGAGCTGCTCGATGACCGCCGTCACGCCGTTGTCCAACCCCCAGCACGCGCACGCAGCAACGATCAACAGCGCTCCCGTGTCGAGGCCGGCGCCTCGCTCCCACGAGAGCATCGCTCCGGCGATCGTGACCAACGCCGCGCTGATCAGCACACGCCGTCCGAGGTGCTCGCGGAACAGGACCGCCGCGAACACGACCGTGGCCGCGAGCTCGGTGTTGAGGAGGATCGACGCCGTCGCTGCGCTCGTTCGGGTCAGCCCCGCCACGAGCAGCAGGGGCGCCACTGCGCCCCCGACCACGACCGCGACCGCAGCCGGTCGCCACTCGGCGCGGAGCGCTGCGGCGCTCGGTGGTCGGCGCAACACGGACGGAGCGACGGCGAGCGCAGCTCCCACATACAGCAGACCGGCCAGCACGAAGGTCGGGACGGATCCGGCGAGCCGGCTCGCGGCGGGCGCGGCGGCGCCGAACAGCACGGCTGCGATCGAACATCGAACGACCCCGGCGCGCATCGCCCCATTCTGTTGCACACGACGCTGCCGAACACGATGTCGACGGAACCTGTATCAGACCCCGTGCTCGCCTCCCTGTCCTCGTCGAGAGGAGTGCTCGATGGACGGACGAACAGCAACCCACGCGACGAGACGGCGCTGCGCCGTGCGTCGGCCTCACCCCGCCGTGCCGCCGACGTTCTCCGTGGGTCGCGGACGACCGGTCGGCGGTCGCAGGGCACGAGTAGGCTCGCCGCCGATGGAGTCCGCGTCCGACGCTGAGCTGGTCGAACGGATCCGCGGCGGCGACCAGCAGGCGTGGAACCAGCTCATCGACCGCCACGGTGGTCGGGTGTGGACGGTCGCGCGCTCGCAGGGCCTCGACCGCGAGCGCGCGTCCGACGTGGTCCAGACCGTGTGGCTCAACCTGCTCCACGGGATCGATCGGATCCGCCAACCCGATGCGATCGTCGCCTGGCTCACCACCTCGGCCCGGCGCGAGGCGATCCGGGTCGATCGGATGTCGAAGCGCGCACTGCTCGTCGACGATGCGCGCTTCGACCGTGAGCCGGCCGGCAACGCGGCGCTCGACGACGGCGAGGTGGCGCGCCAGGACGGCGTGATCGTCCGCCAGGCCGTCGAGCAACTCGGTGGACGCTGCGCCGAACTGCTCCGACTGCTGTACTCGACCGACGAGCTCTCGTACCAGGAGATCGGCGAGCTGCTCGAGATGCCGATCGGCAGCATCGGCCCCACGCGGGCGCGCTGCCTCGATCGGCTGCGCACGCTCGCCACCGCGGAAGGACTGACCCGATGACCGACGCACACGAGCCCGACCCGACGTGGGAGACGGTGGTTCGCGCCGCTCTCGACGATCCGATCCCGTCCGACGTGCTCCAGCGTTCGCTGGAGTTGTGGGAGCTCACCAGCCTCGACGCCGAGTTGGCCGAGCTGCTCGCCGAGGAGTCGAGCGACGCCGAGATGGCGGGGGTCCGCAGCGCCACGCTGCAGGTCACGGCGTTCACGTTCGTCGCCGGCGATGTGACGATCGAGGTCGAGTGGGACGGCGCGACGCTCGCGGGTCAGCTGTTCCCGTCCACCGCTGCCGAGATCGAGCTGCACGCCGTCGACGGTGCATCGGTGTCGGCCACGGCGAACTCGGTCGGCACCTTCGAGCTCACCCCGCCACGTACGGGGACCTGGTGCCTGGTCGTGGTGCGACGCCCCGACGGCTCGGTGCGCACCCCCTGGTTCACCCTCTGACATCGCCCCCGCGGGGCCTGAAACGCTGAGCGGGTCGACGCCGATGAAGGCGCCGAGTGTGGGGTCGTGGTAGCGGTTGTTGCGGAACAACACATCCCGCCGCGAGTCGTAGCCGACCGTCGTAGCCGCCGGGACACATGACCTGCCGCATCGCCGCCGATCGCGCTGCTGCGCTCGATGGCGCGCAGCCCGGTTCGAGGCGAAAACGCGCGGATGCGCTTTACCAGCACGGAACGCGGTGCGGACGTGTCACGCGTCGGTGCGTTCGAGTGTCAGGCATCCGACTCCTTCTACGACCCACTCCGGCATGACCTTGGGCGCGTCGCGCGAAATCGTGAACTCAGTCTCGGCCTGCGATGAACGGACGGTGACTGCGTCACCGCTCCGCAAGGGAACGAAGTCGGCGCCGCGTGCGACAATACCGTAGGACCGTTGTTGGCCGTCGACGCCAGTCACGGTCAACTCGAGTGGAACCGAGCATCGATTCGTGATGAGCAATAGATGGTTGCTCGGGCCGTCTGCGGCCGGCTCTCGCATGGTTGTGACAATGCCCCCGACACCTGCGAACGTGAGAAGGACACCGGCGATCAGCACGCGCCCGCTTGTTGCTTTGTCAATCTTGGAACCGGATGAATGGTCTCGGCGACGCGATGTGTAGTACGAGACGACTAGAGCAGCGCCAACGAGTGTCATCAGCGCAGACAGAACAGATTGCAGACTTGTCACCCTGGCACCATCCGAAACGACGACGTCATGACACCCGACCCGTTTCTCATCGAAATGTCCATTCCAATGAACCCGAGAGCCGTCGAAGTACCTCCCGCGCAGTCGACAAGGCCGCCGGCCTGCAACTCGATGGCGTTCGCGACGTCCGCTGAGATCTGACCGCCGCTGACCGCTTTGTCCAGTTGTACGAGCTGGGAGGCATCTTCACAGGGTCGAGTTGCTGGTTGTAGAGCTTCTCGGCGCACGCACTCAGCGAGGCCGAGTGCATCGAACACAGCCCGGTCGGATCGCTCAACGTTGTCGGGTTGCCCGAGGCGCAGATGTAGGGCTCGCCGGTCTGCTGGACGAGGGGGTCGACGCTGATGAATGTGCCGAGGGTGGGGTCGTGGTAGCGGTTGTTGAGGAACATGAGTCTGGCTGAGGCGTACGGACGACCTACCGCTCGGCGAGCGCCTCACGGATGGCGGTCGCGAGTCGGACGCGCGTGCGCGGGGCGAAGACGCCGAGCAAGAGCGTGACCGACGTCCCGTCGTCCGACAGGAACTCGAACGCGGGCTTGGTCCCGACCCGCCCACCCGGCACCTCGAACTCGCGGACCTCTGCTCGACCTCTGACGAATCGACCCGAGGAGCGACCTGTTCTCACGTCGACGAAGTCCGAACCCACACGAACCCTCGTGCGAGCCGTGAGCACCGGGAACCCGAGCGCAGCGATCAACGTCAGCCATCCCGCGACCCGGACGACCATCGACATCTCGGGAGCGAACGCGGCGATCGAGCCGATGCCGACGCACACGGCGGTCAGTGCGGCCGCTCTCCAGAGGTCCGGTCGAAACGGTCATCGTGGCCGCTCCGACCCGGACTCCGACCGCATCAGGGGCCGGCGGGTGCTCCGAGGCCACAGTCGATCGTGTTGCCGCGCAAGTCGAACCAGTTGCGCGTGCCCTTGAGGGCCGCGGTGAGCGCTGCACACGGGGCGGCGAACGACGTGCCGCTCCACGTGTACCACTTGGAGTCGTGACGACGGCTCGCGACATCACTGCCCCGCGCGTCGACGATGGCCCACGGACCGTAGTTGGAGTACGACCCGAGCAGCGACGGCGGGGAGGTCACGGCGCCCAGCCACGGGCTCGTGGCATGCGTGCCCATCAGGCACCGCTGCTGCCCGCCGCCGGGCGGCACCATCGCCGGGTCGAAGCACTCGGCGGCGGCGAACGCCGCCGGGTAGAACGGCTCGGACGTGCTGTCGTTCCCGGCTGCCGCGGCGACCCGCAGTGTGCGACCGCTCAGCTCCCAGAGGCCGAGCAGCGCGCTGCGGATGCCGATCGGCACCCTGAAGTCGCCCTCACCGGCGCCCGGCTTGACGGCCGTGCCGCAGCCGTAGCTGCCGAACGACAGCGAGAGCATGTCGATGTTCGTCGATCCGCCCGCGACGAAGGCGGTGTACATCATGAACGTCAGCGCGGCGTCGTCGGCGCGGCTCGACTGGTCGGTGGCGAACCCTGGCAAGGAATCGACACCGAACAGGGCGTCGTTCGCGTCGTAGAACGGCACCTGCGCGACGACGAGGCGGGCGCCGGGCACAGCTCGGCGCAGCAGGCCGGTGATGAAGGTGCCGTGGCCCGCTGCCCGACCCGCACCCAGCTCGGCCGGCTGGACGTAGCCCGATGCGATCAAGCCCCGCCCGGCGAGGGTGGTGCGGATCGAGGCCGCCGACCGGTAGCTCACGGTGCCGTTCCCGGTGAGCGGAGCGAGGGCCTTCGAGTTCAAGCCGGTGTCGAGCACCCCGATTCGCAGGCCGGCGCCCTCGGTGGGAGCAGCGATCGCTGACGGCGGGAGGGTGAGCAAGGACGCGTCCTCGCCCGGTGCCCACGTTCGAACGCCGGGCGCGAACGACGAGAGGTAGTTCGGCGCCACCGACAGCCCGCCGGCGGCCGCTTGCACCGACGTGTCGAACGGGTCGGCGGCGCCGATGTCGTAGAGGCTCAAGCTCGGGACGGTGTTGGGCAACACCGGCTTGACGTTCTCGGGTACCAGCGAGCCGAGCTCGCGCACCGACGTGCCCGTGATCCGGCGCAGCTTCACCGCTTGTCCGGGGGGCGCGATCACCTGGCCAGGGCGGTACACGCAGCTCTGCTTGGTGCCGTCGTCGACATGCGGTGTCATGCCCCCGCCGGCCGCGAGCGCCACCCCACCGGTCGCGGCCTGGGTCGCGCCGACACCCGCCAGCAACGCCATCACGACACCGATCGCCCGTGCCCGTGCCTGCTTCATCTCATCCTCCTCTGAGTGGCCCCCGGCCACCCGTCCCGCGCTGGAGTGCGCCCGTGATCACAGGGTCATCGGCCGATCCGCCTGATACATCTCCCCGAGCCCCAGGCGTACAGTAATCCGATGGGGTGGCGGATTGGAGGGGAAATTCCGTGACGTGCGCCGCATCCCGACTGCTCGATGCAGTCGACCGGACGCCCGACGTGGTCGAAACCGAGGCGACAGCCCTCGCCGAGCGTTCGGTCGCCGATGGCGACCACCGCACGGCGGCCGCCGCTTGGCGCGCGGCGGGCATCGCACACCGCATGCTCGGACGGATCATCGACGCGCTCACCGCGTTCGATGCGGGCATCGCCGCCGCCGAACACGCCGACGACCACCACCTCGCGGCGCTCATCCGCACCAGCAGGGCCGCCCCCCGTTTCATGACCGGCGACATGGACGGCGGCCTCGACGATCTACGCCTCGCGCTGGCGACCCTCGACGGCGCAGACCGAGGGATCGCAGTGTTCCAGCACGCCCAGTACCTCGACGTCGTGGAGGACCCTGGCGCCACCGCCGCGTTCGACGAGGCGGTCTCGCTGCTCACCGGCTCGGAAGCCCACGCCAAGTACCTCGGCCACGCGCTCGCCAACCGGGGCCTCCACCACGCCAACGCAGGTCGCCCCGAGGCCGCCCGGCGGGATCTGACCGCAGCGCTCGCGATCTGGGACGAACTCGACCTCGCAGCGCTGGCCGCCACCGTGGTGCACAACCTCGGTGTCGTGTCGATGCTCTCCGGCGACTTCGTCGCGGCGCTCGAACACTTCGAGTCGGCGCAACGCCGCACCTCGACGCTCGGCAACGATGCTGCCGCGTCGGGCCGTGACTACTGCGACGCGCTGCTCTCCGTCGGACTGGCCGCCGAGGCGCACGAGCGTGCCACCGAGCTGGCCGCCCGTGGCGACGCAGCGGGGGACGCGCTCGCGGCGGCCGAGCTGCGCCTGCTCGCGTCGCACGCCGCGCTGCAACTCGACGACGTCGACGCCGCGGTGGCGACGGCAGAACGAGCCCTGGCCGGGTTCCGGGCCGCGGGGCGGCCCGGCTGGGAGGCGATGACCCGACTGTCGCTCGCTCGCGCCGACGTCGCCCGCGGAGGAGGCGACTCCGCCTCCCTCGACCTCCTCGCGGCCGACCTGCTCGCCCACCGCTGGCACGACGC
>JALHOG010000056.1:0-26879 GCA_022843125.1 Ilumatobacteraceae bacterium
ACCTGCCAGAACATGGTTTTCCCGGAGAACGACGCGTAGTTGCCGCCGGCAGCGACGAACGACTCGACGGCGTCACGCCCGGCAGCCGACCAGTACTCGTCGTGCCCGGCGCCGATCACGAGCGCGTATCCGTCGGTCACGCCGGGGACGAGCTCGAGGTCGGACGAAGCCGCGTAGTCGAGTTCGAAGCCGGCGCGCTCGGCCCATTCGGCCATCCGCCGGTCGTAGGTGAACCATCCCGCCGAACCCATGTAGCCGGGGTAGCCGTGTTCGTGGCGGTAGCGCTGGTAGATCTCGCCGTCGACGTCGGGATCCTCGCGGTGCAAGCGGGGGCGGGCCTTGCGGTCGTCGCGCTCGGTCTCCGGCCGCACGAGCATCCCGCGGCCCCATGGCCGCAGGAACGACACCTCGTGACCGCCGGTGTACAGGCTTCGCCCACCCCAGTCGTTGTAGGCGTTCCAGGTGTTGGTGGCGAGCACGAACAGTGCCCGGTTGCGGCGGGCGCCGGCGCGCACGACGAAGCCGGCGTATCCGTTGGCGCGGCCGGGGTCGGCGCCGTGGGCGGTCAGCGTGACGAGGTAGAACCCGCTCCGCCACTCCGGCCCGATCGGGACCTCGACCGTCGGGGCCCAGCCGCATCCAGCGGCGTCGGCGTCGGGCGGGGTGGGCTGGGCGACGCCGACCGAGCCGGTCGCGCCCCACACGACCTCGCGCGAGCCGCCCCACCGTTCGATCGTGACGTCGAAGCGCTCGGCACCCGTGGAGATGCACAACCGTGCGGTGTCCCCGGGCGCGTAGCTCGGGTGCTCGCTGTACGCCTCGATCGCGTCGTAGTGGGTGACGGTGTCGGTCACGTCAGGGAGTCTGGCTCACGGCGTCGCCCGTGAACGTGACGAGGAGGCCGCCGCTCGGGGCGATCTCGACCCGCACCGTCGCGAGGTCGGTGACCCGGACCACCTCGGTGACCCTCCACACCTGGTCGCCGACGGCGACCACCGCGGCCCCGGCCGCCACAGCGGCGTCGCCTCCTGCAGCGGAGTCCTCGAAGACGAGGCAGCGCGCCGGGTCGGCACCGAGCAGTGCGGCACCGGCGAGGTAGGGATCGGGCGCGGGCTTGCCGCGAGCGACGTCGTCGGCGGTGATCGCGAACGCCGGCATCGGGATCCCGGCACCGCTCCAGCGGGCCTCCCCGAGGCGGCGCGTCGCCGACGTCACGACCGCCCAGCGGTCGGCCGGTAGGGCCACGAGCAGCTCCGTTGCGCCACGCACGGCAGCCGTCGTGGCTGCGGTCTCGACCTCGAGGTCCTCCAGCCGCCCGATTGCGGCGTCGAGTCGGGCTCCGCCGAGGTGACGGGCGAGCGTCTGTCGTGCCGGCACGCCGACGAGTTGGGTGGCGAGCACCGAGAAGTCGAGCCGGAACTCGTCGGCCAGCGCTCGCCACGCCACGTCGACCTGCGCATGCGAGTCGACCAGCACCCCGTCACTGTCGAACAGCAGCGCATCGACGTGCAGCACAACCGCCGGAGCGCTCACGCCACCGCGTCCGGATCGACGAGCGATGCACCGGCCGCCGGTGCGCACGACCACACGGTCGCTCGGTGCCCCTCGAACCGGTAGCCGTCGATCACCGAGGTGGTGAACGCATCGATCGAGGTGGCGTCGACGAGCGCGACCGCGCACCCGGCGAAGCCGCCACCCGTCATCCGTGCCCCGAGGCAGCCGGGGCTCGCCATCGCTGCCTCGACGATCGCGTCGAGCCCGGCGCCCGACACCTCGTAATCGTCGCGGAGGCTCGCGTGGCTGGCGCTCATCAGACGACCCAGCTCAGCCGCGTCGTCGGCGCGCATCGCGTCGGCGGCGGCGAGGGTGCGGGCGTTCTCGGTGACGATGTGATGGGCCCGCCGCCGCACCACCGGGTCGTGCAGCGTCGCGACCTGCGCCACCGTGGCGTCGCGCAGCGCAACGACACCGAGCTCGGCGGCAGCCCGCTCACACGCGGCACGCCGCTCACCGTACGCGACCTCGGCGAGCCGTCGCCTCGTGCCGGTGTCCATGATCGCGATCACGACCCCGCCGGGCAGGGGCGTGGGCGTGAGCGT
This sequence comes from Ilumatobacteraceae bacterium, assembly GCA_022843125.1. Taxonomy (GTDB): domain Bacteria; phylum Actinomycetota; class Acidimicrobiia; order Acidimicrobiales; family Ilumatobacteraceae; genus Ilumatobacter. The sequence continues at coordinate 2,100 of JALHOG010000056.1, forward strand.
CAGGGAGCGGCAGTCCATCAGGCTCGCGTGCCCCGCCACAGCGCCCGCCGAGATGAACTGGTCCATGATGCCGCTGGGCAGACCGACGATCTCGTTCTCGACGCGCTGGCCGAGGCGTGCGATCTCGATCGGGGCCATCGCCCGGCCGGCTCGTCCGATCAGCGCCGTGATCGCCGCGACCTCGAGCGCTGCCGACGACGAGAGGCTGGCACCGGTGGGGATGTCGGTGGTGATGGCGGCGCGCCACCCGCCCGACGCGACGCCCTCGCCGGCGAGGATCGCCACGACCCCGGCGAGATGCCGGGCCCACGGCTCGACGGCGGTGGGGTCGCCGGCTGGATCGATCGCGATCTCGCCGAACCCCTCGGACACCACCTCGACCAGGCCGCTCTCGGGGTCGCCGGCGCCGCTCAACGCGATCACCGTGTCGAACGGCAACGCCATCGGCAGCGTGAAACCGTCGTTGTAGTCGGTGTGTTCGCCGATCAGGTTGACCCGACCGGGAGCCCGGGCCACGAGGGTCGGTGCGCCCCACCGGGAGCGATGGAGCCCGACGGCGCGGGCGAGTGCAGCAGCGGGCGCGGGGGTCGCATCGGGCTCGTCGTTCGAGGAGAGGGTGGACACGCTGGGCAAGCTACCCGTGCGCCGTTGCGAGCGTGATCCGGCTCGCCGAGGCGAATCCCGGCGGTCGCCGCTACCGTTCGGCGTGTGGACGTTCGAATCGGAGTGACCCAGGCCCCCCGTGAACTGACCGTGGAGGTGGCCGACGCCGATCGTGACGAGTTCCGAGCTCGTGTCGAGGCGGCGCTCGCCGGCGCATCCGACGTGCTGTGGGTCACCGACCGCCGCGGTCGTGACCTCGCCATCCCGTCGGCCAAGATCGCCTACGTCGAGCTCGGCTCGGCCGAGAGCGATCGCCGCATCGGCTTCGGGGGCTGAGCTCCTGACCACGCCGGCGACCGTCGACCCGGTGCCGCTCCTCGACCGGCGCCTCGTCTTCGTCACCGGAAAGGGTGGCGTCGGCAAGACCTCGGTCGCCGCCGCGCTCGCGCTGCTCGCCGCCCGACAGGGCCGTTCGGTGCTGGTGTGCGAGATGGACGCCAAGGGGTCGCTCGCTGCGGCGTTCGACGCACCGCCGCTCTCGTTCCAACCGCGTCTCGTCGAGCCGCAGCTGTGGGCGATGGCGATGAACACCGAGGACTCGCTTCGCGAGTACCTGCGGCTGTTCGTCCGGGTCCCGTTCATCGGCCGGATCGGCCCGCTCGCCCGCACGTTCGACTTCGTCGCGGACGCAGCCCCCGGGGTCAAGGAGATCCTCGCGGTCGGCAAGCTGTGCCACGAGGTGCGCGAACGCAACTACGACCTCGTCGTCGTCGATGCCGAGGCCACCGGCCACATCGTCGCCCAGGTCGGCGCGCCCAAGGTCATCCGCGATCTCGTCAACGTCGGCCTCGTGCGCGAGCAGACCGACTGGATGCTCGAACTCCTGCAGGATCCGGGCACCACCGGTGTCGCGATCGTCACGACACCCGAGGAGATGCCAGTCACCGAGACCACCGAGCTCGTGGCCCGGCTGCCCGTCGAAACCGGCGTCGACGCCACGGTCCTGATCGCCAACCGGGTGCTGCCCGCCCTGTTCGACCGGCGCCAGACGGCTGTCGTCGACGGGCTCGACCGGGCCCACCGGCTGCTCGTCGACGCGGCCGGACGCGGTGTCGACGCCGTGGTCGACGCAGCCCGGATCACCGAGGCCCGCCGTCGCGTCGGCGCCGGCCACCTCGCCCGTCTGCAACAGGTGTGCCCCGATCTGCCGATGCTGATCGTGCCCGAGCTCTTCACCCGCGCCACCGGGCGGCGCGTCGTCGAACTGGTCGCCGATGCGCTCGCCGACGAGCTCGACATCGTCGTCGACGACGGGCGTGCGGGCACGCGACCGGGCGGCTCTGCGTGATGGCCGCCGCTCGACGTGCTGCCCCGAGCGCCGACATCGAGTCGTTGCTCGCGAGCAAGGAGATGTTGCTCGTCTGCGGGTCGGGCGGGGTCGGCAAGACCACGATGGCGGCCGCGCTCGCTGCGTACGCAGCGACCGAGATCGGCGGGCGGGTGCTCGTCCTCACGGTCGACCCCGCACGCCGGCTCGCCGACGCGCTCGGTGTCGGGCGGCTCGGTAACGACGCCACCCGCGTGTCGGCGGAAGCGTTCGCTGCCGTCGGCGTCGAGCCGCGCGGCGAACTGTGGGCGGCGATGCTCGACACGAAGGCCGGATGGGACGAGCTGATCCGCCGGCACGCCCCCGACAGCCGGGTCGAGGCCTCGGTGCTCGCGAACCCGCTCTACCAGAACATCACGAGCCGGTTCGTCCACTCCCACGACTACCTCGCGATGGAGCGGCTGCACGAGCTGCACGCATCCGGGCAGTACGACCTGATCGTCGTCGACACACCGCCGTCCCGGAACGCGCTCGACGTGCTCGATGCGCCGGTCCGCATGAAGGAGTTCTTCGGCTCCCGCCTACTGAAATGGCTCACGGTCCCGTACCGCTCTCGCCTGTTCACCGCAGCATCGAAGCCCTTCTACCAGGTCGCCGATCGGGTGCTCGGCTCACGCTTCCTCCAGGACATCGCCGAGTTCTTCATCCTGTTCCAGGCCATGGAGGCCGGCTTCGTCGAGCACGCGCGCGAGGTCGAGCAACTCCTCGCCGATCCGCGCACATCGTTCGTCGTCGTCTCCACCCTGGAGGCGGCACCGGCCCACGAAGCCCGCTTTCTCGCCCGCGAGCTCACCCGCCGTGAGCTGCACCTCGGTGCGATCGTGGCGAATCGTGCGCTGCCGTCGTCGTTCACGGCGAAGGCGTCGGCGGCGAGCGCCCGCAAGCTGCTCCGCGCCACCGAGAGCGCAGACGCCGACCCTGATGATGACGATGACGATGACGGGGATCTCGTGACGGCGGTCGCCCACGCGCTCGATGCGGAGCCGCGAGTCGTGCGCGGTGTGCTGCACGAGATCGCCGCCCGGTTCCACGACCTCGCGGTCGTGGCCGCGCGCGAGGCGGAACGCCGTGCTGAACTGGGGACGATGTGCCCCCTCGTCGTTGCCGTACCGGTCCTCGACCACGACGTGAACGACCTCGGCGACCTGCTCGAGGTCGCGAGACATCTCGACGCATGATCACGGACGCATGAGCACAGACGTATGACCACCGAACCGATCACCGATCACGCTGACTGGCGGACGCACCTGCCCGAACCTGCGACGCGCCGAATCGCGGTGCGCGCCACCCCCGACGCCGTCCGGCAGCTGCGTGCCGGCAGCCCGTGGCTCTACGACGGATCGACGGTGTCGGTGTCACACGACGGCGCCCCCGGCGACCTCGCGGTCGTGTTCGACGATCGTCGCCGGTTCGTCGCCGTCGGCCTGTTCGACCCGACATCGCCGATCCGGGTCAAGGTGCTCCACGTCGGCGAGCCGGTCACCATCGACGGCGCGTGGTTCGCAACGGCGATCCGATCCGCCGTGTCCCGCCGCGACGGCCTCGCCAACGATTCCGGCCCCGACACCGTCACCGACGCCTACCGGTGCGTCCACGGTGAGAACGACGGGCTGCCGGGTCTGATCGTCGACCGGTACGCACGCACCCTGGTCGTCAAGCTCTACACCCCGGCCTGGTTCCCCCACCTTGCGTCCGTCGTCGACGCGCTCACGTCGCTCCTCGAGCCGCAGCGCATCGTCCTGCGGCTCGGCCGCGACGCGGCGGCACGGAACACGACGATGCTGCGAGACGGCGACACCCTCGTCGGCACCCCACCCACCCGACCCGTCCGGTTCCGCGAGCGCGGGCTCAACATGGAAGCCGACGTCGTGCACGGCCAGAAGACCGGGCACTTCCTCGATCAGCGCGACAACCGTGCGCTGGTCCGGGGTGCGGCCGCGGGCAAGTCCGTGCTCGACGTGTTCGCGAGCACGGGTGGCTTCTCGCTCTACGCCGCTGCAGGTGGAGCCACGTCGGTCCACCTCGTCGACCAGTCCGCACCGGCGCTCGACGCGGCTCGTCGCAACCTGGAGCTGAACCGGCACCTCGCCGGGGTCCGCGAGTGCGCCGTGCGGATCACCGTCGGTGACGCGTTCGAGGTGATGGCCGAACTCGCCCGCCAGGACGAGCGCTACGACATCGTGATCGTCGACCCCCCGTCGTTCGCTCACGATGCCGCCGGCGTCGATCGGGCTCTGCGCGCCTACGGGCGGTTGACCCGCAACGCAGTTGAACTGCTGCGCCCCGGCGGGATGCTCGTGCAGTCCTCGTGCTCCAGCCGCGTGACGGTCGACGCGCTCCACGATGCGATGGCCGCAGCGGTGCGCCGGAGCGGACGCACGCTGCGTGAGGTGCGCCGCACGGGCCACGCGCTCGACCACCCGGTCGGGTTCGATTACGGCGCCTACCTGTGCGCCGTGTTCGCCGAGATCCGGTGACGCCGCGCCGGGATCACCCGGTGGGCGACGCCGCGTCGAACGCTCCGTACGCCGCCTCGTAGCCCTTCGGCACGAGGAACCGCCGGATCAGGGGCTCGAAGTGCTCGAGCGGAGCGCTCACGTAGTCGGGGTCGAACGCGGTCTGGTCGTACTTGGCGCAGAACTCGTCGGTGAGGTCGTAGTACGGCGAGTCGCGGTAGCGGTCGCGGGTGTCGCGGTCGAGGCCGATGTGATGCCAGAAGTAGTAGCCCTGGAAGATGCCGTGGTGTTCGACCATCCAGTGGTGGGCCTCGGACACGAACGGCTTGAGGAGCCCGGCCCCGATCGTCGGGTGGTTGAACGGGGCGAGTGTGTCGCCGATGTCGTGGAGCAGCGCACACAGCACGTACTCCTCGTCGCGACCGTCCTCTTCGGCGCGGGTCGCGGTCTGGAGGGAATGCTCGAGTCGCGAGACCGGGAACCCACCGTGGTCGCTCGCCAGCAGGCGCAGCTGCTCGACCACGTTGTACGCCGCCATCGCCTGCGTCGCCGGGATGTGCCGCATGATCTCGGCCCACTCCTCGCGGGTGGATTCCTCGAACGTCGTGAACCGGGCCCGTACGCCAGCGTCGCTCATGGCAGAACTGTAACCCGGCCCTCCCGAGCGATGATCGCTGTGAACCGGGTCGGATCGGGCAGACTCGCGGGCGATGGCGAAGCTGACCGAGCTCATCCGCGAGCACACGCACCTCGAACGCGATCAGATCGCGCACCTCAGCCGGCTGGTGTCCGAGTGGGGGATGCTCGCCGACTTCTGCTTCTCCGACCTGCTGCTGTACGTGCCCACCGACGGCGGGCGCTGGGCGGTGGTGGCGCAGGTGCGGCCGGCGACCGGGCAGACGATCTACCAGACCGACTGGGTGGGGTCGTTCGCCAACGAGTCGGAGTCACCGGCCATCGAACGGGCCTACCGTTCGGGTGAGGTCATCGAGGCCGATGTCACCGTCGAGGGCATCGCCGACGAGACCCGCCTGATCGCGATCCCGGTGGTCCACGAGGGCTCGCGTGTTGCGGTCCTGACTCGTGAGTGGATCGAGAAGGCCGGTCGCCGCCCCGGTGAGCTCGAACGCGCCTACGGCGTCGTCTTCCAGAACTTCGTCCAGATGATCGCGGCCGGCTCGTTCCCGTTCCCCGAGCTCGGCGGCGACTCCAGCTCTGCGCCCCGGGTGGGCGACGGCGTCATGTGGGTCAATCGTGACGCTGCCGTCCAGTACGTGTCCCCGAACGCCAACTCCGCGTTGCATCGGGTCGGCATCCAGGCGTCGGCGATCGGGATGCGGCTGGCCGAACTCGGCTTCCACGACGGCCCGGTGCGCCAGGCGTTCGAGCGCCACGTCCCGGTGATCGAGGAGTTCGAGCAGGGAGCGGGCGTCACCCTGCTGTGCCGGTGCGTCCCGTTCGTCCAGGACGGTGTGGTCACCGGCGCCGTCCTGCTGATGCGTGACGTCACCGAACTCCGCAAGCGGGACCGGCTGCTGCTCAGCAAGGACGCGACGATCCGCGAGATCCACCACCGCGTCAAGAACAACCTGCAGACGATCTCATCGCTGCTGCGGCTGCAGGCGCGGCGGCTCACCCATCCCGAGGCGATCGCCGCCGTGAGCGATTCGGTGCGCCGCATCCGCACCATCGCGCTCGTGCACGAGGCGCTGTCGCGGGAGCCGGGTGACGATGTCACCTTCCTCGAGATCGTGCGGCCCCTCCTGCGTCTGGCCGAGGAGGGTCTGCAATCGGTCGACCGGCCGGTGCGTTTCACGCTGCTCGGTGATGGCGGCCGGATCCCAGCGGCGATCGCGACGCCTCTGTCGGTGGTGTTGACCGAGCTGCTGCAGAACGCAGTCGACCACGGCTTCCCGGAGGGGAGCGCAGGCGGCACCGTGATCGTCCAACTGAGCAACACCGACGACGAGTTGCGGCTGTGCGTCGTGGACGACGGCCGCGGCGTCGCGGCCGGCTTCCGGCTCGAAGACGCCACCGGCCTCGGCCTCTCGATCGTGCGGACGCTCGTCACCACCGAGCTCGACGGCTCGATCGTGATGCGTCCACTCACCGCCGAGGACGCGACCAGGGCCGGCCTCGCCACCTCGTCGCGGGGCACCACCGTCGAGCTCGTCGTCCCCATCAGCTCCGTCTGAGCGGTCGGCGCGGTCGGCGCGGTCGGCCTGCACGCCGCTGGCGGCCCGCCTTTGGCACACTGGACGCATGTCTCCCATCGTCTCGTCGACGTTCCGCGTTCCGGCGCAGGACCCGGTCGATGACGCCGGACCGGCCCAGACGCTCGCCGATCTCCTCGACTCGCCCTACGTCGCAGCGCCGCTGAAGGTGCTCGCAGTGGTCGTGGTGGCGCTGGTCGTCACCCGCATCGCCAGGCTGTTCATCCGGCGATTCATCCGCCGGCTCGCCCGTCGGAGCAGCCTGCTCCCGTTGTCACAGGGCGGGCTGTGGCGCACCCGCGATCGGCGTGGGGAGGCAGCGGAAGGCGCTGAGGTCGAGCAGCGTCGCCGCCAGCGCATCGACGCTGCGTCGCGGATGATCAGCCATCTCGCCTCGGTCGTCATCTGGATCGTCGCGACGATCGTCACGTTCCATCTCCTCGCGATCGAGGCGGCGTTCTTCCTGTCGAGCGCCGGGTTCCTCGGCGCCGCGATCGCGATCGGCGGGCAGCACAAGGTCAACGACTACCTGACCGGCCTGAGCGTCCACTTCGAGGACCGATACGGCGTCGGCGACGAGATCCGGGTCGAGGTCGGCTGGTCGGAACCGGTCCAGGGGATCGTCGATCACGTCGGCCTGTTCAGCACCCGGCTGCGAGACGCACGCAGCACCCTCCACTTCCCGAACAGCGCACTCGTCAACCTGCGGAACCTCTCGCAGGAGGCGGCGGTGTCGACGATCCGGCTGCACGTGCCCGACGCGTCGAGCGCCGACGACGCAAAGTCGCTGCTGCGTGGCCTCGCCGGCACCGACGGCCTCACCGACGTCATCTTCGTCGGTGATCTGCAGGCCACCGAGCCGTCGACGGGCGAGGTCGACGTGGAGGTGCGCACAGCACGGGTGCTGGGTGATCAGGCGAAGCAGCGCCTCGCCAGGCGCACCGAGGAGTTGCTCGACCGTCCGTGACGGCCGGGCTCAGCTCGCCGTGAGCTGATGGCGGACCGCCCGGTGGGCGGCGGCGCGCTGGCGGCGGATCGACCGCCGTTCCTCCTCGGACAACCCGCCCCAGATACCGGAGTCCTGGTTGGTCGCCAGCGCGAAGTCGAGGCACGCCTCGGACACCGTGCACTGCCGGCACACCTGCTTGGCGTGCTCGATCGCGACCAGGGCCATGCCCGTCGTGCCCACCGGGAAGAACAGTTCCGGATCGGTGTCCCGACACAGGGCGTGGTCGCGCCAGGTGTCGTCGGCGGTGGCGAGGGCGAGGCTGGACGCAAGGATCGACACGGAGAAGCTCCTCGGAGAGAAGTAGGTGGCGGCAATGCCGACACTCCCCGTCGTCGGGCGGCACCGTTGCCCGTCATGGGCGTGTGAGGGCGGATCACCGGTGGCGCACACGACCGGGTTGCCCCGGCCGATCGACGCAGATCGTGCGGCCGGTACGTTAGGCCCGGCACCGAACGTTGGCAAGAAGTTCAGATGGATCGGATGCCTACATCTGTTTTTCAGATGCAGCCATCGCTGCTTGGTGGGGCCTGGAGTGCGGGCACGGCCACCGGTACGATCCGGCGTCGTGACGTTGATCATCGCCCACCGGGGTGCCTCTCGGGCCGAGCGCGAGAACACCGTCGCAGCGTTTGGCGCAGCCGGCGCGATGGGAGCCGACGGCGTCGAGCTCGACGTCAGGCGCACCGGCGACGACCGGCTCGTCGTCCATCACGACGCGTTCCTGGCCGACGGCCGGGCGATCGTGGCGACCCGGTCGGCCGATCTGCCCGATCACGTGCCGTCGCTGGCCGATGCGCTCGATGCGTGCGACGGGATGTTCGTCAACATCGAGATCAAGAACGATCCGGGCGAGCCCGACCACGATCCGGGCGACTGGGTGGCGCACCGGCTGGGCGAGCTGCTCGTGCGCCGCAGCGGCGGCGTGCGCTGGTTGATCTCGTCGTTCCGGTTCGAGACCGTGGTGACGTGCCGGAAGGTCCTCCCTGCCGTGCGGACGGCGTTCCTCGTCGATTCGGTCGACGACGCCGTGATCGCCCGCACGGCCGCAGCCGGTCATGTGGCGATCCACCCGTGGGTCGAGACCCTCGACGAGCGGTGGGTGCGTGCCGCCCATGCTGCCGGGCTGGCCGTGAACACCTGGACCTGTGACGACCCCGACCGGATCCGCGACCTCGTGCGCTGGGGCGTCGACGGGATCTGCACCAACGTGCCCGACCTCGCGCTCGCCATCCGGCGCGGGTGACCGGAGCGCCGCGGCGCGTCAGCTCGCCGGGAACACGAGCCGTACTGCGTCACGCACGTACGAGAACTCGAGCCGGTTGACGTCACCGAGGTAGTCGCCGTCGACCTGGTAGGGGAACGGGGTCACGTGCTCGACGACCATGTGCTCGACGTCGCGCCACTCGGTGACGTACTCCGACTCGCGCACGCCGCCACCGCGCAGCGCACTGCCGAGCCCGCGCAGGATCGGGAGCACGCGCAGCGTGCGGAACGTCACCACGACCAGCGGGTTGTCGAGCGTCGCGGCCGGTGAGAGATCGAGCGGTCGATTCCCGAGATAGGTGTACGGGTTCGTGTTCAGCACGATCGAGAAGTAGCCGTCGTCGATCCGGTCGATGCGCCGCGACGCCGCCCGGTCGACGGCGAGCGAGAAGTGCGGGGCGCCCCGGTCGTAGCCACGGACCCACGTGGTGAGGGCGGCCGAGATGAACAGCGGATGACCCAGCCAGCGCTTGAGCGAGGCCCGACGCTCGACGGCGTCGACCACGGCGGCGTCGTAGCCGATACCGGTGTGGAAGCAGAAGAACCGCCCGTTCACCCGCCCCAACCCGATCGGGCGGAGATCGCCGGCGTCGATCCCCCGTGCGAGCAGGTCGGCGGCGCGCACCGGATCGTTCGGCATGCCGAGCGTGCGGGCGAACACGTTGGTCGACCCGCCTGGCAGCACGCCGAGTGCCGTGTCGGTGCCGGCGATGCCGGTGGCGACCTCGTTGAGGGTGCCGTCACCGCCGTAGCCGATCACCACGTCGATGCCACGTCGGGCTGCGTCGTGGGCGAATCGCGTGGCGTGCCCGCGGCGATTGGTCTCGACGACCTCGACATCGTGTCCGCGAGCGAGCCGGCGGTGCACCACCACCGTGTTGCGCGCCGTCACCGACGACGCGAAGGAGTTGACGACGAGCAGGATGCGCACGAGCGCATCGACCGTACCAGTGGTCGCGCCGCTTGTGACCAGACGCACGCCACGGTCGTCGAGCGCAATTACCTGACTGATCCGACCGGCCGGTAACTTTTCGCTCATGAACGTGATCGTGTGCGTGAAGCAGATCCCTGATCCGGCGCTGCCGGGCGAGCTGGATGCGTCGACCAACACCCTCAAGCGGGACGGCAAGCTCATCCTCGACGAGTCCGACAGCTATGGGGTCGAGATGGCGCTGCAGCTCGTCGACGCGGCCGGTGGCGGCGAGGTGAGCATCGTCTCGATGGCGCCGAACGGCGAGGTGTCGGGCATGCGTACCGCCCTCGCGATGGGCGCAGCCAAGGGTGTGCTCGTGTCCGACCCGACGCTGGCCGGCTCGGATGCATTGACCACCGCGAAGGTGTTGGCGGCCGCCACGCAGAAGCTGGGTGGCGCCGATCTGATCATCGCCGGCACCGAGTCGTCCGATGGCTACACGGGCACGGTGCCCGAGCAGATGGCCGAGGTGCTCGGGCTCCCGTCGGTGACGTTCGCCAAGAGTGTCGCCGTCGACGGCGGTGCGCTGAAGGTCAACCGCCAGACCGAGGAAGGGTACGACGAGGTCACGTGCCCCATGCCGGCGGTGGTGTCGGTGACCGCCGGTGTGGTCGAGCCGCGGTACCCGAGCTTCAAGGGCATCATGGCGGCCAAGTCGAAGCCGCTCGACACGGTCACTGCAGCCGATCTCGGGGTCACCCCGGTCGGCTGGGGCGGCGCGGACCAGTCGATCGTCGACGTGGCGCAAGCGCCCGCACGAGAGGCCGGCGAGGTCGTCGTCGACGAGGGCGACGCGCACCTCAAGGTCGTGGCATTCCTCGAGGGCCTCAAGGTCATCTGAGCGAGCAACGAGAGAAAAGGACGATTTGACGATGGCACTCTCCAACATCTGGGTGTTCGCACAGGCTGCGAACGGCGCCCCCACTTCCGCCACGCTCGAGCTGCTCACCAAGGCCCGCTCGCTCGGTGGCGCCGTGTCGGCGTTCGTCGTCGGCGACGGCGCGCCGATCGCTGCGGCGCTCGGCGAGTACGGCGCAGCGACCGTGTACTCCACCGGCGACCTGGGTGGCGCGCTGCCCGGTGTGGCCGGCGCCTCGGCGATGAAGGCGGTGATCGACGGCGGCAACGCTCCCGATCTGATCATGTTCCCGCAGAACTACGAGGGCCGCGACGTGATGGCCCGCCTGTCGGTCAAGCTCGACCGCACGGTGGTCACGAACAACACCGACGTCATCGTCGACGGTGACACGGTGAAGGTCACCACCCCTGTGTTCGGCGGCAACACCCTGGTCACCACCGGCTTCACGGGCGCCGGCCCGTACCTGGCCGCGTTCCGTCCGAAGTCGTTCGCCGCCGAAGCGGGTGGCGCAGCTGCCGGCGCGGTCGTCGCGGCTCCGGTGCCCGATCTCGGCGCAACCGGCGGTGCGACGGTCACGGCGGTGCACACCGAGGCGTCGACCGGGCCGAAGCTCGATGAGGCCGACATCGTGGTGTCGGGTGGGCGCGGCCTCGGTGAGGCCGCCAAGTTCGAGCTGGTCGACGATCTGGCCAAGCTCCTCAAGGGTGCTGCCGGTGCATCGCGAGCGATCGTCGATGCGGGCTGGGTGCCGTACTCGATGCAGGTCGGCCAGACCGGCAAGGTCGTGAAGCCCAACGTGTACATCGCGTGTGGCATCTCGGGCGCCACGCAGCACATGGTGGGCATGAAGGGCTCGAAGCACATCATCGCGATCAACAAGGACCAGGAGGCACCGATCTTCGGTGTCGCCGACCTCGGTATCGTCGGCGACGTGCACAAGGTGCTCCCCAAGCTGATCGAAGCGCTCCAGGGTCGGTAATCGACCACGCAGGGGGTGTGTGTGAGCGATCATGGGTCCATGACCCATGATCGCTCACGCCGTTTTCGGGCCGGATCGGTCGCGATCGTCCTCGGGCTGGTCGTCGCCGCAGGTGCGAGCGTGTGGGCGGCGATCGAACGGATCGACCAGCCCGCCACCGCCGGAGTGAGCGCCGAGCGCCTCTCCCTGCCAGGCCCCGGAAATCCCGGCGGGGTGCCCCTCCCGCCCGAGGCGCTGCCGGTCGACACGTCGAACCCCGACCGGGTGGTCGGTACGGGCACCCCGGCGTCGTGCACGTCGGCGGCCGTGGTCGCGGCCGTCGCCGCCGGCGGGGTGATCACGTTCGACTGCGGGCCCGATCCGGTGACGATCGTGATGCAGCAGACCGCCAAGGTCGTCAACACGTCGCGCATCGTCGTGCTCGACGGCGGTGGCCGCGTCACACTGTCGGGCGCCGGCCAGCGCCGGATCCTCTACATGAACACCTGCGATCCAGCGCAGATCTGGACCACGCCGACGTGCCAGAACCAGGACCATCCGGTGCTGACCATCCAGGGGATGCATTTCACCCAGGGCAACAGCACCGGTGAGACGATGGAGGGCGGGGGCGGCGGTGCGGTCTTCGTCCGGGGTGGCCGAGTGAAGGTGCTCGACAGCTCGTTCACCGCGAACCGGTGCGACCCGACGGGCCCGGACGTCGGCGGCGCCGCGTTGCGGGTGCTCAGCCAGTTCCAGGAGCTCCCGGTGATCGTTGCCACCACCACCTTCGGCGGGGGTGGGTCGGCGGCCAACATCTGCTCCAACGGGGCCGGCATCTCGTCGATCGGCGTGTCGTGGCAGATCTACAACTCGCTGTTCGTCGGCAACCAGGCGATCGGCAACGGTGCCAACCCGCAGCGCCCCGGCACGCCCGGCGGCGGAAGCGGGGGAGCGATCTATCTCGACGGCAATCGCTTCACGCTCGATCTGGCCGGATCGATCGTGCGGGACAACACGGCCAACGAGGGCGGCGGGGCGATCTTCTTCGTCTCGAACAACCGCACCGGCGAACTGCGCATCACCAGCTCGACGCTCGAGGGCAACCCGAGCCTGCGTTTCGAGACGGCGGGCTTTCCCGGCATCTTCTTCCTCGGCTCGGGTGCCCCCCGGGTCACCAACTCCACGATCCGCTGAAGCGAGGCGGCGGATCACTCCGCCGGGTCGGCGTGGTGGTCGTTCGGTGACTCCGAGGCCTCGTCGGCGTCGGCGTCCGCCTTGGTCCGATGGATCGTGCCGTCCGGATGATCGGGCGGCGAGTACACCGAGTACAGCTGCAGCACGGTGTCGTCGTCGTCGTCGTTGACGACGTCGTGCCACGTCCCGGCCGGGATGATCATCGCCCAGTCGTCGCTCACCCGGTGCGCTCCACGAATCCCTCGGGCGGGACGCGAGCGCCCGCCACTAGCGTCTCGGCGTGGCATCGGCAGGAGCGACGTACGGCCGGTGCTCGTGAGCCGCGTCGTCGATGTCGTCTGCCCGCCACGTCTGGGACGGGGCTTCCGTTGGATGCTGGCGTCGTCGTGGATCAGCAACCTCGGCGACGGTGTGGCGCTGGCCGCAGGGCCGCTGCTCGTCGCGTCGCAGACCCGCGACCCGTTGCTCGTCGCCCTCGCCACATTGCTCCAGCGGCTGCCGTGGTTGCTGTTCGGGCTGTACGCCGGCGTCGTAGCGGATCGGTTGGATCGGCGCCGGATCATCGTCGCGGTGAACCTGGTGCGGGCGCTGGTGCTGGTGGTGCTCGCCCTGACGATCGTCGGCGAGGTGGTCGACGTGAATGTGGTGCTGGTCGCCATGTTCCTGCTCGGCACCGCGGAGGTGTTCGCCGACACGACGACCAACACCCTGCTCCCGATGCTGGTCGCCAAGCCGGACCTCGGGCTCGGCAACGCGCGTGTCATGTTCGGCAACATCACCATCAACCGGATGGCGGGCCCGCCGCTCGGTGCGGTCCTGTTCGCGGTCGGGATGGCGGTGCCGTTCGTCACCCAGGCGGTGTGCGTCACGCTCGCGGCAGCCCTGATCCGTCGGATCTCGATCGACCGACCGGCGCAGGGCAGCTCGAAGAACGTGCGTCGCGACATCGCCGACGGGCTCGCGTGGGTGTGGAGGCATCCGGCGATCCGCACGCTCACGGCGACGGTCGTCGCGTTCAACATCACGTTCGGCGCCGCGTGGTCGATCCTCGTGCTGTACGCCTCGGAGCGGCTCGGACTCGGGGAGCTCGGGTTCGGCCTGATGACGGCGACGGGCGCAGCGGGCGGCGTGCTCGGAGCGGCGGGCTACACGCGGTTCGAGCGGCGCCTCGGCATGGCAGGGATCATGCGCATCGGACTCGTGATCGAGACCTGCACCCACCTCTCGTTGGCGCTCACCCGGACACCGGCCGTCGCGTTCGCTGTCTTCTTCGTGTTCGGCATCCACGAGGCGGCGTGGGGCACCACCGCATCCGCGATCCGTCAGCGGGCGGTCCCCACCGAGTTCCAGGGGCGTGTGGGCAGCGTCTACCTGGTCGGTGTGTTCGGCAGCCTGGTCGCCGGCGCCGCGATCGGCGGCGTCGTGGCCAGCGTGTGGGGTGTGACCGGCCCGTTCTGGTTCGGCTTCGTCGGCTCGGCACTGATCCTCGCGACGATCTGGCGCCAGCTCACCCACATCGCCCACGCCGAGTGATCCACGCGGCATCCGTCGCCGTCAGCCTCCCCTGGGAGCGCCCGCGGCGATGACCGTCGGACCAGCCTGCGTGGTGGGTGCGTCCCGAATCGTCACGCTCGGCTGGTGGGTGCCGGCGACAGATGGCTATCGGGGTGCGTGACGATTCGGGATGTGGCCGGCGGGGCGGGGTGCGTGACGATTCGGGATACACCGGCGGGGGTGAGTCGAACAGGCCGCAGCTCGGAGATCGACATGCCGACGCGGCCGGAGCCGGGCGCCACACCGACTGGTGGGCACCCGGCTCCGGGATGCATCGTGCGGGCGGTGCCGCCCGGATCGGTCAGCTTCGTGGGAAGGCCTGGGCGATCGGTCCGAGGTTCAGGAACACGGTCTGTCCGATCGCGTCGTCCAGCCCGTCGTTGTCGGTGACGATCACGACCTCACCGTCGGCGGTGACGGCGAGACCCTCGAGCTTGTCGGGGGTCCAGACGCTGTTCGCCGCGAGCTCGTCGAGCACATCGGCGAGCAAGGTCTTCGACACAACCGGGAGCGGCGTGCCGGCGACGAACGGCTGGAAGTCGGCGGCGGCGAGGTCGACGCCGTACACCCGCTTGCTGATCGCCGCGGGGCCGATCTGGTTGTCGCGCTCGATCACCGCGAAGGTGCCGTCCGGCAGCAGGGTCAGCTCGGAGAGCCCCACCCAGCCGCCGGCAGGCAGCGCCAGGGCGTCGAGCGGGTACGACACGAACGCCCACTCACCGCTCGACGGCGTGTAGCGGGCCACCTTGACGAAGCCCGCGGCGTCGCTCGCCCACTCGCGCTGGATGACGGCGTAGACGTGCTCGGTCGTGCCCTCGCCGACGACGGCGACACCCTCGAACCCACTGCTCGTCAGGCCGGCCGCGAGGAGCTCGGCCGGAAGGCCGACCTCCTCCTGGACGACGCCGGCTGCGTCCACCCGCAGCAGAGCGTTGACACGCTCGCTGCCGGCGTTGGTGCGGCCCTCCGAGGCGAGCCAGAACCCGCCTTCGGGTGCCACCGCGACACCCTCCACGTCGAGGTCGTTGCGCAGGGTGCCGTCCGGAGCACTGACACGCACCCGACTCGTGATCACCGCCGGCGTCGTCGACGCGTCGATCGTGTAGATGCCCGCCTCTGCGAGGAAGGAGTCGGTGACCCCGTAGATCACGTCCGGAGCCACGGGATCCCCCACGAGGCCGCTCATCGCCACCCACGGGATCGGTGTCCCGACCCCTTCCGGCCCGCTGACGAGCGTCATCGACGGCGAGCTCGTCCGGCCGTACCGATAGATCGTGATCATCGACGGGATCAGATCGTCGACCGACGTCTCCGCCGCCGCCACCAGCAGGTTGCGCTTGGGGATCGCCTTCAGGCCCTCCGGGCCGATGCCCGTCGGGAGGAGCTGGAGGAGCTCAGGGGTCCTGCCGGATGCGTCGTACACCCCGATCACGTTGGCGCGCTCTGCGCCGACGAACAGCATGCGCGTACCGCGGAAGGTGCCGACCTCGAGCGCCTCGGGCTCGCCGCCCTTGTTCTCGGAGCGGCCCTCGTTGTAGTGGCCGGCGCTGATCTGGGCGTGCTCGAACGACTCGGCCGACTCGTAGACGATCGTGCCGTCGGTGCGGAACACGGTGAAGCCGCGGCTCCCACCCTCGACGCCGTTGGCGTCCTCGTAGTCGCCCTCGTTGGCGATCGCGAAGGTGTTCGACGTGAGCCAGCCGACGGTGTCGGGTTCACGGCGCCGGTCGGTGATCGACTCGGTGAGCGAGATGATCCCGTTGCCCTGCGGCCCGAGCTCGTCCTCGGTGGCGTCGATGTTGACGACATCGGCCGTTCCCGCGGGGAAGTCGCCGATGATCCGGCCGTTCCGCAGGTTCACGACCGCGAGGTGGTTGTTCTCCTGCAGTGTCACGACCGCCTGATTGCGCTCGTTGATGTCGACGAACTCCGGCTCGGGGTCGGACGCATCGGCCATCGCGAGCCCGGTGAAGTCGACGTAGCGCAACGGCCACCAGTCCGGGGAGCCGCGCAGGTCGACGACGACCAACCGACCCGCGGGGAGCTGCGGGATCAGACCGTCGTTCTCGTCTTCGTCGCGCTGGTTCTCGATCACGATCGCGGCGTAGCGCTGGTCGGGGGAGATCGCCACGGAGTCGGGCTGGCCGCCCAGCGGGAGGCTCTTCACGACCGTGCGGCTGGCCAGGTCGAGGACCAGGAGCTCGCCGGTCGGACGGTCGAAGTCGCCGTTGCTCGTGTCGATGGCGACGAGCGCGTACTTCGAGGTGATGCCGACGCTCGTCGGTTCACCACCGACCGCCACCGTGCCGGCGGGCGCGGGGGAAGCGGGGTCGGAGATGTCGACGAACCCGATCTCGCCCTCGGCGCTGTCGGTGTAGATCAGCGTCGTGCCGTCCTTCGTGGCGTCGACGATCTCAGCGACGGAGCTGCCGTTGAGCCGCACGTCGAAGGTGCCGACGTGCACGAACGCCCGCTGGCGGGCGGTCTGCCCACCGGCCAGGGCAGCACCGGCTCCGAGGCTGGTGACGAGCAGGGTGGTTCCGACGAGCGCGCCGATCGCGCGCCGTCGCCGCGGGTGTGAGTGCATCGAGTGTGCTCCTGATTCGGTCGGGGTCCGCCGGACCTTCGGTGACAGGACGACCGTACGAAGCGTGAGTGAGCAACAGGTTGCCGCTGAGCGTCCTGCGGGTATCGCGCTCATGAACACGTGGCCTCGGCGCGACGGCGTTCATCCCCGCGATCCCCTCCTCGCTCGCAGCGTGAGGCCGACCGAGCCGAGCGCGCCGATCCACCGGTGTGCCATGCTGATGCCGATCGGCCGACCGGCCGCACGATCACACGGGGGAGCGGAGCACATGAACGATGTCGTCGTCGGGGTCGATCGGTCCGACACCGCACGGAAGGCGGCGGTCGCGGCGGCCGAGCTGGCAGCTGCCTACGGGAGCAACCTCCACGTCGTGATGTGCGCCGACCGCGGTTCGTCCGTGAGCGTCGGCGTCGGTTCCGATCGCTTCCAGACCGACTGGGTGGCCGAGGTCGGCCAGTTCCTCGACGACCTCGCCCGCCAGCTCCCGCACGGCTCGGTGACCCGCTCGGTCGGCGAGGGAGACCCGGCGACCGTGCTCTGCGAGGAGGCCGAACGGGTCGGCGCCAGGACGATCGTCGTCGGCAACCGGCGCGTGCAGGGGATGGCCCGCCTGCTCGGCTCGGTCGCCACCGACGTGCTCAAGAAGGCGCCGTGCGACGTGCTGATCGTCAACACCACCGGCGACTGAACGCCGCCTGAGCGCGGGTCGCTCGGCGACCGACCTCACGCCTGATCGGACGCGTTGATCGCCCAGGCGATGCCCTCGGCCGGGTCGGCGATCGCCAGTTGCAGCCGCCAGCCGCCGGCGGGCTCGTGGGCGTCCCAGCGGTACCACTCGAGCTCGGCCAGCAACGCCGTGACGTCCGCGCTCGTGGGCGGCCAGTGATCGTGGAGGTCGCCGAGCGCGCCGAGCAGCCACCACATCGAGAACCGGCCGTTCGCCATCCCCCGCCGGCGCCCCTGGGCCCCACCGGACGCCCCCGCCCAGGCCAGCCAGGCCAGTGCCTCGTTCGCCTCGATCTCGGCGATGCGCGCCGACCGCACACCGAGCGCCCCGATCGCGGCCCGATGGTCACCCTCGACGCACACCGTCTCCGCCCGGCCGGTCGACGACGACGTCCACGGCTCGACGAGGTGGCGGACGGCCAGCTCGGTCGCTGCGTCGTCGATCGCCTCACCGGGCGTGACATCGACGGACACCGTGAGCGGCGTCGCAGCCGGCTCGGGGTGTTCGGCACCGGCGTCGCTGTACGTCGACAACGGGTAGGTGGGCTCCCACGGCTGCAGCGCCGCCGGGATGTCGAGCACGGGCGGCAGGTCGGCGAGCGTCGCCGGATCGATGACCTCGCCGCGGATCGCCCGCTCGTGGGCGACGTACAACGCCACGGGGGCGGGCTCGATGTGGGGAGCGAGCTCCGCCCAGGTGTGGTGCTGGGCGGCGACCTCCGACAGCGGGCCGACCGTGAACCGTCCCGCTTCGCCGTCGAGCACACGCGCCGCCCACTCGGGCGGGGCGATCAAGGCGAGGCGGTACTCGGCGAGGGTCGCGGCCGGCCACAGCTGCCGACCGGTCTCGCGTGTGGCGGCGCGGCAGCGGTCGCGGAGCCGGAGCAGGCCGCGCCAGTCGTGCGACGTGCACTGGCCGTCGATGAGCCGCACGAGGCCGTCCAGGTCGACGGCGTGGATCAACGCGTCGAGCTCGTCGGTGTCGTCATCCACGCCGGACACCGCCTGCGGCGCTGCTCACACGAGCGGCCAGGGGTAGCGGTGTCCGGTCGTGTCGACCGGCAGGACGGTTTCGCTTGCGAGCGTTGCCGCCCGGTGCCGGAATGCGGCGATCTCGTCGTCGTCGAGCAGCGCGGCGACGTCGATCGGGACCCGATCGGCCATCGCGACGACGCGATCGAGCAGCGGCTCGGGGATCGGTTCGCCGCCGAACTCCCAGATCACCGTGCGCAGCTTGTACGGGGCACTGAAGCACAACCCGTTGTCGATGGCCCAGACCCGGTCGTGGGCGAGCAGGCAATGGCCCGACTTGCGGTCGGTGTTGTTGGCCAGCACGTCGAGCACGGCGATCGCGCGGAGCTGCTCGTGGAGGTCGCCGCGCTGCTCGAACACGGTGAAGTAGTGCTCGCTGTGGTCGGCATCAACGAACCACTGGAACGAGCCCTCCCCGAGGGGGCCGTCGCGGATGACGGTGGGCGGCACGGCGGCGATGCCGAGCTGCTCGCTCAACAGGTAGGTCGCACGCTCGCGTTTGTGCAGCCCCGGCTCGAAGTCCCAGAGCGGGCGCTCGCCGCGCACCGGCTTGTAGATCGCCTGCTGTTCGGCGTCGTCGCAGCGCATCGTCACGAGGAACGTCGCGTTGGAGCTCCACGGCATACGACCCTCGATCTCCGGGTCGGCGTGCATGAGGAACGCGATCGGGTCAGGGATCGCTTCGGTCGCGAGCAGCTCGGGGGCGGCCACGGGCTCCACCGGGTCAGTTCATCCGCGGGCACACATGCCCGTCGGGATCGATCGGCAGGCTGCACCATCGGCAGTCGGGGCGACCGGCGCTGACGATGCGGTCTGCGTGTTCGCAGAACGCTGCAGCCTGGCCACGAGTGACGTACAGCCGGACGCGCCCGTCGTGGCCGGGCAACTCGTCACCGTCGTCGTCGACGAGGACCATCTCCTCGAGCTGGACCACCAGCCGGTCGGAGGAACGGTCGTAGCCGAGGCCGATCGCGCCGAGCACGAATGCCTGCTCGACCGGCTCGACGAGTTCGAGCGCGGCCGGGACCGGACGGTCCTCGGGTGGGGGCAGGTCGTTGAGCACCCGCCGCAGGTGCTGGGCGATCGCCGCCACCTGCTGCTTCTCGCACTTCACCGCGACACGCGTCCGGTCCTGGCGGGCCTGGAGGAAGAACGTGCGAGCGCCCGGCCGACCGACCGCCCCGGTGGTGAACGTGTCGACGCCCTCGAACTCGTAGTAGATGTCGCTCACCCGTGCCGCCTCACGAGGGTGCCAGCTCCCGCAGCGAACCGCCCGTCGAGTTGACGGTGAGTGCGATCGGCCCGTCGGTGGTGTACCCGATGGCGCTGATCGAGCACGTCGAGATGACGATCCGCTGGAACAGGTCGAGATGGGTGCCGAGCGCGTGCGCCATCGCGGCCTTGATCGGGTCGGCGTGGCTGACGCACACGATCACCCCGCCGGGGTGCGCTGCGCGCAGGCGGTCGAGCGCGGAGACGATGCGGGTCTGCATCTCGGTGAAGCTCTCACCGTTCGGGAAGCGGAACGTCGAGGGTGCCTTCTGGACCGTGCGCCACTCGGGCAGCTTCATCAGCGCCGCCAGTTCGGCCCCGGTCCAGTCGCCGAAATCGCACTCGAGCAGGCCGCGGTCGACCTTGACCCGCAGCCCCCGGGCCCGGCCGATCGGGGCGGCGGTCTCTCTGGCGCGTTCCAGCGGGGAGGTGTAGACGGCGTCGACACGGCCGAGTTCGGCGATCCGCTCGGCGGCCCGTTCGGCCTGGGCGATTCCGGTGTCGGCGAGGTGCAGACCGGGGGCGCGGCCGGGGAGCAGCTTGCCGGTCGTCGGGGTCTGCCCGTGGCGAACCAGGAGCACCGTGGTGACCGTCGGCCCGGCCTGCTTCGCACCGGATCGCTTCGAACCGGTGCCGGAGGGTGATGAGGTGGACGTCGTGCGCGCCATGACGCCGGTCAACCTACTGTCGGAACCCATGGTGCGTCGCTCCGTTCCCCGCCAACCCGATGCCCGCCGGCTGCTGACCCAGCTGGAGGGCGAGGTGATCGGGTGTCGGGCCTGCCCGCGCCTGGTCGCGTGGCGCGAGCAGGTTGCCGTCGAGAAGCGGGCGGCGTATCGCGACCAGGAGTACTGGGGCAGGCCGATCCCCGGCTTCGGTGATCCCGCTGCGAGGATCCTCGTGCTCGGCTTGGCGCCGGCGGCGCACGGCGCGAACCGCACCGGCCGGGTCTTCACCGGCGATCGCAGCGGCGATTGGCTCTTCCGGGCGATGCACCGGGCCGGCCTCGCCAACCAGCCGACATCGGTGGCGGCCACCGACGGCCTCGCGCTCGACGGCGCGTGGGTCACCGCGGCGGTGAAGTGCGCCCCGCCGGGCAACCAGCCGCTCCCGGTCGAGCGCGATGCGTGCGCACCGTTCCTCGCCCGCGAGCTGGCGTTGCTCCGCCACGTGCGGGTGATCGTGTGCCTCGGCCAGTTCGGGTTCGACGCCGCCTGCCGTCATCTCGGCGTGTCACCGCGCCCACGGTTCGGGCACGGCGTCGAGGTGCCGATCGGCGATGGCAGCACCCTGATCTGCTCGTTCCATCCGAGCCAGCAGAACACGTTCACGGGCCGGTTGACCGAGGCGATGCTCGATGCCGTGTTCACCCGCGCGATCGTGCTCGCCGGTTCCTGACGCGCAGCGTGCGAGTCGAGGGTTCAGAACCGCGTAGGGTGATCACTCGGTGGTCGGTTCGAAGCGGGTGGCACACTGTCCGCAGTGTCACGAGGCGCTCCATGCGGGCGCGCTCATCGGGCGGGCCCCCGGTATCGGCTTCGTTCCCGAACGGGCGCCCAATCTCGAGCTGTCACTGTCGTCGGAGGCGTCGGGCCATCAACTCCGGGCGCTGCGCTGCGACCGGTGCGGCACCGTCGTGATCCCCGGTTCCGTCCAACGCTGACCTCACGTCCGGTGCCCGGCACCAGATGTTCGTCGGTAGCCTCTGAGGACTGTGAAGCTGCGTCGTTCGTCGGTCCTCCTGCTCGCTGCCGGCACGCTCGTGCTCACGGCATGCGGCAACCTCGCCCCCCCGGCCAAGGAGCTCGCCGACGAGATGGTCGACACGCTCGACGTGCCCGACTCGGTGAAGACGTGCATGAAGGCCGAGGTCGAGGGGTTCGAGCTCACCGAGTCCGAGGCGACGGGGTTCACCGACTTCGACGACGTCGCAGCCAAGGCTGCCGAGGGTCAGCAGCAGGCCGTGCAGATCATGCAGCGCTTCGAGGATTCGCTCGCGGCGTGCAACTCGCCGGGTTGATCAGCCGGCGGGTGCTGGTTCCGGCTCGGGTGCCGGGGCGACCTTCTTCTTGGGCGGCGGGACACCGATCGCCGGTGCGGGGTCGGCGTCGTTGGGCCAGCGTCGGCGGCTGACGATCGACAGCATCCGCAGCAGCTTCATGGCCTTCTCGTCCTCCTGAGCCGGACGGGCGATGATCGAGCCGTCGGCGATCATCCGGTTGATCACTTCCTCGCCGAGGTCGGTGCGCACGATCGTGAGGGTCCAGTCGTTGTCCTCACCGATGCCGCCGGTCGACACGTCGGCGTGCTCGGCGGCGAAATCGGGGCACGCCTTGCAGCCGGTGCGGGTCCAGCCGTGGCACTCCTTGAGGTCGATCTCGTGGTACGAGCCGTCCTTCATCCAGATCTGGAACACGCCCTTGATGTTCATCTTCACCATGTCCTGCTTCTTGAGGCCGTACTTGGCCTCGAACAGCTCGGTGAAGATCGCGTCGTCGAACGTCTTGGAACACAGCAGCCCGATGTTGAACAGGAACGGCTTGGCCACCTTGCCCGCCTTGCGGTCCCACATGGTGGGTGGCGAGGAGGTCTGGCAGCCCATCCCGACCAGGGCGAGTCGCTCGAATCCGCGCTCGCGGGCCTCGGGCAGGGCGAGCGGGTTCGCACAGTACGTGTAGCGGGATCCGGCGGTGGCGAGGATCTCGTCTCGGGTCGACACCACGGCCGGCTTGGCCTTCCACGCGTCGTCGGCCTCGACGCCTGACACCAGCGCGGCGTCGATGTAGTCGTGCTCGCGCAACCAGATCAGCATCGCCGAGACGAGGCCACCGTCCTGGCCCATCTTGTGGACCATCTCGTCGCTCGCACGGGTGAGGTGGAGCGCCCGCCAGATGCCGGCCATCTCGTCGGGCTCACGAACCCGGCCGAACAGGTGCATGTCGGCCGACGGTTCCCACGCCCGGAACCGGGGGCACGCCCGGGTGCAGGTGGTGCAGCCGCCTCCGGCGCCGAGCCCGTGGATGCAGTTGTCGAGCCCGAGCTCTTCTTCGAGGTGGAACGGGATGTACTTGCCCTCTTCGTGCTCGTACCCGATCACGTCATGCGGGCAGGTCACCACGCAGCCGGCGCATCCGGTGCACAGACCCGTCGTGATCACCTCCGCATAGAGCTCTTTCCACTGCGCAGTCCACCGTTCGGCCATGCGGAGAACCTAGGGGATGGCGGCTGTCCGACCGTCACGCAGTGAGTTCGCCGCGGAGGATCGAGCGGCCGGAGTGGGCCTCGTCGCCGTCGCGGGGCTCGATCGAGATGTCGACGACGGTGTACGTGTCGGGGTCGAGTTCGGCCGGCACGGCGTAGGTGCCGGGGGAACCCGCATCGACCAGCGCAACGGGCTGGACGTCGGCGGGCGCGCCGTCGGAGTCGAGGCTGATCAGCCACAGCTCGAGGTCGGCACCCTGCTCGACGCTCTCGGTGAGCGCGGCGTCGGTGAGCACGATCTCGTACCCGCCGTTGCGCTCGACCAATTCGGCACGGGCCGACGCGTTCTCGCCCAGCGGGTCGAACTCCTCGGGGTCCCAGGCGAGCTGGGCGGTGGCGACGACCTCGGGCGAGTTGCCACGGGTGGCGACGACTGCGATCGCGCCGGCGACCAGCAGCGTGACCGCGGCGGCAGCGGCGAGCAGCGGCCGACCGCCAACGCTGCGGCGGGAGCGATGCTCGTCGAGCGAACGCACCG
Organism: Ilumatobacteraceae bacterium; assembly: GCA_022843125.1. GTDB lineage: Bacteria > Actinomycetota > Acidimicrobiia > Acidimicrobiales > Ilumatobacteraceae > Ilumatobacter. The sequence continues at coordinate 25,925 of JALHOG010000056.1, forward strand.
GCGACGGTGTGGTCGGCGCGCCGTAGATCGACGCAGCCGACGAGCGACGCGGGGTGATGTCGCCCGTCCGGGTCAGCTCGGCCTCGATCCCGGCCCAGACGGGGGCCGGGGGAGCCTCGGGCGTGACCAGATCATCTGCGGTCAACGACCGCAGCAATGCCTCGATCTCGAGGAGATCGTGGTCCCGGTTGGATTGTCCGATGTCGTCATTCATGGCCTGTCTCCAGATGGCCGCGGATGGATTCGAGCCCACGCCTGATGTCGCTCTTCACCGTTCCCAGTGGGATACCGGTGCGCTCAGCGATCTCGTGGTGCGTGAGGTCGTGGATGTAGGCGAGCTCGATGACCTGACGGGGCCGGTCGGTGAGGCTCCGGAGAGCATCGACCAGCATCATCTTGTTGGCGATCGAGTCGATCTCGGTTGCTTCGACCGACAGTTCGGCGCCGGACGGGGGAGCGGATGGGTTGGATGCCGTGGTCGCGTCGCCGGCCAGCTCGGCCCTGCGGTCGCTGTGGCGACGCTCGGAACGGAGGTGATCGATGATGCGGCGCTTGGTGATCCCGACCAGCCAGCCGGCGAGGGTGCCTTTGCCGGGATCGAACTGATCCCGTTTGCGCCACGCCGAGACGAACACGTCTTGGGTCACCTCCTCGGCCTGGTGCTGAGGGAGGACTCGTCTGCAGAGACCGAACACCGTGCCCCCGAGTGACTCGTACGCCATCTTCAGGGCGTGCTCGTGACCGGACGCGAATGCTTGATCGATCGTGAGGGGCTCGTGCGGCGCAACCATCGCTAGGTGCGGATGGTAGCGGCGCATGCCCGGCGGGGCTTGCAGTGCTGCGAGCGACATGGTCGAGTTCGTCGGATCCTGAGTGTGCGCTGGACGGTTCGTCGGCTGGTGCTGTGCCTGGTGTTCGGGCTGGTGGAACGCCGTGTCGGGGTGGCGGGCCATGA
>JALHOG010000056.1:26889-36180 GCA_022843125.1 Ilumatobacteraceae bacterium
TGGTTGGGGGGGGGGGGGGTGGGGGGGGTTTGGGGGGGGGGGGCCCGGGGGGGGGGGGGGCCGGCCCCCCCCCCCCCCCCCCCGACACAGGGGGGATCACTCGCTCGGGGGCAGGAGCACCGAGTCGATGACGTGGATGATGCCGTTGCTGGCGTCGATGTCGACGGCAGTCACGGTGGCGTCGTTGACCATGACGGTGTCGCCGTCGACCGAGATGGTGACGGAGGCGCCGTTGACGGTCTCGACTTCCTGGCCGTCGAGGGTGACGACCTGGCTGGACGGCACCTCACCGGCGACGACGTGGTAGGTGAGGATCGCCGACAGGGTCTCGGTGTCGGCGAGGAGCTCCTCGGCGGTGAGGTCGAGCGCCACGAGGGCGGCCGCAAACGCTTCGTCGGTCGGCGCGAACACCGTGTACTCGGTGTCGCCCGACAGGGTCTCGACCAGGCCGGCGGCCTGGACGGCGGCGACGAGGGTGGTGAAGGTGCCGGCGCCGACGGCGACGTCGACGATGGTGCCCGGGCCTTCGGCTGCCGTCTCTGCGGGAGCGTCGGTCGCGGGTGCTGCCGAGGTGGCAGGGGTGGCGTCGTCGTTGGCGTCGTCACCGCAAGCGGCGAGGGTCAGCGCAGCCACGATGGCCACGGCACTGGTTCGGCGGAATGTTGCACGCATGATGTTGTGTTCTCCCAGGGGGGTTGGGGATGGGATGGGGATGTGCGGTTCTACGGAGCTGACCCCCCTGGTGGATGCAGAACGCCGGAAAAAGCGCGCTGAGCGGCGAGAACACCCGTCCGAGAATCGGGTCATCGGGCCAGCACCACGTGCACCACGGTGCAGTGGCGCTCGTGGAAGCCGGCTTCGCAGTAGGCGAGGTAGAAGCGCCACAGTCGGCAGAACCGGTCGTCGAGCCCGAGCGCCCGCACCTCGTCGAGGCGGGCGTCGAAGCGCTCCCGCCACTGGCGCAGCGTTTCGGCGTAGTGCGGGGCGAGGTCGTCGACGTCGACGACGCGCATGTTCGTCGCCCGGCTCACCGATGCCCGGATGGCAGCCACCGAGGGGAGGTAGCCGTTCGGGAACACGAATCGGCGGATGAAGTCCTCCGTGTTCTTGGCCCGCTCCCACCGATCGTCCGGCAGGCAGATCGCCTGGATCGCGGCCACGCCGTCGGGAGCGAGGGAGCGTTCGATCGTCGCGAAGTACTCGTCGTAGTCCCGCCAGTCGACCGCTTCGATCATCTCGACCGAGACCACACGGTCGAACCGCTCGCCACCAGGGGGTGCGAGGTCGCGCCAGTCGCGGTCGAGGAGATCGATGCGGTCGCTCAACCCGGCGACCTCGACGCGCTGCCGGGCCTCGCGCAACTGCTCCGACGAGATGGTCGTCGTCGTGACCCGGCACCCGGTGGTACCGGCCGCGCGGATGGCGAGCCCGCCCCATCCGGTGCCGATCTCGAGCAGGTGGTGGCCCTCGTCGATGCCGAGCTTGCGCAACAGGACGTCGATCTTGTGGCGGCTGGCGTCGGCGAGCGACGTCGATTCGGGCGCGGCGAGGTCGGGGAAGACCGCCGATGAATACGTCATCGTCTCGTCGAGGAACAGCTCGAAGAACGCGTTCCCGATGTCGTAGTGGGCGGCGATGTCGTCCTGGTTCCGGTCGCGGGTGTCGCGCGGCAGGGCGCGGCGCACGCGGTCGGTCACCGGTGCGGTGTACTGCGTGACCCGGTTGCGGGCACGGTCGAGCGGGCCCATGTTGCGGATGATCACCCGGACCACGGCGACCGGGTCGTCGCTCGACCACCATCCCTCGATGAACCCGCGACCGAGGCCGATCGAACCCTCGGTCGCGACCGCGGTATAGGCACGCGGATCGTGGACGGTGGCGATGGCGTGGAGGGTGCCGGGCCGCCCGTACGTTGCCGATCGGGTGGGCCGACCGTCGATCCGTTCGTGGACCGTGAGCTCGTCGTGGCGGAGTCGACCGAGGAGGCCGACGATGACGGCGCGGGCCCCGTGGCCGGGAACGCGGCCGATGCTCCGCACGATCGCTGCCACGACCCCACGGTCGGCGTGTGCGAGCAGTCGGTCGTCGCGGACGAAGCCGCCGGGGAACGAGATCTCGGCCATGTCAGGTCACTCGCTCCACCCGGTCGCCCGCGCGGCGGCGCGGGTGGGGGACGAACGGGACGCCGGCGCGCCACAGACGTGCAGCCTGGGTGTGGATGCCGGCCGACACCCGATGGGTCGGCAGGCCGCCCCGGCGGAGCGCATCGCCGAGCGCCCGGCGATCGGCGGGTGCATGCTGGAGCCGCATCTCGGTGGTGAGCACACGCACGCCGGTGGCGGCGGCTGCGACGCCGATCCCGAACGTGATCGTGCCGTGCTCACCGGTGCCGTGGTGACGCAACGAGACGTCGTAGCGGTATGCCTCGTCGAGGAACGGCGACACGTGCAGGACCTTGTCGATCGTCGCCGTGAGCCCGCCATCGGTGCCGGCCGTGAGCGGCGTGGGGTAGCGATGACGTTCCTTCCATGGGGTGTTCGTGACCTCGAGCACGGCGCCCACCGGGCTCGCGTCGTCGTGCCAGACCAGCACCACGCTGATCGGGTTGAACATCCATCCCCAGCGCCGCCACTGGGTGAGCATGCGCACCGGCCCTGTGGGTCGGATGCCGAGCACGGGTGTGAGATCGGCGCGGGTTTGCTCGCCGAGCGACCGGGAGGTCCCGTCGCCGTAGTCGGACGTCCGGAACCGGGCCGGCGCGGGCCGGCTCGACGACCACAGCGGATGGGCGTCGGCGACGGCGCCGGGCTGGTCGGGATCGAACAGCAGGTAGCTGACCGGGTACGTGAACTCGTGCACCGTCGGATGCTCGCGGCGGTGGAACACCTCGCCGGTGCAGATCGAGGGAGGGAGCGCGATCACACCGGCTCGTGCGCCGGTGCAGCGCGGTCGGGAACCCGAGCGGGTCGGCCCGGAGTCGGCAGAGTCGGCGGGTTCGGCCAGCGCACACCGATCCGTTCGCAGACCCGCAGGCCCGAACGCATGCCGTCCTCGTGGAAGCCGTGGCCCCACCAGGCGCCACAGAAGTGGACCAGATCGACACCGTCGACGGCATCGAAGCGCGACTGCGCCGCGATGGCCGCACCGTCGAAGAACGGGTGGGCGTAGTCGAACGAGGCGATCACACGCGCCGGGTCGATGTGCTCGTCGCTGTTGAGGCTCACGAGGTAGCGCTGCGAGCCGGGTAGGTGCTGCAGGGTGGTCATGTCGTAGGTGACCGTGGCGGCGGCGCCGTCGTGGTCGGGGCGGCAGTCGTAGTTCCACGCTGCCCAGGCACGACGTCGCGGCGACAGCAGCGAGGTGTCGGTGTGGAGCGTGGCGCGGTTGGGTTGATAGCGGACCGCCGCGAGCACGTCACGCTCGACGTCCGACGGTTCGGCGAGCATCGCCAGCGCCTGGTCGCTGTGTGCCGCGATGATCACCCTGTCGAACGTGTCGGTGCCTGCCGCAGTGGCGACGTCGACACGTCGGTCGGCGCCGGCGCCGTGGCGTGCGACGCTGAGCACCGGCGACCCCATCCGGATCGCACCGCCGAACCGAGCGGCGATCGCATTCACGTACACCCGGCTGCCACCACGGATCGACCGCCACTGCGGCCGGTCGCGGAGGCCGAGCAGGCCGTGGTTGTGCAGGAAGGTGAGCAGCGAGCGTGCCGGGAACTCGGCGAACGTGCGGGGGTCGGCCGACCACACCGCGGCACCCATCGGGATCAGGTGCAGGTCGACGAACTCCTGCGAATACCGGCCGGCCTCGAGGAACTCGGCGAGGCTCGTGGTCTCGTCGCCGCCGGCGAGGAAGGCGTTGGCTGCCCGGTAGAAGCGCGAGATGTCACGCAGCATGCGCCACATGGCGGGGCTCGCCAGGTTGCGCCGGTCGGCGAACACGGTGTTGGGCGACGTTGCCCGGTAGGTGAAGCCGAGCGTCGGGGAGCCGGGATCGCGGTCGGTGACGGCGAAGCTCATCTCGGTGTCGAACGTCGGCACCGCCAGTTCGTCGAACAACCGCACGAGGTTCGGGTAGTTGCGGTCGTTGTGGACGATGAAACCCGTGTCGACCGCCACCGTGCCCGCCACGGGGTCGTCGACGTCGACGGTGTTCGAGTGCCCGCCGAGTCGCGGTGCCGCCTCGTAGATCACGACGTCGTGGTGCGGGCCGAGCACGTGCGCGCACGTGAGCCCGGCGATGCCCGAGCCGACGACGGCGATCCGCTGGCGCGGCGACGCGTCGGTCACGGGGCGACGGCTCCGCCGAACGTGCTGTCGTCGACGCCGGTGCGCTCGACGCACCACGCCCACAGGTCGCGTCGACGCTCTGCTGTGTCTGCCCGCTTGGTCGACGGCGTCTTGTGGATCGAGCGAACCCGGCGGTCGTGCCAGAACGAACCCGACAGCGACCTGGCCTCGTCGTCGGCGACGAGCCACACCATCGTGTCGGCGCCCTGGCCGAGGTCGCGCAGGAGTGGCCCGGTGATCCTGCGGAAGGTCGGCAGCGACGCCTCGACGCCCGGGGTGTCGGCCCACCCGGGATGCATCGCGTGGAAGACGGTCGACGATGCCGGCACCCGCTCGGCCCACATCTGGTTGAGGGTGACCTGGGCGCGCTTGGCGCGGGCGTATTGCTCGCTCCCGCCGTACTCGCCGGCCGGCATCTCGAGCCGTCGGACCGTCAGCCCTGTCGCGTACATGCCGCCCGACGAGACCGTGATCACGCGGCCCGGTGCGGACGCCGCCAGGTTCGGGAGCAGGCGTGACGTGAGCAGGAACGGCCCGAGCACCTGACTCGCGACCGTGACCTCGACGCCGTCGCTGTTGGTGGTGCGAGCGGCGCTGAGCGCGCCGGCGTTGTGCACCAGCGCATCGATCGTGGGGTACCGGGCCGAGAGTTCGTCGGCGAGCGCGCGGACCGTGTCGAGTTCGCCCATGTCGGCGATCGCTCGCTCGACGGTGCCACGGGTGGACGACACCAACTCGTCGCAGACCCGATCGGTCTTGCCGGGGTTGCGACCGACGACCACGACCCGGGCGCCCATGCTCGCCATCTGTCGGGCTGCCTCCTTGCCGAGCCCGGAGGTCGCTCCGGTGACGACCACGGTCCGACCGGTCAGGTCGTAGGTGTCGAGGTCGCGCCAGCCGTCGGTGCGCTTGCGGGCGAGGTACCCGAGCTTCGTGAAGCTCGGCGCGACGGGGAGCTCGAGGGCTGCGTCGGCGAGATCGGCCAGTCGTCGGCGCAGGTTCATCGACCGATCCGCTCGCCGTCGAGCGCCCGTTCGAGCCCGGCGGCGGCGCGGTCACCGATGCGGGCGAAGGCGAGCCGCAGCCCCAGATCGAACACGCCCAACACGCCGTTCAACTTCAGTTCGGCGTCGTAGGTGACGAGGCTGCCCTCACCGTCGGGGGCGACGTCGATGCGGTCGATCGACGTCAGCATCGAGCTGCGCGCCTCGGCCGTGACCGTGTGGGGGGCGGCGTAGCGCTTCGTCACGTAGCGCAACGTGGTCCCGCCGCCGATCGACTTCACCGTGACGTCGAACACCGAATCGGGACCGCCACCGTCACCGACGACCTGGACGACGCGGGTGACACCCGGGTCCCAGCGCTCGAAGTTCCGCAGGTCGGCCATGTACGCGAACGCATCCTCGGGGGCCAAGGGGGAGCGGACGGTGGTCGAGTAGCGAGCCATGAGCAGTGACTACGTTCCGGCGGCGAGCGGCGGATGCGCGGCCGCACGTGATACGGGTCACAGGCAACGGCCATGACCCGAACCTGCGGTCAGACGGCGTCGGTGCCTTCTTCGCTCGTGCGGATGCGCACGATGCGATCGACGTCGGTGATCCAGATCTTGCCGTCGCCGATCTTGCCCGTGGCCGCCGCCCGCACGATCGTGTCGACCACGAGATCGACCTGACCGTCGTCGACGACGATCTCGAGTTGCACCTTCGGCACGAAGTCGATCTTGTACTCGGCGCCGCGATAGGTCTCGGTGTGCCCACCCTGGCGACCGAAGCCACGCACCTCGCCAACCGTCATGCCGGCGACACCCGCCGACTTGAGCGCGTCCTTCACCTCGTCGAGCTTGAACGGCTTGATGATCGCGGTGACCAGCTTCATGGCGCTCCTCCGGACTCGAGACCCGTCGTCCCGTCACGCATCTTGGCAGCTCGTTCCCGCGATCCCGGTGTCTGATGCCGCCGAAATCCTGTCGCAGGTGTAACGGAATGAGTCAGATGGCGTCGGGGCCTTCTTCGCCGGTGCGGATGCGCACGAGTCGTTCGACGTCGGTGACCCAGATCTTGCCGTCGCCGATCTTGTCGGTGGCGGCGGCGGTGGTGATCGTGTCGATGACGGTGTCGACGGCGCCGTCGTCGACGACGATCTCGAGTTGGACCTTGGGGACGAAGTCGATCTTGTACTCGGCGCCGCGGTAGGTCTCGGTATGGCCGCCCTGGCGGCCGAACCCGCGGACCTCGCCGACGGTGATGCCGGCGACGCCGGCGGCCTTGAGGGCGTCCTTCACCTCGTCGAGCTTGAACGGCTTGATGATCGCGGTGACGAGCTTCATGACATGGCTCCTGTCGGGACGTGCATGCGGACGATGTGAGGGGTGTCGGTCACGAGGATCACGGCTGGTACGCCGACTCTGCGTGCTGGCTCTGGTCGAGCCCGGTCAGCTCGCCGTCCTCGTCGACCCGCAGGCCGATCGTCTTCTGCACGATCGTCGCCAGGATGTAGGTCACCACGCCGGAGAACACCATCACGCCGAGGGCGGCCAGCACCTGGTCCTTCAGGAGCTCGCCGCCACCGCCGTAGAAGAGGCCGTCGCCCAGGGCGTTGACCGTGTCGTCGGCGAAGAAGCCGAGCAGGATCGTGCCGATGAGGCCGCCGACCAGGTGGACGGCGATCACGTCGAGGCTGTCGTCGAGCTTGAGGGCGGTCTTGAGGCCGAGGGCGAGGTAGCAGACGACGCCGGCGATGAGGCCGATCCAGATCGGCGAGAGACCGCCGACGAAGCCGGCGCAGGGCGTGATCGCGACCAGACCGGCGACCGCACCGGAGCAGGCGCCGAGGGTCGTGGCGTGACCGGTCTTGATCTTCTCCACGACGAGCCAGCCGAGCATCGCGGAGGCCGCTGCGAGGTGGGTGTTGACGAGCGCCTGGGAGGCGATGCCGTCGGCGAGCAGGGCCGAGCCGGCGTTGAAGCCGAACCAGCCGAACCACAGGATGCCGGTGCCGAGGACCGTCAGCGGCAGGTTGTGCGGGGGCATCGGCTCGCTGCCGTGGCCACGGCGGGGGCCGACGACCATCACGACGGCCAACGCCGCCACGCCGGCGTTGATGTGGATCGCGGCGCCGCCCGCGAAGTCGAGCGCGCCCGAGTCGAAGATCCACCCGCCCGTGTCCCACACCCAGTGGGCGACGGGGGAGTAGACGATCAGCGACCACAGCGCGATGAACAGCGCGTAGCCGCTGAACTTCAGCCGGTCGGCCGTCGCACCCGTGATCAGCGCCGGGGTGATGATGGCGAACATCATCTGGAAGGCGAAGAACGTCATGCCGGGCACGGCGAGCTCGAACCCGGGGAAGTCGATCGTCGTCGCCACGTCGTTCATGAACGCGTAGTCGAGGTTGCCGACGAAGTTGCCGTCACCACCGAACGCGAGCGAGAACCCGATGAAGGCCCACAGCACGCTGATCAGACCCATCGCGAAGATGTTCTGCATCAGCATGCCGAGCACGTTCTTCGAGCGGACCATGCCGGCGTAGAAGAACGCCAGGCCCGGCGTCATGAAGAGGATGAGTGCGGCTGAGGTGAGTACCCAAGCGTTGTTTCCTGCGTCCATAGCCGGCGGAACGTAGGTGGCACGTGTTTCGACAATGTGAACGCGGCGTGTCGATCGAACCACTCGGAAACGCGTGGGTGACACGGAGGCGGCCGATCCGCGGCGCATGGCGATAGGGTTGCCGTTCTCCGGTGTGGAACTTCCGCCGGTGGGTTCGCAGACGGGCGTTGGTTCCTCTTGTCACCGTGAACCAACCCAACCCCCCCAGAACCCACTGTCACGCCCGCGACATGCGCGGGCCGGAAAGCGATTCCCCATGTCCACATCTTTCGCCGATCTCGGCGCGCCGGCGTTCGTCGTCGATGCGCTCGCGCAGCGCGGCATCACCGAACCCTTCGAAATCCAGGCGGTCACGATCGCCGACATGCTCGCCGGGCGCGATGTCCTCGGCCGGGCCCCCACGGGGTCCGGCAAGACGCTCGCCTTCGGCATTCCCGTCGTCGCCACCACCGAGCGCGCCCAGCCCCGCCGGCCGCACGCCCTCATCCTCGCTCCGACCCGCGAGTTGGCCGACCAGATCACCACCGAGCTCCGCACGTTCAGTGGGCGGCTGCGCATCGACGCCGTCTACGGCGGCGTCGGCTACGGCGGCCAGCTGACCGCCCTGAAGCGTGGCGTCGACATCCTCGTCGCCTGCCCGGGTCGCCTCGAAGACCTCATCCAGCGGCGTGACGTCGACCTGTCCGCCGTGAAGTACGTCGTGCTCGACGAAGCCGACCGAATGGCCGACATGGGCTTCATGCCCGCCGTGCGCCGCCTGCTCGACCGCACCCCGTCCAACCGTCAGACCGTGCTGTTCTCGGCCACGCTCGACGGCGACGTCGCCAAGCTCACCCGCGACTACCAGCGTGATCCGGTGCGGCACGAGGTCGGCGCGGCGACGCCCGACGTGCGCGCCGCCGAGCACCGCTTCTGGCGTGTCTCGCGTACCGACCGCAACGACGTGCTCGCCGACGTCGTCAAGGCTGCATGGCCGACGATCATCTTCTGCCGCACGCGCCACGGCGCCGACCGGCTCGCCAAGCAGCTCGGCAAGCTCGACGTGGTGTCGGTGCCGATTCATGGCGGCCTCAGCCAGAACCAGCGCAACCGTTCACTCGACGCGTTCGCGAGCGGCCGTGCGCACGCGCTGATCGCCACCGATGTCGCGGCTCGCGGCATCCACGTCGACGGTGTCGCCTCGGTCGTCCACTACGACCCGCCGGAAGACCACAAGGCCTACATCCACCGTTCGGGCCGCACCGCCCGCGCCGGCGCGACCGGCGTCGTCGTGTCGCTGGTCCAGCCCGAGCAGGTCAAGGACGTGCGCAAGCTCCAGCGTGACGTCGGCATCGATGAGGAGATCACCGCCGCCGACATGGCGACGTTGCCCATCGACGGTCTCGATGTCGCCC
>JALHOG010000057.1 GCA_022843125.1 Ilumatobacteraceae bacterium
CGCTCTTCCGATCTGACATCGACATCGCGCCCGCCGGGTCGACGTTCGCCGAGTCCTGCGGGTACTTCGACGAGATGGTCGACTACGCCGGCCAGAAGATGGCCGACACGGGGATCAAGCTGCTGTGGGGCACCACCAACGCCTTCTCGCACAAGCGGTTCATGTCGGGTGCGGCGACCAACCCCGACCCCGACCTCTTCCGCTACGCGGCGGCGCAGGTGGCGCACTGCATGCAGAAGACCCACGAGTTGGGCGGCGCGAACTATGTGCTGTGGGGTGGTCGCGAGGGCTACGAGACGCTGCTCAACACCGACATGAAGCGCGAGCTCGACCAGCTCGGCCGGTTCATGTCGATGGTGGTCGAGCACAAGTACGCGATCGGTTTCCAGGGCACGCTGCTGATCGAGCCGAAGCCGATGGAACCGACCAAGCACCAGTACGACTACGACGTCGCCGCGGTGTACGCGTTCCTGCAGAAGTACGGACTCGAGAACGAGATCAAGGTCAACATCGAGGTCAACCACGCCACGTTGTCGGGTCACGACTTCCATCACGAGGTCGCGACCGCCGTCAACAACGGCATCTTCGGATCGGTCGATGCCAATGCCGGTGACGACCGGCTGGGCTGGGACCTCGACCTGTTCCCCACCTCGGTCGAGGGCATGAGCCTCGGTCTGATCGAGATCCTCCGGGGTGGCGGTTTCACCACCGGCGGGATGATGTTCGACTGCAAGGTGCGCCGTCAGAGCATCTCGCGCGACGACCTGTTCATCGCCCACATCGGTGGGATGGACACCCTGGCGAAGTCGCTGCTCGTCGCCCAGTCGATCATCGACGAGGGCGAGCTCGACCGCCGTCGTGACGAGCGCTACGCGGGCTGGAACGAGTCGTCCGCGCAGGACATCCTCAACGGCACGGTCACGCTGCAGCAGATTCACGACGACCTCGTCGCATCGGCCCACGAGCCGCAGCCGGTGAGCGGTCGTCAGGAGCTCCTCGAGCGCCTCGTGGCCCGCCACATCGACACGGTCCGCTGAGTATGGGCGCGCCGATCGTCGTCGGGGTCGACTCGTCGACCCAGTCGGTCAAGGTCGAGGCGCGCGACGTCGCGACCGGCGCGGTCGTGGCCATCGGGACGGCCAAGCATCCGCCGACCACGCCACCCGTGTCCGAGCAGGACCCGCGTGCCTGGTGGGACGCACTGGTCGCGGCGTTCGCCCAGCTCGGCGACCACCGGAGCGACATCGTCGCGATCTCGATCGCGGGCCAGCAGCACGGCCTCGTGCTCGTCGACGCCGACGGTGATCCTGTGCGTCCCGCCAAACTGTGGAACGACACCACGTCGGCGCCCAACGCCGAACGGCTCGTCGCCCAACTCGGCGCCCAGCGTTGGGCCGCAGCCACGGGCAGCGTGCCGGTGGCCGCCTTCACCATCACCAAGTTGGCGTGGGTCGCCGAGCACGAACCCCATGTGCTCGCCCGCGCCACCAGGGTGATGCTGCCGCACGATTACCTCACGTGGCGGTTGACGGGTGCCCACGTCACCGACCGCGGCGACGCCTCGGGGACCGGTTGGTTCGACGCCTCGACCGGCGACTACCTCTGTGATCTGTTCAAGCTGGCGACCGACGGCACGTGGGACGGTGCGATTCCCGCAGTGCTCGGCCCGACCGAGGCCGCGGGCACCGTCACCGCAGCCGCCGCAGCGGCGCTCGGCGTGCCCGGCACGGTGGTCGTCGGCCCGGGCAGCGGCGACAACATGGGCGCCGCCCTCGGTCTCGGTCTGCGCTCCGGCGACGTCGCCATCTCGCTCGGCACCTCGGGCACGGTGTTCGCCGTGTCGGCCACCGCCACCCGCGATCCGAGCGGCGCCGTCGCCGGGTTCGCCAGCGCCAGCGGCTCGTACCTACCGCTCGTGTGCACGCTCAACGCCACGAAGGTCACCGACACGGTCGCCCGCTGGCTCGGCACCGACGCACCGGGTCTCGCTGCACTGGCGCTCTCCGCGGTCGACGATCCCGGCACGGTCACGCTCGTGCCGTACTTCGACGGCGAGCGCACCCCCAACCTGCCGGATGCCACCGGCACGTTCCACGGTCTCACCAACGCCACCACGCGCGAGCAACTCGCCCTCGCCGCCCACGACGGCGTGCTGAGCGGCCTGCTCGCTGGGGTCGACGCGCTCCGCGAGGTCGGGGCGTCGGTCGAGGGGCGGATCTTCCTGGTCGGGGGCGGCTCGCGGTCGGCGGCCTACCGGCAACGCGCGGCCGACCTCACCGGCAAGCCGGTCACCGTGCCCGACACCGACGAGACCGTCGCAACCGGTGCGGCCGTCCAGGCCGCGGCGGTCGCGAACGGCGAAGCGCTCGACGCGATCGCGCTGCGCTGGCACCTCGGCGCCGGCGTCGACATCGAGCCCCGCTCCGAAACGCCCACCGATACGGGGGGTTGAGCGTCAGGCGGCGGTCGGTTGGGCCATGAGGGGGGACAGGTGACCGTCGTGGTGGAGGCGGGCGACCAGGTCGCCTCGCTCCACGATGTCGATGATCAGGTGCCCGTCGCAGTTCCGGGTGGGCTCCAGGCACACCGCTGGGCGCAACAGCACGTCGCGGATCTCGTCGAGATCAGCTGGTGCCAGGACGCCGACCCGGAGCAACGCGAGATCGAGCGCAGCGTCGCTGACGGTGGCGGCATGCCGCAGCGCCATCAGTTCGTCGGGCCCAATCCAGCGGAGCATGCCCGTTCATCGGCCACCTGACCTGATGACTTGAGCGCGACGTGAGCGCAAACGTGAGCGCAACGAGGCTTCAGCGGGCCTGGTTGTCGCGGGCGAGCGCCTCGAGGTCCTCGCCGAGCGCCTTGGCTGCAGCGAAGCGCTGCGCCTGGCCGATCCAGTCCTCGCGCTCGACCCGGCTGTCGTGCAGGTCGGGCAGGATGTCCTGGAGCTGCTGCACGGTGGAGCTCGCCAGCTGCGCGTAGGTGGCGATGCCGGCCTCGTTGAGGATCTGCTCGATCGCCGGTCCGATGCCGACGAGCAGCTTGAGGTTGTCGGGCTCGGTGGCCACGGCCACCGATGCGAACCCCTGCACGCTCGCCGCCGGCTCGCCCGCGGCGCGGGCGTCGCCGGCCGGATCACCAGGCACGAACAGCGGCGCGTCGGGCATCGTCAGCTTGCGCTCACCGGCCTCGATCGCGTCGAGGAGGTGGATGGAGAGGTCGGCGACCTTCACCTGGTCCTCCTCGACCCCGGCGCCCTTCACGCCGTCGTCGAGCATGATGTAGCAGAACGGGCAGGCGGTCGCGACCCGGCTCGCGCCGGTGGAGATCGCCTCGAGCGCACGCTCGTCGTTGACCTTCGTGCCGATCGACTCCTCCATCCACATGCGGGCGCCGCCGGCGCCGCAGCACATCCCGGTGGTGCCCGAGCGCTGCATCTCGACGACCTCGATCCCCTTGATCGACCCGACCACCTTTCGTGGTGCCAAGTAGACGTCGTTGTGGCGGCCGAGGTAGCAGGAGTCGTGGTACGTGATGCGCTCTTCGAGGGTGGCCTGGCTCACGTCGAGCTGGCCGCTCGCGATGAGCTGCTCGAGCAACTGGGTGTGATGGATGACGTCGAAGTGGCCGCCCAGCTGCGGGTACTCGTTGAGCAACGTGTTGAAGCAGTGCGGGCACTGGGTGATGATCTTCTTCACGCCCATGCCGTTGAGCATCTCGATGTTCGGCGTGGCGAGCATCTGGAACAGGTACTCGTTGCCCGAACGGCGGGCGGAGTCGCCGGTGCACATCTCGGACGGGCCGAGGATCGCACGTCGATGCCGGCGCGCGACAGCAGCTTGGCCATCGCCTGCGTGACCTTCTTGTTCTTGTCGTCGAAGCTGCCGGCACAGCCGACCCAGTAGAGGTACTCGCTCTGCAGCGGTTCGCCCGGGTCGACGACCTTGACGTTGGCGAGGTCGTTCGCCCAGTCGCCACGCTCGCCCTGGTTCATGCCCCACGGGTTGCCCTGGTTCTCCATCGCCCGGTAGGCGTTGCCGAGCTCGGCGGGGAAGTTCGACTCCATCAGCGACAGGTAGCGCCGCATGTCGAGGATCTTGTCGAGGATCTCGATGTTGACCGGGCAGATCTCGTCGCACGCCTTGCAGGTGGTGCACGCCCACACTTCCTCGGCGGTGATCCGCTCGAAGAGGTTGTTCGCACCGATCGTGATCTCCTTGTCGGTGCCGAGCGGCGGGCTCACGACCGGGCTGCCGCTCGCGGCCATCACCTCGCCGGACTTCAGGACGATCTCGCGCGGGTCGAGCGGCTTGCCGGTGGCGTGGGCCGGGCACACGCTCGTGCAGCGACCGCACATCGTGCAGGCATCGAGGTCGAGCAACTGCTTCCAGGTGAAGTCCTCGACGACGGAGGCGCCGAAGGTCTCGAGCTCGGTCTCCATCAGGTTCGGCATGGGCTTCATCGCGCCCTTCGGCCGGTCCTTGTCGCGGAGGTACATGTTGAGCGGCGACGTGAACACGTGGCGCAACATCGTGATCGGCAGGATTGCGAGGAACACGATGAAGCTGACCGCGTGGGCGACCCACCACCACTGGTGCCACGTCTGGAGCGCGCTCACCGACAACCCGTCGACGGTCTGGCTGAGCGGGTACCCGATGAAGCTGAATCGCTCCCACGACATGTCTTCGCCGCCGGCGGTGCCGAGAGCGATCCGGAACATCTCGGCGCCGAATCCGGTGAGCGAGATCACGAGGAACGTCCCGAGGATCACGGCGTGCTCGGGCTTCGACTTGATGCGGATGCGATAGGGCTTCTGGACGTACCGTCGCACGATCGCCCACACGATGCCGATCGTGAACACGAGGCCCGCTGCGTCACCGACGAACGCGTAGGCCTGGTAGGTGCGGCCGTGGAGGAACTTCAGGTCCTCCGGGAGCTGGTGGTCGATCTCGAGCACCGTCGTGACACCCATCAGCACGAGGAACCCGAAGTAGATCATCGAGTGCATGAGGCCGGCCGCCGAGTCGCGGAGCAGGGTCTGCATGTAGACGCCGGCGCGGAAGTGCTCGGCCCGCTTCTTTGCGTTCTTCGTGGTGGTGCGCCGCTGGGCGGGAGCGCCGCGCTCCCAGTTCTTCATGCGGTTCGCGAACTGGAACGCACCCCACACGAGCATCACCGGGATCACCGTGTAGAAGGCCACCTTGAGCGGCCCCGGGACGTTCCCGAACACCGTGCGATGGATCTCGTTGTCGTTCTCCCAGCCGGTGATCAGCGGGATGATCCCCGAGATCACCGTGAACAGGGCGAGGCCGACACCGAGCCCGATCGCGAGCTGGTGCGGCTTGATCCGCTTGGGCGCGTCGGGGGCGGCGTCGGGTGGTGCGGCGTGGGTGCTCATGTCGCTGACCAAACTACTTCGTGAGCGATCCGCGGGTTAACCCCGTCGCCGGTGCCGTGAGGCACCGGCACCGTCAGCCGTAGTACTGGCGGTCGAGGCTGCGGATGTTGCCGGCCAGGGTCGCCAGCAACTTCATCGAGATCGACGGGCTCTGCTCGATGACACCGCGGAAGTGCCGCTGGTCGATCACGAACAGGGTGCAGTCGGTATCGCAGACCACGGTGGCGGTGCGCGGCCCGTGATCGAGCAGCGACAACTCACCCACGACCGTGCCCGACCCGAGCGACGCGATCTTCCGGCCGGCTCGCTTCACGGTGACCCGACCATCGAGGACGATGAACGCCTCGCGACCGAGCTGGCCCTGTTCGACCACGACGGTGCCTGCGGTCATCGTGACCTCATCACCGGCCTTGGCGATCGACTGCAGTTCCTTGCGACTGCACCCCTCGAACAACGGAACGGTCGAGAGATGAACGAGCTTGTCGGACTTCGACGCCATGGCGGCACTGTAGCGGTCGCGTGCCCAGCGCTACGCCACGAACGGTGTCGGGCCACCGCCGGTGCTCAGGTGGCGACCCACCAGCCCGTGATGTCGAACAGCGTGTGGCCAGCGGCTCGCGCCGTGAAGCACACACGACCGCCTGCCACACCGACGGTCAGGCCGTTGGCGACCACATCGCCGGGCGCGGCGTTGACGCTCGACGTGGGCGCGGTGCTGCCGCACGGCGCTGCCGCGACGAATGTCGGCGCCGACGGTGTGACGATCGAGACCGTGCCACTCACCGCTCCCGCGGCGGCCGGAGCGACCCCCACATCCAGGGTCTGCCCGGCACCGTGGACGGGGCGCCAGCCACCGAGCCCGGTCCGGGTGTCGAGCACGCGCTGGGGGATCGCAGGCACGTAGCTCATTCCAGCGCCGGGGGTGAGCGTCGCAGTGAGGTCGACCACGACGTCCATCGGAGACGACGCGTACACGCAGATCGAATCGAGGGTTCCGACGCGCACGAAACCGGCGCCGGCGCTCGTGTCGCCGGGCAGCACGTTGACGTTGGACACCTCGGGCGGTTGCGTCCCGCACGGGTACGCCGTGACGTACCCCGGAGCTTCGACCCCGGTCGCGGTGATGGTGACCGCGGCCATCGCGGCGCCGGCGGGAACCGGCAGCGTGAGCAGCAGTCGCCGACCCGTGACGCGCGTGTCGACGAGGCGTTGCGGGACCGGCAGCGGCATCAGGCCGCTGGTGCCGCTGGTGCCGGCCGGCACGAACACGGCCTGGAGGTCGACGATCACATCCGACACGGCGGACGAGAAGACGCACAGCGTGTCGTCGGGGGAGAGTGCGACGATCGTGCTCGCCGAACGCGTCCTGCCGACGGTGTTCACCGCCGAGGTGACCGGGCGCGCCGAGTGGCAGGGGTACGCCGTCAGGAAGCCCGGTGCGGCGGGGTCGACCGCTGCGATGTTCACCGCGACTGCTGTCGCCGACGCGGGCACCTCACCACCGACGTCGATCGTGGCGATCCCGCCGGCATGCAGGCGCGACGTCGGATCGGAGCGCGTGTCGAGCAACCGAACCGGGTCGACCGGCACGATCCGCGCCGGTGCGCCTGCGTTGGTCGGCGTCGGCGCATCCCCGCCGACGCGGCTCGCCATGGCGACCGCATCGGTGAACGCCCCGGCCATCGCGCGGCTCCGCTCGCGGTAGCCGTCGGGGTAGAGGTGGGTGTTGTCGTAACTGGCGTACACGTCGGGACGCGCCCGCATCGCGGCCGGCCAGTCCCAGGTCCAGAAGTCGTCGCGTTCTGCCGCGATCTGGTCGAGCGCCGTGTTCCACGCGTCGGCCTGGTGCTGCATCGTGTAGAAGCGGGTGATCTTCGGCCACCAGATCCGGTGGCCAGGTCCGATCGCATCGACGACGAGCATGATCGATGCCCGGGCGCACGCGACGTCGCGGTTGCAGTAGCCGCTGTCGTTGGCGCCGAGGTTGACGATCCAGGTGTCGCTGTCCCAACCCGACGCCTGCCACTCGTCGATCAGTGGGACGGCGTTGAAGTAGTCGGGCCATCCCGGCGGATAGCCGGTGCGCTTGCCGTCGACCGCATGGAACCGGACCGGCCCCCACCCGCGGGCGATCAGATGGTCGGGGAGTGATGGCCCGAAGCGCCCCGCACCGATCCCGACGGAATCGCCGATGAACGTGACGCTCCCGAGCGGTCCGGGCGGGCCCTGGTCGAACTCGACGAAGTGGGTCGACACGGTCGCCGCAACCGGTGGCGCGCTCGGCATCGCCGTCCCTGCCGCCACACCGAGGAGTGATGTGATCGTGATCGCGGCGACCAGCGAACGCATCGGTCAGAACTCGATCAAGCTGGGCAGGTAGTCGGGCGGCGCCTCGTAGCCGAGCAGGTTGAACAAGGTGGCGGCCACGTTGGCGAGCCCGGGCGCCGGGCGCCCCGCCATGTGGTACTCGCCGTCGTAGTTCGGGTCGAAGATCGCGAACGGGACCGGGCTGAGCGTGTGCGACGTCTTGGGGGAGCGCACGCCGTTCGACTCGGTGTACATGACGTCGGCGTTGCCGTGGTCGGCGGTGTAGACGAGCACGCCGTCGAGCTCCTCGATCACCGTCATCAGCTCGGCCATGCACTCGTCGATGATCTCCATCGCCTCGACGGTCGCGTTGAGGTTGCCCGTGTGCCCGACCATGTCGCCGCTCGGGAAGTTGAGGCGACCGAAGCGGTAGCGGCCGGTGCGGAGCAGGTCGATCACCTCGGCCGTGATCTCGCGGACCTTCATCGCCGGGGTGGTGTCGAACTGCACGTTGTCGCTCGGCACCTCGACGTAGGTCTCGAGCGACGGGTCGATGTAGCCCGAGCGGTTGCCTTTCCAGAAGTAGGTGACGTGACCGAACTTCTGCGTCTCGCTGACCGCGAACGACGTCACGCCTTCGGCGCAGAGGAACTCGCTCATCGTGCGGTCGATCGCCGGTGGCTCGACGAGGTACTGCTTCGGGACGAAGGCGTCGCCGTCGTACTGGAGCATGCCGGCGAGGAACACCGTCGGTGCCGGTTCGCCGTTCGGGCCGGAGCGGTCGAACACGTCGAAGTCGGGTTCCTCGTACGCGCGTGAGATCTCGATCGCACGGTCGCCACGGAAGTTGAACACGATGACGGCGTCGCCGTCGACGACGCGGCCCACCGGCTCACCCGACTCGTCGACCACGACGAACTCGGCGAGGTACTGGTCGCCGGTGTTCGTGCCGTCGGCGTCGGCGTCGGCATACATCGTGCGGACCGCGTCGGCGGCGGCGCTGAACGGCCGGCCGACCCCGTAGGTGTGGCAGCGGTATCCGCGCTCGACCATCCCCCAGTCGGCCCCGTAGCGGTCCATCGTGATGGTCATGCGGCCGCCGCCCGAGGCGATCCGGAAGTCGCGACCCTCGCCGCCGGCGTTGAGTTCGGCCAACACCGCCTCGGTGCGCTCGATGTAGCCGAGCGCCGACCGGGCCGGGACGTCGCGTCCGTCATGGAGGATGTGCACCGCTGCGCTCGTGACGCCCTCGGCGGCAGCTCGGCGGAGCATGGCGTAGAGGTGCTCGATGTGCGAGTGCACATTGCCGTCGGAGTGGAGCCCGATGAAGTGCATCGTGCCGCTGCGGCCGTGATCGATCGCCTCGTGCCAGACCGACGACTCGAAGATCGCACCGCTCGCGATCGCGTGGTTCACCAACTTGGCGCCCTGTGCGAACACCCGGCCGGCCCCGAGCGCATTGTGGCCGACCTCGCTGTTGCCCATGTCGTCGTCGGACGGCAGCCCGACGGCGGGCCCGTGCGCGGCGAGCTCGACGTACAGCTCGCCGCTCGTCAACCGGTCGAGGGTGGGCGCGTCGGCCACCGTCACGGCATTGCTCGGAGCATCGGGAGCGATACCGACCCCGTCGGCGATGACGAGCAGCACGGGCCCTGGCCGGCCGCGAAAAGACGGATGCTTGCTGAGCGCCAACGACATGCCGTCGAGTGTACGGAGATGCATCGGGGCCGGTGACCGGCCTCCGTCCCGGTGGGGCGATGCCGAGGCTCCTACGATGAGCCGATGCCGGACCCGTTGGACGACTACCTTCGCTACGACGCGCTGGTCGTCTGGCTCCACGGTGTGGCGGCTGCGCACCCGGATCTCGTGACCCTCGAGACGTACGGTCGATCGCACGAGGGACGCGACCTCTGGCTCGTCACCCTCACCGACGCGACCACCGGCTCGCACGACACCAAGCCGGCGCACTGGGTCGATGCGAGCATCCACGCCGTCGAGCTCACCGCGACCGCGGCAGCGTGCGGCGTGATCGATCGGTTGGTGCGGGGGTTCGCCGCCGGTGACGCGACGGTGACCGAAGCCCTCCGCACACGCACGTTCTACGTGGTTCCGCGGGTCAACCCGGACGGCGCCGAGTGGGTGCTGGCAGACCGGCCGCGCTTCCGCCGCTCGAGCACCCGGCCGTGGCCATGGCGCGACGCTCACCGCTGGCCGGGTCTCCACGAGGAGGACGTCGACGGCGACGGGCGGATCCTCCAGATGCGCGTGCCCGACCCGAACGGCGCGTGGATGGCGCACCCCGACGACGCCCGGCTGCTCGTGCCCGTCCCGCCGCAGGGCCAGCCGCCCGGCACGGCCCGGTACCGACTGCTCGCGGAGGGTGTCGTCGTCGACCACGACGGGTTCACCGTCCCCACGCCGCGGGCCGTCGAGGGCCTCGACCTCAATCGCAACTTCCCGGCCGGCTGGGGCACCGGGGTGCCCGGGTCGGGCGACCATCCGCAGAGCGAGCCGGAGATCGACGCGCTCGTCCGTGCGATCACCGCTCGCCCCAACATCTGCGGCTACCACGCGTTCCACACCAGCGGCGGGGTGTTGCTGCGCCCGTCGTCGACCCAGCCCGACAGCAAGCTGCCCCCGTTCGACGTGTGGGTGTGGAAGCAACTCGCCGAGCAGGGCACGCAGGCGACCGGCTACCCGGCGCACTCGGTCTACGAGGACTTCACGTGGGACCCGAGCGACACGATGAGCGGCGCGGCCGACGACTGGATGTACGAGCACCGCGGGGTGTTCGGATGGACCACCGAGTTCTGGGACATCGTGCACCGAGCCACCGGCACGAAGCAGTCGACCCACTTCTGGTACACCGGCCCCACCGATGCGGAGGCGCTGGCGGTGCTGCGCTGGTGCGATGAGCATCACCCTGACGGCCACGTCGCCTGGTACCCGTTCGACCATCCGCAGCTCGGCGAGATCGAGATCGGTGGATGGAACGACCTGACCACGTGGACCAACCCGCCGACCCATCTGCTGCGGGCCGAGGTGGAATCACACGCCGATGTCGTGATCCACCAGGCACTGTGTTCCCCCCGCATCGAGATCGTTCATCACCGCGTCGAGCGGGTCGGCGACGGGCGCTGGCGCGTCGAGGTCGGCGTGGCCAACGTCGGGTGGCTGGCCACCGACGTCAGCGCCTATGCGCGGAAGCACAACCTGGTCCCGGCGACGTGGGCCGAGATCGACGAGGTCGAGGTCGTCGGCGGACCGGCCCGCCAGCAGATCGCCGTGCTCGACGGCCGGTCGGCGCTGCGCTTCCGCAACGGAAACGACGGCACGCCCGACCGGGCGCTCGTGTCGTGGTTGGTCGCGGCCCCGGCCGGGGCGCGTGCGACGGTGACGGTCGACTCGGCGCGAGCGGGGACCGCGACACTCGTGATCGAACTCGGGTGAGCCGGTGGGGTCGACGCTCTCGCGTCAACCCCACCGTGTCGTCCCCACCGTCTCGCCCGCCGGTGCCTAGCCCGCCGGAACCGGTTCGGGTGCTGGCGCGGGTACCGGCGTTTCGACGTCGACAGTCACGAGCGTGAGCCCGATCAGCCCGTCGGGACCGGTGTGTGACACCGCTCCGAGCGACCGGCCGGCCGGCACACCTGCCCAGCTGATCACGACCTCACCCGTACCGCCGGTGACGGCGTCGGTGGGTGCCGAGTCGACGGCCAGGCTCCCGCCCGATGCCAGGGGGACCGCCCAGTGGTCGAGCGTGAACTCGACCGGCGTGTCGCCGACCGACCAGCCGTGCACCAGCAGTGTGTAGGTGCCGTCGGCCGGCAAGGTGAGGTCGATCAGCTCATCGGTGCCGCCGGCGGTGCTCTGGGCGACCAGCGCTCCGTCGGGGCCGAGCAGGTACAGGTCGATGTCGACGTCGTCGCCACGGACCATCGTCCAGCGTGCGTGTGCAACGCCCGCCAGGTCGAACGGTACCTCGACGACGCCCGCCCCGTCGTCTGCGCTGCCGACGGTCTGGTCGGGGTCCTGGGCGACGGTCGCGACGGTCGGTGCGCTCGGCACCAAGCCGTGCGGTGCCGCGGTGTACGTACCGGTGTAGCCGAAGCCGAGCGTCAGCGACGCCGTCCCCGACTCGCCCTCGCCGGTGACCTCCGGGTCGACGTTCAGGAACGAGCCGCGCACCGCGATCGGGCTGCGGGCGTTGTACGCCCCCGACTTCCAGTTGAGCGAACCGAACGCCCACTCGCCGACCTCGCCACCTCCGTTGTTGCTGATCGTCACCGTGAAGGTCGCCGACTCGCCGGGGGCGAGCACGATCGTCGCGGGCTCCACCACGACGTCGTAGCCGGCCGGTGCCGACACCGACGCCCGCCAGCGCAGCGACTTCGACGCAGTGCTGGTCACGGTGCGGGTCACGGTCTGCGCGCCCGCCAGTTCGGCGACGCTGATCGACGGGTAGTTGAGATCACTCGGGTCGACCGCTTCGATGCCGGTGAGGCAGAGCTCTCCGACGCCGCAGAGGAACTCGAGGTAGTCGACGAACCCGGCGTCGTACACCAGGCCGGGATCGAACATCGACCCGGGCTTCGACGGACGGCCGGGCCGGGCGTGACCCGATCCCGTGGCGAACGGGCCGGCGATGCTGGTGCGGTCGTTGTCACGCACGTTCGGATCGGCGGTGGTCATCATCGCCGATCGGGCCGCTGCGGGCGACCAATCGGGATGTGCCTGCTTCAACAGTGCGAAGAGGCCGGCCACGTGGGGGCTCGACATCGACGTTCCGGCGATCGCCTGGAACAGTTCGCCGGCGGGCTGGCCCGGGTCCGGGAACGGTGACGCCGCAGCGAGGATCTGGATGCCCGGAGCCGTGATGTCGGGCTTGATGATGTCGCGCGACGACGGGTTGGGCCCGCGGGACGAGAACAGGGTCATCGACGGGTCGTAGCCGAGCGATGTGACCGTGCCGGTCTTGCTGATCTTGGCCTGCGGGTCGTCGGCGGCCGCGATGTACTCCTTGATCCGCAGGCCGACGGTGTAGTCGACGTGGACGGTCGGCACCCAGAACGTGTCGGTGTGCAGGTTGTCGGCGTCACTGTTGTTGTAGAGGATCATGCCGACGCCGCCGGCCAACTCGACGGCCTCGCTCTTCTCGACGCGGCCGTTGCCGCCGCGGCGGCACAGCACGACCTTGCCCGCCACCACGGCGGGATCGAGCTCGTCCACCAGGCACAGGTCGTTGCCGGCGCTTGCGGCGTCGACGAGCTCGATCGTCTCACCGGTCTCACCGGTGATCGATGCACCCACCTCCACCTGGAGCGACTGCTGGTACTGCTTGAACTTCTGCCACCAGCGCCACCAGGCGACCGCACCGCCGCGGCGCGGCGGCGCCGGGTAGTCGCCGTCGCGCAGGGTGATCTTGCCCTGGAAGAACCGGTCCTGGGTGCTGGCGCCGACCGAGGTGATCCACGGCAGGTCGGCCGGACCACCGATGGTCTCGGCGCCGTCGCCGCTGTTGCCCGCCGAGGTGGCGACGAACACGCCCGAGTCGGCGGCGTAGAGGAATGCGATCGCGTCGGCGCTCACCAGCGCCGGGCCGCCGCCGACCGAGTAGTTGATGACGTCGACGCCGTCGAGCACGGACTGGTCGATTGCAGCCGCGAGGTCGGAGGTGAAGCCGCCGAGGTTGCCGAGCGCCTTGTACGCGATGATCCGGGCGCGGGGCGCGATGCCCGAGACGGTGCCGAGATCCTTGCCGCCGATGGCGGCGTCGACGCCGGCGTTGCCTGCCGCAGTGGCTGCCGTGTGAGAGCCGTGGCCGTCGTCGTCGCGAGCTGAGTCGAACTCGTCGGGGTCGGCGCCGACCAGCGTCCGGTACGTCTGGAGCATCTGGCGGGCGCCGATCAGCTTGCCGTTGCATTCGAAGTCGGCGTCCGCCGGGTTGTGGCCTGAGTTGCCGAATTCGCATGCGGAGCTGACGACGTTGCCGTCGGCGTCGACCGCATCGCCGAGAACGGGCGGCGCCGGGTAGGTGCCGTCGTCGGCGAAGCTCGGGTGCTCGGGCCAGATGCCGCTGTCGATGACGCCGACGGTGACCCCTTCACCGGTGAGCCCGGTGCGCCAGGCCCCGCCGCGCACCCCGAGGCCGAGGTAGTCGCCGCTCGAGTCGGTGGTCGGTTGGCGGAGCTCGTCGGGGAGGACGAGGGCGACCTTCGGGTTGGCGGCGAGCTTCACCGCCTCGTCGTAGGAGAGCGTGGCTGCGAACCCGTTGAGCGCGTTGGTGAAGCTCTGGATGCGCTCATCGCCGTCGATGCCGGTCTCCGCGAGCACGTCGGCGTGCGAGTCGACCATCTCGGCGGCTTCGGCGTCGGCCTGCGGTGACGCGAGCGAGTCCTGCGGGAGCGAGGCGAGCAGCGGATCGTCGACCATCACGACCACGTAACTGCCGGTGGTGCTCTCGACGACGGGTGCGACCGGCAGCTCGGGCTTCGCCGGCTCGACGCTGTCATCGGCGCGTGCGCCGGCGGCCGCCGGGAGTGCCATGGCCGGCACGAGAACCCCGATGACGAGTGCTCGCAGGCTGGCGCGAGGGTGACGGTGCGACATGCTCTCCCCTGTCGTTCGTGGCCGGTGGTGCTGTCGGCCGTGGTACCCGTCGGGATCCTGCTCCGTGCCGCACGACGGACGGAGCAGAAATTCCGGTGGACGCAGGCGAGCGTAGGACTCGCTCCGACCGGGCGCAAGACGCCTGGTCAGGGGATCTTCAAATACGGAGCGTGATGACAGCGTCGCGCGGAGCGCGTGTCACTCGCCCGGTGCGGGCGCTGTGTCGAGCGGGCGGGGGCACAGGAACGGCCCTCGATCACCACCGGCGTGGTACCGGTAGACGGCATCGCCGGCGGTGAGCTCGATCACCGCTCCATCGGTCGCGTCGGTGGCGTATCGGCGATCGGGTTCGGGGCATCCGAGTGCGGCATCGGGCCACGTCACCAGCACGGCTGCGATGGTGGTGATCGCGTCTGGCGCCGTGCCGAGCCGGGCGGCGAGATCGTCGGTCGCGTCGGCGATCCAGGGTGCGAGGCCGTCGTCGATGTCACCCGGCGCGTAGAGCGAGCCACCGGCCGGCGTCGGCACCGCAGTCGCCGGAACAGTCGCCGGAACCGTCACGCGATCGCCGCGTTGCGGGTCGTCCTGACACCCGACCAGCGCAGCGAGCCCGACAGCGAGCCCGAGGGTGGCGACGAGCCGGATGCCGAGCCTCATCGGCCGGAGTGTACGGACGGAGTGTCGGGCCGGAGCGCTACGGGCGACCGCGTGCGATGATGACGCCGTGCAGATCCCCGCCCGCGTCGACTACGCGATCAGGGCGATGCTCGAGCTCGCGGCCGCCCACCCGCAGCGCCTCAATCGCGACGAGCTGGCCGAGCGCCAGCAGCTGCCCGCCCGATATCTCGAGGCGATCATGCGCGATCTGGCGCGCGACGGCTTGGTCAACGGCCATCGCGGGGCATCGGGCGGCTACGAGCTGGCTCGACCCGCGTCCGCGATCACCGTCGCCGATGTCGCTCGGGCCGTCGACGGCCCGCTCGCGCTGATCGCTCAGCAGCGTCCGGAGTCGGTCACGTATGCCGGACCGTCGGCACACCTCGGTGATCTGTGGGTCGGGCTCCGAGCGGCGATCCGGTCGGTGCTCGACCACGTGACGCTCGATGATCTCGTCCGGGGCGAGCTGCCCGAGTCGGTGCGCACGATGCTCGACGATGCTGCCGCCTGGCGGCCGCGCTGATCGTGCCGACCGGCGTCATCCGACGGTGACGGGCTCGTGCTGCTGGCGCCGGGCTGCGATCCGTGGGTGCAACGCTGCCCAGGTGACGAGCAACACGACGGCTCCGTACGCCCACCAGCGGGCGAGCCCGAGGTCCTGCCAGCCGGCCAGCTCGCGAACGTTGGTGAACAGCAGGAGGAACGACACCGCGAGCCCGAGCGCACGGGCGGGAACGTGACGCACGCCCCACGCCGCGAACGGTGCGGCGATCACCCCGCCGATCAGCATCGCGGCGACGGTGGCGACGGCGACTTCGCCGCCGGCGCTGATCAGTGAGCCGGCTGCGACGAACGCGACCGCGATCTCCGCGGTGTTGACCGAGCCGACGACCATCCGGGGCATCACCCCGCGGTGGAGGAGGAACGGCGTGACGATCGGGCCCCATGCGCCGATCAGCCCATTGGTGACGCCGCCGGCCGCACCGGCGATCTCGACACCACGCAACTGAGTGCGCGAGGTCTCGCGTGTCGTGTTCGAGGCGATCGGTCGACGGAAGCGCATGAGGATCCGGATCCCGATGAGCAGCAGCAGACCGGCGAGGACGGGCCGCATCTGATCGCCGTCGACGTTCGTGAGGATGTAGGTGCCGAGCAGGGCGCCGAACACGCCGGGAATCGCCAGTCGGGCGACGAGGCGCTTGTCGATGTTCCCGAATCGCCAGTGCGACGCACCGCCCGCGACCCCGGTGACCACTTTCGCGATGTTGACCGTTGCCGACACGCCCGACGGGCTGATGCCGGCCGAGAGCAGGATGCTCGACGAGGTGGGCCCGAAGCCCATACCGAGGGCACCGTCGACGAACGCCGCCGCGAAGCCCGCCAGTCCCACCGCCACGAGATCGTTCATGTCGGCAAATCCTACCTAGTTTGCGTATTTAAGCAAGCGTGCCGATGTGTCTTGAGGGAATCGTGAGCGCGTGCGGGCTGCCGCCAGCGACCGAGCGCCGGTCCACCTGCGTACGATCGGGCCATGGCCGACCCCACCGTCGAACCCGAACTGCTGGCCGCCGCACGGGCGGTGCAGGCCAACGCTCACGTTCCGTACTCCGAGTTCCACGTCGGTGCCGCGATCCGGACCCGGTCGGGCGCGGTCTTCTCCGGCTGCAACGTCGAGAACGCCGCCTACCCGCAGGGCACGTGCGCCGAAGCGGGAGCGATCGCAGCGATGTGCGCAGCGGGCGAGTACGACATCGACGTGCTCGTCACGGTGTGCGACGGCGACCTGCTGTCGACCCCCTGCGGCGGATGCCGCCAGAAGATCCGCGAGTTCGCGCACCCCGGCACGATGATCCACGCCGCCGGACCCGACGGTGTCCGCACGAGCTACACGATGGACGAACTGCTGCCCGACAGCTTCGGACCCGAGAACCTCGCTCGCTGACGCCCGCCGGACTGGGTGGCCGTTCAATCTGATACGGAGTGACTCAAGATTTCTCACAAGGTTCCCTCATCTGAGGTTGAACATTCGTGGGCGCGGGTAATCTTGAGTCAACCCCTTCCAACTTCGTTCCCGATCAACAGGTCGGAGGCGAGGTGCTCGTACTCACTCGAGGAGTGATTTTCATGCCCAAGGCCGTCGGTATCGACCTCGGTACCACCAACTCCGTCGTCGCCGTGCTCGAAGCCGGCGATCCCGTCGTCATCCCCAACGCCGAGGGATCGCGCACCACTCCGTCGGTCGTCGCGTTCTCGAAGGCGGGCGAGGTGCTCGTCGGCGAGGTCGCCAAGCGCCAGGCGATCACCAACCCCGATCGCACGTTCCGGTCGATCAAGCGCCACATGGGCGAGGGCTGGAAGAGCGACGACATCGACGGCAAGAAGTACACGCCGCAGGAGATCAGCGCCCGCACGCTGATGAAGCTCAAGCGCGACGCCGAGGCGTACCTGGGCGACACCGTCACCCAGGCCGTCATCACCGTGCCGGCGTACTTCGACGACGCCCAGCGCACTGCCACCAAGGAAGCCGGCACGATCGCCGGGCTCGAGGTGCTGCGCATCATCAACGAGCCCACCGCGGCGGCCCTCGCCTACGGTCTCGACAAGGGTGCCGAAGACGAGACCGTGCTCGTGTTCGACCTCGGCGGCGGCACCTTCGACGTGTCGGTCCTCGAGATCGGTGACGGCGTGTTCGAGGTGAAGAGCACCCACGGCGACACGAGCCTCGGCGGCGACGACTGGGACCAGCGGGTCATCGACTGGCTCGTCACCCAGTTCAAGAACGCCCAGGGCGTCGACCTGTCGAACGACCGCATGGCCATGCAGCGCCTCAAGGAGGCCGCCGAGAAGGCCAAGATCGAGCTCAGCCAGGTCCAGTCCACGCAGATCAACCTGCCGTTCATCACGGCGAACGCCGACGGCCCGCTGCACCTCGACGAGACGCTCACCCGCGCCAAGTTCCAGGAGATGACGAGCGACCTCATCGAGCGCTGCCGGATCCCGTTCGAGCAGGCGCTGAAAGACGCCGGCATCAGCAAGGGCGACCTGCACCACGTGATCCTCGTCGGCGGCTCCACCCGCATGCCGGCGGTGGCCGAGCTCGTCCAGTCGATGACCGGCAAGGAGCCGAACAAGAGCGTCAACCCCGACGAGGTCGTCGCGGTCGGCGCGGCCGTCCAGGCCGGCGTGCTCCGTGGTGACGTCAAGGACGTCCTGCTGCTCGACGTCACGCCCCTCTCGCTCGGCATCGAGACCAAGGGTGGCGTGATGACCAAGCTGATCGAGCGCAACACCACGATCCCCACCAAGCGGACCGAGGTGTTCACCACCGCCGAAGACATGCAGCCGTCGGTCGAGATCCACGTGCTCCAGGGTGAGCGCGAGATGGCGGCGTACAACAAGACGCTCGGCAAGTTCCAGCTCGTCGATCTGCCGCCCGCGCCCCGCGGCATCCCGCAGATCGAGGTCACCTTCGACATCGACGCCAACGGCATCGTCCACGTGTCCGCCAAGGACCGCGCGACCAACAAGGAACAGTCGATGACCATCACCGGCCAGTCGACCCTCGACAAGGACGCGATCAAGCAGATGGTCAAGGACGCCGAGGCGCACGCCGAGGAAGACCGTCAGCGTCGCGACGAGGCCGAGGTCCGCAACAACGCCGACTCGCTCGTCTACCAGACCGAGAAGGTGCTGCGCGACCAGGGTGACAAGGTGTCGTCCGATGAGAAGGCGGCCGTCGAAGGGCCGCTCGGAGACCTCAAGAAGGCACTCGAGGGCAACGACACCGAGGCGATCAAGCAGGCGACGCAGTCGCTCATGACCGCGAGCCAGGCGTTCAGCCAGAAGCTGTACGAGGCGGCGGCACGCGACACCAACGCTGCCGGCACGTCGGCGAGCGGCCAGGGTGCAGGGTCCGTCGACGACGACGACATCGTCGACGCCGAGATCGTCGACGACGAACCCAAGAGCTGATCCCGATGACCGATCCCACGTCCACCTTCGGTACCGAGGAGTTCGACCCCGACCTCGAGCGCGCCGACGAGGTCGAGGACTACACCGGCGAGATCCCGCGACCCGATCGCACCGCCGCCCCGGCCACCGGGCGCGGCGACGATGAGCCGTCAGGCTTCGGCGACGGCGATGTCGCCGACGTCGACGGAGCAGGCGACACCGACGGTGTCGATCTCCCGCAGGTCGACGTCGACGCATTGCTCGCCGAGCGCGATCAGCTCAAGGAACTCGCGGTCCGTCTCCAAGCCGACTTCGAGAACTTCCGCAAGCGCACCAACGCCCAGCACGACGCCGACATCGATCGGGCGACCGGCCGGCTCGCCGAGGCGCTGCTCCCCGTGCTCGACGCGGCCGAGGCCGCCTACCTCCGGCACCCCGACGAGATCGGTCCGCTGCTCAGCGTCATGCTCGGCGAGCTCCGCAAGCACGGGCTCGAGACACTCGACCTCGACGGCCAGCCCTTCGATCCCGAAGTGGCCGAGGCAGTCGCGCACGAGGCGGGCGACGGCGGCGCCGTCATCGTTGCCGACGTACTGCGCAGCGGCTACCGCTGGAAGGGCCGTACCCTGCGGCCTGCCATGGTGCGAACGAAAGACTGAGTGGTGTCTGGTGATGGCATCGCAGCGAGAGTGGTTCGAGAAGGACTACTACCAGATGCTCGGCGTCGCAGCCGACGCCTCTCAGAAAGACATCACGAAGGCGTACCGCAAGCTCGCACGTGAGCTGCACCCCGACCGCAACCCCGGCAACGACGCCGCCGAGGAGCGGTTCAAGGGGGTGTCGGCCGCGTACGAGGTGCTCGGCGACGAGGCCAAGCGCAAGGAGTACGACGAGGTCCGTCGGCTGGGACCGATGGCGGGTGGCATCAACGGCGGCGGGCCTGGTGGGTTCTCCTTCAACGTCGGCGACATGCAGGGTGGCGGCGACATCGGCGACATGCTCGGCCAGATGTTCGGCCGGAGCGGTCGAACGGGCCGAGCCGGTGCCGGGGTCGGGCCGCAGCGTGGACCCGACGTCACCGCCCACCTCACCCTCGACTTCGAGGACGCTGTCCGTGGGATCGAGACGACGCTCCACCTCACGAGCGACGCCCAGTGCTCCACCTGTGCCGGCTCGGGTGCCCGCCCCGGCACCCAACCCCAGCGCTGCGGCGTGTGCGGTGGCCGCGGCGTGGTCGACGACAACCAGGGCTTGTTCTCGTTCTCGTCGCCGTGCCGCGCCTGCCAGGGCCGCGGCACCGTCATCCCCGATCCGTGCCAGACGTGTCGGGGGACCGGCGTCGAGCGTCGGGCCCGCGAGGTTCGGGCCCGCATCCCGGCCGGCGTGTCCGACGGCCAGACCATCCGGCTCAAGGGCCGCGGGGCGCCCGGCCGCAACGGCGGCCCACCGGGTGACCTCCGCGTCGAGGTGGCGGTCACACCGCATCTGCGGTTCAGCCGCTCGGGCGAGCACCTGACGGTGACCGTGCCCGTCACCTTCTCGGAGGCAGCGCTCGGCGGTGTCATCGACGTCCCGACGCTCGACGGCTCGACCGTGGGCCTCCGGATCCGGCCCGGCACCCAGAGCGGGTCGCGGCACCGGGTGCGCGGCAAGGGCATCGCGGTCCAGCATGGTCGCAACGGGGCCGAGGCGGGCGACCTGATCGTCACGGTCGAGGTACAGGTCCCCACCGCGCTGACCGATGAACAGCGGGCGGCCATCGAACAGCTGGCCGCAGCGACTACCGTGAACCCTCGGGTACCGTGAACTCGACGGGCCGGAGCACACCATGAACGCACGACACCGAACCCAAGCGGTTTACGTGATCTCGGTGGCAGCCGAGCTGGCCGGCATGCACCCGCAGACGTTGCGGATCTACGAACGTCGCGGCCTGGTCAACCCCGCTCGAACCCAGGGCGGCAACCGTCGCTACAGCGACGCCGACATCGAGACGCTGCAGCGGATCTCCGAGCTCGCCGAGCAGGGGATGAACCTCGAGGGCATCCGCCGCGTGATGGAGCTCGAGCGCGAGAACGCCCGGCTGCGCGACGAGCTCGCGAGGGCGCGTACGGCGGCCGAGCAGGCCCATGTCGACGCCGAGCGTCGGCACCGGCGCGATCTCGTCCCACTCCGACAAGCGGTCGCCGTGTTCGGTGAGCGCGCGCGCATCTTCGAGCAGGATTGACGTGTTGCGATGACCGGGATCTCGTGGCGGCGTGCGCTCGTGATCCTCGTCTCCGTCGCGGTCGCCCTCGGAGGGACCATCGTCGCGCTCCGAGCCGATGGCTTCACGGCCACCGACGCCACGGTGCCGCGCGCGACGCGCTGGTTCGTCGACCAGGCGACCAACCGTGTGGTGCTCGCCGATGGGTTCTCCGGCAAGACCCTCGCGCGGCTCGACACCGAGGAAACCGGTCCGTTCCGGATGGTCCAGAGCGCCAGCGGCGTTGCGCTCATCAACCGCGAGAACGGGACCGTCCGCACCGTCGATGCCGCCGCGCTCCGGCTGGGTCCGGCTACCTCGGTCGGGCTCGTCGACAGCACCGACGCCATCGTCGGCATCGGGCAGACCGGGCTGGTCGCCGTCGACCCGGGTAGCGATTTCGGCGTGCTCCTCCCACCCGACAGCGAGGCGATCACCTTCGACGTCGACGCGCTCGGCAGCGGATCCCAGAACACCCGCATCGCACCGGACGGCGCCGTCTGGACGCTCGCCGACGATCGCTTCCTCCGGTTCAACTCGACCGACGAGGAGACGCTCGCCACCGGGCTCACGAGCGCCCGCTTCACGCTGGTCGGCAACTCCGCGCTCCTGTTGGACGTCTCCGGCGCTCGCGTTCGATTCGGCAGCGGTGCCTGGGTCGACCTGCCGGCCGGGTTCGCCCCGTCCGAGGTCGTGGTCCAGGAGCCTGGGCCCGCAGCCGACTGCGGCTGGATCGGCAGTGGTGACGCCCTGCTCTGCATCGGCGAGGACGGTGTCGTCGAACGGTCGGACATCGAGGGGCTCCGCCTCCGCTCGCTCGACCGATTGGCGATCGGCGGCGAAGCGGCGGTCATCGTTCGCTCGCAGACCTCTCGGCTCGTCCGTTTCGACTGGCGCGCGGGCGAGCTGCTCACCGGCGCCAACGCCGACGTCCCGCCGGCCGCACAGGTCTCGATCAGCGCGTCGGTCAACCTGATCTGGGTCGATCACATCGACGGCAACCGGGCATGGTCGGTACATCCGTGGGGCGTCGCCGTGGTCCGCAAGGACGACCTGACCGCGCCGCTGCTCGGCGAGTCCGGCGAGGTGATCGCCGGCGGCCGCGACGGGCCCTCCGACGAGGCCAACCCCGACCAGCCCGCCCCGGCTGGCCAGCGTCCGCCCGACAACAACGGGGTCGACGACCCACCGGAAGCGCTCGACGATTCGGTGAGCGCACGGTTCGGTGTCGGTGTCCCTGTTGTCGTGACCGCCAACGACTACGACCCGGAGGAAGGTCCGATCGCCGTGTGGGCCGTCGAGGACGGCCAGCACGGCTCGGTGTCGATCACCAACGCGTCGACCGTGCTCTACTCACCCGGCCCCGGCTTCGTCGGTCTCGACCAGTTCGAGTACACGATCACCGACGCCGGCGGCCAAACCGATACCGCGTTGGTCACGGTGCGTCTGTTGCCGGCCGACGCCCCCAACCGGGCCCCGGTCGGCTTCCCCGACGAAGCCGTCACGCGCCCCGGTGTCCCCGTCGTGATCGACGTGCTCGCGAACGACGTCGATCCGGAGCGCGATGCACTCGCGGTCGGTTCGTTCACCGATCCGGGTTCGGGCGGTGAGCTGACGCAGACCGTGGGCCCGAACGACCTCCCAGCGCTCGCGTACACACCTCCCGCCGACGTCACCGGCTTCGCTCGCTTCACCTACCGGCCGATCGACTCGTTCGGAGCGCTCGGCGAACCCGTCGAGGTCGAGGTCGAGATCATCGAGGCCGATCGCCCCAACGAGCCGCCGATCGTGCTCCCCGATGCCGTCCGCCTCCGGCGCGGCGTGCTCGAGTCGGTCGCGGTGCTGCTCAACGATCGTGATCTCGACGACGACCCGCTGAGCCTCGAGCTGGGTTCGATCCCCGAGGGATTCGACGTCCAGCTCGCCGGTGATCGTCTGAACGTGACCGCACTCGCTGGCGCTCCCGAGCGCGCGGTCATCGATTACCTCGTGTCGGATCAGCGCAACGAACCCGTTCCCGCCCAGCTCCTGGTGACCGTCGTCGCCGACGACCAGCCCAACCAGCCGCCGGTGGCGAGCGCCGACACCGCCACGGTGGTGGTCGGCGAGCCGACGGTCCTCGACGTGCTCAGCAACGACATCGATCCCGACGGCGATGCGATCTTCCTCGTGTCGGCCGAGCTGGCGGAGGGTTCTCCGGGCGTCGGCACGGTCGTGGTGCAGGGGCGGCAACTCGCGTATCTCGCCACCCAGCTCGACACCGACGATGCGGTGTTCGAGCGATTGCGCTACACGATCTCGGACGGCGAGCTGGAGAGCATCGGCGAGGTGACGGTGCGTGTCCTGCCCGAGCGGGTCTTCGAGCCCCCGTTCGCCCGCGACGACTCGGTGACCACCGACATCGACGTCGCGGTGACGATCGACGTGCTGCGCAACGACGGCGACCCCTCCGGCCAGAAGCTATCGGTCGTCGATGATCCGAGCTGTCCGGGTGGTGGGGTTGCGACCGTCACCGCATCGGGCCAGGTGCGCTACACGCCGCCGGCCGGGGTCGCCGACGTGTTCGTGTGCACCTACGAGGTCGTGAACAGCCAGCAGCTCTTCGCCAGCGCTCGCATCACGATCAGCGTGATCGCGCCACCCAACCGCAACCGCCCGCCCGTCGTCGCACCGCAGTCGTTCTCGGTG
This sequence comes from Ilumatobacteraceae bacterium, assembly GCA_022843125.1. GTDB lineage: Bacteria > Actinomycetota > Acidimicrobiia > Acidimicrobiales > Ilumatobacteraceae > Ilumatobacter. The sequence continues at coordinate 23,850 of JALHOG010000057.1, forward strand.
GTGGTCGGGGAGACGCAGGTGGTCGACCTGCTCCAGACCGTCGACGACCCCGACGGAAACGACGCGCCGTTCGAGGTCGTCTCGTGGTCCAGGCCGGCCAGCGGCACCGCGATCGTCGCGAACCGCATGCTCACGTACACGGCGCCGGCGTCGGATGGGCCACCCGTCGTGTTCAGCTACCGCGTGAGCGATGGCGACGGGGGTGAGGCCACCGGTCTCGTGACCTTCTCGATCGTGCCGGTCACGCCCCAGCCCCCGAACGCGCGCGACGACTTCTTCTCCGTCACCGCCCCGACCCCCCCGACCGTGGTCGACGTCTTGACGAACGACATCGATCCCGGCGAGCTGCGGATCACCCGTGCGGAACTCACCGAAGGTGGGAATCCCAGCTGGGTGACCCATGACGGCGCGTTCATCACCGTGACACCGCCGGCGACGTTCACCGGCGTTCTCCTCATCGTGTACGAGGCCACCAACTCCCGGCAGCTGAGCAGCACCGCGACGCTCGAGTTCACGGTGCTCGCGCCCCGCAACCGGCCGCCCGTCGCCGGTGACGACTCCGGATCGGTCGCCAACGGGAGCAGCGTCACGGTCCCGATCGCGAACAACGACTTCGACCTCGACGGTGACCCGCTCGTGTACTCGATCACCGAGCAGCTCAACTCGTCGCTCGGCCGCGCCGAGCTGGTCGGCAACAACCTCGTGTTCAACTCCACGCCTGGCGGCTCGGGCACCGCCGTCATCCGCTACACCATCGACGACGGGACGAACACCGCCGTCGGGACCGTACGGATCACGGTCCTGCCGTGCACGGTCGCGTTGCCCGAGGCGCCCGACTTCGACACCACCACCGGCTATCAGGAGCCGATCTTCATCGACCTCGCGCAGTTCGCCCGCAACGGCGAGATCGTCTCGGTCAGCGACCCACTCGGCGCGCCGAGCGGCACGTACGTCCCGCCGCCCGGCTTCAACGACACGGTCGAGATCACGTACGTGGTCCGCAACTCGTGCGGCATCCGAGCCAACGGAGTCGTGCGCATCGACGTCAACCAGTCGCCGCTCGCCGGTGCGCCCTTCCTCCTGACGATGGGGCGCACCCAGACCCAGACGATCACGGTCTCCCAGCTCGCATCCGACCCCGACAATCAGCAGCTCACGATCGTCGAGTTGCAGTCGGCGCCGCCCTGGGTGACGATCGCGCCCGGCGGTGGGTCGATCCTCGTGGCCCCGAACCTGGCGACCGGCTCGGTCGACGCCCGCGCCGTCATCGCCGACCCCGGCGGACTCACCACCACCGCAACGATCCGGATCGAGCTCACCAACCAGTCGCCGACCGCGGTTCCCGACTCGATCCGAGCCGACGATGGTCCGATCGTCTTCTCACCGCTCGACAACGACACCGACCCCGAGAACGACGCGCTGAGCCTGCAGGTCGTGCCGCAGATCGCCACCTTCAGCAACGGCGTCACGGTCGCGATCCAGCAGCTCGACACTCGTGAGCTCCGCATCGACCCGGGTGCCGGCGCCGGCGTGGCGACCTTCAGCTACACGGCGCGCGACGCGTTCGGTCGCGAGTCGGCCCCGGCCACCGTCACCATCACGGTCAACACGCCGCCGGTGGCACCCAATGTCGACGTCGTGCTCCCAGCCGACAGCAGCATCACCATCCAGGTGCCGGCGACCGACATCGACGGCGACCCGCTGGTCCTGACGCTGCTCGACGATCCGTCGCCGCTCGTGATCACCATCAACGGGCTGTCGCTGACCATCACCGCTCCGGCCGAGCCGGTGCGGGTGAGCTACGCGGTCCGGTACCGCGTCACCGACCCGCGCGGCGCCCGCGACACCGGGGTGCTCAACATCTTCGTCGGTGACGCGGTGACGACCACGACGACGACCACCACGACGACCACCACGACGACGACCACCACCACCACGACGGTGCTGCCGGAGCAGCCCACCTGAACGGGTTCGTCAGGCGTCGACGCGCCGCGAGATGCGCAGGTGGTGATCCGCCGCCGTGCGGCACCGGCCGGTCTCGCAGTCGAAGCGCCACCCGTGCAAGGTGCACACGAGTTCGTCGCCGTGCTCGCCGGTTTCGATCTCGCCGAACACGGTGAGATCGGCGTTGCGGTGCGGGCAACGACGCTGCACGACGTAGGCGCCGAGCTCGATGTCGGGCTCGGTCTCGGTGGGCGGCGCGAGCTTGCGCACTGCCTCGGCCTCTGTGCGTCGCATTCGCTCGACCGACAGCGACTTCAGGAAGTTGTAGAGGTACTCGTTGAAGTCGCCCTCCCGCCAGGCTGTGAAGCGGCACGACAGCAGGAGCGAGTTCGACCAGTCGACGGCGCGCGCCGCGACGACCGTCTCGACCAACTCGCGAGCGATGTCGAAGCGGAAGGCGTACGGCTCGCCTGCGTGGGCGCGCACCTCGCCGTTCGGGAAGTCGATCAGGATGTCGAGGTCGCCGGCGCGCAGCAGGCAGCTGGCACCCACGGCAGCCCGCAAGGTCGGTGCCATCTGCAGCAGCGGCTCCCACCACGCCTGGAGCGTTGCGAGTAGGTCGGTGGTGGGCGGCTGCCACGCCGCTTTCTGGGCATCGAGCCACGGCAGCCAATCGGCCTGGTACCGCTCGAGGTACGACCGCTTGTGGTCGAAGATCGCCTCGACCTCGGCATCGGGCATCGGGTGGCGCGCGACGATCTCGTCGGGGGTGATCTCGATCTCGGTGCCGGGGATGGCGAGGATCCCGCGGTGTCCGGCCGAGTCGAGCCGCGCCATGAACGCTCGCTGGTCGGGGAAGATCGACGGCTCGTCGCCGTCGATCACGTTGAGCCCGAACATGCCGGGGTCGAGGAACGCCGGCGGGCCGGCGCTCGGCACGACGGCGCGGGCGTCGATCGTCTCGACGTAGCGCATCGCCCTGGCGAACTGGCTGTCGACCTTGGCGTGGCACAGGCGGGCCTTCTCGTCGGCAGGCAACTCGTACACCATCGGGTACCAGATCGCCCCCGAGAACTGGAGCCAGTGGAGGTCGACCGGGCCGTGGGCGCTGAGCGCGTGCAGATCGGTGGTCCGGCAGTCGTTCTGGTTGACGAGGCGGGTCGTCCCGTCGGACACCACCATCGCCGAGTCGCCACCGGGGCCGTCGGTGATCGACGTCTCGACGTGGATCGCCACCGTGAGCCCGGGCGCGATCTCGATCTCCTCACGATCGGTGGTGCGGATGAACTCGGTGAAGCCGAGCGCGGCGAGCGTGCGCTGCTGCTCGCGGGTGGGGTATCCCGGCAGCAGGATCGGGATGTCGCGACGCAGATGCTGACGCAGCCACGACTCGTCGTGATGGTCGCCGTGGAGATGGGTGATGTAGAGGAAGTCGGCCTGCTCGATGCGTTCGAGCAGATCGTCCCCGAGCTGGTCGTTGCGAGGGAACACGAACCACGACCCGAAGAACGCCGGGACGAACCACGGGTCGCACAGGATCGACCCCCCGGCGGTCTCGATGAGCATCCCGGCATGACCGATCGACGTGGCGCGCACGGACTGGAGGCTAGGGGCGTGGCCGCGACCCGGAGAGGGACCGTCGTCACACTGACTCCGTGACGGACGTAGCATCGGCCGTGATGTTGGTGTGGATGGATCTCGAGATGACTGGCCTCGATCACACGGCGGACGTGATCGTCGAGATCGCGACCCTGGTGACCGACGACGAGCTGAACATCGTGGCAGAGGGTCCGGACATCGTCGTGCACCAGCCCGACGACGTGCTCCAGCGCATGGATCCGTTCGTCGTCGACATGCACACGCGCTCGGGCTTGCTCGAGTTGATCCGGGCGTCCACCGTCAGCCTCGACGAGGCCGGACGGGCGACGCTCGAGTTCATCCGCGAGCACATCCCCGAGTCGCGCACGGTGCCGCTGTGCGGCAACTCGATCGGCACCGATCGTCGCTTCCTCGCCGCGTACCTGCCCGAGATCGAGGAGTACCTCCACTACCGCTCGGTCGACGTGTCGTCGGTCAAGGAGTTGGTCCGCCGCTGGTACCCCGATGTGCTCACGCAGCGCGGGTGGAAGGCCGGCACCCACCGGGCGCTCGACGACATCCGCGAGAGCGTCTCAGAGATGAAGCTCTATCGGGAATTGGTGTTCTGCTCGACCGACATGGTGGCCGAGCGCCTGACCGCGCGGCGTGCCGACGAGGCTGCGATCGCCGCCAGCGAGCCAGCGCCGACCGACGCCCCGGTCACGGAACCGTGATCCCCGTCAGCGTTGCAGGGCGTCGGGCTCGCGTCGTGGCCGCCTCCGTGGTCGCACTGGGGGCCGGCTCGGTCCTCGCGGCGTGCAGCGATGACGGCCGCGAGATGCGCGCCCCGACCTTCCCGTTGCCGGTCCCGACGACGACGATGCCCGCGGCGGTCCCCACCACGCCGGCCGGTCCCTGACCAGCGGGCTCGCCGCACTCGGCGCAGTGCTGTGACACTGGCACGATGCGTGCCGTCGTCGTCCCCGAGTACGGGCCACCCGAGGTCCTGAGCGTCCAGGTCGTGCCCGATCCCGTCCCGGGGCCCGACGAGATCCTCGTCCAGGTCGCGCACAGCGCGGTGAACCGGGCCGACACCCTGCAGCGGCTGGGGGCCTATCCCGACCCGCGCCGCCGCGGCGATGAGATCCTCGGCCTCGAGTTCGCCGGCACGGTCGCGGCGGTCGGCGAGCGCGTCGCGGTGTGGAAGGTGGGCGACGCAGTGATGGGGATCGAGTCGGGCGCGTGCAACGCCGAGCTCGTGGTCACCCACGAGCGCCAGGCGCTGCCGGTCCCGTCGGCGGTGCCCCTCGCCGATGCGGCGGCGATTCCCGAGGTGTTCCTGACAGCGTGGGATGCACTCGTCGTGCAGGGCGGCCTCACGAGCGGCCGGTGGGCGCTCGTGCATGCCGGGGCGTCCGGCGTGGGCACCGCGGCGATCCAGATCGCCAAGGCGATCGGCGCGCGCATCGCGGTGACCTGCTCGGCCGGCAAGGTCGAGGCGTGTCGTGCGCTGGGTGCCGATCTCGTGCTGGAACGTTCGCCGGCCGACTGGGCCGCTGAGCTCAAGCGGGCGGTCCCCGGTGGGGTCGACGTGGTGCTCGACGTCGTCGGCGGCGACGAGGCCAACCGCAACCTCGCCTCGGTGCGGCCGGAAGGCACCATCGTGCAGGTCGGCCTGATGGGCGGCGGGCAGACGTCGGTCAACCTCGGCCTGCTGCTCGTGAAGCGTGTGCACTGGATCGGCACGACGCTCCGGGCCCGCCCGATCGAGCAGAAGATCCACATCTGCCGCCGGTTCGCGGCCGAGGTGCTGCCGCTGTTCGACGCCGGCGCCCTGCGCGTGGTGATCGACTCGCGGTATCCGCTCGACTCGATCGTCGACGCACATCGCCACATGGAGGCGAACGCCAACGTGGGCAAGATCCTCCTCGACGTGTAGGAGCTTCGGGCTCGCGGAGATCGGGCGCGCCGGCGGACCGGCGGAAAATCGCCGCACGCGCGTATCACAGCGCTCCGCAGCCGCTCTGTGTCGGGGTACCGGCCATGGCGGGAGGCACCTCATGACACTCTTGGATCTGCACACGGCGACAGCGCCCGACAACACGTACGACATCGACGAGTACCTCGCCGGACACGCCGGCGATGTGCTCGACATCGACCCGGAGGTCGCCGAAGAGCGCACCGGCTCGAGCTACGCCCGGTGCGGCGATGGCAACGGCACGCTGACCCACCTGTTCTTCTCGGACGACGAGTTCGACATCGCCCGGGCGAAGGCGATCTGCAGCCGCTGCGGCCTGGCGCCCGAGTGTCTGGGCGGTGCGCTCGACCGAGCCGAGCCGTACGGGGTGTGGGGCGGCGAGCTGCTCGTCGAGGGTGTGGTCGTCTCCGTGAAGCGCGGTCGCGGCCGCCCTCCGAAGACGCCCCGTGCTCCGCTCGTCGTCGACGAGGTGCCGATCCCCCCGCACCTCGTCGCGTAGGCGAACGATCGGACGCGCCGGGACCACAGCTCGCCGGCGTCGCGACCCTGCCTGTCCCGGGCGGTTCGGGCAGGGCGCGACGCCGGTATGACGCGCGTGTCGCCGAGCTCGCGAGACATGAACGCGAAACCTCCTTGACTGAGTCGGGCGTCGCGTGGTTCGCTGGGACCTCCCTGCGCTGGATGGCGCGATCCAACTTCGAAGGTGCGACTTCGGGGCCGACCCTTGACGAAAGGCATGTGACGATGACGATGACGACGCTTCACCTGGGCCATCTGCCCGGTCGCGCGCGTCCCGTCGGCGCGTCCGCCCGTCCGGCCCATGCCCGCACCTGGCGTTCCGCCCGCACCGTGCCCGCGTTCGCAGGCTTCTGCACCACCCGTCTCGCCGCAGGCAGCGGGTACGCGGGTGACGCCGCCCCGGTCGACGAGTCGATGTGCACCGCCATCAATCCGTCCACCAAGCGCTCCGCCCGGCACCTCCGATCGAGGTCGACGTAACACCATACGTCGCACTCCTCGTTCCGAGGCCGCCGGGTTCCGACCCGGCGGCCTTTTCCGTTTTCGTCACCCGGTCAGCGGGCCGGCGAACCAGATCCACACCCGGCAATCAACCAGCAATCAACCAACAGACACCCAACAACCAACAACCACCCAACAACCAGCAACGACAACGAGGACATCCACTCATGAACGACGTCATTCAGCTCCAGGTCATCGACGAGACCTCGATCTCCACCCAGCCGGTCGCCCGTTGCGCCGACGGCAACGGCACCCTCACCCCGCTGTTCTTCTCCGATCACGTGCTCGACATCGCCCGCGCCAAGGCGATCTGCGCACGTTGTGGTCTCCGCGAGCAGTGCCTCGCGGATGCGCTCGATCGCGAGGAGCCGTGGGGTGTGTGGGGCGGCCAGCTCCTTTCCGGCGGCCGCATCGTCGCCCACAAGCGGCCAGGCGGCCGACCACCGAAGCGGCCCAGGCCGCCCGTGATCGTGAACGAGCTCGGCATCGTCGATGATGGCGAGGCCGACGAGAGCGACCTGCTGGTCGATCTCGATTCGCTCGGTTGCGATCCGGTCGCGGTCTGAGCAGCCCGGTCACTGCGTCCCGATCGCCGGTGGGTGCTCGCTCCGAGCGTCCACCGGTGGTCAGCGGACGGTCGTCCGGCGGTGCGGTCACGATGCCCCCCTCGTGATCGCACCGCCGGTCGCGCGGCGGCCGGCACCGCATCCCGACAGATCGCGGCGTGGGAGACCTTCGCGGATCCTGCGCCGAAGCCGCACCACCAGCACGGGTCCCTAACCTGGGACCCGTGCTGGTGCGTTCGCGTGTGGGACGGGTTGGGCTGATCGCCGGCTTCCTCGCGGCGATGGCCAGCACCCTCGTGGTGCTCGTGGCCTGGGACCGCTCGCCACCCGTCGACGGTGAGTTCGTCCTGGAGGAGCCCGGTGAGTTCGTCGAGCCGGCCGCCTCGGTGCCCGTCACCGGCGACTTCGTGTCCGATCTCGAGCTGATCGACGAGCGCGGTGAGCCGATCACGCTGGTCGACTTCGCGGGCACGCCACTCGTGGTCAACGTGTGGTTCTCCACGTGCGCCCCGTGCGCGCGCGAGGTCCGCGACTTCGCCGAGGTGCACGCCGAGGTGGGCGACCGGGTCGAGTTCATCGGGGTCAACCCGCTCGACGACGCCGAGACGATGCTCGCGTTCGCCGAGGCACGCGACGTCGAGTACCGCCTGCTGCGCGACCCGACGAAGGCGTGGGTCACCGACGTCCCGATCGGCGTGTACCCCACCACCCTGTTCGTGAGCCCGAGCGGCGAGATCCTCCGCCAGACCACCGCCCTCGACGCCCGCGAGCTCCGCGACATCATCACCGAGCTCTTCCCCGCGACCACGTGACCCTGAACCCCGTTCCGGTCACCGTTCCGGGGAGCCATCATCCCGAAACGGTGACAAGAACGGGGTGTGAACCGGGCGGGGTCAGCGGTCAAGAAGGGGGTGTGGAGTTGCGGCAGGTGACGATCGGTGCCGACGTTCGGGCGCTGTACGAGGCCCACGCCGCCGACGTCTACCGCTACGTCGCCCGCCGCCTCGGTGACACGCTCGCAGCCGACGTCACGGCCGAGACGTTCCGGATCGCCGTGCAGAAGGCCGACGCGTTCGACCCGGCGATCGCTCACCCCCGCGCGTGGCTGTACGGCATCGCCACCAACGTGATCCGCGTCCACTGGCGCACCGAGCAGCGCCGGCTGCGGGCGATGGAGCGTGAGGCGCGCAACACCCCGGCGGCGTCGGACCCGCTCCTCGACGTGGAGGGTCGGGTCGACGCCACGGCGACGCTCGGTGCGGTACTGGCACTCGTGTCCGAGCTGCCACCGGAGGACCGCGATCTCCTCACGCTGTACGCGTGGGAGGGCTGCTCGTACGCCGACATCGCTGCTGCGCTCGACATCCCGATCGGCACGGTGCGCAGCCGTCTTCACCGCATCCGCCGCACGATCACCCCCGGAGGAGCCGCATGAACGCGCTCGATGCCTTCACCGCTGCGCGACCGGACGTCGAGATCGACCCGGCCGTCCTCGACGACATCGCCGCCGACGTGTTCGACGGCCGCACCCAACGCCGCGGCGGGTGGACCCTCCTCGCCGGCGCCGCGGCGGTGATCGCCTTGGTCACCGGCCTGGCCCTGGTCGTGGGCCGCGCGGGACCGACCGCGCCGGCCGACACCGTGCCGCCCGCCAGAGCGGCGGACGTCGAGCCGCTCGCGATGCTGCCCGCGGACCTGACTCCCTGGCACGTCACCGGTGGGGTGACCCCCGAGCCGATCGATCCCCCGGTGCTGTCCTGGTCCGCTGTCATCGCCCGGTCCGACGGCAACGGCGGTCACGACTCGCCGGTGACCGTGAGCCGGGGCCCGTCGGATGCCACGCTCTTCCGCGTCGGCGGTTTCGAGTCTGAGTCGACGACCGAACCGGTCGTTCTCACCGATGACCGGCGAGGCGAACTCGTGACCGACCCCGCCGGCAGCCAGCTGATCGTCCAGTTCGAGCTCGGCGACGGAACCGCCGTGTCGGTCAGCACGAGGTATCGGGAGCCGGTGTCGAGCGACCGGGCGAGGGTGCTGCAGATCGCCGCGAACGTCGCGTTGGCCGAGGATGGTGACGCCACGTTCGGGTCGCTGCCCGAAGGATTCGAGATCGTCGCGCCGTGGGCGCGAAATGAGGTGCGCGCAGCCCGGTCGGTGTTCTTCTCCACAGACGACGCTGCCGGACCACTGTTGGGTCTCTACGTGGTCGCCTCGGGTGGGAGTGACTTCGCCGGTCGGGCGATGTTCAGCGATATCGCTCCCGTCGAGGTCCGCGGCCGGACCGGCTTCATCTCGACCCTTCGGTACCCGCACTCCGACGGCGTGGATTCGCGGTCGCTGATGTGGGAGGAGCAGCCCGGCCAGTGGGTGCATCTGAGGGATGCCAATCCGGTCGCCCAGACCGACCTGCTCGCCTTCGCAGAGTCGCTCCGGGTGGTGAGCGTCGAGGAGTGGGATCGTGTCGTCGAACCGCTGGACGGCACGGCCGCGACGCCCGCGACGACGACCGACGTGGGAACTGCGGCATCCTGGACGGCGCCGCCCGGCACGGTGCTCGTCGCGAACGCCACCCTCACGCCAGGGCTCGCCGGGCAGACCACCCGGACGCTCGAGTTGAACGGTGCCCAGGTGACCGACCCGTCCGACGCGGTGCTCGCGCAGGGCGGTGCGCTGGCGCGGACCCGCGTGTTCGCCCGGTCGGGTGCGCTCGAACTCGGCGAGTGGACGGCCACCGAGCTGGGCATCGCAAAGGTGGAGCCGATCGAGTCGCTGGAGGGGATCACCATCGTCAGTGGCTTCGATCGCGCCGACGTCGTGGTCGTCCTCGGCCTCGACCGGGTGCCCGCCACGGCGTGGGTGGAGCAGCCGATCGTGTTCGGCGACAGCGTGGTGCTCGGCGCCGCTGGCGTGCTGGCCGAGCGGGGCTACCTCGTCAACGCCGAGGTGTACCGCCCGCTGGTCGACCTCGTTGCGGACGTCGACGCAGTGGTGGGCGGAGGCCTGGACCCGGACATCGTGGTGCTCCACTTGGGAACGAACGGCCCGATCCGCCGTGACGACCTCGAACGCCTGCTCGCGGCGACGGCCGACGTGCCGAACGTGGTCGTGATCAACGCGCACGCCGATCGGGACTGGATCGGGCCCAACAACGCCCTCCTCACCGACATCGACCGGCCGGACGACAACATCATCATGATCGACTGGGCGACGCTCGCCACGGAGTGTCCGGGTGGGTGCTTCGCCGCCGACGGCATCCATCTCACCGCGACCGGCGCCGAGTACTTCGCCGAACGCCTCACCGACATCACCGGCTACTGATCTCGGCTGCTCGCCCTTGGTCTACGGTGGCGTCGTGGGTACCGAGTCGGGCTGTGAGCGGGTGGCGTTCGTGTTCCGCCTGCGGCCTGGGGCGCTCGACGAGTACGTCCGGTGGCACGACGAGATCTGGCCGGAGATGTCGGCGTTGATCTCCGAGTCGGGTGTGTCCGACTACTCGATCTGGTGCCACGGCGACCTGCTCATCGGGTCGCTGAAGGCATCGCCGGACTGGGCCACCGCACGCGCGTTGATGGACGCGTCTCCCGTCCAGGCGGCCTGGTCTGCGCACATGGCCGACCTGATCGAGTGGGACGTCGACGACGACGGCAACCTCCCACTGCTGCGCGAGGTCTTCCGCCACGACTGAACCGACCCCGCGAACCCGAACGATTCGCCGCCGGCAGAACGAGGGCGGTCTTCGGATTTTCGGGCAGTCAATTCGATGAGATCGATCGAATTGACTGCCGCAGAATCCGGGGCGCGACTCTGTGGCAGTCAATGTGGGGGCGGTCTCAGGTGGTGGTCGCGACGAGTTCGGTGAATCGTTCTGCCGGAGTCTGCCAGTCGAGGGTCTTGCGGGGTCGTGCGTTGAGGCTGCGGGCGATCGCGTCGAGGTCTTGTT
>JALHOG010000058.1 GCA_022843125.1 Ilumatobacteraceae bacterium
CACCGATCGGCACGCTCGCCTCACAGTTCGAGGTGGACCCGGGCACCGATGCGATCACCGTGTTCGCCGGCGAAGGTCCGAAGTGCATCGTCGATCAGCTCTCGCGCACGCCGGAGAGCCTCGCCGAATCGTTGGCGGCCGCGCTGCGTGCGATGCACCACCCCAAGCTGGTGATGGCGTTCGACGCGATCCTCGTGCTCAGCCCCGAGCATGCGCGCGTGTTCGCGGAAGCCGGCTGGGATCGCGACCGCCTGCTGTTCGAGCTGCACATGCGGCTCACCACACCCGCCGCCGACCTCGAGCGCGGTGCCGGTGGCATCGCAGAGGGGATCCCGGTCGGGCTCGCCACCACCGACCTGCCGAAGTTCCGCCCCGACGGGCTGATGCTCGCGTATGCCGGTGGCGGGGCGGGCCTGTTCTCGTCGCTGATCGGCGGCTGGGTCAACGGTGACACCGGGTCGAAGCCGGTGACCCGCGCAGTGCGATACTGAACCCGACCTCTGGAGGCGCCATGAGCACACGAACGATCCTCGACCCCACCGGTGAGCGCACGGTCGCCGAGCGCGCCCGGTTGGCGCGGCCGGCGTCGCTCGACGGGCTGACGGTCGGCCTGCTCGACATCTCCAAGCCGCGTGGCAACGTGTTCCTCGATCGGATCGAGGAGCGGCTCCGCGAGGTGGGCGCCACGGTGAAGCGCTACCGCAAGCCGACGTTCACCAAGCCCGCCCCGGTCGATCTGCGCCACGAGATCGCCACCGAGTGTCACGTGGTGATCGAGGCACTCGCCGATTGAGGCAGCTGCACGTCGTGCAGTGTGCACGACATCAGCGATCTGGAACTGCGCGGTGTGCCCGGGATGTTCGTCGCCTCGAGTGAGTTCGTAGCGGCCGCCGAGCACCAGAGCAAGGCGCTCGGCTACTCGGCGATCGCCCGCGTGTTCACGCCGCACCCCATCCAGGACCGCACCGACGACGAGATGCGCCAGTACGCCGACGAGGCGTTCGACGCGATCGTCAGCCAGATCACCGCCGGCTGATCAACAGCCGATCGCGACGCGCATCGCGTCGCACACCTCGTGCCAGCGTGTGCGCTCGACCTGACCGAGGCGGCGCGTGAAGAACGCACGGTGGATCGTCGTCACGTTGTCGAACGACGCGACCGAGTCGAATCGGACGCCATCGGCGGGGCCGATGTGGACTTCGGTCGGGATCCGCCGAACGGTCCGGGTGAGGGGAACGACGAGGAGCGACGTCAGGAGCGGGACGGCGCTCGCTCGGGTCAGCACGAGGCATGGCCGGGGCTTCTGATCCGGTTCCTCGACCAACCAGATGTCGCCGTGCTCGATCACAGCCACTCGGCCCAGTCCTCATCCGGGAGACCAGGGAACCCGCGGCTCCCCGCCCACTCGACCTCGTCGTCGGTCTGCGGCATCGCGGTGTAGCCCGCGACGATCCGCTCGTCGATCTCCCGGTCGCGTTCGCGCTTGACCAGCTCGGTCAGGGCAGCGCGGATCGCCTCGGCACGGTTCTCGAAGTCGCAACGGACGACGAGCCAGTCCAGGTCGCCGAGCAGCGCGTCGTTCATCCGGACCGCGACCTGCGTCATCTCCTCTGTCTATCAGGATGGTAGACGCAACGTCAACCCATCTGGTTGACACATGCCCTCCGCCACGAGTGCTGTGACGAGCCGCTCGGCGGTGGTCGGATCGCGCTGCATGATCGTCGCCACGTCCGACAGCGCCACCGGTCCGGCGGCGAGCGCCTTCATCAGACGGCCGCGCGCCTGACGATCGCTGCCCTCGAAGCGCGCCTGAGGCGTGCTCACCCCGCTGCTGCCGACCGCCGGGTCGGGGCCGGCCTCACGACGCCAGACGCACCGGGTGCGAACCGGGCAGTCGTCGCATCGCGGGGTGGCCGGGCGGCACAGCACCGCGCCCAGGTCCATGAGGCACTGGTTCCACACCCATGCATCGCCGAGTGGGAGGGCATCGTCGGCCATCGCCTGCACCCGCTTGGGCGTCAACCGCTCGCCCGCCACGCGGGCGTAGACGCGAGCGATGTTGGTGTCGACCACGGCGGCGTCGAGCTCGAACGCGAACGCCATCAGCGCACGCGCCGTGTAGCCGCCGATGCCAGGGAGGGCGATCAGGCCAGGGAGATCGCGCGGGAAGCCGCCCAGCTCGACGACCCGCTGCGCCGTGGCGTGCAGGTTGCGTGCCCGGCGCGGATAGCCGAGGCCCTGCCACTCGCGCAGCACGTCGCCGAGCGGCGCTGCCGCGCATGCCTCGGGCGTGGGGAAGCGATCGAGGAACGCGTGCCACCGCGGGATCACCCGCGCCGCCTGCGTCTGCTGGAGCATCACCTCCGACACGAGCACCTCCCACGGGTCGCGGGTGTGCCGCCACGGGAGGTCGCGCAATCGGGGCACGCCCCACGCCAGCACGTCAGCCGTGAAGCCGTCGCTCACCGGATCACTGTTGCCGCTCACGCCGCCAGCGATGGAAGCGCTCCTGGTGCCGTTCGATCGTGCTCGGTGGTCGCCGGATCAGCTCGCCCGTGTCGTCGCGCGTCGGGAAGCGCAGCTGGAAGTCGATGCGCGTCTCACCGCGGCGCGTCTCCTCGTGCGCCAGGTCGCGGAGCCGCATCAGTCGATCGTGACGCTCGATGCTCCACGGCCCGACTCGGAGGCTGAGGTACAGCAGGCCACCGAGGAGGATCGGAAAGAAGAACTGGGCGAACCGGTACGCAGCGACTGCGAGCGTGGCACGGTCAGCGGGCACGCCGAAGCCGGCGAGCATGCCGATGTAGCTCGCGTCGACGTAGCCGAGGCCGCCGGGGGTGATCGGGATCGCAGCGAGCAGGTTGGCGATGCCGAACGCGATGATCAGCGCGTCGATGTCGACGGTGACGTTGAACGCCCGCAGGAACACCCACAGCGCAGCGGCATCGAACAGCCAGTTGAGCGAGGCCCAGAACACGACACGCCGCAGGACCTGGCGGTCGTAGAGGAGCTGCTCGAGCCGCTCGGCGAGCCGGGCGAGGATGGTGGCGGCGCGATGCTCGTTCATTCTGAGCTTGCGGGCAATCCAGCGGATCGCCTTCTCGGACCTGCCCTGTCCGTCCATCAGCCCGAACACGAGTGCGGCAGCGAGGAGCATGAGGATCACGCCGGCGAGCGCCACGGTGCCGTAGAGCGGGTTGACGCCGCGGATCGGGATCGAGATCAGCAGCGCGAGCCACAGGATCAGGTTGAGCACGACCGCCGACCCGAGCCCGACGGTCGCGAGGGCGAACCCGGCGTCGGGGCCCTTGACGCCCGACAGGGTCATCAATCGATAGCCGAGCGCCGAGCTCGCCGCGCTACCGCCGGGCACGATGCTCGACAGCGCCCGTGTGCTCATCTGGATGCGGAACAGCCGGCCCAACGTCAGGTGCTCGCCGCCGTCGCCGAGCGCCGCCTTCATCAGCGGGGCGTAGCACCACAGCGCCACGATCTCGAGCGAGAAGCCGACCACGAGCAGGAGCGGGGCGATGCGGCCGAACTCGCCCCACGCCTCTCTGAAACCCGGGATGAGCGGGACCGCGAAGTAGTAGAGGACCGCCAGGACGAGCAGCAGCTTCAGGGTGAAGCGGAAGTGCTTGCGCGGCTCGTCCGACTCGTGGAGCCTCGGCAGCTCGCCGGTGGAAAGACGGACGTCGGTGGGTTCGCTCACGGCAAGGGGTCGTCGGACGGGGCGGCGACGACGTTTCGACGCCGCCTGCCACACTAGGGCCCATGACGCTACGAGTGGGCGACGAGTTGCCCGATCTCGAACTTCCGGCGCACCACGGCGGCACCTGGCGGGCCGCCGATCACCGGGGTCGGCCCCTGCTGCTGGTCTTCCACCGGCACCTCGCTTGACTGCCGTGCAAGGCACACGCGGGCGCCGTGCGCGACCGACTCGACCAACTGGGTGACACCGAGGTGGTGGTGGTGACGTTCGCCGCGCGCCGCACGCTCGCCGGCTACCGCCGCCGGTTCGTCGACCCGCTCACCGTGGTGAGCGACGAGGAGCGCGGGTGGTATCGGGCGTTCGGATTCGGCCGTGGTCCGTGGTGGCGGGTGTGGGGGTGGCGGGCCACCAAGCGCTACGTCGAGCTGATCCGCTCAGGTCGGCGGGATGTGGGCATCCACGGCGACACGCTGCAGCTCGGCGGCGACGTGCTGGTGGGACGCGACGGTCGGATCGCCTGGGTGTTCCAGGGGGCCGGCCCCGACGACCGCCCCGACGTCGACGCGATCGTCGAGCGCGTCCGGGCGCTCTGACGTGACCGACGGCTGCGGTCAGCCGGGTGGGACGACGACGATCAGATCGAGCAGGGCTGCCGCCAGCGCCGGTTGATCGGCGCGGTCGGTCGCGCCGAGGTGGACGACCGTCAGCTCGCGGTCGGGCACGACGACCACGTACTGCCCCTCGTAGCCGTGGGCGGCGATCGAACCCGGCAGCTCCGGCCACATCCACCAGTGCCGGCCGTAGTCGAACCCGCTCGGGCCCACGCCCTCGGGATCGTGAGCCGCGAAGGTCCGCCCGTGGTCGGCCCACCCGGCGGGCAGGATGCGCTCGCCGGTCTCGGTGACGCCGTCGTTGCGGTACAGCTCCCCGAACCGGGCGAAGTCACGGGCC
Source organism: Ilumatobacteraceae bacterium (assembly GCA_022843125.1). GTDB lineage: Bacteria > Actinomycetota > Acidimicrobiia > Acidimicrobiales > Ilumatobacteraceae > Ilumatobacter. The sequence goes on from JALHOG010000058.1 coordinate 4,664, forward strand.
GTGGCGTACACGTACGACGACCCCACCCAGTTGCCGGCACCGTCGAACTTCGGGATCGCGGAGGTCATCCCGGCGGGGAGGAACAGTCGCTCCGCGAGCCATGCGGCGACGGCGGCGCGTCGGTCGTCTGGCGTGATGGCCGCGGCGTCGGCGGCGATCACGTCGCCGAGGATCCGGCTCACGATGTTGGTGGTGCCCGACGAGTAGTTCCACACGGTGCCGGGTGCGTGGTCGAGCGGCTTGGCAGCGGCGAACTCGGCGTGATCGGCGGCGCCGTCGCCGAACAGCATCGCGATCACGTCGGAGACGCCGTCGTCGACGTAGTCCTCGACGAAGCGCAGACCGGCCCGCATCTCGAGCAGGTCGAGCAGGGTGATCGCCGCCTTCTCCGTGCCCGCCCACTCCGGGACGGGCGCCGGCGCTGCCGGGTCGAGGCGGCCGTCGCCCACCATGATCCCGACCGCAGCGTGCGTCATCGACTTGGCGGTGCTCCACGAGATGAGCGTCGTGTCGGCCGTGACCGGCGAGCCCGGCCCGAACGCCGTGTCGGGTTGGGTGCCGTACCACTCGACGATCGGCTCACCGCGGTGCAGGACGAGCAGCGCGAGCGTGATGCCCTGCTCGGCCGGTCGCCCGACGATCCGCTCGATCTCCTGCTGCACGACCCAGACCGTATTCAGTCGAGCGCGATGAGGGCGACGCCGACGAGGGCCATCACGAGGCCGGTGATCTGGCGGTGGGTGAGGCGCTGGTGGAGGAAGAGCCAGCCGAGCGCGATCGCGACCGCCGGGTACATCGAGCCCGAGACCACGACCGGGGTGAGCGGGTAGCGCTGGCCGCCGTACACCACAGCGGCCACCCCGCTCGCGCCGAGCACGCCGGCGACGAGGCTCCAGCGGGTCGGGGCGAGCGGGCCGAACGGTCGTTGGCGGATCACCGCCGCGGCAACGAGCGCGAGCACGAACGCGGTCGCCCGCTGGGTGACGATCGGCCACGTGCCCGACTCGTCCGAGGCCTCGACCGCGATCAGGAACATCGCAGCGAAGAACACGCCGGATCCGGCGCCGAGGACGATCCCCTGCTTCGTGCCGGTGACGCCGGGAGCCCACGAGGTGAGGAAGAGCGCCACGATGCCCACGACGACACCGAGCCAGCCGAGCACGCCCGGCACCTCACCCCGGAACGTGTCGAACAGCACCGGGAGCACGGTCGAGACCACGGCGGCGAGCGGGGCCGCGACCCCGATGCTCGACACCGTGTACGCCCGCCACAGGGTGGTGAGCGCGACCGCGACCAGCACCCCGGATGCGGCACCGAGCAGCAGGTCGCGCCCGCTCGGCGTGCCGAGCAGCGGCGAGTAGAGCGCCGCGGCGACCGCGCCCCCGAGGAACGCCGCTGTGGTGGTCTGGAGCGCGGTGGTACGCCCGGCCGAGCGCGCGCCGAGGAAGTCGGACCCGCCGATCAGCAGCGACGCGAGCAACCCCAGCACGATCGCCACAGCCCCATTCAACCCCGTTCTTGTCACCGTTCTGCGGGACTGCCGCCGCAGAACGGTGACCGGAACGGGGTGTGGGGGGCGGGCCGGGAGGGACGTCGTACACTCCGCGACATGGACGTCGACCGCGACGAGGTGGTGCTGCGGCTGCGCGCTGCCGGTGCGTCGTTCGCCCTGGTGTTCGGGAGCCAGGCACGTGGCGACGCACGGCTCGAGTCCGACCTCGACGTCGCCGCGTGGTGGCCGGCCGATCCGCCCAACGCCTGGGACGTCGACATGCCGGACGGCGTCGACCTCGTCGTGCTCAACGGTGCCCCGCTCGAGTTGGCGGGCCGCATCGCGCTCGAGGGCGACGTGCTCCTCGATGACGATCCGCCGGCGCGCGTCGAATGGGTGGCGACGACCCGAAAGATCTGGCTCGACGAGCGTCCACGCTTCGAACGAGCGCACCGCGAGTTCCTCCAGGCGGCCGCCCATGGTCGATGAGGGCCGGGTGGCGCGACTCCTCCGCCAGGTGAGCGAACGGACAGCACGGCTGGGCGAAGCGGCCGCGACACCGCCGGACGAGCGCGAATCGCTCTGGCTCGATGGCGTCAAGTACCTGTTCGTCACGACCATCGAAGGCTGCGTCGACATCGCCCAGCACATCGCGTCGTCCGAACGCTGGGCTCCACCCGACTCGAACGCGGCTGCGGTGCGTGCACTCGGCGGGCAACGAGTGATCGACGCCGAGCTGGCCTCCGCGCTCGCACGAGCCGTCGGGTTCCGGAACGTGCTCGTCCATCAATATGCGGCCGTCGACGACACCATCGTCATCGCTGCGCTCGACCGTCTCGCCGAGTTCGACCGCTTCGTGAGCGAGGTCAGCGCCTGGCTCATCGCCCACCGTTGACCTGGCCACCCAACCATCCGGTGGTGCGACGGGTGTCAGGGCTGGGATGAGTGGAGTCGGATGAGTTCGATCGACGACCTGTTCGCCGCGGAGTACGAGCGACTGGTGCGGTCGCTCGCCGTCGCGTTCGATCCGATCGACGCGGCCGACGCTGTGCAGGAGGCGTTCGTGCAGGCCGACCGCAGGTGGCCCGAGCTCGCCGGGTACGACGACCCGGCCGGTTGGGTGCGACGCGTCGCGCTGCACCGGCTGCTCAACGGTGAGCGCAACCGCCGGCGCCGTGAGGAGATCCTGCGCACCATCCGCCCGGTCGCCGACGCCGACCTCACTGCCGACCTGCTCGACCTGCGGCGTGCCGTCGCCGCGCTCCCCGACAGGATGCGCGCCACCGTCTGCCTGCACTACCTCGCCGACCTCAGCGTGGCCGAGGTCGCTGCGGCGCTCGCGGTCACCGAGGGCACGGTGAAGTCGAACCTGCACGACGCCCGAACGCGCTTGCGTCAGTTCCTGGAGGTCTCCGATGTTTGACCCGCTCGCGAACGCGCTGGCCCGGCTGGCTCCCGACGTCGACCCGACCGCCAGCCGTGAGGTGTTCGAGCGAGCTCGCGACGCCGGCGCCGGCGGTGAGCCGTCGCCAACCCGCGACCGGTGGATGCTGGCCGCGGCGTGTGTCCTGCTGCTCGTCGCCGGGGTGGCCGGCATCTGGGTGCTCGCGGGCGGCGGCGGCGACGACCGCGCCCCCGCCGCACCGCCCGCCGACGGGACGACCGAACCGACCACTGCTGACTCCGCCCCACCGCGTGGTGACGGCACGGAGTTCCGGCTGATCGCGATGGAGCCCGTCGGCGACTTCGACCGACGCGGCATCGATGTCGCCGACACCCGTGCCGAGCTCGACGAGCTGCTCGCCGGCTACCGCGAAAGCTTCGACCGTTACGCCGGCGACGTCGACCCCCGCAGCGAGGTCGCGGTGGTGATCGAGCGCCCCGACAACAGCTGCCCGGTCGAGTTCGATCGCTTCACCCCGGTCGGCGACGCGTGGCGCGTCGAGTGGTCCGAGAATCCAGCTGGTGCCTGCCCGGACATCGGCCTGGGCTGGGTCTACCTGCTCGCGGTCGATCGGAGCGCGCTCGACGGCGTCACCAGCATCGTGCTCCCCGCCGAACAACTCGGCTCGACCGAACTGCCCGAGCTGAGCGCTGCTGTGCCGGTCACGGCACCGCCGGAGGAGCCGGTCGTCGAGCGTCCGCCAGTCCCCGCGCCACAGGAGCTGGAGGCGCGGCTCGCTCGGTTCCCCATGCCGAACGAATTCGACCCCGAGGGTCTCGCCGCATTGATCGCCGCCCACGGTCGTGGCGAGGACTGGACCGGGACCGTGAGCGGCGTGCTGTTCCACGCCGTGAACGCGGGCGAGTGGTGGCTGTGCTTCGAGATCCTCGAGTCGTTCCCCGAGCAGTGCGGCACCGGCCTCCGTCTCCTCGACGCACCGGCGCTGTACCTCGCGCAGCCGGGGCTGTTCGACGAGCAGAGATCCGAGGACACGGGCCCCGTGGCCGTGGTCATCAGCCGGGGTTCGCATGCGGTTGTCGGCACGTGGTTCGACGACGCAGCCATCTTCGTCGAGCACGGAACGCAGTCGCCGACCACGATCGAGCCGACCACGGCGCCGACCACGGCGCCGACCTCGGCGCCCGAGGCAACTTCCCCTTCGCCGCAGGTACTGCACACCGGCCTCTGGCCCTCAGGTCCTCGCGATCGGACGATCGAGGTTGCGCTCAGTGGTGCGGAATTCGAGTCGATGTGGGCCCGGTGGGTCGACCCCGCCGAGCCACGACCAGGCGTCGATCTCGACCGCTTCGTGGTCGTCGCGTTCGAGACCGGTGGCGGTCCGTGCCCGCAACGGTTCGATCACCTCCAGCAATCGGGCCCGGTCTGGACACCGATGGTGGTCGAGGATCAGGAGGGCCGCGACGATTGTGCGGCCGAGATCGCCCTCAGCTGGGTCAACGTCGTCCAGATCGAGCGATCCGTGCTGGGTCGCTCGGCGACGGTCTCGCACCCATCGGGCCGGAGTGGAGTGCAGCTCGACGAACTGGACAGGCCACCGGGCCGTCGCAACGATGTCCCCGTCGTCGCGGAAGCGGTGGCTCCGCTCGGGACGATCGTCGCGGCGCAGGATCAGGCGACCTACACCGCGATGTGGGAGCAGCTCGGCCCGACCGGCCAGCCGCCGCGCATCGACTTCGACAGCCACATCGCGGTCGCGTTCGTGATCCCCGACGACGCGTGCCCACCGGTGTTCACAGGCTTCGGTTTCACGCTCAGCGACCCGCCGCTGTGGATGCCGCGGTTCGTCGAGACGGAGACCGTCTGCCGCCTTCCATTGATCTCACGGCTGTTCGTCATCGCCGTCGACCGATCGACGCTCGGCACCGGTGTCACGTTCCTGTTGCCGGCCGACGACACGTACGGCTTCCCCGAGCAGCGCTACGAGGTCCGGCTCACCTGAACCCGTTCTGGTCACCGTTCTGCGGGGGTGTCACCGCGGTTTGGTGACCGGAACGGGTTTGCCGGGCGTCAGCGGACGGTGGGGTCGGTCCATTTGCTGGGGGACTCGGGGGCGTCGCTCGTCGCGATGGCGATCGCGTCGGTGACGGTGGTGGCGCGCTGGGCCATGGCCCGGTGGGCGGGCTTGATCAGGCCGGCACCGACCGCTCCGTCGAAGAACGCGAACAGCGACGCGTAGTACCGCGCTCCCTGCACCTCGACGTCGAGGAACGCGACCGGCTTGCGGATGATGCCGATCTGGTTCCAGGTGAGGATCTCCATCACCTCGTCGAGCGTGCCGAAGCCGCCGGGCAGGACGACGAATCCGTCGGAGGCGTCGCACATCGCCTGCTTGCGGGTGTGCATCGAGTCGGTGACCACCAGCTCGGTCAGGCCGACGTGGGCGACCTCGCGATCCTTCAGCGCCTGCGGGATGAACCCGATCACGCGCCCGCCGGCCCCGAGCGCGGCGTCGGCGACCGTGCCCATCAGGCCGACCCGCCCGCCGCCGTAGACGAGCGTGTGACCGGCGGCCGCGATCGCCACGCCCAACTCGTGCGCCACCGACGTCAGCACCGGATCGTCACCGGGATTGGCACCGCAGAACACGCACACGCTCGACATGGGTCACATCGTGCCAGCCGCGCCCGACCCGGGGGGTGGCAGTTACCGCCCAGTAATATCGCATGCATGACGACGCCGGATCTGCAGGCGGCCGCGGCCGCGATCGAGTTGGCCGAGCAGGCGATCGGGAAGGCGATCGCCCGCCTGACCGAGCTGGGCGGCCCCGACGCCCAGCAGGTGCTCGCCTACGACCTGGCCCACGCGGGCGCCGGGGTTGCGACGGCGAAGTCGATGCTCCAGTACGGCGCCCTCGGCGACGCCGAGGCTCGGCTCACGTGCGGGTTCGCGGCCGATGTGATCCACGACCTGGCGACCAAGCTGATCGGTCGCGAGGAACTGTGGGGCGTCGAACTGTCGACGCTCTCCCCCACCAACGCGTTCGTCACCGGCCACCGCGACCCCGAATACGTCGCATCCCTCGCCACCACGCAGGGTCCGCGCCACCTGTCGGGCGAGATGGAGATGGTCCAGGACACGTTCCGCGCGTTCGCCGCCGACGTGATCGCCCCGCACGCCGAGCACGTCCACCGCACCAACGGCGACGTGCCCGAGGAGATCATCACCGGCCTCGCCGAGCTCGGTGCGTTCGGCCTCAGTGTGCCGGCCGACTACGGCGGCTTCAGCGAGGGCGGCGCCGACGAGTACCTGGCGATGGTGATCGCCACCGAGGAGCTGTCACGCGCCAGCCTCGGCATCGGCGGCTCGCTGATCACCCGCCCCGAGATCCTCACCCGCGCCCTCGTGAAGGGCGGCACCGAGGCGCAGAAGCTCCACTGGCTCCCGAAGCTCGCGACGGCCGAGGTGATGCCCGCTGTCGCCGTGACCGAGCCCGACTACGGCTCCGACGTGGCCGGCATCAAGGTCACCGCCACCCCGGCCGACGGCCCCGACGGCGCGCCCGGGTACGTGATCAACGGCGTCAAGACGTGGTGCACGTTTGGTGCCCGTGCCGACGCGCTCGCACTGCTCGCCCGGACCGATCCCGACCGCACCAAGGGGCATCGCGGCCTCAGCCTGTTCGTCGTGCCGAAGGAGCGCGGCGACGGCCACGGGTTCGTGCTCACCCAGGAACCCGTCGGCGACCGCATCGGCAGGATGGAGGGCCGCCCGATCGACACGATCGGCTACCGCGGCATGCACTCCTACGAGGTGGCCCTCGAGGACTGGTGGGTGTCGGAGGACAACCTCGTCGGCGGGGCCGATGGCCTCGGCAAGGGCTTCTATCTCCAGATGGCGGGTTTCGAGAACGGGCGCCTCCAGACGGCGGCCCGCGCGATCGGCGTGATGCAGGCCGCCTACGAGGCGGCGCTCGACTACGCCGAGAACCGCAAGGTGTTCGACGCGAACATCATCGAGTACCAGCTCACGCGCGCCAAGCTCGGCCGGATGGCGATGCTGATCCAGGCCAGCCGCCAGTTCTCGTACCAGGTCGCCCGCATGATGGGCGAGGGCCAGGGTCAGATGGAAGCGAGCATGATCAAGGCCTACGTGTGCAAGGCCGCCGAGTGGGTCACCCGCGAGGCCCTCCAGATCCACGGCGGCATGGGCTACGCCGAGGAGTACACGGTGAGCCGCCTGTTCGTCGACGCCCGTGTGCTGTCGATCTTCGAAGGCGCCGACGAGACCCTCTGCCTCAAGGTGATCGCCCGCCGCCTCACCACCGGCAACTGAACCGGGTCAGGCGAACCAGTCGAGGAGTTCGCCGAGCTGGCGAATGCGGTCGAAATCGGCGCCGACGTGATCGTCGTGCGGGTCGACCAGCACGGGGTGCAGGCCGGCGGCGCGGGCGCCGCCCACATCCATCTTGACGGAGTCGCCGATGTAGGCGATGCGTGACCGGTCGTACTCGTCGAAGTGCGGGAGTGCGTGGTCGAAGATGCGCGGGTCGGGCTTGGCGACGCCGACAATGTGGCTGTCGACGATGCAGCGCATCACCGCGGTGATCGCCTCGGCCCCGACGTGTTCGGCCTCTGCGACGCGACACACGGCACTCATCAGCAACGTGTGCTCGATCTGACCCGCAGCGTTGCTGACCACACCCATCGGCACGCCCTGCTCGGCGAGCGCCACGAGCGCCACGACGCTCTCGGGGATCGGCCACCGCCAGAGGTGCGCGTTGCGCGTGTGCTCGAGGACCTCGGCGGCATGCTCGACCAGGTGCTCGTCGACGCCGACCGCCTCGACGTACGCGACGTTGTACTCGTGCCAGTCGGTCTCCCCGGCGTCGACCATCGACTTGACCGCCATCGCGGCGTAGTGGGCCCGACGGTGGGCGCTGATCGAGGCGTCACCGCCGTACGGCGCCAGCAACGGCCCGAGCACCGTCGGGTCGGGGAGCACCAGCACCCCGCCCGCATCGAACAGCACCGCATCGAATCGAGATCCCACGAACGGCGACGCTATCGAGCGTGCGAGCGGGTACGTTCGGCGCCGTGGGAGTCTGGAACTGGGTGTTCGGCAAGCATCCGCCGCGGCCACCGGATCCGAACCGGACCGCAGAAGCCGCGTGGTTGCCGATGTGGCAGGCTCAACTCGTCCTGCACGAACTGTGGGAGCACGAGATCCCTGCGGTGATGAGCGAGGACTTCACCTCTCACCTCCGCTTCGGCGCCCGCGAGCCGATGGCGCGCATTTTCGTGATGGAAACCCGCCTGGCCCAAGCCACCAAGGTGATCGAAGAGGTCACCGGCTACCCGCCGGCGCACCAGGGGCACTGACCCGTTCGGGCGCAGCGTCAGATCGCGCTGGTGCGCAGGAGTTCGGGGACGAATCGGCACTCCGGACGCAGCCCGGTTGCGACGTCGTCGGTCAACCCGTCGGCACTGGCCACATGGGTGACGAGGCCGACCGGCAGGTCGTCGAGATCGAGGTCCCACGGGTCGCCGCACAGCACCCGCTCGGCGATCGCATCGACGTACTCGACGGGGAGACGGCGGCCGATGCCGAGCGTGAGCCACACCGGCACCCCGATCGATTTGGCCACGGCGGCGAGCACGTGCGAACCGACCGGAGCCAACACCCGACCGGGGCAGGCCGCCACACCGTCGATCATCACGAGGTCGGCGCCGGCGATCGCCCGCGCCATCGACTCGGCCGGCACCGGATCGCACTCGACGTCGGAGCGTTCCAGTCGCTGCAGGAACGACGACGCCTCGTGTCTACTGTCGACGCACCACACGCGGGCGTCGCCGCGCCGCATCAGCGCCGCGCCCGCTGTGGGCGGCCACCCGATCGTGACGACCGTCGCCTCGTCGGGGATCGCCGCAGCGATGATGCGAGGCGTCCGGTCGTCGGCCACCCGATCGGCGAGCTCCCACGCGGCGCGGCCGGCGTCGTCGGCGACGAGGATCTCCGCGCCCATCCACCACAGCGGGCCCGCCTCCGGGTGGCGCTCGACGATGCGGCGGCAGGCGATGACGAGATCGCGATGCTCACCCCGGAGCGACCCGAGCGCCGCAGCAGCCTCGCGGGTGAGCTCGGTCGGGTCGACGCCGCGAGCCCTGGCGACGTAGCGCAGGTGCTCGATGGGGTGCATGCCGTGCACCGTAGGCGCCGATCCGCCCCCCTGCCAGTCCGGCCTCGACGACGTGAAGTTGGGGGGTGCCGCCCGGGCCTCGCTACGATCGCAAGCCGTGGCGACCAAACTGCCGTCCGATCTCTCGCTGACCCCCCTCGGGGCGGAGGCGCGCGACCTGAGTGCGTGGCTCACCACGTTCCACCTGGCGAGCGTCGTGCTCGATCCGTACACCAACGAGAGCTCCTGGGTACTGAAGACGGCCGTCCGAATCCTCGACGAGATGCGCGGCTCGCACGCCAGGGTGAACTTCATCGTCACCGCCGACGAGGCCGACACACGGCGCTTCCTCGGCCCGCTCGCCGATCGGTTCCTCGTGTTCTGCGATCCCGAACGCACTGCGGTGAAGGCGATCGGGCTCGAGCGCCTGCCGGCGTTCGTGTTCATCCGGGTCGATGCCGAAGTGGTCGCCAAGGCCGAAGGCTGGGATCCGACGTCGTGGCGCGACGTGGCCCACGCGATCGCGGAGACCACCCGGTGGCGGGCGCCGCTCATCCCGGGCGCGGGCGATCCGAGCCCGTTCTCCGGCTCGCCGGCCGTCGGCTGACGTGTCGGGCACGAGCCCGCCGCCCCTTCCCGACCTCCCGGTCGTCGAGACGCTGCCCGCCCTCCGCCAAGCCCTCGCCGAACACGGCCGCGCGATCGTCGTCGCCCCACCCGGCGCCGGCAAGACGACCCTCGTGCCGCTCGCGCTCGTGGACGAACCGTGGTTGGCCGGTCGGCGGATCGTGATGCTCGAGCCGCGCCGGCTCGCCACCCGCGCGGCGGCTCGGCGCATGGCCCACCTCCTCGGCGAGGGGGTCGGCGACACGGTCGGCTACCAGACCCGCGACGAGCGCCACATCGGGCCGTCGACCCGGATCGAGGTCGTGACCGAAGGCATCCTGACCCGCCGGTTGCAGACCGATCCCGAACTCCCCGGCGTCGGGCTCGTGATCTTCGACGAGGTGCACGAACGCAACCTGCCGACCGACCTCGGCATGGCGCTCACGCTCGACGTCACGTCCACGTTGCGGCCCGACCTCCGGATCCTCGCGATGTCGGCGACGCCCGACACGGCAGCGCTCGGGCGTGTGCTGGGCGATGCGCCGGTGGTCGAGAGCGCCGGGCGGGCCTACCCGGTCGACATCCGCTGGGTCCCCTCCGACCGCAGCGTCCGCATCGCCGAGGCAACGGCCGCTGTGGTCCAGCAGGCAATCCGGGAGGAGACGGGAAGCGTCCTCGTGTTCCTGCCGGGCATCGGCGAGATCCGGCGTGTGCAGGAACTGCTGTCGACGCGCGTGGCCGATGACGTCGACGTCTACCCGCTCGCCGGCGCGCTCGGCCTCGAGGAACAGGACCGTGCGCTCGCACCCTCCCCGACCGGCCGGCGCCGGGTGGTGCTCGCCACCGACATCGCCGAAACCTCGCTCACCGTCGATGGCGTACGGGTCGTGGTCGACTCGGGCGCGGCTCGGGCGCCACGATTCGACGTGCGGACCGGGATGACCCGCCTCACGACGATCACCACGAGCCGTGCGTCGGCCGACCAGCGCGCCGGTCGGGCCGGCCGCACCGAGCCCGGGGTGTGCTACCGGCTGTGGAGCAAGGTCGAGCACGGCACCCGCACCGCGCACCGGGCACCCGAGATCGACGACGTCGACCTCGCCGGGCTCGCGCTCGAGCTCGCCGCATGGGGCACCCCGGCCACCGATCTGGCCTTCATGACCTCACCGCCGGCACGGGCGCTGCGCGCTGCGGACGCGCTGCTGCACGACCTGCATGCGATCGATGCCGACGGCCGCATCACCGAGATCGGCCGACGGATGCTCGGGCTGCCGGTCCACCCGCGCCTGGCGCGCATGCTCGTGTCGGAACCGACGCCGCTCGCCTGCGCGGTGGCGGCTGCGGTCGACGAGCGCGACGTGCTGCGCGGTCCGATCGATGCGATCCCGGCCGACCTGGCGCTCCGCGTGCGGCTCATCGCCGGTCACGATCGGCACGACCTCGCCGACCGGCGCGCCGTCGACCGCCTGCGCGACCGCGCCGCCGATCTCGCCCGCCGTGTCGGCATCCGATTCGATCGCGACCTGATCGACGCCGATCGCACCGGAGCGGTGCTGCTCCACGCGTTCCCTGACCGCCTCGCGATGCGCCGCCGGCCCGGCCAGTTCCAACTCCGGTCGGGCACCGGGGCGTGGCTGCCCGACACCGACCCGCTCGCGCAGGAGGCATTCATCGTCGCCGCCGATCTCGACGGCAAGCGCGACCGGTCACGCATCCGGCTCGGCGCCGCGCTCGACGCCGACGACATCGCGGCGACGTTGAGCGCCGACATCGACGAGAGCGTGATCCTCGAATGGGACACGCGCCGCGACGATCTCGTCGAGCGCACCGAACGGCGTCTGGGCGGCATGCGGCTCGGAGAGGTGGTCCGCCCCGCCCGCGCGGGCGGCGCCACCACCGCCGCGCTCCTCGAACGGGCCCGCGCCACCGGGCTGGCCGTGCTCGGTTGGTCGACCGCCTCGATCTCGCTGCGCGAGCGGGTCAGCTTCCTCCACCGGACGCTCGGCGAGCCGTGGCCCGACTGGAGCATCGGCGTCCTGAGCCGGACCCTCGACACCTGGCTCGCTCCCTACCTCCCCGGAGCGACCAGCCGGAAGGACCTCGAGCGCATCGACGTCGCAATGGTGCTGCGTTCACAGTTGCCGTGGCCCGAGGGTGCAGAGCTCGACGGGCTCGCTCCCGGCGCGCTCGCGCTGCCGACCGGCCGGAGCGTCACGATCGATTACAGCAACGATGAGCCGAACGCATCGGTGCGCGTCCAGGACGTGTTCGGCACCACGGTGCACCCGACCGCCGGTGGCCGGCCGATCGTGCTGCACCTCCTCTCGCCGGCCGACCGGCCGATCCAGGTCACCGCCGACCTCCCGGGTTTCTGGGCCGGGAGCTGGGCGGAGGTTCGCAAAGACCTCGCCGGGCGCTACCCGAAGCACCAGTGGCCGGCCGATCCGGCCAGCGCCACCCCGAAGCGTCTCAAGGACCGCTAGGTCGTGGCCGTACTCGCGTTCTACCCGATGTTCGGGCTGTCGGCCGTCGGCCTGGGCGTGGCGCTGACGATCGTGGTGGTCGGTGCCATCGTGCAGGGCTCGATCGGGTTCGGGCTCGGGCTGCTCGCCGCCCCGGTGCTCGCCGTGATCGATCCCGACTTCCTTCCGGTCTCGGTCGTGGTGGCCGTGATCCCACTCGGCATCGGCGTGGTCGCCCACGAACGGGCGCACATCGTCTGGTCGGAGGTCGGCTACGCGCTCACCGGGCGGCTGCCGGGCGTCATCGGCGGTGCGTGGCTGGTGCGGACGCTCGGTACGCGCGCGGTCTCGATCGCGATCGCGGTGTCGGTGCTCCTGGCCGTGCTGGGTTCGATCACCCGGGTCCGCTTCCGGCCGACGAACCGCAACCTGGTGGTCGCCGGGTTCGCGTCGGGCATCACCGGCACGGCGGCCGGGATCGGCGGACCGCCGATGGCGCTCACCTATCAACGCAGCAACCCCGAAGAGCTGCGGTCGACCCTCGGCGCCTACTTCACCATCGGCGCGCTCATGTCGTTCGCAGCGCTCGCCCTCGGCGGCGCGGTCGGGCGCCGCGAGCTCGAGCTGTCGGCCCTGCTCGTCCCCGCCACGCTGGTCGGGCTCGGGCTGTCGCGGGTGGCCGTGCGGTACCTCCCGGCCTCGACCCTGCGGCCGGTGATCCTGGTCATCTGCTCGGTGTCGGCGATGGTGCTGCTCATCGAGACGTTCGTCTGAGCATCGCCCGCAACAATCAGACGTCGACAATTAAGATCGCCCGATCGGACGAGCGACGACATACCCCCGGTCCCAGCGCTGGACCTCCATCCTGAGCGTCGGCCTGATCGTCACAGCCCTCCTCACGGCGGTCACGGTCGTCGTGCGCGCTTCAGCACCGGCCGCTGCCACCGCGACGCCCGCAGTCCCGACCGCCCGGTTCGAGGCGGCGACGGCGCCATGCCGGCTGGTCGACGTGCGCTCGGGCGTCGGGTACCACGCCGTCGACGACAACACCGTCACGGTCGCCGTGCGCGGTCGGTGCGAGATCCCCGCCGATGCAACCAGCGTGGCGCTGACCGTCACGGTCGACGCATCCCGTGTGCCACTCCCCGGATTCGTGTCGATCTCCCCCGCCGTTCTGCCCGCCAACACGACGGACCGCACCTCGGTGATCAACCATGCGCCGGGAGAAGTGCGCGCCAACGGGACGATCGTCGGCATCGGCGCCGACGGCAAGATCGCCGTCTTCAGCCTCGCACCGGCCCCGGCGATCCTCGACGTCACCGGCTGGTTCGTCCCGGCCACCACGAGCACGGGCGGGCGCTTCGTCGCGATCGCCCCGACGCGAGCGATCGACACGCGGCAGGCGCCCCGGGCCGCGCCGCTCGCGGCAGGCGAGACCCTCACCGTTCCCCTCCCGCCCGGGGTGCCGGCCGACGCCTCGGCCGTCGCGATCACCGTCACCGCCACCGAGTCGAGAGCGCCCGGGTTCGTCTCGGTCGCACCCACCGGGGTCGACGAGATCGCCACCTCGGCGGTCAACACCGACCGACCGTTGCAGACGAGGGCGAGCGGCACGATCGTCGGTGTCACCCCGGCCGGTATCGATGTGTTCAGCCTCAACGGCGGTCACGTGATCATCGACGTCACCGGCTGGTTCACGCCCGAGACGGCGCCCGACAGCGGCGACGGGTTGTTCGTCGCCGAACCCGTGCCGCGCCGCCTGCTCGACACGCGCCGCGGCGACCCGCTGTGGCGCGACACCAGGGTCGAGATCGCCAACGTCGCGCCCAACGCATCGGCGCTCGCTCTCAACGTCACGATCGTGAGCCCGTTCACACCCGGCTTCGTGACGGCGCATCCGGCGCGGCTCGCGATGCCGCCCACCAGCACGGTCAACGGCCCGACGACCACCGAGGTGGCGGCCGCGCTGTCGGTCGTCCCGGCGTCGACCGCCGGGGTCGCTCTGTTCTCGTCGGGTGGCGCCGACGTCCTGGCCGATCTGTTCGGCTGGTTCACCGGCGCCCCGCAGGTCGCGACCGATCCGGCACCGAACAGGTTCCGCCCACCCGAGTGTGCCCCGTCGTCCGATCCGGCCGGGCTCACCGACTTCTTCGCCGGGAGCGCCGCGTTCCGGGGCGCCGACTACCAGCGCGCGTTCCCGCTCCCCGACGGGCGGATCCTGTGGGTCTTCCAGGACGTGTACATCCGTGGCCGGGGTGGCTCGTCGACGTTCGTGCACAACGCAGCGCTCGTGCAGGGCAGCTCCTGCTTCAGCGTCCTGTACTCGGGCAACTTCGCTGCGCCGCGCGACTTCCTCTTCGCCGATGCGACCGAACGCGAGCGCCGCTGGTTCTGGCCGATGGCCGGCGAGATGGGGGCCGACGGGCTGTTCCACCTGTTCGTCGCCGAGATGCGCGAGCGCGGCCCGACCTATCTGTCGAAGACCGAGCCGGTGGCCACGTGGCGGGTTGCGCTCGACCCGTCGACGATGGCCGTCGTGAGCCGACAACTCGCCTCCAACCCATCGCCGTCGCTGTACGGCTGGTCGATCGCGTCCAGCGACGACTTCACGTACCTCTACGCGCACTGCCACCGGCAGTTCGGTTGGGATGCGTTCCCCTTCGTCGATCCGCCGGTGTTCGTGCACGACTTCTCCTGCGTCCAACAGATGTACGTGGCGCGTATCCCGAAGGGCCGGTTCGACCTGCCGCTCAGCTACTGGGACGGCAGCGGGTGGGTCGCGAACCCGGCGAGTGCGGCCAACATCGCCCCGCCCGGCAGGCTCGTGAGCGCGAGCCAGATCTACCGCACCGCACCCGGGAAGTACGTGGCGATCACCAAGGTGGGCGACTGGTTCGGGGAGACGATCGAGATCGACATCGCGTCCGCGCCGCAGGGACCGTTCCGCACGGTGCGCACCATCGCGACCGGCAGGCGGTGCAGCGACTGCAACACGTACTTCCCGTCGAAGTTGCCCTACAACGCCACCAACGGGCAGTGGATCATCGGCCTGTCGAACAACCGGTTCGGACCCGTCGACCTGTCCCGCTACGACCCGACGTTCTTCTCCATCGATCCGGTCTGAGCGCCCGTGGCGGGATGTGGCCGCCCGCACACGGCACGGTTACCGTGACGTCCATGGCCGACGAATTCCAGTTCACGGAGCTCCTGCCGCTGCACGCCGACGGACACCCCGACGACACGCCGTACCGCCTGGTCTCGACCGAGGGCGTGTCGACCTTCGAGACGTCCGAGGGCACGTTCCTGAAGGTCGAGCTCGACGCCATCCGCCGCCTCACGGCCGAGGCGATGCACGACATCGCCCACTTCCTGCGGCCGGGCCACCTGCAGCAGTTGCGCGACATCCTCGACGATCCCGAAGCGAGCGACAACGACCGCTTCGTCGCGCTCGATCTGCTGAAGAACGCAGCGATCTCGGCGGGCGGGGTGCTCCCCATGTGCCAGGACACGGGCACCGCGATCGTGAAGGGCAAGAAGGGCCAGTTCGTGTTCACCGGTGGCGGCGACGAGCGGGCGATCGCCCAGGGCGTCCAGGACACGTACCTCACGAGCAACCTGCGTTACAGCCAGATGGCGCCGCTCAACATGTACGACGAGAAGAACACCGGCACCAACCTGCCGGCCGAGATCAAGATCGCCGCGATCGACGGCGGCGAGTACCGGTTCCTGTTCATGGCCAAGGGCGGCGGCTCGGCCAACAAGAGCTACCTCTACCAGGAGACCAAGGCGCTCCTGAACGAAGCGACGCTGCTCCCGTGGATCTTCGACAAGATCCAGACGCTCGGCACCGCGGCCTGTCCGCCCTACCACCTCGGCATCGCGATCGGTGGCACCTCTGCCGAGTTCGCGCTCGAAACCGCCAAGCTCGCGTCGGCGCGCTACCTCGACTCGTTGCCCACCGGCGGATCACCGCTCGGCAACGGCTTCCGCGACGTCGACCTCGAAGCGCAGGTGCTGAAGCTCGCGCAGACCACCGGCATCGGCGCCCAGTTCGGCGGCAAGTACTTCTGCCACGATGTCCGCATCGTCCGGCTCCCACGCCACGGCGCGAGCTGCCCGGTCGCGATCGCAGTGTCGTGCTCGGCAGACCGTCAGGCCCTCGGCAAGATCACCGCGGAGGGCCTCTTCCTCGAAGCGCTCGAGCGCGACCCGGCCCGCTTCCTCCCCGACACCACCCACGACGACCTCGACGGGACCGATGTCGTCCACATCGACCTCAACCGGCCGATGAGCGACATCCGGGCCGACCTGTCGCAGTATCCGGTGAAGACCCGCGTGATGCTGACCGGCCCGATGGTCGTCGCCCGCGACATCGCTCACGCCAAGATCAAGGATCGCCTCGACGCCGGCGAGCCGATGCCGCAGTACCTGCGCGACATGTGCGTGTACTACGCCGGCCCCGCGAAGACCCCGGAGGGCTACGCGTCCGGCTCGTTCGGTCCGACCACCGCCGGTCGCATGGACGCCTACGTCGACCAGTTCCAGGCCGCAGGGGGTTCGTTCGTGATGCTCGCGAAGGGCAACCGCTCCAAGGCCGTCACCGACGCGTGCAAGGCGCACGGCGGGTTCTACCTCGGCTCGATCGGTGGTCCCGCCGCCCGCCTGGCGCTCGACAACATCACGCACGTCGAGGTGCTCGAGTACGCCGAGCTCGGCATGGAAGCCGTCTGGAAGATCGACGTCGTCGACTTCCCGGCGTTCATCGTCGTCGACGACAAGGGCAACGACTTCTTCCAGCAGGTCAAGGCCGAGGCAGCCCTGACGGCGACCCCGGTCACGCTCACCTGACCGGCTGGCGCTGCCGGCTCACGGTTCTGTGCCGGCGGGGGCGGTGGTCGAGGCAGGGTCGACGATGAGGTGGGTGTAGAGGCCCTCACCGATCACCTCGCCGAGTTCGTCGCGTACCTGCAGCAGCAGCGCGAATTCGCCAGGCCCCGGGGCCTCGAACGGGCAACTGACCCGCTGACGGAAGACCACATCGTCGAACTCGGACGTGCACACGATGGGCCACGACTCCTCTGGAGCGTCCTCCGAGGTGGGGCCGGTCCGAGACTTGAAGACGCTCACCTCGCCGCCGCGCATCGACACGGGACCCGTCCACTCGATGTCGAACGCAGCGACGTAACTGCCACCCTCGGCGAGCGTGCTGGGGAGCCCGTTGTCATCGCCGAAGATCACCTCGACCTCCGGGGTGTCGGTGCGCTGCCGGTCGAGCGCCACGGCACCGACGAGCAGCCCCAGGGCCGCAACCGAGCCGACCAGGAGCGGGACACGTTGCACGACCGACAGTGTGGCGGCCCGACCGGTCGGCGCGCCATCGGGTTGCGCTCGGCGGCCGGGCACCTCAGGCGAGACTCACGAGGTCGAGCCACTCGTCGCTGAAGTAGTCGACGTCGCCGTCGGGCATCAGCAACACCTTCGTCGGCCCCAACTCGATCACGAAGTCGGTGTCGTGGCTGACGAAGATGATCGAACCCTTCCACGCCGTGAGCGCATCGGCGACGGCCTGCCGCGACGGCGGGTCGAGGTTGTTGGTGGGTTCGTCGAGCAGCAGCAGATTGTTGCGACCGACCATCAGCATCGCGAGCGCGAGCTTGGTCTTCTCGCCACCGGAGAGCGTGCCGGCGTCCTGGAACACCTTCTCGCCCATCAGCCCCATCATGCCGAGCAACCCGCGCAGCTCGGTCTCGGTGAGCACCATGCCGGGCGCCACCTGGTTGCGGAGGTTGTCGAGCAGACTCGCCTGCGGGTCGAGGTTGTCGTGCTCCTGCGCGTAGTAGCCCGCGGTCACGTGGTGGCCGAACTCGAAGTGGCCGAGGTCGGCGGTGGTCTCGCCGGCGAGGATGCGCAGCAGGCTGGTCTTGCCGGCGCCGTTCAGCCCGAGCACCAGCAGCCGCTCGCCACGACCGAGGTCGAACGCGACGTCCTCGAACACCGGAGGGCCGCCGTAGCCTTTGCAGAGCTGTTCGGCCTGGATGACGGTCTGGCCGCACGAGGGCGGGTCGGGGAAGCGGACCGTGATCGCCTTCGTGGCCTTCGTGACCTGGACCTTTTCGGATTCGAGACGGGCGATCCGCTTCTCGATGCTGTGCGCCTGTGCCGCCTTGGTGGCCTTGGCCCCGAAGCGGTCGACGAACTTCTGCATCCGCGCGATCTCCTTCTCCTGCTGCGCGGCCTGCTTGGCCCGGCGCCGCTCGTCCTCGGCGCGGGCGTTGACGTACTGGCTGTAGGTGCCCTTGTACTCGATGACCTCACCGACCGCCGTCTCGGTCGGCCGGTCGAGGTGGAGCACCCGGGTGATCGCCTCGTCGAGCAGCTCGAGGTCGTGGCTGATCACGAGCAGCGCGCCGCGGTACTGGCGCAGGAACCCGAGCAGCCACATCTTGGCGTCGACGTCGAGGTGGTTGGTCGGCTCATCGAGGCAGAGCACGTCGCTGCCGGCGAACAGGATGCGTGACAGCTCGACGCGGCGCCGCTCGCCGCCGGACAGCACGCCGATCGGCAGCTCCATCCGGCTCTCGTCGAGCCCGAGACCGGCTGCCAGCGAGCGAGCCTCGCTCTCGGCGGAGTACCCGCCGTTGAGCCGGAACGACTCCTCGGCACGGCTGTAGCGCTCGACGGCCCGGTCGGTCGGGTTCTCCTCCATCGCGATGCGCAGCTTCTCGATCCGCATCAGCTCGTCGTCGATGCCCCGCCCGGACAGCACGTGCGTGATCGCAGTGCGCCCCTCGTGGGCGCTGTCGATGCGAGGATCCTGCGGGAGGTAGCCGAAGCCACCCTTGCGCACGACGGTGCCTGCCGCCGGCTCGGCCTCGCCCCCGAGCACCTTGAACAGCGACGTCTTGCCTGCCCCGTTGCGACCGACGATGCCCACCTTGTCGCGCGACATCACCGTGAAGGTCGCGCCGTCGACGACGAGTCGACCACCGACCTCGACGGAGAGCGCATGGGCCTGGAGCACCCCGCCAGGCTACGACGGGCCGGTCAGAACCGGAGCGCGCGTTCGGTGCCTCGACCGTTCCACTCCATCGCACGCTCCGGTGCGGCTACGGTTCCGAGCGATGGCGATCCCGGCCCGTCTGCTCGAATCGCGCACCTCCGCCCTCGCCGGGCCGATCGCATGCGGCTGCGGCCTCCTGGCGGGCGCCGCGTACGTCGTGATCCAGGATCCGTCCGACGGCGGCTTCCTCCCCTGCCCGTTCCGGGCACTCACCGGTCAGTGGTGCGTCGGTTGCGGGCTCACCCGGGCGACCCACCACCTGTTCCGGGGCAACATCGAGACGGCGCTGCGCTTCAACCTCTTCGTCGTGCCGGTGCTGCTGATGATCGTGCTCGGTTGGCTGTCGTGGATGCTCACGGCGAGCGGCCGCCCGTTCGACTGGGTCCGACGTATCCCGCCATGGGCGTTGGCAGCGATGGTGGCGGTCGGGCTCGCCTACGCGGTGGTTCGCAACCTGCCGGGGGTCGACGGCCTTCGCGGCTGACCGCCGACGACGCTCAGATGCGTCAGTCGTCGTCGGGGTCGATGCAGCCGCCGTCGTCGTTGACGGGCGCCTCGCCCAGCGCTTGCGCCGTGATGAGGGGCAGCCGCTTGCGGCCGTCGGACGACAGGCTGACGCCGTCGAGCTCGAGCACCTCCTCGGCTGCGCCGGCGAGCTCGCCGAAGTCGATGACCGCGACGTTCGGGTGCTCGTCGGACCGGGTCCGGATGATCTCGTTGAACGTGACACGACCCGCGTCGAGTTCGGTCAGCGTGTAGAGCACGACCGGGCGAGGCGCCAGCCGTTCGATCGTGGCGTCGAGGGTCTCGGTCAGGTCGGCGACCCCGAGGCCGTCGGCGGGCAACTCGTTGCCCACCCACAGCGCGACGGCGTCCCAGTCGACGCCCTCCTCGGGCCGGAGCCGGAGGTCGAGCACCGCAGGGACGTATGTCAAATCGTCGACGCCGGCGAACGTGACGACCTCGGCCTCCCAACCGAACACGCTCAACGCATCGCAGAGCTGGCGGTCGGTGCCGGGCGCCGCCGACGCCAGTGTGCCGTCGCCGATCATCAGCAGACGGTGGCCGTCGACGTGGTCGCGCAGCGGGAGCGCGAGCGGTTCCGACGGCACGGTGTCCTCGGGCGCCGGCTCACCGACGGTGGTCGGAGGGCTGGGGGGCGGCGGCAGCGTGGGGGAATCGGACAACGGCTCTGGCATCACGCCGAGCGCCACCGTTTCCGGCACGTCGACCGTCGGGGTCGAGATCTCCTCGATGCCGGCGCACCCGGCGAGCACCGCGAACACGGTGGCCGTCACCCCGAGACGAGCGAGCTGGCTGGCGGACCGGTTCATGGCACGCCATTGAAGCCGACGCACGGCCCGGTGCCCACGCACCGGGCCGAACGTCACGGCAGGACGACTCAGCGGTTGCGCAGCGAGTCGCGGATCTCGGTGAGCAGCTCGACCTCGGTCGGCCCGGCTGCTTCCTCTTCCTTCTTCGTCCAGCGGTCGTACGCCTTGACGAGAAAGAAGCACACGGCGGCGACGATCAGGAAGTTGACGAGCGCGGTCAGCACCGTGCCGACGAGCAGGTCGGCATCACCGACACCGATCACGATGCTGTCGAAGTTCGGCTTGCCGAAGATCGCTGCGATCAGGTTCATGATGACGCCATTTGCGAAGGCTCCGACCACTGGAGCGAACGCCGTCGCCATCAGGAACGCGATGGCCAAGGCGACGAGATTGCCCTTGTTGATGAAGTCCTTGAATTCGTTGAGCATGTTCTTCATGGCGGAAAGTCCCTCCCGAAAGTGGAAACCATTGACGGTTTCCGGTCGGGCGACAGTCAAGCACACACGACCATGCCCGACGCGTACCGGCGTGCGCGCCCGCGGTACGTTCGCACCGTGAAGCGGCCTGTGCGTGCGCCCCGCGAGCAGTTCGACCTCGTCGTGATCGGCATGGGTTCGGCGGGCACGCTCGCCGTCGAGTTGGCGGCCCACGACCTCGGCCTGCGCGTCGCCGCCGTCGAGCGCTCGCGCATCGGGGGCGACTGCCTCTGGACCGGGTGCGTGCCGTCGAAGGCGTTGCTCGCGAGCGCTCGCGTCGCCCACACGGTCCGCCACGCATCTCTTTTCGGTGTCGATGCCGGTGTCGATGCCGGTACCGGACCTCGCATCGATCTCGATGGCGTGTGGCGGCGGATCAAGACGGTGCAGGCCGAGATCGCCGCCACCGACGACTCACCCGATCGGTTCCGTGCGATGGGCGCCGAACTCGTCATCGGCGAGGCCCGGGTCACGGGTCCGCGCGAGGTCACCGTCGCAACCGCCGACGGCGAACGAGTGCTCCGGACACGCTTCGTGCTCGTCTGCACCGGGAGCCGTGCCGCCGTCCCCCCGATCGTCGGCATCGACACAGTGCCCGTGCTGACCAGCGACCATCTCTTCGAGATCGAACGGCCACCCGACTCGGTGGTGGTGCTCGGAGGTGGGCCGATCGCCGTCGAGCTCGGGCAGGCACTCCACCGCCTCGGCGTCACGACCACGCTCGTCGAACGTGAGACGCGGCTGCTCCCCCGCGAGGAGCCGGAGCTGGCCGATCGGTTGGCGACGGTGCTGCGGCGCGAAGGGGTCGACCTCCGGCTCGGCATCTCGGCTGCACGGGTCGGGGTCACCGACGGCGGGGTCGAGGTCGAGCTGGCCGACGGCACGGTCGAGCACGCGGCCGGCCTACTCGTCGCGACCGGACGAGTCGCGAACGTCGACGCGCTCGGGTTGGAAGCGCTCGGGCTCGCGGTCGCGCCCGACGGCGTCCACGTCGACGGTCGCAGCCGCACCCACGTACCGACGATCTACGCGGTCGGCGACGCGGCGGCGGGCCGCCCGCGGTTCACCCACACCGCCGCCTACGACGCAGCCGCCGCCATCCGCGACATGTTCTTCCCGGGACGGGGCCTGGCGCCGGCGGTCGTGCCGTGGTGCACCTTCAGCGACCCCGAGCTCGCTCGCGTCGGCCTCACCGCCGACGAGGCCCGGGCGGTCCACGGCGACCGCGCCGTCACGGTGCACCGCCACGAACTCCACCACGTCGATCGGGCACGCGCCGACGGCGCCACCGACGGGCTGCTGCTCGTGGTGGCGGTACGCCGACGGATCGTCGGCGCCCACCTGCTCGCCCCCGGGGCCGGTGAGCTCGTGCACGAGCTGGCGCTCGCGATGAAAGCCGGGATCGGGCTCGACGAGTTGGCCCGGTTGGTCCACGTGTACCCCACGATCGCGACCGGTGTCGGCCGCCTGGCGGGCGATCACGCGATCGGCCGCGCCCGGAAGCTCCGCGGCCTGGCCAAACTCGGCCGCTGGCTCGGCTGATCGGTCAGGCCGACGACGCCGTGCCCTGCGCCGTGGTCCGGTCTCGCTCAGCGGTGATCTCGGAGAACGTGTCGAGACGCCGCAGCGACGGGAACAACCAGGCGAACGAGATCGCGATCAGCATCGTGATCGCGCCCCCGCCGGCGATCGCCCACGGCAGCCCGACCGCTCGTGCAGCGACGCCGCTCTCGAACGCACCCAGCTCATTCGAGGCGCCGATGAACACGCCCTCGACCGCGGTGACGCGTCCGAGCTGATCGTCCGGCGTGGCGAGCGGCACGATCGAGCCGCGGATGTACATCGACACCATGTCGGCCGCCGAGAGGACCACGAGCGCGAGGAACGCGACCGTGTAGCTGCGGGTGATCCCGAACACCACCGTGCCGAGGCCGAAGACAGCCACCGAGGCGAGCAGGATCGGGCCGACGCGCCGACGCACAGGCGCCACCGCGAGCACGACCGCCATCGCCGCTGCGCCGACACCGGGTGCCGCCCGCAACCAGCCATAGGCGATGTCACCCACGCCGAGCCGCTCCGACGCCACCGCCGGGATCAGGGCGACCGCACCCCCGAACAGCACGGCGAACAGGTCGAGGGAGATCGCGGCCAGCACGAGCGGCGTGCGCCGCACGAACCGCAGGCCCTCCATGGCAGCCGACAGCGTCGGACGGTCGGTCAGGCGGCCCGGCTCACGCACGTACACGATCCGCAGGATCGGCACGATGGCGAGCAGCTCGAGCCCGCCGGCGACCGCGTACGCAACCTCCGGCCCGACGCTGTACAGGAACCCGCCGAGCACCGGCCCGACGATCGCCGCGCCGGTGAACGTCGCAGTCCAGAGTGCGATGACCCGCGGGAAGTCGGCCGGCGTGGTGATCAGCGGCGGGATCGCCCGCCTGGCAGGCGAGAGCATGGCGTCGGCGGCGCCGAACGCGAACGCGATGCCGAACAGCGGCCACACCCGACCGACGTCCATGAGGCTGTAGGCGACGAGCGCGCCGGCGCACAGCGCGCGCGCCAGCAGGAACAGCGCGGTGACCCGGCGCCGGTCGAAGCGATCGGCCACCCAGCCGCTGACGAGGACGAGCAGCACTGCCGGGACGAACTGGGCGAGGCCGATCCACCCGATGTCGAGCTCGTTGCCCGTGAGGTCGAACGCCTGCTTGAACAAGACCGTCACGAGCAGATTGAGACCGACCGATGCCAACGCCGTCGACACGAGGTACCGGCGCACCGACGGCTGCCGGAGGACATCGCGCGTCGTGGTCACGCGCGGAGGCTAACCATCGACACGGCGATCGACCCGGTCCGGTCCCCCGTCGGCCGGCCCCCCACCATCGCGAATCCGTGACGCGCGTTTCCGTCGCGTGACGACTCTCGCGCGCTTGTCGATCAACTCTCGAAAACACTCAGCACGCAGGGGCGACGGTCCGATACACACTCCCGTATGGAGATTCGGCGGGCAACCTTCGGCGCAGCGGTTCGGCTGGGCATGTTCTTGAGCACCATCTCGGTGCTCCTGGTTCTCGTCATCGACTCGGTCGGTGACGTCGATACCTCGGCGATGGCGGCGACCGTCGCTGCCGTCGGTTTCGCGACGAGCTGGTCGCTCACGGGCCGGGTGGCCCGCGCGGCGCACGTGGCACCGCGCCACCGGGTTTCGGTCGTGCGGATCCATCAGCCGGTCGGCTGATCCCGATCGTTCCGACTCTGGTGCACCGGGCCTGACGGCGGCGAGGCCGCACAGTTCAAGACCGTGCCCCGCGGCTCCGATAGCCCTGATGTGAATCCGACCACTCGGTTTCGAAGCGCGTCTCTTGCCGCGCGCTTGCTCGCCCTCGTGGTGGTGCCGATCGTCGCGCTCACGGTGCTCGCGTTCCAGCGGATCGACAGCGAGCGGACGGCCGCAACCAGGGCTCGCGAGGTCGCCGCGCTCGTCCAGCTCCAGCGTGACGTGTCGGCCGTCTATCCGTACGCCAACCTCGAACGGATCGCCCTCGAAGGGCTGAGTCGTGTCGACGAGCTGGGGGTGCCCCGCAACCTCGTCAAGACGATGTCGGGCGTCGACCTCGAGGGGATCACCTCGACGAACGCCGAGTTGCTCGACCGATCGCTCGACCGCCTCGCCGAGCGCCACCCCACGCTCGCCCTCCCCGACGGCACCGGGCTCGGCGAGCGCCTCCGCGGCATCCGCATCGCGCTCGACGAACAGCGCGGGCTCAGCGAGGAACGCATCGCTCTCGGCCCGGATGTCCAGGCCGTCTTCGACGAGCTCAGCAGCGTGCTCGGCGACGCCCTCGCATCGACGAACACACGTGAAGCGCTCCCCCCCGAGTTCGCGGCACATGCAACGTCGATGCGGGCCCTCTCCGACGTCCTGGTCAGCGGCGGCGAGTACGGGCAGGCAGTGCTCAACGCGCTCCTCCTCGCTCAAAGTGACACGCGGGAGGAAGCTGGTCGCCGTCACGCCGTCCACGAAGCACTGCTCGACGTCTTCGAACGATCCATCGATCCCGGCGAGGCAGCCGAGGTCGGCGCCGTACGGACGGGCCTGCGCGAGTTCGTCGGCGACGTGCCCATCTCGGAACAGGCCGGACAGCTCGGCGTGACCGATCCGGCGGTCATCTCCGCCGCGACCGCCGCGATCCTCGACCTGTTCGACTACCTGAGCGATCTCGAGCAGTACTCGGCCGACTTCCACGAGCAGGTCCAGGCCGACGTCACCGGTCGAGCCGACGCAGCCGACACACGCGTCGCCAACGCGTGGTCACTGCTCGCCATGATCGCCGTGGTGACCGCTGGCCTCATCGTGGCAGTGATGCTCTCGATCCTGCGCCCGCTGCGCGGACTCACGACTCGAGCCGAAGCGATCACCAACGGGGTGCTCGATCTCGAGCCGCTCGCCGTGCGCGGCCCGACCGACATCCGCGCCCTCACCGTGACGATGAACGAGATGCTCGGAACCCTGCACCGGGTCAATGGCGAGATCACCAGGCTCGCCGCCGGCGACATCGACGCCACCACGGTTCCCGACCTCCCCGGTGCGATCGGCATCTCGATGCGCGACTCGGTGCGCCACCTCGCCACAGTGACCGCGCAGCTCCAGCGCAGCGAGCAGCTGTCGTCTGCGATCGTGACCCAGGCGGCCGATGCGATCTGGACCGTTGGCCCCGACGGTCGGATCCGGACCGCGAACGAGGCGAGCGAGCAACTCACCCGGGTGGCTCGGGCACGCCAGATCGGCATGCCGATCACCGATCTACTGACCGCGATCTCCGGGGAAGCGGCCGTGAAGACACCACTCGGCCCGAATCCGAAGGTGCTCGTCGCCACCAGCGTCATCGACGCAGGCGACGACATCGTCACGGCGGTGATCGCGCATGACATCTCCGAGCGGACGCGCTTCGAGGAGCGGCTCGCGTATCAGGCCCACCACGATGCGCTGACCGGCCTGCCGAACCGGTTCGCCGTCCTCGAGCGACTCGACGAGATCCTGCGCACCGAGCCGAACGTCGCAGTGCTGTTCGTCGACCTCGACTCGTTCAAGTCGGTGAACGACACCCACGGGCATGCTGTGGGAGACCAGGTCCTCGGCGCGGTCGGCACGATCCTCACCCGGTGCGTGCGTTCCTCGGAGTTCGTCGGACGCCTGGGCGGTGACGAGTTCGTCATCATCGTGCGCGACGTCGTCGAGGCGACCGACGCCCTGACGCTCGGCTACCGCGTGATTCGGGAACTCGAACAACCCCAGGAGCACGACGGCCACGTCTTCGTCCTGTCGGCCAGCGTCGGTGTCGCCTTCCCCGAGATCGGCACGTCCGCTCTCGACGCGATCCGGCATGCCGACAGTGCCGTCTACCAGGCGAAACGGCGGGGCCGTGGTCGAGTCGAGCGGTTCGACGCGGCGATGCAGGAGCAGATCGAACACGAGGCAGCGGTCGAACTGGCGCTGCGCCAGGCGGTCCGCAACGACGAGTTGCGCATCCATCTCCAGCCTGTGTTCGACCTCGCGACCGACCGCATCAGCGGCGCCGAGGCACTGGTGCGATGGGAGCGCCCGGGGTTCGGCCTGGTGCCGCCGAACGACTTCATCCCGATCGCCGAGCGGAGCTCGCTGATCTTCGAGGTCGAGCGTTGGGTGCTGACCCAGGCGTGTGAGCGCATCGCAGCATGGCGCCAGATGAACGCGTCGTGCGACTACCGGGTCGCCGTCAACATCTCCGGACGCCACCTGATCGAAGGCGACCTCCTCACCGACGTCGAACGTGCACTCGCGCTCTCGGGCGCTGATCCGACCATGCTCGAGTTGGAGCTGACCGAGACCCAGTTGCTCGAAGACCTGGATCGAGCCACGTCGGTGCTCGACGCGCTCCGCGCACGCGGCATCACGATCGCGGTCGACGACTTCGGGACCGGCTATTCGTCGATGACCTATCTGCGTCACTTGCCGATCGACACCGTGAAGATCGATCGCAGCTTCGTCGCCAGGGCCACCGAGCACGGGTACGACTCGACGGTCATCGAGGCGTTGATCACCGTCGCGAGTGCCCTCGGGCTCACGGTGGTCGCCGAGGGCATCGAGACCGAGGGGCAACTCGACTACGTGCGTTCCCACGGGTGCCATCGAGGCCAGGGGTACCTGCTGGCGCGTCCCATGCCCGTCATCGATGCCGAGGCGATGATGTGCGACCTGTCGCACCCCGGGCACGACGGGCAGCACGCCGGAGCGACCGCGAGCTGATCACCCGCCGGGTGAGCGGCTGGGAACGGCTGGGAACGGCTGGCGTCAGCCGATGCGGACCGGCGTGACCTGGTCGGCAGCGTGCTTCGCGTGGTAGCTGGACCGGGTCAACGGGCTGGCCTCGACGTGCCCGATGCCCAGCCGCTCGCCGATCTCCGCCCAGCGTCGGAATTCGGCCGGCTCGACCCAGCGCGCCACCGGTAGGTGATGCGTGGTGGGGCGCAGGTACTGGCCGATGGTGACGATGTCGCAGCCGACGCCGGCCAGATCGGCGAGGGCGCCGATCAGCTCGTCGTCGGTCTCGCCGATGCCCGCCATGACGCTCGACTTGGTGACGAGACCGGCCTGCTTCGCGAGCGAGAGGACGCCGAGACTGCGGGCGTAGCCGGCCGACGGGCGAACCGCCCGCTGCAGGCGCGCCACGGTCTCGAGATTGTGGTTGAGCACGTCGGGCCGCTCGGCGAACAGGACGTCGAGCGCGGCGGCCGAGCCCTTTGCGTCGGAGATCAGCGTCTCGACGCGGGCAGCGCCACGACGCTCGCGGATCGCACGCACGCACTCGGCGACGTGCGCCATACCGCCGTCGGCGAGGTCGTCGCGGGCGACCATCGTGAGCACCACGTGGTCGAGCGCCATCCGGTCGACCGCTTCGGCGAGCCGGCGGGGTTCGTCGGCGTCCGGTTCGAGCGGCTTGCGCGTGTCGACCAGGCAGAACCCGCACGCGCGGGTGCAGCGCTCACCGAGCACCATGAACGTGGCGGTGCCGTCGCTCCAGCACTCCGACAGGTTGGGGCAGCCGGCGTCCTCGCAGACGGTGACGAGATCGAGCTCGCGCATCGTCTTCTTCAGCGCCAGCACCTCGGGGCCGAGACGCACCTTCGGCCGGAGCCAGTCGGGCTTGCGCGACTCGATCGACAGCCCGGCTGCGACACCGGCCTGCTCGAGTCGCTGATGCGACCGCGGCTGGAACGTGATCGGCTCGCCCGCGCCCTCACCCCGGGAGAACGGGGCCAGATCGCCGGGCCGCTGCTGCCACGCGACGTCCTGACGTTCGACGATGCCACCGGCCCACCGCTCACCGGCCAACCGGCTGATCACGTCGACCGCGTCGCGCATCGTGACGTCGATGCCCTCCTCGGCGAGAGACGTCACCGGCCGATCGGCGATGCCGCAGGCGACGATGTGCTCGCGCATGTAGGTGAGGTCGGTCGTGAGGTTGAGCGCGAACCCGTGCATCGTGCGGCCCCGTGCGAGCCGGACCCCGATCGCCGCGATCTTGCGGGGCGACGGACCGTGGACGTCGACCCACACCCCCGGGTACTCCGGCAGACGGCCGGCATCGGTGACCCCGAGCTCGCCGAGGGCGTCGATCAGCAACTGCTCGACCGCGCGCACGTGCTCGAGCGAGCCCTTCGCGTTCGGCAGCGACAGGACCGGGTAGCCGACGAGCTGCCCGGGGCCGTGGTAGGTGATGTCACCCCCACGCTTCACCCCGATCAGGTCGGCCCCCACGGCGGCCGGTTCGCACCGCAGGTTGGTGGCCAGGTCGGCGTGACGGCCGTAGGTGAAGACGTGGTCGTGCTCGAGCAGCAGGAGATGCTGCTCGCGCCCGTGGTCGAACAGGGCCTGCTGCACCGCGAGGGCCTCGCGGTACGGCACCCTGCCGAGCCAACGGACGCGCAGCGCGGTCATCTCACAGCTCGGCGGACCAGTCGCGGGTCTCGAGGATCTCCTTGACCCGCTTGAGGAAGCCGGCCGCGTAGGCGCCGTCGAACGCCCGATGGTCCCAGCTCATCGCGAGGTTGCCGACCGGGTGGATCACGATCGCCTCGCCGCCGTCGGCGAGCTTCGCGACCACCGGCTTGCGCACGATCGCGTCGGTCGAGATGATGCCGACCTGCGGCTGGTTGATGATCGGCATCGTGAGCACCGACCCGGCCGACCCGTTGTTCGAGATCGTGAACGTGCCGCCCTGGATCTCGTCGGGGCTCAGCTTGCGCGAGCGCGCCCGGTTCGCCAGGTCGCTGATCTCGCGTGCGAGCGCACGCAGCCGCTTGGTCTCGGCGCTGCGGATAACCGGGGCGAGCAGGCCCTCGTAGTCGAGATCGACGGCGATGCCGAGATCGACGAAGTGGTGCACGATCAGCTCGTCGTCTCCGACGCTGGCGTTGAGGTGCGGGTACTCGGCGAGGCCGTCGACGATCGCGCGGGCGATGAACGGCAGGTAGGTGAGGCCGAAGCCCTCAGAGGCCTTGAACGTGTCTTTCACCGACGAACGGGCGACGTCGACGTTCGCGAAGTCGACCTCGACGACGCTGAACGCATGCGGCGAGGTGGACTTGCTCATCACCATGTGGTCGCCGGTCAGCTTGCGGATCTTCGACAGCTTGACGCTGGTGTCGCGTTCGCCGGGGGTGGGCGCCGGGGCGG
>JALHOG010000059.1 GCA_022843125.1 Ilumatobacteraceae bacterium
GGCCTCGTCGTGCGCACCGCAGCGACGTCGGTGGAGCAACCGCTGACCTGGGCCGGGCTCGCGCAGCTCATCGACCACTGGGAGGCGGTCGATCTGGAGGCCCTGACGTCGTTGCAGCGCGAGGCGCTCGACGGCGCGCTCGGACGCAGTGCCGAGCCACCGGAGCCGGGCCGGGTCGCCACTGCGGTCGCGTCGCTCGTCGAGCACGCCGCAGACCGAGGGCCTGTCGTGCTCGTCATCGATGACGCCCACTGGCTCGACGCCGCGTCCGCCGGGGTGATCGCGTTCGCCGTCCGGGCGAACCGCCGACGCCCGGTCCGGCTCGTGTGTGCCCGCCGACCTGTGGCGGCGCCGCTCGAACCCGCGCGTCTCGTCGACGCGTCCGCGTTCGAGCGGATCGAGCTCGAGGGGCTGACGACGGCAGGGGTGCACGACGTGCTGTCCACCCTCGGTGTCGAGCTCGCCAGGCCGCAGCTCGTGCTCGTCCACGAGGCGACCGGTGGCAACCCGCTCCACGTCATCGAGCTCGGGCGACAGCTGACCGCCGGGGAGCCCGTGGACGTCGCGGTGCGGCAGACGAGCCTCGAGTCGGTGATCGGCCAGCGCGTGCGCGGGCTCGCCGCCTCCACCCAGGCCGTCCTCGGGTCAGCGGCGCTCACCGCGACGCCCACGGTCGCTGTCCTCGTGCACTGTTTCGACGAGGCCACCGTTGCCGCTGCCCTCGCCGAGGCCGAGGACGCGCAGCTGATCGCCGTGGCCGGTTCGACCGTGCGCTTCGCCCATCCGACGGTCACCGCCGCCGCCGAGGCTGCGCTCGGATCGTTGGCGCGCAGCCGCCTGCACGGCCTGCTCGCTGACGTGGTCGACGACGAGCGTGCCCTCCACCTCGACGCATCCACCGAGGGCCCCGACGAGGTGGTCGCCGCAGCGCTCCACGCCGCAGCTCACGATGCCTGGGAACGAGGCGCCGTCGAGGCGGCAGCACGGCGTATGGCCCGCGCGATCGAGCGGACGCCGGCGGCGGCGATCGACGAACGATGGCAGCGGAGGGTCGATCTGGCCAACATGCTGCTCGACGTCGGTGCCGCCCGAGACGCGGTCGCGGCGCTCGAACCCGGTGCCGAGCCGTCGCCACCTGTCGAACCGACCTTGCTGGCGAGGGTGACCCGCGTTCGGGGTTCGAGCCGCTTCCAGGCCAACGACGAAGCAGGCGCGGCGGAGGAGTTCGCCGCCGTCGTCGCGATGTTCCCGGCGGGCCACCCCACGCGCGTCGACGCGCTGTTCGTCCAGGCCCGCGTCGCGGCGTTCCTCGACGTCGGCGGGAGTGTGGGCGTCGCCGCCCAGGCCGCCGAGGAGGCGCTCGCGACCGGCGATCAGGCGCTGATCGACGCGACCGCCGCGTGCGAGCTGGCGAGTCGCTTCCTCGCCGGTGAGCCGGTCGCGATGCCGGACACCACGGCGGCCCACTCACGCCGGCTCACCGCGTCGGAGGTGCTCGACGAGGTCCTGCTCTGGAACGACGACCTCGATCGCGCCGAGCCGGCGCTCCTGGAGCGGATCGCCGACGCCGAGCAGCGGGGTGACCTGGCGACGGTGGCGAACATCTCGCTCTCGGCAGCCGACGCGCGGATGCGACGCGGCGACCCACGCGGCGCCCGCGCTCGCTACGAGATGGCGCTCGAGGCAGCGTCGATGATGGACGACCGAGCGTGGATCGCCACCAGTCATGCGTCGCTCGCGTTGACGAGCGCGTACCTGGGTGACACGGATCAGGTGGGTCCGCACCTCGACGCGGCGAAGGCCGCGATCACCCGGCTCTCCCTCACCGACCAGCTCGCCGTGCAGTCGAGCGCCGGGATCGCAGCGTTGCTGTGCGGCGACGCCATTCAGGCGGTGGCGCAGCTGAGGGCAGCTCGCGCGGTGACGCTCGAGCTGCGGCTCCACGACTGCAACGCGCTGCCGTTCCGTGCCCAGCTGGTCGAAGCACTGCACGCCCTGGGCGAGACCGACGAGGCGAGGGAGGTGAGCGACGAGCTGACCCGGTTCGCGGTCGCAGCAGGGCGAACGCGAGGGCTCGGCGACGCCCATCGGGCCGCGGCGTTGGTGGCGGCGGCAGACGGCGACCTGGACGCCGCTCGGGTGTGCATCGAAGCGGCGATCGCCGCGCACGATCGTCTCCCCGGTCCGCTCGAGGGGGCATGGAGCCGCCTCGTCGCCGGGGTCGTCGAGCGCCGGGCGCGCCGTCGGGCGGGCGCGCGACTCCACTTCGAGCACGCGCGCGATGTATGCCGAGCGGTGGGCGTCGAGGCACTCGCCCAGCGGGCGGAGGCGGACCTCGCCCGCACCGCCACGAACATGACCGGCGCCGGTCAGCTCACCCCGTCCGAAGAACGCGTCGCGCACCTCGTGGCGCTCGGCCACACCAACGCGGAGATCGCCGCGCTGCTGCACCTGAGCGCTCGGACCGTCGAGTCGAACCTCAGCCGCATCTACCGGAAGCTCGGGATCCGTTCACGGACCGAGTTGGCGGTGCGCCGGTTGTCGTGAGCGGTCAGGCGGGGTCGAGCCAGGCGCTGAGCACGCGCGCAGCGCGGGCCAGCTCACTGATCGCGACGCACTCGGTCGCCTGGTGGGCGTCGTCGATCGAGCCGGGTCCGAACACCGCCAGTTCGTTCGCGAAGCCGTTGTAGCGCAGGGCGTTCGTGCCGAAGGGTGCGACCTTCGGCTCGGTGCCCGCATGCCCGGCCAGCAGCCGGAGGAAGTCGGAATCGGCCGTCTGGTAGAAGGCGCGCGACCCCATCGTGCCGTCGGGATCGACGGGCAACAGCGACTCGACCGTGATCGGCAGTGGGCTCGCAGCTCGGGCCAGGGCGACCATCTGCTCGAAGATCGTGTTCGGGTCCTCACCGGGCACGAGGCGACGCGACGCGACGATCGTGCAGTGCGCCGGGATGACGTTGCCGCCGGTGCCCCCGTTGATCATCGTGATCGACAGCGTGCCGTTGCCCAGCTCGGTCGACGGGGTGAGCGTCTGCAAGCGGGCGTGCTCGGTCTGCAGCGCGGAGATCACCGGGACCATCGCCTCGATCGCGTTCTCGCCGAGCTGCGGCAGCGCGCTGTGGGCGGCTTTCCCGACCGTCGTGATCTCCATGATGACGAGCCCCTTGTGCCCGTGGATCGGCGCCAGCTCGGTGGGCTCGGCCACGATCATCTGGTCGATCTGGAGCCCCCGCTCCTCGACCCACGGACGGAAGCGGGTCGCGCCGAGCAGGCCGCCTGCCTCTTCGCTGACCGACCCCACGAGGAGCACGGTCGGGTCGGGCCGGACGCCGGCGGTGCGCCACTGGTCGACGAGCGTGAGCATGATGCCCATGGTCGCCTTGGTGTCGAGCGAACCGCGGCCCCACACACAGCCGTCCTCGATGCGGCCGTCGAACGGCGGGTCGGTCATGTGCTCGACGCCGACGGTGTCGATGTGGACGTCGACCACGACGAGCCGATCGGTCCGGCCCGGCACGAACCCGTACACGTTCGGGCGCCCCGGTGCGGCCTCGTCGAGCACCACCTCGCTCGCGCCGAGCTCCTCGAACCGCTTCGCCAGGTGCTGGGCGATGGCGAGCTCACCGACATCGCCGAACTCGGCGGCCTTCGGCCCGAACTGGAACGGGTGGACGCTCGGGATGCGGACGAGCTCGGCCACCGAGTGGGCGAGAGCGAGGGGGTCGACAGTCATGCGAGAGTGTCGCGCAGCGACCGCGGACGACCTGAATCCAGCGTGGCCTCAGTCGGTGCGGGTGAGTTCGGCGAGGGCGCCGGCGCGCAACGTGGTGTGGAGGATCTCGGCACCGGGGAAACGTTCGACCTCGGCCCGGAACGCCGAGACCTCGAGGTCTTCGACGAGCACGACCACCGCCGCGGTGCCGGGCTGGACAGCCGTACGGAACCACTTGACCCACTCGTCGGGGATGCCCAGGTCGACGACCTTGGCGACACCGACGCCGACGCCCGCTCCGACACCCAACCCGACCGCCCAACCGATCGGACCGCCGACGAGGAGGCCGAGCAGCCCGGCCCACAGCGCGCCGGAGAGCGCAGAACGGGCAGGCTGCGGATCGATCGTCTCCTGCACCACGACCTGCTCATCGGCGTTCTTGACGACGAGCACGGCGTCGCGGAGCTGGAGACGGTTCTGCGAGGCGATGCGGCGCACAGCCATCAGGAACTCGGCCGCCAACAGCTGGTCGGGGAGGGCGACGGCGATCAGCCCGTTGGCGTTGCGCGGATCGAACGCGCCGAGATCGACCGAAGGCTCATCGCTCATGGGACGAACGTGACCACAACCGACCGATGTGAAACGAATCGTGCCGGGATATCGCTCTGCGGGTCCGGCGACCCGTCTGGCTCGGGGTGCCGGTGGCGGTATGAGCGATCATGGTCCGGTGGCCGATGTCAACGCACTCCGGGGGTCGGCCGCTGACGTGGATCTGGTCATCGTCGGCGCAGGGTTCGCCGGGTTGTACATGCTCCATCGCGCGCGTGGGCTCGGGCTCACGGCTCGCGTGTTCGAGGCCGGAACCGACGTGGGCGGGACGTGGTACTGGAACCGGTACCCCGGCGCCCGTTGCGACACCGAGAGCGTCGAGTACTCCTACTCGTTCGACCACGACCTGCAGCAGGAGTGGGAGTGGTCCGAGCGGTATGCCACCCAGCCGGAGATCCTCCGCTACGCGAGCCACGTCGCCGATCGGTTCGAGCTCCGTCGCGACATCACCTTCTCGACCAGGGTCGTGAGCGCCCGCTTCGGCGAGGCGTCGACGACCTGGTCGATCACGACCGATGCCGGCGAGACCGTGGCTGCTCGCTTCGTCGTGTTGGCGACCGGGAGCCTGTCGTCGACCAACCGCCCCGACATCGATGGGCTCGACGGGTACACCGGGCGTGTGCTGCACACCGGCGAGTGGCCGCACGAGCCCGTCAGTTTCACGGGCGAGCGGGTTGCGGTGATCGGTACGGGGTCGTCCGGGATCCAGTCGATCCCGTTGATCGCCGAGCAGGCCGAGCGGCTCACCGTGTTCCAGCGAACACCGAACTATGCGATCCCCGCACACAACCGGCCACTCGACCCCGACGACGTGGCGGCGATCAAGGCCCGGTACGACGAGTTCCGCGCCGCCAACCGGCGGATGACCGCAGCGTTCGGGTCGCGCCTGCCGGGCAACGACGTGCCGACGCTCGCCGTCGACGACGAGGAACGCCGCACGATGCTCGACCGCCGCTGGGAGCACGGTGGCCTCCCGTTCCTCGGCGCGTTCAACGACATCCTCCTCGACCCGGCAGCGAACGAGGTCGTCGCCGAGTACGTCCGCGACCGGATCCGCTCGATCGTCGACGACCCAGCCGTGGCCGACGCGCTCGCCCCGACCAACCGCATCGGATGCAAGCGTCTGTGCGTCGACACCGACTACTACGCCACGTTCAACCGGTCCAACGTCGAGCTCGTCGACGTCAACGACGAACCGATCGAGCGATTCACCACCACCGGGATCGTGGTCGGCGGTGTCGAGCGCGAGTTCGACTCGGTGGTGCTCGCTACCGGCTTCGACGCGATGACCGGGTCGGTGCTCAAGATCGACATCCGCGGGCGCGACGGCTGCGAGCTGCGCGAGGTCTGGGCGCACGGGCCGCGGACGTACCTCGGCCTCCAGGTGCCCGGCTTCCCCAACCTGTTCACGGTGAACGGGCCCGGCAGCCCGTCGGTGCTGACGAACATGATCGTGTCGATCGAGCATCACGTCGACTGGATCAGCGACGCGCTCGCGCATCTCGACCGCAGCGGGGCTGGTTCGATCGAGGCGACGGTCGAGGCGACCGACCACTGGGTCTCGATCGTCAACGCGATCGCCGACTTCACGATCTTCCCGTCGTGCAACTCGTGGTATCTCGGCGCCAACGTGCCGGGCAAGCCGCGTCAGTTCATGCCCTTCCTCGGCTTCCCCGCCTACACCGACCAGGTCGCGGACATCACCGCCGACGCTTACCGCGGGTTCGAGTTCCACCCCGTTCACCCGGACACCGGATGAACGGGTAGGTCGGCGTACGATGCAATTGTGCCGTTGTACGAGTACCGCTGCCGCACCTGCGACGACGTGTTCGAGGTTCGCCGCCCGATGAGCGAATCGGGCGCGCCCGCGCCGTGCCCCGATGGCCACGGCGACACGTTCCGGTTGCTGTCGGTGTTCGCCAACGCTGGCACTGCGAGCGCCCCGACGGCGCCCCGCGCCACGGCTGGCGGGTGCGGCGCAGCCTGCGCCTGCGCCCACTGAGGCACCGAGCGACACCCCCGTGACCACCTCCGGACGTTGGCCGCCCTCCGTGCGGCTGTACCTCGTCAGCTTCCTGATCGTCGGCATGTCGTTGAGCATGCTCGGCCCCGCGCTCACCGAACTCCGCGAGAAGTCCGACTCCGGCATCGGCGCGATCGGCGTGCTGTTCGCAGGGCAGAGCCTCGGCTACATCGTCGGGTCGATCGCAGGCGGCCGCCTCTACGACCGCTTCGACGGGCACCGGGTTTACGCGATCGGGCTGGCGGTGCTGGGCGGCGGACTGCTCGCGGTCCCGCACCTCGAGACCCGGCCGACGCTGTTCGCCGCGTTCGTCGTGATGGGACTCGGCGCCTCGTCGGTCGACCTGGGAGCGAACACGTTGATCATCTGGGAGCTGCGGTCGAACGGGCGGCGTGCGATGAACCTGATGCACATGTGCTTCGGCATCGGCGCGGTGATCGCACCGCTGCTCGTCTACCTCGGGCTCGGCGTCACGGCTGCCGCCGGGGCGGTGTTCTGTGCCGTGATGGCGGTCTGGGCGCTGCGGATCCCAGCGCCTCGCCGGCCGGCCGTCGCCCGTGCCGAGCACACCACCGCGACCCTCCCGATGCTCGCGCTGCTCGGGGTCTTCTTCACCCTCTATGTCGGCACCGAGATCGGGTTCGCGGGCTGGATCAAGACCTACGGCGAGGAGATCGCCTTCTCCGAGTTCGCCGCCACATGGCTGACGACTGTCTTCTGGCTCACGTTCACGATCGGACGCGCGATCGCGAGCTACCTCGCCCATCGGGTGGCCCCGCTCGCCGTTCTCTGGGTCACGTGCGCAGCAACGGTCGGCGCAGCCGTCGTCCTGATCGTCGGCGACGGAGCGACCAGCGTGGTGTGGATCGGAACGGCGCTGATGGGGATCGCCACCGGTCCCCAGTTCGCAGCGATGATGAACCTCGTCGAGCAGCGCATCGACATCTCCGGGTCGGCGACCACGTGGTTCGTCGGCGGCGCCGGTGTCGGCGGCCTCGTGTTCCCCTGGGTGATCGGTCGGTGGCTCGACGTCTCCGGCGCTGCGGCATTGCCGTGGGCGATCTTCGTGTTCGGGACGGCGACGCTCGTGTCGTTCGTCGTCGCGACGCGCGCGATCGGGGTCGGTCGTCGCACGATGCGTCGCGTTGCTTCCTGACCGCGGCGAGACCGCAGGGACGGAAAACGTCCCGACCGCGTGCCCACCCGCGACTACCGTGTCGCCTCGTCGTGGGGAGCGATGTCTGGCGGACATGAGTACGGGGATCCTGATCACCGATTTGGCTGGCGTGTCACGCCCTCGCGCGCTCGCAGCCGGGGAGGTACTCGTCGAGCAGGGCGACGAAGCCGACGAGGTGTTCGTCGTGCTCACGGGTCGCCTCGCTGCCGTGAGCTCCGCCACCGGTGCCGAGGTCGTCGTGGGATCACTCGGCCCGGGCGAGATCGTCGGTGAGATCACCGTGATCGCCGGCGGTCGCCGAACGGCCACCCTGCGAGCCACGGAGCCCACCGAGGTGCTCGTGATCCCGCGGTACGAGTTCGAGGCGTGGTTGGGACGTCACCCGTCGTCGGCCGACGCCGTGTCGGCGGAGGCCCGTGCGCGAGTCGATCGCAGCCAGGTCGCGGCGATGGTCGCGCAGCTCGTTGGCGATGCGGAGCCGGAGACGATCCAGGCGGTCGTCGACCGGGTGGAGTGGCGTCGGCTCGTCGCCGGTGAGGTGCTGTTCGAGGAGGGCGACCCGTCCGACGCCGCCTACTTCGTGGTCTCGGGTCGCATCCTCGTCTTCGTGCGAGATGAGCACGGGGCAGCCCGCGCGTTGACCGAGTTGGGTCGCGGGCAGGTGGTGGGCGAACTCGGGTTGCTGGACCGGGCTCCGCGATCGGCGACTGTGCGAGCAGTGCGCGACACCACGCTCGCCCGGTTCAGCACCGAACTGTTCGACGACCTCGTGTTGCGCTCGCCCGCGCTCATGTTGCACGTCGCTCGCGGTCTGCTCACACGGCTGCGGCGTGAACCGCTCGTCGACGCCAGCCGCGCCGCGTCTGTCGCTGTCGCCGTCACTGCGCGCTGCGATGCCGATCCGGTTGTCGACGCGATCGAAGGCGCGATGGCCACATTCGGATCGGTCCGTCGCCTGTCGAGCGGGACCGTCGACCGGATCCTCAACCGGCCCGACATCGCACAGGCCGATCGTGACCATGTCGGCGTGCCACGCCTGTCCGAGTTCCTGCACGAAGCCGACGTCGGTAACGACTACCTCCTCCTCCAGACCGACCCGACGGTCACGGGATGGACCCGCCGGGCGGTACGCCAGGCTGACCGCGTGGTGATCGTGTGCTCGGCGCGACCCGATGCCGACGAGCGGCGACACGTGCGCGACCTGCTGCTCGAGGTCAGCGATCTCGAACACGTCACGGCGATGCTCGCCGTGCTCCACCCCGCCACGGCCGATCGACCTCGCGGCACGGCAGACCTGCTCCGCGACTTCGGCGTCGACGACGTGGTGCACATCCGGGCGGGTGTTCCGGGCGACCTCGCGCGTCTCGGCAGGTTGGCGAGTGGGAACGGTGTCGGCGTGGTGCTGAGCGGTGGCGGTGCCCGTGGGTTCGCCCACCTCGGCGTCTACCGTGCGCTCGTCGAAGCCGGCGTGCCGATCGACGCGATCTGTGGCACGTCGATCGGTGCGGTGTTCGCGGGTGGTATCGCCACCGGCATGACCCACGCCGAGCTCGTGCCTGCGGCCGAGCGCCTGTTCCACAAGCTGCTCGACTACACGGTGCCGGTCGTGTCGCTCATGAAGGGTGAGCGGATCAGCGCGAGCATCGCCGAGGTCTTCGACGGCTGGGACATCGAGGACCTCCTCGTGCCGTACTACTGCGTGTCGACCAACCTCACCCGCTCTCGGTTGGAGATCCATCGTCGCGGCGACGCGTTCCGTGCGATCCGTGCCAGCGTCGCGATCCCTGGCATCCTGCCGCCCGTGCCGATGGGGGACGACTTGCTGGTCGATGGCGGAGTGCTCGACAACATGCCGTTCGTGCCGATGCGCGCCGATCCTCGGATCAACACCGTGCTCGCGGTCGACGTCGCGCCCGAGCGCGGGCCGCGCGCCAGGGGCGACTTCGGGACGTCGGTGTCGGGCATGCGAGCGCTCGGTGGGCGGATCCGCCGGCAGCCGACGCCGTACCCGAGCATCAGCGCCGTGTTGCTGCGCAGCATGCTCGTGGGCGCGGTGCACAACCAGCGCAACGCGCTGAGCGGCGGTGCGGTCGATCTCCACCTCGACCTCGACCTGCCCGGCGTGGGGCTCCTCGATTTCGAGCGGGTCCGGGAGGTCGAGGCCTTGGGCTACGAGGCGTCGTCGGAACGGATCGCGACGTGGGCAGCGCAGGCCGGATGGGCGGGCGTCTCGTGATCCTGTTGACGTTCCGCGATCTCACGCACCGCTCCGTCCGGTTCGTCGTCGTCACGGTGCTGGGCAGCGTCGTGTTCGCGCTGCTGTTCGTGATGACCGGGCTCGTCGAGCAGTTCAACCGCGAACCGTTCGACGCGGTCGACGGGATCGGCGGGTCGGGATGGGTGCTCGCGGAGGGCATCTCGGGCCCGTTCACCGCGGCGTCGTCGATGCCCGCCGACACCGGCGCCGCGATCGATGCCGATGTGGTCGCACCGGTGGTGGCAGCCAGGTCGAGCCTGGCGTTCGACGGTGGTGTCGAGGAGATCGTGCTGGTCGGACACGA
The DNA here is from genome assembly GCA_022843125.1 of Ilumatobacteraceae bacterium. Classification (GTDB taxonomy): domain Bacteria; phylum Actinomycetota; class Acidimicrobiia; order Acidimicrobiales; family Ilumatobacteraceae; genus Ilumatobacter. The sequence continues at coordinate 10,083 of JALHOG010000059.1, forward strand.
TGTCGGAGGGCTCGGAGCGCCGCCCGTGACCGACGGTCGGGCGATCGAGGCCGATGGCGAGGTGGTGATCGACGCCTCACTCGGGATCGGCATCGGTGACGAGGTCGGCGTCGCCGGCCGCGCGTTCACGGTGGTCGGACACACCGTCGACTCGACGATCCTCGCCGGCATCCCGCTCGTGTTCGTCGACGTGGCAGCCGCCCAGCAACTCGTGTTCCGCAGCACCGAGGTGGTGAGCGGCTTCCTGGTCGACGGCGAGGTGCGAGCGCTCGCGCCGGGCACGGCACTGGTCGGATCCGGCGACGTCGCCACCGACACCCTCGGCCCGCTCGACGGTGCGATCGCATCGGTCGATCTCGTGCGCGCCCTGCTGTGGGTGGTGGCCGCGATCATCATCGGCGCCGTCGTCTACCTGTCGGCGCTCGAACGCCAGCGTGACATCGCGGTGCTGAAGGCGGTCGGTGTGTCGAACCGGACGCTGCTGGCGAGCCTCGCGCTGCAGGCGGTGCTGGTGGCGCTCGTCGCGGTGCTGGTCGCGATCGGACTGCAGGCGATCCTCGCCCCCGCGTTCCCACTCCGCGTGCGCGTGCCGGCGCGTGCGTTCTGGCAGGTGCCGGTGCTGGCGGTGGTGGTTGCCCTCGCAGCATCGTTCGCGGGTATGCGTCGGGTGGTGCGGGCCGACCCGGCGCTCGCGTTCGCAGGGGCCGGGGGCTGACGTGGGGCACCTCTCGGTCAGCGATCTCGTCGTCGAGTTCGTCCACGACGGCTATGCGGTGCGACCGCTCGACGAGCTGTCGTTCGAGGGTGAGGCGGGCGAGCTCGTGGTGCTGCTGGGCCCGTCCGGCTGTGGCAAGACCACGCTGCTGTCGTGCCTGGGCGGCATCCTCACGCCGACGTCGGGCACGATCCGGCTCGGCGACACCGACGTCACCGCGCTGCGCGGACGGGCGCTCGAGCAGTACCGGCGTACGCAGGTCGGGTTCGTGTTCCAGGCGTTCAACCTGATCCCGTCGCTCTCGGCTCGGGAGAACATCGCGATGCCGATGATCCTCACCGGCCACGACCGGCAGCGGGCGTTCGCCCGTGCCGACGAGTTGCTCGCCCTGGTCGGGATGAGCGACCGTGCGAACCACCGCCCGCCAAAGCTGTCGGGCGGCCAGCAGCAGCGGATCGCCGTCGCGCGCGGGTTGGGTCACGAACCGCCGCTGCTGCTCGCCGACGAGCCCACCGCGAACCTCGACCACATCCAGGCCGAAGCGATCATCCGGCTGCTTCGCGAGCTGCGTTCGCAGGGTCGCACGATCGTGGTGTCGACGCACGATGCCCGGCTCGTACCGGTCGCCGACCGAATCGTGCAGATGGTGCCCGTCGCGGCTGTCGACACCGCACAGCCGGCGCGGGTGACGTTGCCGGCAGGTGCATCGCTGTTCGAGCAGGGCGACCCGTCCGATCTCGTCTACCTGATCGATGCGGGCGAGATCGACGTGATCCGCATCCTCGCCGACGGCGGCGAGGAGCACCTGGCCCGACTACGCAGCGGGCACTACATCGGTGAGCTCGGCCCGCTGATGGGCTTCCCGCGGTCGGCGTCGGCCCGCGCGGCGACCGACGTCGAGCTCACCGCGCTCAGCCCCAGCGAGTTCCGCGACCGCTTCCTCCACCGCTGAGCCAGTCCACGCCGGCGCTCTGGTCGATCCGACCCGCGTCGTGCCACGCTCGACCCTCTACGCTGGTCGCTGCGCGCCTGGCGCGCGATGCGCCTCTAGCTCAACGGCAGAGCAGCGGGCTTTTAACCCGTTGGTTCAGGGTTCGAAACCCTGGGGGCGCACCACGATCGAACTGAGGGGGTCCGACGATGGCCGAGATGACGTCACGGGTGCTCGTCGAGGGGCGGCACTTCTGCGAAGGGCCGCGCTGGCACGAGGGGCGGTTCTGGTTCAGCGACTTCTACGCGCACGAGGTGTGCTCCGTCGGTCTCGGCGGCGACGTCCGCACCGAGCTCGCACTCGGCGACGAGCAGCCGTCGGGCCTTGGCTGGCTCCCTGACGGGCGCCTGCTCGTGGTGGGGATGACGAAGCGGCAGGTGCTGCGGCGCGACACCGATGGCACGGTCGCTGTGCACGCAGATCTCGGCGACATCGCCACCTTCCACGCCAACGACATGCTGGTCACACCCGACGGTGACGCGTACGTCGGCAACTTCGGCTTCGACCTCGACGGGCTGCTCCTGGCCGAGGGCGAGGAAGGGCTGCTCGGCCGGCTGTTCACCGACCCTGCGCCCTTCATGGCGAAACTCGCCCACGTGTCGGCCGACGGCGACGCGTCGGTCGCGGCCGACGACGTGCTCTTCCCGAACGGGATGGTGCTGTTCGACGGTGGGCGCACGCTCGTGGTCGCCCAGACGCTCGGCATGGAGCTCACTGCATTCGACCGAGCCGAAGACGGCACGCTGTCGAACCGACGCGTGTGGGCATCGCTCGCCCAACCCGACGGATCGTTCATCGCGCCCGACGGCATCTGCGCCGATGCCGACGGTGCCATCTGGGTCGCCAACGCGCTCGCGCCGATGGTCGTGCGTGTCACCGAGGGCGGCGCGATCACCGACACCGTCACCACGTCGCAGAACGCGTACGCCTGCTGCGTCGGCGGGCCCGACGGCCGGCACCTGCTCGTGTGTACCGCCCAGACATCGGTCCACACCGTCGCCGCAGCGGAACCCCTCGGCAAGCTCGAGCTCGTCCAGCTGTAGCGGTGTGACGGATTGGGTCAGACCAACTCCGTCACGGCTCGACCTGTGACGGAGTTGGTCTGACCCAATCCGTCACACTCGTCACGCTGGGGCTAGGGCGAGGGCGCCGAGCGGGGGGAGGTCGACGACGATCGACTGGTGGAAGTCGTGGGAGTCGAGCGGGGTGGTGTCGACCCCACCGTGGTTGCCGACTCCACTGCCGCCGTATTCGGTGGCGTCGCTGTTGAGCAGTTCGACCCAGTGGCCCGCCGACGGCACACCGAGGCGGTAGTTGTGCTGCGGCGTCGGCGTCGCGTTGATCACCACCAACACCGGTCGGCTCTCGCCGGTCGGGTCGACGCGCAACCACGCGAACACGCTCTGCGCTGAGTCGTGCGCCTCCACCCACCGCATTCCGGGCCCGCCGTCGTTCGACGCGAAGTCGCCGCGATGCATGGCAGGCTCGTTGCGGTACAGGGCGTTGAGGTCGGCCACGAGGGTGCGGACCCCGCTGTGCATCGGCGCGTCGTGGAGGCCCCAGTCGAGCGTCGACTCGTGGTTCCACTCCGACCACGAAGCGAGTTCGCACCCCATGAACAGCAGCTTCTTGCCGGGCTGGAACCACTGCATGGCGTAGAGCAGCCTGAGGTTCGCGAACCGTTGCCAGTCGTCGCCCGGCATCTTGCGCAACAACGACCCCTTGCCGTGCACCACCTCGTCGTGGCTCAGCGGCAGCACATAGTTCTCGCTGCCCATGTACACCGAACGGAACGTGACCTCCCCGTGGTGCCAGCGCCGATGGATCGGATCGCGCTCCATGTACTGCAACGTGTCGTGCATCCAGCCCATGTCCCACTTGCCGCCGAACCCGAGCCCGCCGAGGTAGGTGGGCCGGCTCACACCACCCCACGCCGTCGACTCCTCGGCATGGGTGACGATGTCGGGAAACTCGCCGTACACCGCCTCGTTGAACTGGCGCATGAAGTCGATCGCCTCGAGGTTCTCGCGGCCGCCGTACTCGTTGGGGATCCACTCGCCTTCCTTGCGCGAGTAGTCGAGGTACAGCATCGACGCCACCGCATCGACCCGCAGACCGTCGGCGTGATAGCGGTCGAGCCAGCACATCGCGCTCGAGATCAGGAACGAACGCACCTCGTTGCGGCCGTAATTGAAGATCGCCGAGTTCCAGTCGGGGTGGTAGCCCTGCCGCGGGTCGGCGTGCTCGTAGAGGTGCGTCCCGTCGAACTCGTACAGGCCGTGCTGATCGTTCGGGAAGTGCGACGGCACCCAGTCGAAGAGCACACCCACGCCCCGCTGATGGAGGTGGTCGATCATCGCCATCATGTCCTGCGGGCTCCCGAACCGCGAGGTGGGTGCGAAGAAGCCGGTGGTCTGATACCCCCACGACCCGTAGAACGGATGCTCCATCAGCGGCAGGAACTCGACGTGGGTGAACCCATGTGCGAGGCAGTGCGCGGCGAGCGGTTCGGCGAGATCGCGGTAGTTCGGGAACCGCTGACCCTCGTGGACGGTGCGCCCCCACGATCCGAGGTGCACCTCGTAGATCGACATCGGGGCGTCGATCGCATTGCGGGCGCCGCGGTTCGCCATCCAGTCGGCGTCGTTCCAGTCGTAGGAGATGTCGGCGATGAGTGAGTCGATCGAGGGCGCCAGGTGGTGCGCCGCGCCGACGGGATCGGACTTGTCGAATCGGGCGCCCGACTCTGCGGTCACCCGGTAGCGATAGGTGGTGCCGACGCCGGCGTGCTCGACCCAGCCGCTCCACACGCCCGACGAACCCTGCGGGTGCAGCGGGGTCTCACCCGCCCAACCGTCGAAGTCGCCGACCACGTGCACGGCGCGGGCCGCCGGCGCCCACACTGCGAAACGCACCCCACCCTCGGCGAGCGGTTGCGCGCCGAACTGGTCGTGGAGACGGCGATGGGTCCCCTCGTTGAACAGGTGCAGATCGAGGTCTGCGATCGAGCGGGTCGTCGGCTGGTGGTTCATCGTCTGATCATCTCCGTGACTGCCGCGAGTGGGGCCCCGACCCACTCCGGACGGTTGGCGAGCTCGTACCTGATCTCATAGAGGCCCTTGTCGAGCAGGTACAGGCGGAGCAGCAACTCGGCGTCGGCCCGATCGGCCGGCACGAGGTGAGCCGCCTCGACTGCCGTGAGGTATTCGTCGACGATCGCACGGTTGAGGCGTTCGGTCCAGGCGTCGCGAGCTGCGTCGAGTTCGCCTCGCTGTGCTTCGGCGACCGCCCCCGCCATCGACGCGAGGCGCAGGGCGTGGCGACCGAGATAGTCGACCGAGCGCAAGAGCCCGGCGACGTCGCTGAGTGGAGACCGCTGCACGACCCGGCGGTAGATCGGTTGGCCCGGCTCGCCCTCGAAGTCGATGAAGACGATGTCGTGATCGTCGCCGGTCGCGGTGCTCAGGATCTGCCCGAGGTGGAGGTCGCCGTGCACGCGGATCCGGACCGCGTCGACCACATGTGCGCGCAAGCGGTCGAACGGTTCGAGCAACCGGTCGGGATCGCCGTCGACGAGTTCGAGCGCTCGCTCCCGGTCGAGCTCGCGGTGCATCGCCGGGTCGTCGGCCAGGAGTTGTGACAACGCCGACTGCGTCGCGTCCAGGCTCGAACGCAGCGCTGCGAGCAGGCCGTCCTGCCACTCGTGGGTGAAGTGAACCGGGCGCATCCGCTCGGCTGTCGCGGTATTGGAGCCGTTCGAGCCCTCGTCTGACGCAGGGGCGGCGAGTGCAGCGTGCAGTTCTGCCGTGCGGCGGCCGATCAGGCGCGCGAGGGGGACGTGGCGGTCGTCGAAAGCGGACCCGTCGAACAGCTCACGCTGCAGTTTCTCGCCCAGGATCGACCAGAGGTCGCCCTCGTTCGCGACCGCATCGTGCACCACCAGCACGTCGACACAACCACCGTCGCCGGCGGCACCTGCAGCCGCAGCGAGGCGCAGCTCCAACGTCGCCGCCAGTTCGGGCGCGTACGGGAAGTGGTGGCGGGCGAGGTGTGCCGACAGCTCGGCGTCCGGGTTCGGGCCTGGTTCGAGACGACGGATCAGCTTGGCGATGTGCTCGGTGCCGACGAGCACCGACGAGTTGGACTGCTCGACCGACAACGGGCGGATCCGGGCAGGGTGCGCCACCCCGCGGGCGCGTCCGGGATTCCCGACGACGACACCACCGCGGCCGCTGTGGCGGTCGGTGACGAATGCGGCGCCGACGACGATCGCGGCGCTGTCGGGCAGCGCCATCGCGTCGACGAGCAGGCGGTCGTGGTCGAGCCGCGAGATCACGCGGACGTCGTCGGGTGTGAGCCCGCTGCGTTCGGTGGTCACGACGGCGACCGGCACCGTGTAGCGCTGGTCGGGCCCGTCGACGAATGTCGCCCGCAACGCGATGAGGGTCACGACATCGCTCTCGCGTGTGCCCCCCAGGGTGATCGGGACCGCGGCTTCAGCGACGAGCCCGCGCAGCATCGACTGCTTGCCCGCGAACCAGCGCCTGCTCGGCAACCATCCGGCGATCGACGCCAGCCACATCGGGTCGATCCCGGCGTCGTCGGTGCGCTCGAGGATGCGCTCGCCGGGCTCGTCGTTCATGCGGCATCACCGTGTTCCGGTCGGGGTTCGACGCGGCTCACGGCGAACACGTGGGCCGCCCCGCGGCCGGGAGTGAGGTCGACGTAGTTGTGCCAACCGCGCCACCGGTACACCCCTCCGCCGAGCAGGTCGCGGACCTCGTACTCGTCGTCGTGGCCGATGCCGAGCCCGAACGACGTGGGGTCGACGTGGACGTTGCCGCTGTGCCGGTTGCGGCCGTCGACGTTGACGACGCACAGGATCGGGGTGCCCACGCCGAGCGGATCGGTCTTCGAGTAGCAGAGCAGTCCGGAGGAGTCGGTGTCGTGGAAGCGCAAGGTACGCAGGTGCTGCAACGCCGGTTGCGATCGGCGGATCTCGTTGAGGCGTGTGAGGAGCGGCGCGAGCGATTCAGGGGCGTCGAGCGACCACTGGCGCAGCTGGTACTTCTCTGAGTCGAGATACTCCTCCGAGCCCTCTCGGATCGGCTGGTGCTCGAGCAGCTCGAACGTCGGCCCGTACACACCCCAGTTGGCGCTGAGTGTCGCGGCGAGGATCGCCCTGGCGACGAACATCGCGCGACCGCCGTGCTGGAGTTGCTCGGTGAGGATGTCAGGCGTGTTCGGCCAGGCGTTCGGCCGGAAGTAGTCGACGGTGCGCGTCGCGAGATCGGTGAAGTACTCGCGGAGCTCATCGGCCGACTGGCGCCACGTGAAGTACGTGTACGACTGGTTGTAGCCGAGCTTGGCGAGGCGCTCCATCACCCGCGGGCGGGTGAACGCCTCGGCGAGGAAGATCGTCTCGGGATGCTCGGTGCGCAACGTCGCGACGCACCACTCCCAGAACGGGAACGCCTTGGTGTGCGGGTTGTCGACCCGGAAGATGGTGACGCCCTGCTCGATCCAGAACCGGAAGACGTCGGCGAGCGCTTCCCACAGCGCCTGCCAGTCGTCGGTCTCGAAGTTGATCGGGTAGATGTCCTGGTACTTCTTCGGCGGGTTCTCGGCGTACTGGATGGTGCCGTCGGCCCGCGTGGTGAACCAGGCGGGGTGTTCGGTGACCCACGGATGATCAGGGGTGCACTGGAACGCGATGTCGAGGGCGAGTTCCAACCCATGCGACCGGCCCGCCGCCACGAGCGTCCGCACGTCGGCCAGCGTGCCGAGATCGGGGTGCACAGCGGTGTGGTCGGCGATGCCCCACGGGCTGCCGACGTCGTCGGCCGCCGCCTCGGTGCTGTTGTTGCGGCCCTTGCGGTTGACGACACCGATCGGGTGGATCGGCGGGAGGTACACGACGTCGAACCCCATCGAGGCGACGTATGGCAGCCGATCGATCGCGTCGCGAAGCGTGCCGTGACGGTCGGTGCCGTCGACGGTGGAACGCGGGAAGAACTCGTACCACGCGGAGAACCGGCCGCGCTCGGGATCGACATCGACCGCCAGGGCGCCGCCGGCCGCCATCGGCTCGCGCGCCTCGAACCGCCAGAACACGGCGGTGAGGGCGGGGTCATCGAGCGGTGACGGGTCGCCGTCGCCGACGGCGGCGAGCGCAGCCTGCAGCAGGGCGATGTCGGCGGGGTCGGCAGGCGGCTTCGCGGCGGCGGCTCGTGCCAACACGTCGGCCAGGATCGCTTCGCCGCCGAGCAACTCGACCTCGACGTCGACGCCGGCATCGACCTTCTTGACGGTGCCTCGCCGCCAGGTCTCCGCTCGCGCCGACCAACCGATGACCTCGAATTCGAGGCGGCCGAGCCGGTCGGGCAGGAAGCTGCCGGTGTACCGGTCGTTGACACCGCCCGTCATCGGGAGCTCGGTCCACGGGGACCGGCCGCCCTTCGCTGTGACGGTGCGCCACCGCAGCCCGGCAGCGATCGCGTCGTGACCCTCGCCGAACACGTCCGCAGTCACGACGACCGGCTCGCCGAGCCCCACTTTCGCAGGGAACCGACCGGCATCGACCAGGGGACTCACCACCTCGATCACCACTCGGGATGGGCGCTGGGCTGGCAGTTTCGGCATGAGCGATGGGTCACCTTCGTGGGCGTGGCGCGGTTCGTTCATGATGTTCGCCGCGCGATCGTCGATTCTCGGGGCTGGGAGCATGCGGTCGTTCAGATGCCGAAGCTCGCAGTTCTCAACGTCTCGACGGCATCATCAGGACCGGTGTACCCCACTCGGGCGTGTGCCTGACGTCCGAAGATCCACAGGACGAGCTCACCCACGGGCCCGGCGACGGTGACCATGGGCAATGCGTCCTTGGCCACGATCGGCTCGCGCCCGTCGGTCGGGGCGAGGGTGATCCCGGCGGGCGCCTTGCGCGCGAACATCTTCGCCGACCGCCGCAGTGCCCCATCGAGATCGTCGACGAGGTCGGCCGGAAGCTCGCGCGGTTCCCATTCGGGCTGGGCCCGACGGACGTCCTCGAGATGGACGAAGAACTCGGTGGTGTTGACGAGACGGTCGATCGGACCGAACCGGGTGGGCGACAGCGGCGCCCCTCCGCGCACGTCGGCGACCAGGTCGGCCCAGTCGCGGCCTGCGATGCGGCGCTGCACCTTCTCGGTGTACCCGGACAGCGCCGAGATCAGCACACCGGGCATCGCGTCAGGGCGACGGTCGCGGAGCACGACGTGCGCGGCGAGGTCTCGGGTGGACCAGCCGGTGCACAGCGTGGGCGCGTCGGGCCCGATGGCAATCAACTCGTCGGCGAATCGCCGCCGCTCAGCGGTAGCAGGTGTGACCATGCGTCGACGGTACCGCGTGGGGGCATGGGACCGACACGCCACTGCCGCCGGGTCTGCCGTCAAGCGGGAGAGTCTGGGGCGTTCGGGCGAACCTGCGATGACGGTGGATCGCACATGACGCGAACTTCCAGCGAAGTACAGCGTTATTCCTGTCGCCGGATGTCGAGCTTGGCTACGGTCGAGACGCGGGGCGGTTTTCGCGATGTGGAAGGGGTTGCTCGATGCAACGATTCGGAAGGTTGGCGCTCGCTGCGAGCGTGGTGGCGACAGGGGGGCTGGTCAGTGCGGCTTCCCCCGTGGATGCAGCGCCGAACGATGGTGCTGCGCCGGTGTTCATCAGCGAGATCCACTACGACAACACGGGCACCGATGCCGGCGAGGCGATCGAGGTGTTCGGCCCGGCCGGCACCGATCTCACCGGCTGGTCGCTCGTGCTCTACAACGGAGCCAACGGCGCCGTGTACGACACCGATCCGCTCACCACGCCGATTCCTGATCTCGGCGGCGGTTTCGGCGTCGTGGTCGTGAACTACCCGTCCAACGGCATCCAGAACGGCGCACCCGACGCGGTCGCGCTCGTGAACGGTGCCGAGGTGATCCAGTTCCTCTCCTACGAGGGCACCTTCGCAGCGGTCGGTGGCCCGGCGGCAGGCCTGACGTCGGTCGACATCGGCGTCTCCCAGGGTGGTACCGGTGCCGTCGGCAACTCGCTGAAGCTCTCGGGCTCGGGCTCGTGCCCCGCATCGCTCACATGGACCGCTGAGTCGCCGAACACGTTCGGCGCGATCGCGCCGATCGACCCGTCGGGCGGCTGCGCCACAGCACCGCCGCCGCCCCCGCCGCCCCCGCCCCCGCCGCCGATCGTGAAGATCCATGCGGTTCAGGGTTCGGGTGCAGCCACGCCGCTCCTCGGTCAGACCGTCATCATCGAGGGCGTCGTCGTCGGCGACCACGAGGGTCCGTCCCCCGCGCTGCGCGGCTTCTTCGTCCAGGAGGAAGACGCCGATGTCGACGCCGACTCGGCGACGTCGGAGGGTGTGTTCGTCTTCAACGGCAACCTCGACAGTGTCAACGTGGGTGACCTCGTCCGGGTCACCGGCACGGCCGGCGAGTTCGGTGGCAACACCCAGGTGACCGCCACTGGCACCCAGGTGCTCGCCACCGGTCAGTCGCTCCCCACACCGGTGACGATCGAGTTCCCGGTGCCGGCGGTCGTGGCACTGGAGGCGTTCGAGGGGATGGCGGCCACCATGCCGCAGTCGCTCGTGATCTCCGAGTACTTCAACTTCGACCGTTTCGGCGAGGTCGTCGTGGCGCTGCCCGCCCCGGGCGAGTCGCGGCCGTTCACGCCGACCGCACTGTTCGCTCCCGACACGCCGGAAGCGGCGGAGCGGGCCGATCTCAACCTGCGCAGCCGGATCACGATCGACGACGGGATCACCTCGCAGAACCCGGCGACGATCGTTCACCCGATCACCCGTGACGCCGTGACGCCCACCAACATCTTCCGGGGTGGCGACACGGTCAGCGGCCTCACCGGTCCGATCTGGTTCGCGTTCAACCTCTATCGGGTGCTGCCGTACGGCGCGGGTGCCGGCTACGACACCTACACGCAGACCGTCGCTCCCGCAGCGCCCGAGCCGGTCGGCGGCACGATGCGGGTCGCAGCGTTCAACACGCTCAACTACTTCCTCTCGATCGACACGGCCGACACCTGTGGCCCGACGCAGAACCAGGACTGCCGCGGCGCCGACACGGTCGGCGAGTTCGACCGGCAGCGGGTCAAGCTGCTCAACGCGATCGAGGGCATCGACGCCGACGTGCTCGGCCTGATCGAGGTCGAGAACACACCGGGCGTCGAGCCGCTCGCCGACATCGTCGCCGGGCTCAACGACCGTCTCGGTGCCGGCACCTACGACTACATCCGCGCCGGCGTCGACTCGGTCGTCGGGACCGATGCGATCAAGGTCGGGTTCATCTACCGCCCCGCTGCGGTCACGCCGCTCGGCGATGCCGCCGTGCTCGACACGCCGGCGTTCCTCGACCCGAACAACACCGGCGCCGATCGCAACCGTGCGGCCGTCGCCCAGACGTTCGTCGAGAACTCGTCCGGCGAGGTGATGTCGGTGGTCGTCAACCACTGGAAGTCGAAGGGTTCATCGTGCGGCGAGGCGGGGGAGACCACGCTCGTCGGGAGCTGCGACGTCACGCGCACGCTCACCGCACAGGCGCTGCTCGACTGGATCGCCACCTCGCCGACCGGTGTCGCCGACGCCGACTGGATGATCGTCGGTGACCTCAACTCGTACGACCACGAGAACCCGATCACGGTGCTCGAGGGCGCCGGGTACGTCGACCTCGCCGAGGCGTTCGGTGGCGAGTTCGCCTACAGCTACGGGTTCGACGGCCAGTTCGGCTACCTCGACTACGCGCTCGCCAGCCCGTCGCTCGCACCCCAGATCACCGGGACGACCGAGTGGCACATCAACAGCGATGACGCCGACGTGTTCGACTACGACACCTCGTTCAAGTCGGCGGCCCAGCAGGCCCTGTTCGATCCCACGACGCCGTTCCGTGCGTCCGACCACGATCCGGTGATCGTCGGGGTCGACCTCGCCGGAGTCGATGCAACGCTCAACGTGCTGCCTCGACGCCTCTGGCCGGTGAACCGACTCCTGCGCCCGGTGCTCGTGTTCGCCAATGACGGCTTGCGCCTCGTCCCGAGCAGCATCGTGTCGGTCACCTCGTCCGAGGCCGACAGCGGGCTCGACCGCCGCGACCGGCCGAACGACATCATCACCGTCGGCACCAACCTGGTGCTCCTCCGGGCCGAGGAGTACACCGCCGAGGGCCGCACCTACACGATCCGGGTGCAGGTCACCGACGGCCAGCAGATTCGCTTCGACGACGCCACGGTGACCGTCGGCTTCAGCTGACGGGAACTCTGCTCACACACCGAACCGAGCCGTGAGGTCCTGGCCGATGCCGGCCAGGACCTCCGGTCTGAAGGCGGGCAGCACGGTCTGGCTCACGCCGACCGCAGCGAGCTGGTCGATGCGCGAGTACAGCGCATCCCCCGGCTTGCCCCCTGCCATCGCGTACACAGGGATCGCGGCGCCGTCACGTCCGGCGGTCGTCGCCGCGTCGTGCATGATCATCGTGAGTCGGGCGATCTCGTCGGCGCTCGCGCTCCCCGGGAAGAACGCATCGCCGCGCAGGCCGGCCCGTCGCGCTGCGGCGTCGGTGTGGCCACCGACGACGATCGGTACGGTGCCGTTGACCGGGCGTGGCAGCGAGATGCAGTCCTCGAACTGGATGAACTCCCCGTGATGTGACGCCTTGGTGTGGGTCCACAGGATCCGCATCACGTCGATGTACTCGTCGAGTCGCCGGCCACGTCCGCCGAACGGGACGCCGAGCGCGTCGAACTCCTCCTTCAGCCAGCCGACACCGACGCCCAGTTGCACCCGGCCACCCGACAGCACGTCGAGCGTCGCGACCTCCTTGGCCGTGATCAGCGGGTTGCGTTGGGTGGCGATCAGGATCCCTGTGCCCAGCTGCAGCGTCGTGGTGTGCGCCGCAGCCCACGTGAGCCAGATCAGCGGGTCGGGGAGGTCGAACTCCTCGGCACCGCCGGCCATCTTGCCGCTCTGGTCGTACGGGTACTCCGACTGGTAGCCGGACGGCACGACGACGTGTTCGACGGTCCACGCGGTGGTGAACCCACCGGCCTCGGCAGCCTGCACGACCGCCTTCGCCCCCTCAGGGCTCGCACCGTGACCCGTGTTGGCGAACATGATCCCGAACTGCACGGTGGTCCCCTCTCCGTCGGCCGAACGGCCGACCCGTCCCGGTCGTCCCGGGACTGGCAGCGACCGTACCCTGTGACGCATGGAGCACCGCTACGTGAAGGTCTCGTCCGAGCCGGCGGCCGGGGGGCGTGGCGGCACCATCGCCACGGTCACGCTCGACAACCCTCAGAAGCGCAACGCGCTCGCGTACGACGTGATGGTCGAGATCACCGACACCTTGATCGAGATCTCGCGCACCGACGCGCTCGCCGTCGTGTTGGCCGCCAACGGCCCGGTCTTCTCGGCGGGTCACAACTTCGGCGACATGGTCGACGCCTCGTTGCCCGACGCGCAGCAGCTGCTCGATGTGTGCACCGACATGATGAACACGATCCAGCAGCTCCCACAGGTCGTCGTGGCCAAGGTGCACGCGCTCGCTACGGCGGCCGGTTGCCAACTCGTCGCATCGTGCGACCTGGCCGTCGCTGCCGAGTCGGCCGGCTTCGCACTGCCGGGCGGCAAGGGCGGGCTGTTCTGCCACACGCCGCTCGTCGCCGTCTCGCGTCAGATCGGTCGCAAGCGGGCGCTCGAGTTGGCCCTCACCGGTGACGTGATCACCGCAGCCACCGCAGCTGATTGGGGTCTCATCAACGCAGCCGTGCCCGACGACGAGCTCGATGACGCAGTCGCCGACCTCGTTGCTCGCGCCACGCGTGGTAGCGCGATGTCGAAGGCGATCGGCAAGCGGGCGTTCTATGCCCAGGTCGACATGGATCAGCCGAAGGCCTACGCGTATGCGATCGAGGTGATGGCTGCCGGCGTGGTCACACCCGACGGGCAGGAGGGCATCCGCTCCTTCCTCGAGAAGCGCCACCCCGACTTCACGCAGCGAGCGCGAGGTCGCGGAGGTGACCGGTGATGCGCGCCCGCCGGTAGCGCACCGCCCGGCTCGTGAGGGCGAGTTCTCGAGCGAGGTCGTCGGCGGTCTCGTCGGCGAGGAGGCGCCGGATCAGTTCGAGCTCGCTGGCGGGCATGCCGGCGTCGGCCGCAAACCGCAGCAGCGCCCGCACTTCGTCGTCGGCGTGGACCGGGGTCGTGTCGACCAGACCGTCGAAGCCGAGCGTCGTGACCACCTCGCGAGCTGCTGCTCGTCGCCATGTGCGCCGGAACGCCTGCTCGTCGGCATCGGTGACGATCGCCGCGGCGAGGTTGCGAGGCCGACGCGCGGGATTGAACGTGGCGATCACGAGCCATGCTGCCGCAACCAACTCGTCGATCTGCTCCGCCGCTCGCGCCGTCGACGTCGCCCGCCGGCGGGCCACCGCGAGCAGGCCGGGGAGCAGCCGCTGCAACACGACTCGCGCCGCTAGCGGATCGTCGCAGCCGAGCTCGACGAGACGACGCAGCCGTATCTCGGCACCGTCGTGATCGACGCAGGACCGGGCGACGGACGGCGAACCGAACCCGATCGACGCGAGGACCTGATCGAGACAGTGCAGGTCGGTGTCGATCACGTGCCAGCGGGCCGCGCGCCGGAGGGCCTCCCTGTCGTGGCGTAGGAGCACCCACTCGTCGTCGAGCCGGTGAGCGAGCGAGCGGAGCGGAGGGGCGGACGATCTCGACATCGTCGGAGCATGCGCCGACGGACTCACCGGAGCTCTCACAGGGATTTCCGTCCGGCTCGGCCCGCCACCCACATCTCGGCATGCGCGCACCCACCACCATCCACGTCACCGCCGGGCCCGACTCGGGATCGACCTTCGCGCTCGGGCCGGGCCGATGGTTGGTCGGACGGTCCGCCTCGTGTGCGGTGCGCCTCGACGATCCGGCCGTCGAAGCTCACCATGCCCTCCTGATCAGTGCGCCCGACGGGCTCGGAGTGGTGCAGCTCGCCGGTCGCCATCCACTGCTGGTCGACGGCGATCCCATCGATGCCGGTCAGGTGCCGATCGCCGCGCACCGCTCCATCGAGATCGGACACGACCTGATGTGCGTCGGCGCTCCGCCGGTGACGCCCTCGAGCCGTGCGGTGCTCGGCGTCGACAGCACCGGGGGCGCTGTCGGGTTCGACGTCCGGCGCCGGCCGGTCGACGTGATCGCGGTCGTGATCGATCCGGAGATCGATCCGGTGCACGCGATGGCGGGCGCGGTGTTGCGCTCGCTCGTCGCGCAGGTGAGCGCTGCCGGCGACCGGGTGGTGATCGTCACCGGCGCCGCGGATGACGTGATTGCGGCGAGCGGCTTCGACGGGGAGGTCGGGGTCACCGTCGTGGCGGTGCTGCCCGGCGACTCGCCGGTGCTCGATCGCTGTACTGCTCGACTCGATCTCGGGTCCCGCTGGCGAGGCCGCTGGACGGCGTCGGCCCATCGCCCGCTGAGCGTGGAGCGGGTGCACCTGCGAGGTGCAGCGGCATCAGCCGACGCCGTCGGGCCGTTCGTCGTCGAGCAGGTAGCGCGGGCCCTGTCCGAGGTCGGCAGCCACGTCCTCCGGGTTCCACAACCCGCACGACTGGAGGGAGAGGCAGCCGCAGCCGATGCACTCGCCGAGCTGATCGCGCATGCGGGTGAGCGTCGCGATGCGGGCGTCGAGCTGGGGGCGCCATGCACGGGCCAGCCGGGCCCAGTCGCGGGCGTTCGGCGTCCGGCCGTCGGGAAGCGAACTGAGCGCGACGCGAATGTCGCCGAGGCTCAGGCCGACGAGCTGGGCGGTACGGATGAAGCTGACGCGGCGGAGCACATCGGCGCGGTACCGCCGGTGCCCGGCGGCCGTCCGCTCGCTGTGGATCAGCCCTTCGTCCTCGTAGAAGCGAAGCGCTGACGTCGCAACGCCGGCGCGTAGGGCGATCTCGCCGATCGTGAAGCTGCGGCTGCTCGCCGGCACGGGGTCTCCTCGCTCGCTCGATCTGTGTCTTGACTTCAAGTGAACTTGAAATCGTACCGTCCGTCGCATGAGCGACAACCACCTCCTCTCACCCGCCTCCGACGAGGCAGCCGTCGGCACCTCGGCCGCCGTGGTCGGCAACCTTGCCGGCCTCCCGCTCGGCGGCATGCTGCTCGCACGGGTCGACGGTCGACGACTCTGCGTCGTCCGCACCTCGTCGGGAGTCCATGCGCTCGACAACGCGTGCCCCCACGAGGGGTATGGGCTCACCACCGGACAACTCGACGGTGAGGTCCTCACGTGTGCGTGGCACAACTGGAAGTTCCGCGTGAGCGACGGGCGGTGCCTGCACGGTGAGGAGGATGTCAGCGTGCACGATGTCGCGATTGCGGACGACGGCACGTTGAGCGTCACCGTGCGCGAGCCGGATCCGGCCGAGCTGCGCCCGCAACTGATCGCCAGCCTCCAGCGCGGCATCGAGCACGACTACATCGGCCAGGTCTCACGCGATGTCGTCCGCCTGCTCCGCGCCGATGCCAACCCCGGCGAACTGATCTGGGAGGCGGTCGCGCACGGCGCACCGCGCGGCGAGTTCGGGTGGGGGCACTCGATCGCTTCCCTCACCGACTGTCTGGCGATGACCGATCACTACACCGGCGACGACCGTGCCCTGCCGATCGTGCAGGCGATCGCCGGTGTCGCCGAGAGTGACCGCAACCGCCCCGTTCAACCGCTGCCCGACCCGCTCGACGTGCTGCCGATCGATGCCCGTTCGGCGTTCCGTGCCGCAGTCGAGGCCGAACAGCTCGAGCGGGCGCAGGCAGTGGTTCGGGGCGCACTGGCCGCCGGCGCGGGCCCCGACGACGTGCGGCCGTGGTTCACCGACGTCGTGAGCGACCACCTGCTGTCGTACGGGCATGGTGCGATCTATGCCCAGAAGGCGTTCCAGCTCCTCGACCGGCTCGGCTGGGCCCGAGCCGACACCGTCCTCCCACACCTGGTACCGACGATCGTGTACGCCACTCGCGAAGACAGCCTGCCCTACATGCGTCCGTTCCTCCGCGGCGTCGCCGAGCTCGACCTCGACGCGCTCATCGAGGCCGCCCGCATCCCGGATCCGGCGTGGGTCGACGACGGTCGACTGCTCGCCGCGCTGCTCGGGCCCGACCGCACCGGTGCGGCTCTCGCGGCCGGTCGGGCGATACTCGACGGGGCCGGGGTCGAGGGGGTGCTCGCCGCTGTGTCGCTCGCGGTGAGCGAACGGATGCTGCGCTACGACACCGATGGTGAACGTGACTTCCACGACGACTTCGGGTGGCTCGACATCACCCACGGCCTCACCTACGCGAACGCCGCGCGGTGGCATGC
Organism: Ilumatobacteraceae bacterium; assembly: GCA_022843125.1. GTDB lineage: Bacteria > Actinomycetota > Acidimicrobiia > Acidimicrobiales > Ilumatobacteraceae > Ilumatobacter. The sequence goes on from JALHOG010000059.1 coordinate 27,196, forward strand.
GGCCCACTCGCCGGTGACGCCCGAGATCGTCCGGCTCGTGATGTGGACGGTCTTCCTCGCCAACTGGACGGGCCGCCACGAATGGCACACGACCGTGGGCGTGCGGGCCGAGGTCGAGCCTCGATCGGCCGACCTCGTCGAGTACGGGCGCTCGCTCCAGCACGAGGCGTTGCTGGACGGTACTGCGGCGTTCATCGTGCATGCTCACGCCGTCAAGACGAGCGTCGCAGCGACCGAAGAGGCGGTCCGGCTCGGTCGTCCGGAGCCGCTCGACGCTGCCGCTCGGTTCCTCTCCGCGCCCAAGCTGGAGCGATTCGTCGCTGCAACGGTGACGCGGTCGATCGACTTCCTGTCAGGGCGCGCACCCCGCGACTGAGGCGGTTCAGCCGCGGGGTGCTGCGCGATCGGTCGCGTCAGAACGAGGCGCGTGCGGTGCAGCGCTCGCCGGTCGCCGGGTTGGTCGCCTTGGCGACGAAGGTGTCGACGCCGGCGCGGTTGGCGGTGCGGCGCTCGACCGAGAACGATCCGCTCGGGGCGACGGTGACAGGGGAGCCCGAGTACACGGTGACGCCCTGATCCTTGATCGACACGTTCCACCGCTGACCGTTGCGGTTCTGGTCGACCTCGAACTCGTACTCGAGTCCGCCGTCGCGGCTCTTGACCTTGAACTTCGAGGTCGAGCGCCCGGTGCACGAACCGCTGACCTCGACGTCGCCGGCCTTCGCATCGGCGGGGCTGACGATGCCGACGCCGACAGACAGCACGGCTGCGACCGAGGCGGCGAGCATGCGGGTGGTGCGATTCATGGTGACTCCTTGTTGTCGGGCAGCGTCGCTGCCGGGATGTCCCCACGATGGGCGCCCGGGAGTCGGAGTCACCAGTGCACCATGGTCGTACGACCTCCTGGCGCGCGTCAGGTGTGCATGCCGCGGACGATGATCGCGGTGAACCGGCGGACGAGGTCGCGGGTCGAGATCGGGTCGTTGCCGCGTAGCTCGTTCAGCGCGTTGAACTTGCCCTCCAGGGTGACGAGGCCCTGCATCGTCGACCAGCACATCCATGTGAGGTCGTCGAGATCGACGTCGACGCCCTCGTGTTCGATCACGCGCCGCATCGTGCGTTCGAGCACGCTGTAGGCGCCCAGCCCGCACGTCCGCAGTGAGGCGTCGTCCTGGTCGACGAGGTCGGGCCGGAACATCACCGAGCAGTGCGCAGCGTGCGATCGGGCGAGCGCGACGTACGCCTCGCCGATCGCCATGAGCTGCTCGACCGGGTCGTCGTGCTCGGCCGCTGCCGCGGTCGTGGTCGCTTCGAGGGTCTGGAAGCCCTCGGCCGCGACCGAGGTGAGCAGCCCGCGGACGTCGCCGAAGTGATGTGCCGGGGCCGTGTGCGAGACGCCGGCGCGGCGCGCCACCTCACGGAGGCTGAAGCCGGCCGGCCCACGTTCACCGATCACATCGACTGCGGCACGGCGCAGCGCGTTCGGCAAGTCGCCGTGGTGGTAGCGGTCGGTCACGGTGGGCATGGCGAGCAGTCTATCTGGATGTTGACAGTGTCCAGATCGATGTGTAGGTTCTCAACTTGTCACTGTCAACTTGGCATTGTCAATATCTCCGACCTGTATGTCGACGCCACCAGGAGCACCCCCATGACCAGCACCGACGCCCGACGTATCGGCGACACATCACCCGACCCGGACTCACCTGACAGCCACCCGCGCCGGTGGGCCACGCTCGCCGTGATGTGCCTCGCCGTGTTCGTCACGGTGCTCGACGGCACGATCGTGAACGTCGCGCTGCCCACGCTCGCCGTCGAGCTCGGCGCCACCACCCGCCAGCTGCAATGGATCGTCGACGCCTACCTCCTCGTGTTCACCGGCCTGCTGCTCGCGGGCGGGGGCCTCGGGGACAAGTTCGGACGCAAGCGCATGCTGATGATCGGCCTTGTGGCGTTCGGTGCCACTTCTGCGTACGCCGGCGCGGCCGATGGCGCCGGCGGCCTGATCCTCGGGCGTGGCCTGATGGGGATCGGCGCCGCGCTGATCTTCCCCGCCACGCTCGCCGTGATCACCGACGTCTTCCGGGACAGTCGGGAGCGCGCCAAGGCGATCGGCATCTGGAGCGCAGTGAGCGGTATGGCGGTCGCCGCCGGGCCGATCACCGGTGGCTGGCTGCTCGAGCACTTCTGGTGGGGCTCGGTCTTCTTCGTGAACGTCCCCGTCGTGATCGTCGTCGTCATCGTGGCGTGGTTCGTCGTGCCCGAGTCGCGCGAGCACGACGCGCCCCGCCTCGACTGGGCGGGCGTGTTCCTGTCGATCGCGGCGATCGGTGCGCTCGTGTTCACGATCATCGAGGCACCCGTGTTCGGCTGGCTCGACATCAAGACCCTCGCCGGCTTCGCCGCATCGATCGCGCTGCTCGTCACGTTCGTGTGGTGGGAGCTGCGGACCGAACGCCCGATGCTGCCGGTCACGATCTTCCGCAACCTGCGGTTCTCGGCGGCGAGCGTGGCCATCACGTCGGCCTTCTTCGCCCTCTTCGGGTTCATCTTCCTCATCACCCAGTACTTCCAGCTCGTGCAGGGCTACGGCCCGTTCGAGGCCGGCGTGCGCACATTGCCCGTCGCCGGTTCGATCGCCGCCGCGGCGGTGCTCTCGCCGTTGCTCGTGCAGGCGGTCGGCACGACGCAGGTGGTGCGCGGCGGCCTGGCTCTGATGGCCACCTCCTTCGTGTGGATCGGCTTCCGGGCCGAGGTCGACACGGCGTACATCGAGATCGTCGGCCAGATGGTGCTGCTCGGCCTCGGCCTCGGCGCCACCACGGCGCCCGCCACCGAGTCGATCATGGGGTCGCTCTCGGCCGACAAGGCCGGTGTCGGCTCGGCCGTCAACGACACCACCCGCGAGCTCGGGGGCACGCTCGGCGTCGCGATCATCGGCAGCGTGTTCAGCTCGCTCTACGTCGGGTCGCTGAACGATGCAGGCGGCGTGTTCGCTGAGCTGCCGGTCGAGACGCAGGAGCTCGCCAAGGAGTCGGTGGCCGCGGCCGGGATCATCGCCGGCGACCTCGGGGCGAACGCCCCGGCGTTCCTCGACCAGGTCAACCAGGCGTTCCTGTCGGGTCTGCACGTCGGCTGCTTCGTCGCCGCCGGCGTCGCCTTCGCCGGCTCCCTCTTCGCCAGCCGTTTCCTCCCCGCCCGAGCGAAGTGACCCCGACCCACCGTCTCAGGGGAAGAGGATCGGGAGGAGGTCGCCGAGGCTGCGGAGTTCGTGGGTGAACGGGTGGGCTTCGCCGGGTGCCGCGCCCGTGCGGTTGAGCCACGCAGTGGCCACGCCGTAGGCGGCACCGCCGGCGATGTCGCTCGTGAGGCTGTCGCCGATCATGAGCGCACCATCGCGTGGAGGTTGGCCGAGCGCGTCGAAGGCGGCGTCGAAGATGCCTGCGTGCGGCTTGCTCACCCCGACCTCCGACGACACGATCACCGCGTCGAACCGATCGCCGATGCCGAGGCGGTCGATCCGTGCGTGCACCACCTCGCCCAGCCCGTTCGACACGATCGCGATCGTGCTGCCGGCCGCCGCGACCTCATCGAGCACGCCGAGCACGCCGGGGTAGAGGTCGCCGTTGGCGCCGAGCCCGTGTACGAACGCGTCGGCCATCGCCGCCACGGTCGCCTGGTCGGCGTCGAGGCCGAGCGCGATGCAGAGCTGTTCGAAGCGGAGGTTGCGGATCTGGTTCGACCGAATCTCGCCTCGCTCGGCTGCTGCCCAGAGAGCGGTGTTCAGGCGCTGGTAGATCGGGAAGTGCGCCGTGTGCGAGTCGATGCCGATCACCGCGAGCGCGGCTTCGAAGGCGTGCAGCTCGGAGGTGTCGAAGTCGAAGAGGGTGTGGTCGAGGTCGAACAGCAGCGTCGGGTAGCGGGCCGTCATCCGACGTCGCCGTACGGGCTGCTCACGACGACGACGTACCCGTCGGGATCGCGGAGCCAGATCTCGAGGTGGTTGGCGAGCGGGTTGACGTGCACGTCCTCGAGCACCTCCGCGCCGGCGGTCCGGATGCGGCCAGCGACCCGTGCGAAGTCGTCGGTCTCGAACCAGACCGCGACGCCGTTGCCGCCGAGCGGCTGCCCCTCGCGCACGAGGTGCCCGTGCTCATGGGCATCGACCTCGTGGAGTTGGAGCACCAGCGGGCCGTCGACGCCCGCCGTGAGCATCTCGTACTCGTCGCCGCCGTGAGCGCTGACCAGACCGAGCACCCGCTGATACCAGTCGCTCGACCCGCTGACCGACGTGCAGGTGAGCATCGGCATCGGCCGCACGTCAGTGCTCCTCGGTTGGTTCGGGCGGTTCGGTGGGTTCGGGCTGGTCGCCGTCGGCGGGCATCTCGATCGAGAAGTCGATGTCGTGCGGCATCGCCTTGCTCGCGTACTTCGACCAGTTGTCCTGCAGTGCGGCGATGAGCTGGGTGACGAACAGCGGCGACACGTTGACCCGCTGCACGAGCACGCCGTTGGCGGCCTGCCCGTTGTCGTCGAAGTCGCAGCGGAGGAAGTCGATGGTGAACTCGTGGGGCGAGTGGCGAACGGCGGCTGCGTTCGCCCAGACCCCGCCGAGCTGGTCGGGTTGGGTGTGGACCTTCATCGCCCCAGCATCCCGTACGCGTGGGTGGGTGTGAGCAGCAGGAGCAGTCGGCCGTCGGCGACCATCGCCCGGCGGTACTCGTCCCAGTCCTCGTGCTCGCCCATGACGGAGCGGTAGTAGGCGACGAGGGCGTCGGCGGTCGCGTCGTCCGGGGCGGCGGCAACCGGCATCAGTTCGACGTCGCAGTCGACCACGGCGTACGACCAAAAGTCGCTGCTCGCCACGTGGAGGCTGGCCCGCGGGTCGCGCCGGAGGTTCTTGGTCTTGGCCCGGGAGTCGGTGACCGACACCCGGATCACGCCGTCGTCACCCGCCACGTACGTGATGTTCGACAGCTGTGGCCGTCCGTCGCTCCGCAGCGTGGTGAGCACCCCCTGGTGCCGCTCGCGCATGAACCCCATCGCCTGCTCGATGTCCATCCCCCGAGCCTCGCGCACCCCAACCCCGTTCCGGTCACCAAACCGGGGTGACACCCCCGCAATTCGGTGACCAGAACGGGGTTGGCGGGCTCAGTCGGTCACGAGGTCGATCGGGCAGCGCGGACCGTGTGCGCGGGCGAGGCGAGCATCGAGGGTAATGAGGGTGGCGTCGAGCACCTCGGCGAGCGCGACATAGGCCGCATCCCAACCACGGACCGAGTCGCGCAGTTCCCAGATCCGTTCGAGCAGCGCCCGATGGCCGTACCGCTCGCCGGGCCACGCTCGCAGATCGTCGACGGCGAGTGCACCGGCGGTCTCGTCGAGCCGGCCGGCGAGCCGCTCGCGCCGGATGAGGCTGACCACCTCGATGTCGACGACGTGCGGCGCTGCGTGGTCGCGATCGGCGATCATCCTGGTGCGGATCGCTTCAGCGCGCTCGGAGTCGACGACGACCTCGAACAGGCACGACGCGTCGACGACGATCACGACGGCCAGGCGCCGCGCAACTCGTCGAGTGCTTCGAGGGTGTCACGCTTCGTGCGTGCACCGGGCCGGCGGCGCGTCCGCTCGATCCACTCGTCGACCGTCGGGCGGGCAGCGAGCCGCTCGGTCTCCTTGCGGAGCATCTCGGGTACCGACAGGCCCAGCTCGGCGGCGCGCCTTGCGAGTGCGTCGTACACGTCGTCGTCGATGTCGCGAATCTGGACCGTGCGAGGCATCTCTGCATCCTAACATGCAGATCTGCATCTCCCGTCCGGAACGACTGACGAGGATCATCGACGAGGATCAGGGTGACACGGTGGCGGCAGCGAGCGCGCCATGCGGGATCAGGATCGTGTCGCCGACTCGCAGGAGGTGGCTCACCCCGTCGGTCCATCCGTTGTAGTTGACGATGTCGGTCATGCTGACCCCGAACCGGCTCGCGATGAGCGAGATGCTGTCGCCCGGCATCACGGTGTAGGTCTGCTCGATCTCGCTCACCGCGAGTGGCGGCGCGGTCGCCGGTGCCGCACCGGCCGGGATCACGAGCGTGTCGCCGACGATGAACGTGTCCATGACGGCGGGGTCGTTCGCCGCATCGAGCTCCTCGACCGTGATGCCGTAGAGCCGGGCGACGAGCGCGGGGCTCTCGCCCGGGCTGATCACGTGAACGTTCCGGGGCGCAGTGGTGAGCGGCGGGGCGGTCAACGGAGGCGCGACAGTGTTCTCCGGCGCCGCGGTCCCGGCGACGGTCGCCGGTGCGGTCGACGCCGGGACCGTCCCCGGGGGGAAGGCGGTCTGCGGTTCGACGGCGCCGTCGGGGCCGATCGTGTCGCAGTCGGCGAGGTACTCGAAGCCGCCCTCCGTGCCGAGCACGCCGGTGCAGCGGTAGGTGGTGACCGCCGGCGGTCTGGTGATCGCCGGCGGCCCGGTGACGACCACCGGCGCGTCCACCGGCGCGTCCGTCGGGCACGGCACGCTGACCGTGACCCCACCGGACGTGTCCTGGCACACCGGTGCCGGCAGCGCCGGGGCGTACGAACTCGTCGGGATCGTCGGTGGGACGGTGGCGGCTGGGACGTACGCGATGTCGATGACGTCGCCGGGGAACAGCACATGGTCGAGGCCGTCGTCCCACCCGTTCGCGAACGCGATGTCGAGGGGGTCGATGCCGTACGTCGTCGCGATCGACGACAGCGATTCGCCCGGCGAGACCTCGTACCGGATGACCTGGACCGCGGTGTTCGCCGGTGCGCTCACGACGCTGTCGATCGAGGTCGTCAGCGGCACGGTCGTCGCCGCGACCTCGATCGGGAGGGTGATCGTCGATGCCGGCACCGTGGGCGGGGCGGTGAACGGGGACCAGCCGGTGGTGAGCGGGGGGAGCTCGGCCACGGGGGTGCACTCGAAGTAGTAGCGGTACACACCGTCGTCGCCGAACAGGCCGGCACACCGCCACGCGACACCGTTCAGCGTGGTGACCGGCGCGCCGTCGCCGGCGGAAGGGGCGGTGGGTTCGCCGGGGCCGATGAGGGCGAGGCCGGCCACGCCGGCGCCGACGGCGACCACCGAGCC
>JALHOG010000060.1 GCA_022843125.1 Ilumatobacteraceae bacterium
CGCGGCGGGCGGGCCGACCGAGTGGGGGCCGACGTCGCGCCACGTTCCCGACGCGGCCACGTCGGCGAGGCCGGCCGGCGCACCGCCGATCGCGAGCAGTGCTTCGGGGTCGGCGCCCGCAGCCGACACGATCGCGACGAGGTCGCCGCCGAAACCGCACTTGGACGGCAGCAGGACCGTCTCGGCGAGACACGCAGCAACTGCCGCGTCGTACGCGTTGCCGCCGGCGCGGAGTACGTCGGCGCCGGCCGCGGCCGCCAACGGCGCAGCCGCGCACACGACTCCACGGGCACCGCGTCCGGTGCACTGCTCGGCGATGACGTCGGCCGCGGTCATCGGTGTTCCGTCAGGCCGGGGCGGCCGGGCGCGAGCCGTGTGAGCGGTCGGGGACGCCGCGGGCCAGGGAGAAGTGGGTGTGGGTGCCGCGCCACGGCGCGTCGGGGGCATCGCGCACGAGCACGACGGTCGCGCGGCCCGGGCGGTCGAAGTGGACCCCGTCGTCGGAGATGCCGGTCGAGTACCACGACACGATGGCGACCGCCTGGAGGCCGTCGGGCGACGCCTGCACGATCAGGCGATCGGTCAGGAACCGGAACCCCTCGATCGTGGGCCACACCTGTGACCACTGCTGGTCGTACACGGCATCTGCGCCCTCGACGGCGAAGGCATGAGTGCCGAACGCCACCAGCCCGTCGTCGAACCGGCGACGACCGGCTGCGAGGTCGACTTCGGCGACCTCGGCTCCCCACGCGTCGATCCATTCACGTACCGAGCGGTGCAGCTCTTCCATCGACATCGCGTCCCTCTGATTTCGTCTTCCCACTTGCACTTCCGGCTGGGTTGTATACATTATACCTACTTCGGTGGTGGTGGCCGGTTGCGTCGCCACCTACCCGCCAGGTGTGCGATCCTGGCCCCACCACCGGACGACACGCAGAAGGTGCGCCGCCGGCGCTGACGAAGGGTACGAGAACCATGGCCGACCAGGAAGTGACCGAGTTCCTCGACCGCGACGCGTTCCGCGCTGCGCTCGAGCAGGCGATCAAGGGCCGCGAAGCCAAGAACGCACCGTTCTCGACGGCGTGGGCGAACGGTGAGCTCCAGCGTCACCACTTCGCCCGCTGGGCGGAGAACCACTTCCACTACGTCGGCCCGTTCGCCGACTACCTCGGCTACATCTACGCCAACACCCCCGCCACGGCCACCGACGCCAAGGACTTCCTCCTCCAGAACATGTACGAGGAGGAGCTCGCCGACGTGCGCCACACCGACCTGCTGATCCGCTTCGCCGAGGCTGCCGGCACCACCCGTGAGCGCGTGATGGACATCGACAACTGCACTGCGGTCACCAAGGGCCTGCAGGGCTGGTGCTACGCCGTGTCGTTCCGTGAGCACTTCGCCGTCGCCACCGCCGCGCTCGTGGTCGGTCTCGAGTCGCAGGTGCCGTCGATCTACCGCCGCCAGTACCCGGTGCTGCTCGAGAAGTACGGCTTCTCCGAGGAGGAGGCCGAGTTCTTCGACCTCCACATCACCTCCGACGAGGTGCACGGCGAGCGCGGCTACCAGATCGTGCTCGACCATGCCGACACCGTCGAGCTCCAGCAGCGCTGCCTCCAGCTCGTGCGCCATGGCGCCGACATGCGGTTCTCGTACACCAAGGCGCTGTACGACACGTACGTCGCACCCGAGCTGCAGCCGGCCTGACCCAGCCCGGTGCCCACGATCCACTTCCGCACGAGCGGTCGCTCCGTCGACTTCGACGAGGGCGACGACGTCAACATGCTCCGTGCCGCGCTGCGGCACGAGGCGGGCGTCCCGTTCAAGTGCGCGAGCGGCAACTGTGGCACCGACCGTGTCCTCGTCGAGTCGGGGGCCGAGCACCTCTCCGCACCGCGCAAGCGCGAGCGTGAGCTGCTCGGCCCCGAGCTCATCGCCGCCGGCTACCGGCTGGCGTGCCAGACCTACGTCGAGGGCGACTGCATCGTCAGCTGGGATCCCGAGCAGCAGCCGCTGATCTCCGAGCGCGCCGCCGATGCGCTGACGAAGAAGTGGCTGAGCGGCGACGCCGAACCGGGTCGGGGTGACGACTGATGGAAACCACGCTGCTCGACGTCGGGACCGTCGCCGAGGTCACGAAGAAACGCAAGTTCGTCGTCGAGCACGAGGGCACCGCGGTGCTCGTGTTCGCCCACGAGGGCGCCGTGTATGCCTTCGCGAACATGTGCATCCACCGCGACCGCGAGCTGCTCAAGGGCACCGTGTTCAACGGCAAGCTCGTGTGCCCCGGTCACCAGTGGGCCTTCGACCTCGACTCCGGCCACGAAGCCGTCAAGGACGAGTGGCAGCCCACCTTCCCCGTCACGATCACCGACGACCGCGTCCTCGTCGACGTGACCAACCCCAAACCCCCCTGCCGCCCGTGACGGAATGGGTCAGACCGACTCCGTCACGCTCCGCAGACCTTCACGCGCTCGGGTGTTCGTGACGGAGTCGGTCTGACCCATTCCGTCACGTCGGCCGCGACATCGAGCGTCAGCCGGGGGCGCGGACGCCGTCGGGGTGAGGGGAGGCCACGAAGGCCGTTGCTCCGTTCTTCGACGCAAGCGCCTCGACGAACGCGGCGGCATGGAGGGGATTCTCACCACGGCCGGCGTCGCGCTGCGATTCAGTGGAGAACGCCCAACGCCACGGGCTGCGCGACGGGAGCGGTGGACCACCCTCGACCGGTGGGTGGTCCTCGTTACACCAGTCGTGATCGACGATGCCGGTCGCACCCCCACCGAAGTCGGCGCGCCAGCAGTGACAACCGGTCCAGATCGGCCCGAGTGCGTAGGGGTGTGGCGGCGGGCCGAGGAGGGACGACCGGGCGGGCGGGCTGAACGAGGAATCGTCGATGGCCCACCCGGCGGACTCGAGGACCGCCCGGTCGAGGTCGAACGTGGGGATCGACCCGCTGTCGGTTGGCCGGCGAACGAAGGCTGCTCGAGGTGCGCCAGCGGAGACGAACAACTCCACATCCACCAGTGCCAACGGCTCCGCCGAAGCCATCTGATGGTCATCGTCCACCGTCCAAGGATGACACAGCGACCAGACCCCGAGTTCGGCGTCTGGATCGTGGGACATGGTTGGCTCCAGCACTCGCTGCGCTCTTGGCCTCACAGTGATGTCGGTGCGGTCGGACGATGCTGCGGAGCGGGCGCTGCGACTACTCGAGGCGATGACGCAGACCGCAACGAGATGCTCGCAGTTTGTCGCTGGTGGAGTCGCTGCGTGCAGCGGGGTGACGTCTATCGGTTGAAGGCCCCACGGGAGCTGCACGTCCGCTGATCGGCTCGCCCTGTCAGCAACGACCGGGCGATCATCGCTCGTGGGCGGGCGGGGTGGGTTCGTCGCGGTTCCCGGTTTCGAAGCGCGCCTCCGTCGTCAGAAGTGGGTCACCTGAACCTTCGTGCGCGTGGTCAGCCGAACTGCGCTCGAACCACGGCATGTACCACCCCCACCGCATCGCCCGCTGCTCACGTGTGGACGTGTGGTTGCCCTCGGCGAAGAACATGACGGTGGTCCCGACGCTGAACACCACGACGCCGACGATGCCGACTGCCAGCCACGGCACTTCGCCGCGTGCGGCCAGGAACGCGAACAGGAACACCACGAGCCCGCTGATCCCCAACCCGAAGAAGGCAGGGGCGGCCCACCTCCACCGGACGAAGGCGCGCTGCACCGGATTGGGTGCGTCGCCGAGCGGTCCGTGCCGTGGCATCGAGCAGACGTTCTACACGAACACGTCTGCGACCGACGGAACCGTGATCGGCCACCCGATCGACCGTCCACACTCGTCGCGCTGCGCCGGTGGCCCCTTGCATCCACGACAACCTCAGGGCACGATGCGCTCGTGACCGTGCCGGAGCGAGCTGAGCAGACGGCGCAACGTGCCGATGACGAGTTCGTGAGCGCGGAGCGAGGCGGGCGCAGAATGTCGCAGACGCGTTGGATCGTCGTTGCCTGCGTTGGCATCGCGTGCGTCGGTCTGATTCTCGCGGGATACGGCGCGGCAGCGTTCGTCGTGCTGGCGGCAGGAGGGGTGATCGGCCTCGCTCGACGCGGTGAGCCCGAGCCGCGCGGTGAACGCGGGCGACGTGTCCGAACCAAGCGATTCGTGGAGGTCGCAGAACTCCCGCACCCGTGCGACGTCGTCTGGGCGTTCATCAAACCTGCCGAGACGTCACCCCTGTGGGAACCGTCGATTCGGCGCGGCTATCACGTACCGGGAACCCCGCTCGGCCTCGGCGAACGCCAGGCCTTCGAATCGATCGATGGTACGACAACGGTCATCGAGATCGTCGAGTACGAGCCGGGTCGGCGGGCCGTGACCATGGTGGTGTCGCCCGAGCCAGAGCCGTCGGTCCGGTCCGTCTACTCTCTCGAACCGGTCGAAGGCGGATGTGCGTTGAGCCTGGGTTCTGAGATCGATGTGCCCGCTGGCGGACGTGTTCATCCGGACTACGAGGACGCCTGGCGTACGACGACACAGGCTCAGCTCGCCCGCCTTCGCCACGCGCTTGCAGAGAGCCATCCAGACCGCGCGGCAGAGCAGCCCTGATCAGACCGTCCGTGACGGAGTTGGTCTGACCCATTCCGTCACGTCGCCTCGACACGGGGAATCAGCCTGGAGCGCGAACGCCGTCGGGGTGAGGGGAGGCCACGAAGGCCGTTGCTCCATTCTTCGACGCCAGTGCCTCGACGAACGCTGCGGCCTGGAGGGGATTCTCAGCACGCCCCGCGTCGACATGTCGACGGACGAGGCCGAATCTGTCCTGGCAACACTCGGCCGCGGTGACGTCGACGTCGATCCATGGCGCGACGGCTGGATGAGGTTCTGCATCACGACATAGCGGACGTCATGGCCAGCCACCTCGATCTGGAAGCACCCCCGCATGCGTCCGGTGACGGATTCGTCAGCCCGTGAGGCCGGTGGGACCCGTGACCCTCGCGAAACCGCAGGTCAGGCGGCAGAACTGGTGATCGAGATGACTGTTGCACCCCCCTGTCATGATGGTCGACATGAGCAACATGTCGGTGATCGCAGCGGTCGAGACCCTCGACGCAGCCGACCTCGCGAGCGCTGACACCGCTGTGTGCATCTCGTTGTTGCGTGACGTGCGGCGGACACGCGGTTGGCTGGATGCGGTCGAGGCACGGATCTCGTCACGCATGCGCGACATCTCCACGGTCACGCCTGATGCTGCGGGGCCGGCTGCGACCGCGGTCAGCGATCTCCACGGCTCGGTCGGCGGGGTGTCAGCCGCCGAGGGGCGCCGCAAGGAGCGGCGCTCCAAGACGTTGGATGATGCGCCGTCGTTCGCCGATGCGTTGGAGACCGGGAAGATCGGCGCCGAACACGTCGACGCCCTCGCCAACGCCACCGCCGGGCTCGACGACACGATCAAGGCCGAGCTGCTGGAGCAGGAGGAGTCCCTGTTGGCGGCCGCGGCGTCGAAGACACCCGAGGAGTTCACGCGGGTGTGCCGTGACCGGATCCGCCGCCTCGAGCGTGATCACGGGATCTCCCGCAACAAGCAACAACGCAACGACACCTACCTCCGCCGGAAGATCAACCGCGCGACCGGGATGACCGAAGGCCGCTTGGCGTTCCACCCCGAACTCGCCAACCAGATCTTCAACGCCATCGACCGTGAGATCGCCGCCATGATCGCAGCCGGTGAACGCGCCGGCGACCCCGAGTTCCTCGAACGGCGCTACCAACGCGACCGGCTCGCCGCCGAAGCCCTCGGCCGGCTCGTCGCCGGCGGCCACCACCGCGAACGACCCCTCGAAGCCGACGTGTCCTACGTCGTGGATGCCCAGACCGCCGCCACCGGTCGACTCCACGACCACTCGATCTGTGAGACCGGTGACGGGCTCCCCGTCCCACCCGAAAGCGTCCGCCGCGCGTTGTGCAACGGGTTCATCACACCCGTCATCCTCGGCACCGACGGCGTCCCGATCAACGTCGGACGCACCCACCGCACCGCGACACGCGCCCAACGACGCGCACTGCGCACCATCTACCGCAGCTGCGCCCACCACGGCTGCGACGTCGCGTTCGACCGCTGCGAAATCCACCACATCGACTGGTTCGAACACGGCGGCACCACCGACCTCGCGAATCTCCTGCCGCTCTGCTCACGACACCACCACCTCGTCCACGAAGGCGGCTGGACCCTCCACCTCACCCCCGACCGCACCCTCATCATCACCCGACCAGACGGCCACATCCACGCCACCGTCCGCCCCGACATTCTCACCGAACGTGACGAGCACGACGATCACCACGACCATGAGCGACGACGACAACCCGCAGCGTGACACGCGCTCCCGTAACCGAACCCACCACCGGCCAGCCCGCTCGAACGCGCACGCACACCGTGCCGGCGCTCACGCCGGCGCCCGCCAGCGCCGCGGGGCAACCCTCAGGGTTCCGTCAGAACACGAGCACGACGCCCCTCGACGACACACCCACGACCATCACCGCCACACGCGCACACACAACGCCCCGCCGCGACACGGGGCAACCTCAGGGCTGCGGCGGGTGACCGTCGTGGGTGAGCAGGCCTCGGTACATCTCGGGGCGGCGATCGCGGAACACACCCCACGCCCGGCGGTACGCACCAATCTCGTCGAGGTCGAACGTGTGGACACGTACACCGGTCTCGTCGCGGCCCATCTCGTGAACGATCTCACCCTGCCAGTCGGCGATGAACGACCGTCCGTAGAACGTGTCGCTCGTCCCGCCCGGCGCCGTCTCGGTGCCGACGCGGTTGGACGCCAGCACCGGCACGAGGTTGGCGCCGGCGTGCCCGCGCATGACGTTCTGCCAGTGCGACGACGAGTCGTAGTCGGGCGCCCCCGGCTCGGAGCCGATCGCGGTCGGGTAGAGCAGCAACTCGGCACCCATCAGCGCCATGCAGCGCGCACACTCGGGGAACCACTGGTCCCAGCAGATGCCGACACCGATCCGCCCGACCGCGGTGTCCCACACTCGGAAGCCCGTGTCGCCGGGCGAGAAGTAGAACTTCTCCTGGTAGCCGGGCCCGTCGGGGATGTGCGTCTTGCGGTACGTGCCGAGCCGCGAGCCGTCGGCGTCGACCACGACGACCGTGTTGAAGGTGGTGTTGCCGGCCCGTTCGAACACGCTGACCGGCAGGACCACACCGAGCTCACGTGCCAGGGTGGCGAACCGCTCGACGGTGGGATGCCGGTCGATCGGTGCCGCCGACGCCAGGAACGAGGCGTGCTGCTCGATGCAGAAGTAGTCGCCGTCGAACAGCTCCTGCAACAGCACGAGCTGCGCACCGCCGGCGGCCGCATCCCGGACCAGCGCCTCCGCCCGGTCGCAGTTCGTCGCCCAGTCGTTCGCCGACGCCATCTGCGTGATCGCGACGGTGACCGACCGAGTCATGCGTTCTCGAGGACGAGGAGGCCGTTGTGGGTGTTGCTGGTGGGGACGTGGGTGGCGCGGTAGATCTCCTTCACGTCGGGGTTCATCGCCCCACGCATGATCAGCCACATCACGAGCTCGATCCCCTCGCTGCCCGCCTCGCGGAGGTACTCGATGTGCGGGATCAGCGCGGCCGCCTCCGGGTCGTTCACGAGCAGGTCGAGGAAGCGCGCATCCCACGCCTCGTTGATCAGACCGGCGCGCTGCGCCTGGAGCTGGTGCGACATGCCGCCGGTGCCGAAGATGACGATCCGCTCGTCACCCGGGTACGAGTCGATCGCCCGCCGGATCGCCTGGCCGAGCCGGAAGCACCGGTTCCCGGTGGGCGGCGGGTATTGCACCACGTTGACCGCGAGCGGGATCACCTTGCACGGCCACGCGTCGGGCTGGCCGTACGCCACCGAGAGCGGCACGGTGAGGCCGTGGTCGACCTCCATCTCGTTGACGAGCGTCATGTCGAACTCGTCGAGGATCAGCGACTCGGCGAGATGCCACGCCAGCTCGGGATGCCCCATCACGTCGGGGACGGGACGCTTGCCGAACCCCTCGTCGGCGATGCCGAACCGCTCGGCCATACCGAGCGCGAACGTCGGGATCAGCTCGAGCGAGAAGGCGGACGCATGATCGTTGTAGACCACGATGCAGACGTCGGGGCTCACCTTCGCCATCCACTCGCGCGCCGGTGGCAGCTTGTCGAAGTAGGGCTTCCAATAGTCGTCCTGGGTGCGGCCCTTGTCGATCGCGACACCGACCGCAGGGATGTGCGAGGTGCCGATCGCACCCACCAGGTCAGCCATGGTTCGCTCCCTCTCCGGTCGTGGCCCACTCCGACGTTCGGCGGTTGCCGTCGATCGGGCGGCCGCCGCCGAGCATCATGCCGAGGTACTCCTCTTCGCTGACCCCGGTCTGCTTCGCGGCGAGCTGCTGGAACGTCAGGCCGTCGCACGCCGCCAACTTGAACGTGTAGTAGATGTTGCCGCCCAGCTCGAGCAGGTGGATCCACTCGCGTTGCAGAATCGCGTCGCGCTGCTCCGCGGTGAGCGGGTACCGGTCGAGGTAGGCCGCTTCGTCGGCACGGAACGCCTCGCGGTTGGCTTCGTGTCGCAGCGACATGCAGAACTGGTTGATCCAGTAGCCCTGCCGGCTGCGTCGCCCGTCGAAGACGAACGTGCCGGGGATGTCGTCGTACTCCCGATCAGCGGTCACGCGACCATCGTAGGGCGAACCGACAACCAGGTTTCCATCGCCGGTTCGCCAGCGGTCCGGGTCAGGGGCTCAGTCGGCCGCGTCGAGGCGGGCGAGGATCGTGTCGGCGACCTCATCGGGTGAACGGTCGTCGGTGGGCACCTGGTCGAAGCGGCCGTACCCCTCGGCCCGCTCGGCGAGCAGCGCGACGACAC
Organism: Ilumatobacteraceae bacterium; assembly: GCA_022843125.1. GTDB lineage: Bacteria > Actinomycetota > Acidimicrobiia > Acidimicrobiales > Ilumatobacteraceae > Ilumatobacter. Next base: position 8,899 of record JALHOG010000060.1, read on the forward strand.
GCGCGCGGGCGTCACCACCGGCAAGGAGGGGACGGCCGACCGCCACACCGTCGGGGGCCACCCGGGCGAGGATCGTGTCGACCGATGCGGTGAGGCAGAACACCCGCCCCGTTCCGCCCAGCACGTCGGCGTTGACCGGGTCGAGCAGGAGCCGACCTCCGGTCGAGATCACCAGACGGTCCAGCGTCGCGAGGTCGGCCGCGACCTCGCGTTCGATCCGGCGGAACTCCTCCTCGCCGCTCGCGGCGAAGATGTCGGCGATCGGCCCGAACCGTTCGACGATCACGGCGTCGGTGTCGACCAGCTCGTACCCGAGCCGCGCCGCGACCAGCCGACCGACGGTCGTCTTGCCCGTCCCCATGAAGCCCGTCAGCACGACGTTCATCCGTGGGAGGCTACGGACCGGGTCACCCCTCCGCATGATGCCGCCACCGGAGCGCCCGACGCGTACCGTTCGACGGTATGAGCGAAGAGATCCGCCCGTTCACGATCGCCGTCCCCGAGTCGGTGCTCGACGACCTGAAGAACCGGCTGCACCACACCCGCTGGCCCGACCGCGAGCTGGTCGACGACTGGTCGCAAGGGGTCCCGCTGCACTACGTCCGCGAGCTCGCCGCGTACTGGGCGAACGAGTACGACTGGCGCAGCCGCGAGACGCTGCTCAACCGCTTCGACCAGTACGTCACCGAGATCGACGGGCTCGACATCCACTTCATCCACCAGCGGTCGCCGCACCCCGACGCGATCCCGCTGCTGATCACCCACGGCTGGCCCGGTTCGATCGTCGAGTTCCACAAGGTGATCGAGCCGTTGACCGACCCGGTCGCCCACGGTGGCGACGCCGCCGACGCGTTCCAGGTGATCGCGCCCTCGCTCCCCGGGTTCGCGTTCTCCGGCAAGCCCCGCGAGACCGGGTGGGGCGTCGAGAAGATCGGGGCCACGTGGGCGACGCTGATGGCCCGTCTCGGCTACGACCGGTACCTCGCCCAGGGTGGCGACTGGGGATCGGCGGTCACGTCGCAGGTCGGCGCGCAGGACCCCGAGCACTGTGCGTCGATCCACCTCACGCTCGCCATGTCGGCCCGTCCGAAGAGCACGCCCACCGAACCCGACGAGCTCCATGCGATGGAGCGGATCGGCTACTACCTGAACTGGGACTCGGGGTACTCGACCCAGCAGAAGACCCGCCCGCAGACGCTCGGCTACGGCCTCGCCGATTCACCCGCCGGCCAGCTGGCGTGGATCGTCGAGAAGTTCTGGGCGTGGACCGACTGCGACGGCCACCCCGAGCACGCGCTCACCCGCGACGAGATGCTCGACAACGTGATGCTGTACTGGGCGACCGACTCGGCCACCTCGTCGGCACGGATCTACTGGGAGAGCTTCGGGCGCGCCAACCGTCCGGTCGTCACGGTGCCCACCGCGTTCGGGGTCTACCCGAAGGAGATCGTGCCACCGGTGCGCAACTGGGTCGCCGAGCTCTACCCCGACGTCATCCACTGGACCGAGCACCCGAAGGGCGGCCACTTCGCCGCGTTCGAGGTGCCCGACACCTTCGTCGCCGACCTGCGCGCCTGGGCCCGCCTCGTCCGCTGACCGGTCACGCGACCCGTCACATCGCGAACGTGTCGAGCGCGCCGGGCGGACCAGTGCGGACGTACCACTCGTAGCCGTACACGCCGGCGAACGTGGCATCGTCGAGGGCGAGCACGCTGGAGTCGGCCGGGATCTGGCTCGCGTGTGCGGCGATCGCGGCCCGCTTGCGTTCGATCACCGGTGTGACGTCGATGGTCGTCGTCACGAACACCGTCGGCACCCCGGTCGGGACCGCCTCGTGCATCGACAGCACGGCCAGGTCGACCAGATGCGTCTCGACGAAGTGGAGGTACTCGCGGTCGACCGTGGCCTCGTACACGGTCGGCACCGCGGCCAGCTCAGCGGCTCGCCGCCCCACCCGGTGGACGGCGAGATGGTCGGCGTGGCCGTAGATCCCGCCCTCGTCGTAGTAGACGAGCGCGCCGGCACCGACGTCACGCAGGATCGTCGCGAGCCGGTTCGCTGCCTCGTCGACATCGGCCAGCGCGAACGCCTCGGCGCGCATCGGCTCACCTGGCGCGGCGAGTCCCGAGTCCTCGTAGCCGAGGAACTCGACGTGACCGACGCCGAGCGCGGCGCAGGCCCGTCGCGTCTCGTCCGCACGGTGCTCGGCGAGCGAGGTGGCCGCGCCGTGATGCAGGCCCTGCTCCCCCGAGGTCGCGATCACCACGGTGACCCGCACCCCGGCGTCGGCGAGCAGCGCGATCGTTCCACCCGTGAAGATCGCCTCGTCATCGGGATGGGCGTGGAAGAAGACGACCGTGCTCACCGTGCTGGACCCGTCGGAGGTGGCGCCGCCGTCACTCGACGACCGTGACGGTGCCGGCCGTGCCGTCGACCTCGACGAGCATCCCGTCGGTCAGCCGCTTGGTCGCGTCGGCGACAGCGACCACGCACGGGATGCCGAGCTCGCGCGACACGATCACCGCGTGGCTCATCAGCGCACCCACGTTGACGACGACCGCGGCGGCGGGGAGGAACAACGGCGTCCATGCGGGATCGGTGAGCGGAGCGACCAGCACCTCGCCCGGCATCAGGTCGAACGCGTCGTCCGGATCGAGGACCACCCGCACCCGGCCGCGCACCACGCCGGCGCATCCGGCGTTCCCCGTGAGCACCGTCCCCGGCGCTGCCGGCGGCACGGCGACGGCAGCGGCGTGCTCGGCCTCGAGCTGCTCGATCGACGGCACTTCGGCCTGCGACGTGATGAAGAAGCGTGGTTCGACCGCGGCGAACCGGGCGTGGAGCGCCGAACGCTCGGCGAGCGTCGCGGCCAGCGTCGACGGGGCTGCGAGGTAGGCCGAGAGCTCCTCGTCGGGGCGGAGCAATGCCAGCTCGACGGGGTCACCGGTCCCGCCGCGCTCGGCACTGCGCCGAACCAGCTCGCGGTACACCTGCTTGACCGGGAAGGTCAGGCGCACCGCCCGGTCGCGGGTCGCCTCACGCGCCTGTGACCACCAGCCGACGGCGTCGATCGCCTTGTCGAAGTTGAGCCGATCGAGGATGTTGAGCGTGGGCCGTACCACGGCGATCGCCTCGTCGCGAGCTGCTCGTTCGGCGACCGGATCGGGCGCCACCCGTAGCTCGTGGTCGGCCAGCCGCATCCGGTCGACGGCGATCAGGGCGAGCTCGGGCGTGTTGTCCCACGTTCGGCCCGACAGCTCCCAGTCGTTCGGTCCGCGGTGACCGTGCTCGCGGAGGAACAGGGCGAAGTGGGCGTTGAACTCCTCGGCGTCCTGCCGCCCGTGGAGGCGGTCGAGGAGCCCCTCGACACCGAGATCGAACTCCGCGGTGAGTGAGGCGCTGCCGCGCACGAGCTGCGCGATCTGCGAGAGATCGCGGGAGTACATCGCCGAGCGCACCTCGCCCGACGATCCGATCAGCGCGGTGACCAGACCCGGCTTGCCTGCGGCCGTGCACGCGTCGGCGAGCACGCCGGCGACGATCGACGACAGCGCGGTGGTGACCATGTGGTTGTGGAACACCCGCTCGAACGGCTCGGGCATCGACCGGACGTACGCGAGCAGCTCGGCGTCGGGGGCGTCGAGCGCCGGCCGGCGGCGGGCGAACTCGTCGGCGGCCCGGTAGCTGTCGGCCACGATCTCGGGGACGTCGCGCTGGTTGAGCGCGCTCATCACCGACTTCAGGATCTTGAGCGACGCGAGCACGTTGCGATCGCCGGGATGCGCGCGGTACGGCGGCGGGTTGCCTTCACCGAAGAACGAGATGTCGATCGCCTGCGCCGACGACCCGGGGGCGCGCACACCGAGGATCCGCAGGAACGACAGGTTGAGATAGCAGTAGCCGCCGTACAACCCGATGATCACCGGGGCGTCACTCGCGAAGTCCTTCGGGGTGGTGACGCCCAGCTCGGCGTAGGCCCGCCGCCAGCCGCGCTCGGCCGGGATCACGCCGAGCTCGTAGGTGAGCGGGGTGAGCACCTCGGGGAACACCTCGCCGACGTTGCCACGCGTGTTGATCGGCCATCGCGGGTCGACGGTGCCCTCGACGATCCAGTGCGTCCCCATCAGCGTGTCCCCCTCGTTCGCCCCTCGCTCGCGTGCGCCACAGTTCACCACGCGCTTCGCCCGACCGCCACCGCCGCGGCCCCGACACATGCTGCACGCACGTCCCGCGGCGCGTGCTCGTCGGCGACCAGAATGCAGCGGTGACCGAGCCGGCGGAACCGAACCCCAACGCACGCCAATTGACCGCCGACTTCTACGAACGGGTCCTTGACCAGATCCCCACGCCGATCATGGTGGTCGATCAGGTGGGCGGCATCGTCTACGGCAACCGGTTCATGTCCCACACGGTCGGTCTGTCACTCGAGGAGGCCCGGGGCCGGAACATCATCGAGTTCATCCACGACGAGGACGTCTCGTGGGCGATCGACGCATTCGGGGCGTTGAGCGAGGCGGGGCGCGACGATTCGCCGTGGGCGTCGGAACCCTGGGCGCCCGTACCGATGCGCGTCGTCGATGGCTCCGGACGCCCGCTGCACGTCGAGGTCACCGGCGCGAACAGCCTCCACGACGACGTCGTCGACGGCTTCATCTACGAGGTGCGGCACGGCGCCGAGCCACGGATGCTGCGGGACGTGCTCACCGGCCTCGCCAGCGGTCGTCCGGTCGGCGAGCTCGTCCAGCTCGTCGCGCAGATGATCGCCGCGCCTCCGATCCGCATCGAGGTGGTGATCGCCGAGGTGGGAAGTGGGCGCTGTCGCATCGTGGGAGCGACAGGCGAGCGGCTCGCCACCGCACTCGCCGACCTCGATCTCGACGCCGCCCCGTGGCTCACGGCGAACGACCAGCCGGAACAGCTCGAGATCGCCGATCTCGACGAGCCGTACCGATCGGTGCTCACGGCTGCAGGCTTCGCCGACTGGTTCCACGTCGCGGTGGGTGACGGTGCGGGCGGGACGGCGTACCGGTTTGCGGCCCTCACGCCATATCACCATCTCACTGCGACCGGGATCCTGCACCGGCTCGCGCGCGCGACCGAGCTGCTCGGCGTGATCCGGATCCGCGCCACGAACGACGCGCTGCTCGCCCGCCGAGCACGTCACGACACGCTCACCGAGCTGCCCAACCGTGCCGGACTCGCCGCGGCGCTCGACGGTGACACCCCGCCCACCGCGGTGCTGTTCGTCGACCTGGACGGCTTCAAGCCGGTGAACGATCAGCACGGCCACGCCGCGGGTGACCACGTGCTGCGCGCTGCCGCCCAACGCGTGCAGCGTGCGGTCCGGCCCGGTGACGTGGTCGCGCGCGTCGGGGGTGACGAATTCGTCGTGGTGCTGCCGGCGGTCGACGCGTCACAACGTCTCGAGGCAACGGTGAGGTCGATCGCCGACCGCATCCTGCGGGAGCTGACGCGACCGATCGAGGTGAACGGCGTCGAGATCCACATCTCGGCGAGCATCGGGGTGGCCATCGCTCCACTCGGCAGTGACGTCGACGCGCTGGTGGCGGCTGCCGACGCGGCGATGTACGAGGTCAAGCGGGCGGGTGGCGCCGGTCACCGGATCACGGTCGTCAGCCCGGTGACGTGAGCGCGCGCCAGGCGTCGAGCGTGGCGTCGCACATGTCGCGGTGCTCGATCGCGACAGCGTGCGCATCGGGATCGCTCACCCGTCGCGAGATCGCCACCGCCGCGAAGCGGTTGCCCCGGAAGTACGGCAGGAGCGAGGCCGGCGCGAAGAACCCGCCGAGGTCGGCGGGGACGGCACCGACCGGGCCACCCGCCGGGGGGTCGATCGGATCGAGCCCGAGCCCGGCCACCGCCGCGAGCACGGCGTCGTCGGTGGTGCGGTCGGCGAAGTCACGACCGACGTACCGGTACACCTCCCGGCCGTCCGGGTCGAGCACCAGCATCGCCGGCCGACCGATACCGCCCCGCTCCTCCGGGTCGAACAGACCGAGCGGCCGCAGGATGCGCTGACCGTCGGGGTCGCTCACGAACCGGATGTGCGGTGTGGGCCACCGCGCGAACATGCCGCTCTGGCGGACGTCGTCGTCACCGCTGACCGCGATGACCTCGGCACCTCGTCCGTGGATCCGATCGTTCAGGGAAGCCAGCCGCACGAGCTGGGCACAGCAGTACGGTCACCAGTCGCCGCGGTAGGTGACGAGGATGACCGCCTTGCCACCGCGTCGCAGGCTCATGATCGCTTCGTACGCGCCGGTCGTGTCGGAGGTCATCGTCGAACGGTAGCCGTCAGTCGAACCGCGATTGCGAGCTGGCCTTGCCGACGATCATGTCGGCGGTGGCACGCTGGATCTCCAGGTGCCGGTCGCCGTCGAAGTACCGGCGGAACGCGTCCTCGTCGTCGAACTCGGCGACGATCGAGAAGTCGTACGTGTTCGGGTTGATGGCGGCATCCCGACCGAAGCGGTACGAGATGACGCCCTGGAGACCGGCGACGTACTCGACGAGGTCACGCTCGTACGTGTCGATGCGGTTCTCGGCGGTACCCGGGGCGAACTGGAACAGGACGACGTGGCGGATCACCCGCTCAGTCTGTCGACCGCGCCGCGGCACGGGCGGGTCAGGGCGTCAGCGATCGTCGTCGTCGTCGAGCGGTACGACCAGGAGCTGCTCGAGCGCATCGGCCTCGGGCACCTCGATGCCGACGACGGCGAGCTGCTCGGGCAACTCCGTCCCCTCGACCGGGTCGATCTCGCGCTCGGCTTCAGGATCGATCTCGCGCTCCATGGGCACATCGGAAACTCGCGGAACATCGGTCACGGTCTCATCCTCCTGCGGACGTCGGGTGAGGGCCAAGGGGCGAACGACCCTTCCGGCCGCGAGGCCGAACTGGTCGACTGGAAGCGGGTCGACGGGTGATGCGTCGTCCGGACGCATCACATCTGACCGACCCGACGTCGAAGGGAGGCGCGCCATGAGGATCCTGATCGCGGTGGCGTCCCGGCATGGGGCGACGCTCCAGATCGCCGAGCGCGTCGCCGGGGTCGTGCGAGCTGCCGGCCACGAGGTCGACCTGCTCGATGTCACCCAGGGTCACCACGGGCCCGACGCGATCGACGGCTACGACGCATTCCTGATCGGGAGCGCGATCTACGAAGGCCATTGGCTCCGCGGCGCCCGCCGGTTCACCCTCGACCACGCCATCGCTCTCCAGGGCGCGCCGGTGTGGCTGTTCAGCTCCGGACCGCTCGATGACGACGACGCGCACGTCGGAGTCGAGACCCGTCGAGTCGATGAACTGGTCCATGCGGTCGACGCGATCGAGCATCGGCTGTTCTCCGGCCGGCTCGATCGCACCGATCTGAGCAGGCTCGAACGCTGGATCGCCGACGTGGTGCGCGCCCACGACGGCGACTTCCGGGACTGGGATGCGATCGACGCCTGGGCCGACAGTGTCGTGGCGATGCTCCAGCGCGATCCACCCGGCTGACCGCCGAGCTCGATCGGGCATCGCGACCAACGCCACGATCGCCATCGCGTAGGGTCGTCGGCGGGAGGTAACGATGTCACTGATCAGTGTCGACGAGCTCGCCGCACGGCTCCAGGATCCGACAGCCGAAGGGCCGATCGTGGTGTGCGACGTCCGGTTCCACCTCGCCGACGTCCACCAGGGCCGGCGCGAGTACGACCTCGACCACCTGCCCGGTGCCCGATTCGTCGATCTGCACACCGAGCTCGCCGGAGGCCCGGGCGGCGGCCGCCACCCACTCCCACCGGTGCACGACTTCGTGGCGCTGCTCGGGCGGCTCGGCATCACACCGGCGACCCTCGTCGTCGCGTACGACAGTGCCGGCGGCGCCACCGCGTCCCGACTGTGGTGGATGCTGCGTTCGATCGGGCACGGCCAGGTCGCCGTGCTCGACGGCGGGTTCCCGGCCTGGGTGGCCGCCGGGCACCCGACCACCGCCGACGCACCGCACGTGCTGCCCACCACCTACCCCTCGGCCGAGTCGTGGACCGGCATCGTCACCGCCGACGACCTCGCGGAGGGCAGTGCGCTCGGCGCAACGCTGATCGACTCGCGGGCGCCCGAGCGCTACCGCGGCGACCACGAGCCGATCGATGCGCAGGCCGGGCACATCCCCGGCGCGATCAACCGCTTCCACGGCGAGAACCTGCGCCCCGACGGCACCCACCTCGACCTCCCCCACCTCGTCGCCCGCTTCGCCGGTGTCGGCGAGCGGCCGATCGTCTACTGCGGCAGTGGCGTGACCGCCTGCCACAACCTGCTCGCCCTCTCGCTGGTCGGCGTCAACCAGGCACGCCTCTATCCGGGTTCGTGGAGCGAGTGGTCGAGCGACCCAGGTCGCCCGATCGCGACCGGCGACTGATCGCGTCACCTCGGTGCCACGCGCTCACGCGCGACAGACTCGGGAGATGGATCTCCGCGACACCATCGACAGCCTCGAGCAGTTGGAGGCGATGTACCGCGCTCCGGGCCCCGGCGCGGCCGGGAAGGTACTGACCGAGATCAACGGGGGGATGGCGTCGTTCATCGATCACTGTCCGCTCATCGTGCTGGCCACGACCGACGGTGCGGGCAACGTCGACGCGTCACCGCGCGGTGGCCCTCCGGGTTTCGTTCGCCGGCTCGACGACCGCCACGTCGCCATCCCCGACCTGAACGGGAACAACCGGCTCGACAGCCTCCGCAACGTCGTGGTCCACCCGTGGGTCGGGCTGCTGATGATCATCCCCGGGAAGGACGAGACGTTGCGGATCAACGGGCGAGCGACGCTCACCACCGATCCCGACGTGCTCGGCGGGTTCACGAAGGAGCTCCGCCCGCCCAAGCTCGCGATGGTGATCGAGATCGCCGAGGTCTTCGGCCACTGCGCGAAGGCGTTCCGGCGCGCGCAGGCATGGCAGCCGGCGGCGTGGGAGTCGACCGCGGACGCGCCCGACCTCGCAGCGATGTACGCCTGCCACTGGAATCTCGACGAGACGGTGGTGCGCACCGGCCTCGAGGAGAGCTACGTCGCCGACCTCGCCGCCGACTGACGCGCCGCCCGGCGCGTTGCCGTCAGAAAACGCCGTCGGTGATCGTGTACGAGGCGATCGAGAACGTCGAGATGATCAGGCCGGCGCCGGCGATCGAGACGTTCTTCATGAACTGGGCCATCTCGACCTGCTTGGTCTGGGCGTCGGTCTCCTCCCAGAACCGGTGCATCATGAACGCCATCAGCAGCACGAGGATCGCGATCAGCAATCCGGCGAGATCCATCCAGATGCCGAGGATCACGGCCGCGGCACCGAGGATCATGAGCACCCCGCTCACCTGCACGGCGAGCTTGGCCGACGGCACCTTCTTGTAGGCCGCGTACTGAGCCGACCCCTCGGTCTGTGTGAGATGGCCGACCCCCGAGCCCAGGAACACCAGGCTGAACAGGATCCGGCCGAGCAACAACACTTCATCGCGCATCGCGCGACCCCCTTTCGTAACCCCCCGCCGCGAATCTATGCGCGCGCAAGCATCTCGACGGTGATCGGGAGAGCGACCGTCACGGCGAGACGGTGTCGTCCACGCCCGGCATCGGCGGGTCGCCGGCACCCTGGACGGTCTGATCGACGTCGATCAGGTTGCCGGTCAGCAATCCCGACTGGTCGGACAGGCAGAACGCGATGAGGTTCGCCACCTCCCACGGCTTGACCAGCCGCCCCATGGGCCGCTCCGCCTCGGCCAGCTCCAGCCAGTTCTGCGGCGCCCCGTCGTAGGTGACCTGGGTGATGTGCTCCGATTCGGTGTCCATCCAACCGGGGCTCACCTGGTTGACGCGGATGCCGTGGCGCATCAGCCCGAACGCGAGGTTCTTCGTCATCACCGCGAGCGCCGCCTTCGACATCACGTACGACGTGAGCTTCGTCTGGCCGCCGTACTGCGAGGTGGAGCCGACGTTGACGATCGACCCCTTCGCCCCCGTTTCGATCATCAGACGCGCCGCGGCCTGGATCAGGAAGTAGGGCGCTTTGACGTTGATGTCCATCATCGCCTCGAAGTGATCGGGCGTGTCGGTGAACAGGTTCGCGCGCGACGTCTTCGCGGCGACGTTGACGAGCCCGTTGACGGTGCCGAATGCCTCGCGGCAGGCACCGATGATGGCGTCGGGCGCCGTGTCGTCGGCGATGTCACACTGCACGAAGACCGACGTGGTCCCCAGGGTGGTGAGCTCGTCGGCGAGCGCCTGTCCGCGATCGGCGGATCGCCCGGCGAGGACCAACCCCGTCGACTTCCCGCCGGCGACGAGCGTGCGCGCCACCGCTTCGCCCAACCCCTGCGTCCCCCCGTTGATGATGGTGACTGACATGTGGATGTGTCTCCGTTGCTCGGACGTGGGGTGGTTCAGACGAGGCGTTGGGATTGTTTGCCGAGCGCGACGTTCTCGTGCGCTTGCAGGACGCTCTCGCGGTTGCTGACCTCGGGAACGCCCACTTCCCAGAAGTTGCCGCCCTCGGTCCAGTCATAGGCGCTGACGTTCATGGCGATCACGTAGGTGCGGTCGGCCGCACGGGCCCGCTCGAATGCCTGCTCGAGCTCGTCGACCGACGTGATCGTCTCGCTCAGGCAGCCCATGGCCGCGGCGTGGGCGGCGAAGTCGACGTACACCAGGTTCTCGTGGTTCGTGTCGGCGAGCAGGTTGTTGTAGCTCGCACCGCCCTGGTTGACCTGCAGTCGGTTGATGACGGCGTACCCGCCGTTGTCGCACACGAGCACGATCAGCTTGTGGCCGCTCAGCACCGACGAGTACAGGTCGGAGTTCATCATCAGGTACGACCCGTCGCCGACGAACACGATCACCTCGCGGTCGGGCATCGCCATCTTGGCGCCCCACGCGCCAGCGATCTCGTAGCCCATGCACGAGAACCCGTACTCGGCGTCGAAGCTGTCGAGGCCCTTGGCACGCCACCCGTTGTTGAGTTCGCCGGGGAAACCGCCCGCGGCGGTCAGCGCGTAGTCGGTCGGCGTCGCCAGCCGGTCGATCGCGCCGACCACCTGGGCGTAGGTGATCGGGCCGGTCTCGGCCGGTGCGGCGATCTTGTCGATGTAGGCGTGGTAGCCCTGGGTGTTGCGCGCGGCGCGGTCGGTCCAGTCGTCGGGGCCGGCCCAGCCGGCGAGCATCGGCGTCAACTCGCGCAGCGCCTCCCGCGCATCGCCGACGACCGGCAGCGACGAGTGCTTGATGGCGTCGAAGCCGGCGGCGTTGATCCCGACGAAGCGGGCCGACGGGTCGAAGCCGGTCCACGATCCGGTGGTGAAGTCCTGGAGGCGGGTGCCGACCGCGATCACCACGTCGGCCGCGGCCGCGAGATCGTTCGCTCCCTCGCATCCGGTGACCCCCACCGGGCCGGCGTTGAGCGGGTGCGACGCGAGCAGTGATGCCTTGCCGGCGACCGTCTCGACCACCGGCACGTTGAACGCCTCGGCGAACGCCTGCAGCTCGGCCTCGGCACCGGAGTAGTGAACCCCGCCGCCGCAGATGACGAGCGGTCGCTCGGCGCCACGGATCGCGGCCGCCGCGCGTTGCAGCTGACCGAGATCGGCACGCGGTCGCGGCACCTCGCGGACCTGGACCTCGAAGAAGTCGTCGGGGTAGTCGTACGCCTCGGCCTGCACGTCCTGCGGCAGAGCCAGGAACGCCGGGCCGCACGTGGCCGGATCGAGCATCGTCGCCACCGCGTGCGGGAGCGAGTGGATGACCTGCTCGGGGCGGGTGATGCGGTCCCAGTAGCGGCTGACCGACTTGAACCCGTCGTTGACCGTGATGGTCGGGTCACCGAAGTGCTCGACCTGCTGGAGCACCGGGTCGGGGATCCGGCTCTGGAACGTCTCCCCGGCGATGAGCAGCACCGGCAGCCGGTTCGACATCGCGACGCCGGCCGCGGTGATCATGTTGGTGGCGCCGGGGCCGATCGACGACGTGGCCACCATGATCTGGCGGCGGCGCATCGCCTTGGCATAGCCGACGGCGGCGAGCGCCATCCCCTGCTCGTTCTGGCCGCGCCACACCGGGAGCGCGTCACGCTCCTCCTCGAGCGCGTGGCCGAGGCACGTGACGTTGCCGTGCCCGAAGATCGCGAACACGCCCGGGAACAACGGCACCTCACGGCCGTCGATCACGGTGCGCTGCGCGATCAGGTACTTCACGATCGCCTGGGCGGTGGTGAGCTTCATGATGATCCCCCTCTGATCAGAACGTGTCGAAGACTGCTACGTCGGACTGCTAGGTGGCGGGCCGGACGATCGACGCGGCGCGCTTGATCGCACCGGCGACGTCACCGTCGGGCGGGAACAGCAGGGCGCGACCGACCACGAGACCGCGCACGTTCGGCACCTCCATCGCCCGCTCCCACGAGCGGTAGGTCGCCTCCGGGTCGGCGCCGGGCGTGCCACCGAGGATCAGCGCCGGCAGCGTCGTGCACGCCAGCATCCGCTCGGGGTTCTTGCCCGCCGGCACCTTCAGCCACGTCGACGTCGAGGTCGAACCGAGGCCCGAACCGATCGCGACGGCGCGCAGCAGTGCGTCCTCGTCATCGAGCAGCTTGGCGGTGCCGGTGCCGGGCTCGTGGTGGTACGGGAGCGGCTCGACCATAATCGGCAGGCCGTGCGCGGCGCACTCGTCGACCGCCTGCGCGCACGCCTGGATCGTGGGCGCGGTGCCGGCGTCGTCGTCGGCGAGGCGCAGCAGCACCTTGCCGCCGTCGAGCCCGTTGGCCTTGATGCTGGCCGCCGAGTACGCGGTCATGCGATCGTCGAGTTCCCAGTCGGCGCCCATGATGCCGCCGCGGTTCATCGTGCCGAACGCGAGCTTGTCGTCGAGCGCGCCGAGCACCGCAAGGTCCTCCATCACGTCCGCGCTGGCGAGCACACCGTCGACCTCGGGGAAGCTGAGCGCGCACAGGAGCGCCTCGAGCGTGCGGCGGCGGTCGGCCATCGCGAACTGGTCGCCGGGGACGCCGAGCATGCCGCGTGCGGTGTGATCGAAGGCGACGATGAACAGGCGGCCGTCGGTGAGCAGCGGCCGGCGGCGGCGGGTGCGCAGGTTGTCGAGCGCGAGCTGTGGCTGCTCGGCGCGGGCGTCGATCAGCTCGCGCCAGCGGGCGTCATCCAAGAAGGGCATCGATCTCTCCTGAGTAGGGCATGTCGTCGGCGCACATCAGCCGGCTGGCGACGATCGCGCCGGCGGCGTTGCCGGCGCGGGCACAGGTGGGCAGATCCCAGCCGGAGAGGAGCCCGTGGCACAGCGCGCCGCCGAACGCGTCACCGGCACCGAGCCCGCACACCACCTCGACCGGGTACGGGGCGATCCGCTCGCGGACGCCGTCGGCGGTGGCGACGAGCACGCCGTCACCACCCATCTTCACGATCGCGGCGCTCAGGCCACGGGCGAGCAGGGCGTCGGCGGCCCGGTCGGGATCGCGCTCACCGACCGCGACCTCGCACTCGTCGCGGTTCCCGATCGCCATCGTGACGAGGGGGAGTACGGCGTCGAGCTCGCGAGTGGCATCGGCGGCACTCGACCAGAACTGCGGTCGCCAATCGAGGTCGAGCACGGTGTGGGTGCGGCGCTCGCGCCAGCCGAGCAGGTCGTGGATCGTCGAGCGGCTGGGCTCGGCCGACAGGCATGACGTGGGGAACCACAGGATCGGCACGTCGGCGACGACGTCGCGGTCGACGTCGTTCGACTCGATCGTCATGTCGGGTGCCTGCGGCGAGCGGTAGAACAGCAGCGACGGCTCGGCCGGGTCCTCCATGGTGGCGAAGGCGAGCGGGGTGCGCAGCGTGGGGTGGGTGCCGAGGTAGCGGGTGTCGACGCCGAAGGTGTGGTCGAGTGCCCAGCGGATGTAATCGCCCATCGGGTCGTCACCGACGCGCGTGAACACCGCTGCCCGATGACCGAGCCGGGCGGTGGCGACCGCGACGTTGGTCGCCGTCCCCCCGACCGACTTGCGGAACGAGCGCACCTCGCGCATCGACACGCCGAGCTGCTCGGCGTACAGGTCGACCGAGATCCGCCCGACCGTCAACAGCTCGAGCGACCCCGACACCGTCACCCCTCCCCACCACGCTTGGTCGGTGCGTGCGTCATGCGGGCGCCAGGGTGCGCAGGTACTGGAGGCTGCGGGCGACGCCCAGCGCCGGGCCCTCACCCTCGGCCGGCTCGCCGGGCAGCATCACGTCGGTCTCCATCACGTACCAGCCGTCGTAGCCCTGTGCCTCGAGCGCCTGCACGACCTCGGCGATGAGAACGTCACCGTCGCCGATCGCCGGGAAGACGCCCTCGCGCGTGGCCTCCATCAGCGACAGCTCGCCGGCTCGCTCGCGCCTCGCGACGGCGGCGTCGACGTCCTTGAGGTGCACGATGCCGATGCGGTCGAAGTTGTCGGTGGCGACGCGGACCACGTCGACACCGCCGACGGTCATGTGGCCGGTGTCGAAGCAGAACAGCGACGAACAGCCCGCGATGAAGCGCTCGAAGTCGTCGGCGGTCTCGATGCAGGTGGCGAGGTGCGGGTGGACCACCTGCGTGAGACCGTGCGACGCGACGATCGCCCCGACCCGGTCGATGTTGGCGAGCAACTCGTCCCACTGGTCGTCGCCGAGCGTCGGGTGGTGCCAGTCGTCGAGCGCCGGCACCGGGCAGGTGACGAAGTACGTCCCGCCGGCCGCCGCCATCGCCTCGGCGATCCGGTCGGCCTCGGCGAGCTGGGCATCGCGCTGCGCGGGATCGTGGAGCACGATCGCCACGAAGCCGCCGAGCATCTGCATGCCGTACTCGGCGAGCTTGGCGCGCTGCTCGGCCGGGTCGGTGGGCAGCCAGCCGAGCGCTCCCTGTTCGATCGCGGTGATGCCGAGGTCGCGCGCCTCGGTGAGCACGCGGTCGACGGGGAGCTGGAGACCCCAACCGGGGGCCTCGCAGATGCCCCACGAGATCGGGGCGGCAGCAACACGGGACATGAAGCCGGACATGGCAGAGCTCTCTCAGTTCTGGACGACGCCGGTGGCGTTCGTCATGGGGCAGCGGGGGTCGGTGGCCATGCCCTCCCACGAGGCCCGCACCCAGTGATGGGTGGGGTCGTCGCAGAAGGCCATGGAGCGCTCGCCGCCCGGTCCGGCGAGCACGTTCAGGTAGTACATCGTGTAGCCCGGCGCCGCGACGCACGGGCCGTGGTAGCCGCGCGGGATCGCGTACGCGTCGCCGTCGCGGACCGTGAGGTTGTCGTCGACCCGGAGGTCGGGAGCGACGGTCTCACCGGTGTACGTGCGGTGCAGCCCGAAGCCCTCGGGCGCGTACTCGGTGCCGCCAGCGCGCCCGATGCGGAAGTAGTAGAGCTCCTCGTTGTTCACGGGGCACTCGGGCGAGTCGTCGTGCTTGTGCGGCGGGTAGCTCGACCAGTTGCCGTCCGGGGTGAGCAGCTCGACGCACATCAGCTTGTCGGCGTGCGGCCACGCCTCGGGGCTGCCGAAGTTGGTGACCTGACGGGTGGCGGGCCCGGCGCCTCGGATCTCGATCGCGACCGCGTCGGCCGGGCCGTAGCGGGCGGGCAGCACGCGGTCGCAGCGCGCCGACGGCAGGGCGATCTCGCCGCCCGACTCGCTGACGACGGTGAACGACGAGTCGCGCCCGACGTAGACGAAGTCGGTGACCCGGGCGAACACCGTGGGTCGACCGGCCACCGCGAACGACTCGGCCGCAGACGACGAGCGCGTGACCGTGACGGTGAGGTCGGTCGCCGACAGCGGGAGCACGAAGAGCTCGGTGTCACCCGTCTCGAACGTGCGCACCTCGCCGGCAGCGAGCGTGACGACGCGCAGACCGCAGTACGTCCAGCCCGCGTCGGCAGGCGTGAGCGCGACGGGGTCGCTGCCGTCGGCAGCGGTTCCGGCGGGGACGTATCGGCGGCTCATCGGTGTCAGATCTTGTCGCGTCTCAGCGGGCGGTGGGCATGTCGAGCGACGCGCCACTCGGCGTGCCGGCATCGGGCCAGCGGCTGGTGACGACCTTGCCGCGCGTGTAGAACTCGACGCCCTCGGGGCCGTGGATGTGGTGCTCGCCGAACAGCGAGTTCTTCCAGCCGCCGAACGAGTAGTACGCCATCGGCACGGGCACCGGCACGTTGATGCCGATCATGCCGACATGAACGCCGCGCATGAACTTCCGCGCCGCGCCGCCGGAGTTGGTGAACACCGCCGTGCCGTTGCCGTACGGGTTGGCGTTGATCATCGCGATCGCCTCGTCGACCGAGTCGCTGCGGAGCACCGACAGCACCGGGCCGAAGATCTCGTTGGTGTAGCAGTCCATGTCGGTGGTGACCTGGTCGATCACGGTCGGCCCGACGAAGAAGCCCGCTTCATGACCTGCGACGACGAGGCCGCGCCCGTCGACGAGGACCTTGCCGCCCTGGCGCTCGCCGGCGTCGATGAAGCCGACGATCCGGTCGCGGGACTCGGGGGTGACGATCGGGCCCATCTCGCTCGACGGGTCGCGTCCGGGGCCGACCTTGACGGCGCGGGCCTGCGCCTCGACGTGCTCCATCAGCTGGTCGCCCGCCGAGCCGACGGCGATCGTGGCCGAGATCGCCATGCAGCGCTCGCCCGCCGAACCGAACGCCGCGGCGGCGAGGTGCTGGGCCGCGAAGCCCATGTCGGCGTCGGGGAGCACGATCGCGTGGTTCTTGGCGCCGCCGAGCGCCTGGACGCGCTTGCCCGAGGCGGTGGCGCGCTCGTGGACGTACTTGGCGATCGGGGTGGACCCGACGAACGAGATCGCCGCGACGTCGGGGTGATCGAGCAGTGCGTCGACCGCGACCTTGTCGCCGTGGACCACGTTGAACACGCCCTCGGGCAGACCGGCCTCGGCCCAGATCTCGGCGAGCAGCATCGACGCCGACGGGTCGCGCTCGGACGGCTTCAGCACGAAGGTGTTGCCGCACGCGATCGCGACGGGGAACATCCACATCGGGACCATCGCCGGGAAGTTGAACGGGGTGATGCCGGCCACCACGCCGAGCGGCTGGCGGAACGAGAACGAGTCGACGCCGGTGGAGACCTGGTCGGAGTAGCCGCCCTTGAGCATCGTGGGGATGCCGCACGCGAACTCGACGACCTCGAGTCCGCGCTGCACCTCGCCGGCCGCGTCGGAGAGGACCTTGCCGTGCTCGTCGGTGATCGCCTGCGCGATCTCACCAGCGCGCCGGTTGACGATCTCACGGAAGTTGAACAGCACCTTCGTGCGGGTGCTGATCGACGAGTCACCCCAGCTCTCGAACGCAGCGCCTGCGGCCTGGACCGCAGCGTCGACGTCGGAGGGCTCAGCGAGCAGGAGATCGTGCTGGTGCTGACCGGTGGCGGGGTTCCAGACAGGGCTGGTGCGGGTGGACTCGCCGGCGGTCCGGCGCCCGCCGATCCAATGCTCGATCGTCGTCATGACGGCCAGGCTACGAGCACATCTGCCCTGGTGTCAACCTATTGTCATTACATATGGACAACCCGGTGGTCGGCCAGATGAGCAGGCATGGGGACTCGTCCCCCTGTCTCCGCACGCCACCGAGACGTACCGTCGCCGGATGCCGACGGCGTACGACCTCGAGCTGGCCGCACAGCTGGCCCGTCTCGACACGGCGCTCGCGCGGTACCGGGGGTTCGTCAGCAGTGGGCCGAGGCGATGGATCGCGACCGCGCATCGCTCGCCGGAGCCCTCCCGCTCCCGCACCCTGGGCCCGAATCATGGCGACCCGTCCCCCCGACGGCCTGGGTGGAGCCCGTCGTCCGCCACCGCCTGCTGGAGTGGGACGGCGACGTCGACGTGCACATCGGGGTGGGTGGATGATGCGACATGATGTCGCCATGATCCGGTCGCGCACCCGTTCGCCGAGGCGCCTCGCCGCGCTGCTCGCGACGGCGATGTTCATCCCGATGGCATGCGGGGCCGAGCGCGCGTCCGGCCCGGTCGAGATCGATCTGCGCGAGCCGACGACCGTGAGCGAGATCGATCTCGAGCCGGGCACGCTCACCTTGACCGAGATCGAGGGCCCTGCCGAATTCACCGTCCGGTTCCCCCGGCGCACCGTCGTCGGCGACTACCAGAGGGCGCTGTTCGTGGCCGACGTGAACGTCGACCCCGACATTCCCGCCGACGACCCGTCCCGTGCGGTCTTCCTCGTCTCGCTGGATCGACCCACCACCGACGACGCGGCAGTGGTGGTCCAACGCATCCGCGAGGCGGCCGCCGAGTTCGGCGCCGACGGAGACGAGCTGGCCGAGCTCGACGCCTTCATCGCCGACTTCGAAGCGAACGTGGCGGCGAACGACGGCGAGATCGTCACCGACAGCTTCGTCCCACCCGGCGAGTCGGCGATCTTCAGCTTGGGCCTCGTGGTGACCGAGTACGACGCGGTGTCGCTCCGCGTCCGCTTCTTCCACGACGACGTGGTGCTGATCGTCACCGAGATCCGCTTCGACCCCGAAGCGGGGCCACCCAACTCCTGACGAGCGCCGTCAGATCTCGTTGGTGTCGACGGTGCGGCGGTCGCGGTTGCTGCGGAACGCAGCTTCGGCGAGGACGAGGGCCTGGAGGCCGTCGTCGCCGGTGGGTGACGGGGGCACGCCGTCGAGGGCGGACGCGACGAAGGTCGCGACCTCGGCGTGGTACGAGGGCATGTAGCGCTCGAGGAAGAAGTTCATCAGCGGCGGCTTGGTGAACCCGCCGGCGGTGGCCACCTGCATCGTCGACTCATGGATGTTGTCGGCCTTCGCGAGGCCGGTCGAGCCGAGCACCTCGATCCGCTGGTCGTAGCCGTACGCGGCGCGACGCGAGTTGGAGATCTGGGCGATCTTGCCGCTCGCGGTGACGAGCGTGATCGCGGCCGAATCGATGTCGGGCACCTGGCCGATCGCCGGGTCGACGAGATTCGAGCCGACGGCGCTCACCGACACCGGCTCCTCGCCGAGGAGGAAGCGCGCCATGTCGAAGTCGTGGATCGCCATGTCGCGGAACAGGCCGCCTGAGCGCTCGAGGTAGCCGATCGGGGGCGGTCCGGGGTCGCGCGACACGATCGACACCATCTCGACCTCGCCGATCGAACCAGCCGTGATGCTGTCGCGGACTGCCTTGAAGTTCGGGTCGAAACGCCGGTTGAACCCGACCATCAGCAGCGCACCCGTCTCCTCAACCACGGCGAGGCAGTCGCGGACGCGTTGCACGTCGAGGTCGATCGGCTTCTCGCAGAAGATCTTCTTGCCGGCGCGCGCCGCCTGCTCGATCAGGTCCGAGTGCATGTCGGTCGGCGTCGTGATGAACACGGCGTCGATGTCGTCGGACGCCATGATCTCGTCGATCGACCGCACCGCGGCCCCATGGGCGGTGGCGAGCTCCTCGGCCGCAGCGGGGATCGCGTCGGCGACCGCCGTCAGCGAGATGCGCGGTGTCGCCGCGATCGCGGCGGCGTGCACCTTGCCGATGCGGCCGGCGCCGAGCAGTCCGATGGAGAGTGAGTCGGGCATGGTCAGTCCTTGTCTGCGGATGTCTGTCGGTGGTGGGAGGGAATCAGTCGGCGACTCCCGCGGTGACGCTCGCGCGCGCCATGCGGCGGCGGGCCTTCATGGCGGCGTCGGCCTCGGGTGATCCGTCGTGGAACGAGCCGAACCACGCGTCGAGCGGCAGCGCGCCGTCGGAGTAGTTCACCTCGAAGTACTTGTGGTGCAGATAGTGCGCGTAGCAGTGCGTCGCGAACGACCGCTCACCCACCTCGACCCGATCGAAGCCGGTGTGCCCGGGGACCGGCGCCATCATCAGGTGGAAGCCGTTGTACATCGCGTGGATCGGGTGCGACGGGACGATCCAGTGGATCGCGATCGCGCTGAAGTACAGCAGGTGCTCGACCGGGTGCATCGACAGGCCCGACCACGGGATCGGGTTGGTGTTGCGGTGGTGGAGGCTGTGCACGGCCTTGTAGAGCGGTGGCCAGTGGATCATCCGGTGCACGGTGTAGAAGTGCAGCTCGCGCCAGAGCGGGATCAGGAGCAGCAGCGCGACGAACCACACCGGGTGCTCGTCCCAACTGATCCACGGGATCGTGCCCCGCGCCATCAGCCACAGCGTCACGACCTCCCACGCCGTCCAGATCGGCAGGCCGCTCGCCAACGTCCAGAACACGTTGTCGCGCGTCTGGCTGCCGAACGAGAACCGGGAGCTCCGCTCGGCCGGGAACCTCGGGTTGTACTTGAAGCGGTCGGCCTGGGCGCGCCGACGGTACAGCTGCAGGTGGAACAGGCCGTACCACGCGACGAGGATCGCCGCGTTGCGGAGCAGCACCAGCGCCACCCAACCCACGCCGAACGTCGCCATCGTCTCGCGCGACGGCGTGGCGACCCACCACGCCGCGAGCGCAACGGCGAGATACAGGGCGTTGAACGACAGCACGTAACCGGTGACGAACCAGCGGAGGATCCGGGCGGGGCGCAGCGGCCAGTGGAACAGCGGCGAGTAGTCGACGCGGCGCGCCGGCGCCCACTCCCCCTTCGCGTTGCGCGTGCCGTACGCAGTGTCGTCGATCATGGTCCTTCGTGCCCTCGCGACCGCTCGATGCCGGTTCGCCCGCGAGCATCGCAGCCGCTGCCCGATCACGTCAATATGACGTGACAAATAGCGAGGAGCTGGGTCGACAGCCCGTACAGAGCGCCTCAGTCGAGCTCGCCGAGGAACGCCACGAACTGCTCGTGGACGTCGTCGCTCACCGGCACGAGGTGCTCGTCCTGGGGGTAGGCGCCCGAGGTCACGTCGGCGACGAACTCGGAGTAGGCGCCCACCCGCTCGCGATGGAGGCGCTCGTACTCGGCTCCGAAGTCGCGGTACTGCTTGGCGTGCCGCGGCACGTGCCCCACGCCGCCGCTGTACCCGAGCACGTCGCACGAGAACAGGTACTGGGCGTCACAGCCGCGGCCCGCGCCCATCGACATCAGCACGAGCGAGGTGCGCTTCGCGATCTCGGTCGCGATCGCCTCGGGCACCACCTCGATCTCGGCCGCGAACGCGCCGGCGCCCTCGAGCTCCTTCACTTGCCGGTAGACGAGCTGGGCGGTCTCGAGCGTCTTGCCGACCGCCTTGAAGCCACCGGTCCAGGTGCGGCGCGACGGGATCAGCCCGACGTGGCCGACGACGGGGATCCCCTCGGCCGCGAGCCGCTCGATCACCTGGGTACTCCCCGCGCAGTACACGCAGTCGGCGCCGAGCTGCATCGCGTCGTGGGCGGCGCGCAGGTAGTCGTCGGTGGTGGCGAGGTACCCGTACAGCAGGCCCGCCTGGACGAAGCAGTTGCCGGCGGCCTCGCGCATCGCGGGGTTCCAGAACGGCGTCGGGATCGAGAGGATGTCGATGCCGGCTTCGGCGGCGGCACGCGCCTCCTCCGGGAACTCGGTGTACACCATCGAGAGCTGTCGTGTGCCCTTCAGGGCGCGGAGGTCGGCAACGGTCGGACGGCTGGCGCTCATGGCCCGCGAGTCTGACGCGACGAGCCCACGCGAGCGGCATCGAAGCCCCCAGACTGGGCGGGTGCAGCACATCCTCACCCTCACCTGCGACGACCGGCCCGGCATCGTGCACGCGGTCTGCGGCGGCCTGCTCGACGTGGGCGGCAACATCGTCGAGAACGCCCAGTTCACCGACCCCGACACCAACACGTTCTGCATGCGCACCGTGGTCGAGACCCCCGGGGACGATCCGGACGCGGTGGCCGCCGCAGTCGCGGCCCGGCTCGACGAAGCCACTGCGGCGCTGCACGTGCGGCGCGCGGACCATCGCCCCCGTGTGCTGATCATGGTCTCGAAGTTCGACCACTGCCTCGTCGACCTGCTGTACCGGTGGCGCAACGGGATGCTGCCGATCGACATCCCGGTGATCGTCTCGAACCATCCCGACTGCGGCGAGGTCGCCGAGCGGTACGGCATCCCCTTCGTCCACCTCCCCGTCACCAAGGACCCCACCGGACCCACGTCGAAGCCCGAGCAGGAGGCACGCATCAAGCAGCTCGTCGCCGAGCACGCGGTCGACCTCGTGGTGCTCGCCCGCTACATGCAGATCCTGAGCGACGACCTGTGCGCCCACCTGTCGGGCCGGGCGATCAACATCCACCACTCGTTCCTGCCGGGCTTCAAGGGGGCCAAGCCGTACCACCAGGCCCACGAGCGCGGCGTCAAGCTGGTCGGCGCGACCGCTCACTTCGTCACCGCCGACCTCGACGAGGGTCCGATCATCGAGCAGGACGTCGCCCGGGTGAACCACGCGCACACGGCGGAGCAGCTCGTCGCGCTGGGTCAGGACACCGAACGCCTGGTGCTCTCGCGGGCGGTCGGCCTGTGGGCGGAGGATCGGATCCTGCTCGTCGGCGACAAGACCGTCGTCTTCCCCTGACCGGACTCGCTGGTCGGCGACGTCAGTCGCGCGGGATCGCGCCGTGGACCCACACGGGGGCCTCGAGCGGCATCAGGTTCTGCTCCCAGATCCAGTCCATCGCCGGAACGCTGACGCGGACGCAGCCGTGCGACGCCGGGTAGTCGGGGATGCTGTTCGCACCATGCACGGCGATCCCGCCGGAGAAGTACTTCGGCCGGTAGATCTCGCCGAGGTCGCCGTCCCACCAGCCCTCTGGCCGCTCGCGGTACACGTCGTGCAGACCGTTGCGGGTCACCGAGTCTCCCCGCTGGCGGAGTTCCGGGTTGTCCTTGTCGGGATAGTCGTACGGGATCTCCTTGCCCGTCGACGTGTTCAGGATCCACTCGGTGCGACCATCGATGATGAAGAACAGCAACTGCTTGGACTTGTCGACTTCGATCAGCGTGCCGGCGTCGGCGCTGGCCTTCGGGCGCTCGGTGAGGGCGGTCATCAGGGCCGCCGTTTCCGGGCCGAGCCTCCCATCGGTACCGAGGCCGTAGTACTTCTGGAACGCCATCACGGCCTGCTGCGTGGTGAGGCCGTAGTCGCCGTTCGGCTCCTGCAGCCAGAACCCGAGCTCCAGCAGGCGCCACTGCGCCCGAGCCGTCTCGGCACCGTCGCTCGTGCCGACTGCCACGATGGGCTCGACGGGGGCGGCGACGGTCTCGACGAGGGTCGTCGTCGTGGTCGTGGCGGGGGTCGTCGTGGGGATCACGAGCGACACGGGCGCTGTGGTGGGAGGCGCCGGAGTCGTGGTGGGAGGCGCCGTGGATGCTGCGACAGGTGCAGCCGACGTGGTCACGGGTACATCGGTGCTCGGGATCGGCGTGCTCGTGATGGAGGTGGTCGCGCAGGACGCCAGGACCATGACCGGCGACAACACCAGCAATGACCACCCGACCGACCGCGCACCTCGCACCTGCATGACGAGCATCGAGCCTATCCATGCGAGGTCGCAGGTCGCGGGCACCTCGGCTCGATTCCGGCCCGGTTCAGCGACATGTCGCGCAGTGATCGACCGGGTCGGTGACGCTACGCGACATCGGACCTCGGTCGTGCGACGGAGAGCGCGAACGGCTCAGTAGATCGCCGTGTCGCTCGGCAGTTCGCACCAGATCGTCAGGCCGTACTTCACGCCACTCACGAGCGCGCCCGCCTCGTGCGGATGGGTGACGAGCGACGGCCACGCCAGGAGCGACCCCACCGGTTGGTCACGGTTGTCGTACCCCTGCCGGGGGAACTCGAGCGCCGCTCCCTCGTACCCGTCGTTCAGGCGCACGGTTGCCGACACCTGCGCGATGTCCTGATGGATGCGGAGCGACTCCTGCTCACCGGGGAGGTAGCGGATGACGAAGGCGTCGCGCAGCCCGCGGTACTCGATCAGCGGCCAGTGCTCCTGGAGCCGGGGCCACACGCGGGTGCCCACGTCGTACTCGACCGATCGATAGAGCACCGGGCTGATCGTGGCGAGCGACACCTCGTGGCCGGGCACGGGGTCGTCGGGATCGGGCTCGAACCCGATCAACTCGGCCGCCCTGATCACGGCGGCACAGAACGCCGTCGTCCAGAACGGCATCCGATAGATCTCGGGTGCGACCTCGACGGCATCGATCCGGCCATCGGGGTCGTCGACCGCCCCACCGTACGTGAGCAACATCGACAGGTCGTCGGGTGGCACGGTCATGGCGCGATCACGACGCCGATCGTTGCAGGTCGGCGAGGTGCACCGTCACCTTCGGCAGGAGCGTGGGGTCGAAGCGGTCGACGAGCGTCGCGGCGTTCACCCGCTCGCGCCGGTCGGCGAGTCCGAGCGACCAGGCGAGTACGCCGACCACGTCGGCGACCCCCCAGCCCTCGGCGCGCAGGTCGCTGACGGTGACCGCCCCGTGCCGCTTGGCGAGGCGCTCGCCGTCCGCGCCCACCACGAGTGGCACGTGCAGGTACTCGGGGGTCGGGACACCGAGCAGGGTCTGGAGCAGGACCTGGCGTGGCGTCGAGCTGAGCAGATCGTCGCCGCGCGCGACCTGCGACACGCCCTGCGCGGCGTCGTCGACGACGACTGCGAGGTTGTACGCAGGCACGCCGTCGGCACGTGCGAGGACGACGTCGTCGACGGCTCCCTCGTACCGACCGGCGAGCACATCGTCGAGGGCGATCACCTCGCCGTCGGTGCGAAGCCGCAACGCCGGTGAGCGTCCGGCGGCTTCCCGCTCGGCACGCTCGCGTGGGCCGAGTTCGCGGCAGGTCCCCGGGTATGCGCCGTCGGGGAGGTGCACGTGGGGAGCCTGCGCCGCCGCCTCGATCTCTGCGCGGATCTCACGTCGCGTGCAGTAGCACGGATAGACCCGACCCTGCGCGGTGAGCGAGTCGATGGCCGCGCGGTAACGATCGAATCGTTCGCTCTGGCGTACCACCTCGCCGTCCCAGTCGAGGCCGATCGCCGTGAGGTCGGCCAGTTGGCGCTGCTCGTGCTCCTTCGACGACGTCACCCTGTCGAGGTCTTCCATGCGGACGAGGAACGAACGGCCCGACGCTCGCGCAGCGAGCCAGGCCACGAGCGCCGTGCGCAGGTTTCCGAGATGGAGATCTCCCGTCGGAGAAGGTGCGAACCGGCCACTCACGCGTCCATTCTGGCGGCATGCGGTGTGCGACGAGAGCGAAGGGCGGCGCGTGAGCGCGGCACGTCAACTGGCGCGCCGCGAACGGATGGCGCTGATCCTCGCCCGCGACGGCGCCGAGTGCGTGTGGTGTCGCCGGCCGCTCGAGGTGGGGCTCGTGACGGCGACCACCG
>JALHOG010000061.1 GCA_022843125.1 Ilumatobacteraceae bacterium
CCACACCACCCGCGAATCCCAGCGGGCGACGACCGGCGCGGCCGCAGCGGCGAGACGATCCCGCGCCCGCTGCGAACCGACCGTGACCGCGTGCAGCTCCGCGTCGCTCAAGGTGTCGCTCAAGGCGTCGACGTCGATCGTGGACAGAGCGGCGATGTCGTGCTCCAACCGCTCGAGCAGGTCCATCACCGCCACCATGCAGTGAGTCTATCGGACGTATGTTCGCTAATGGTGTAGCGCGAGTGAAGAGTGGGTGAAGGCTCGCCCGGACGACTCATGCGCTCGCAGGAGTGACATGATCACGGGCATGCTCCCTCCCGGCGTGCCCGCTCCCGACTTCGCCCTGCCCGACCAGCGGGGCGAGATCGTCCGACTCGACAGCCTCGCCGGATCGTGGGTGCTGCTGTGGTGGTACCCGAAGGCGGCCACCCCCGGTTGAACGGTCGAAGGCCAGGCCCTGCGTGACAGGGCCGAGCAGTTCGCCGACCGCGGCGCCGTCATCCTCGGCGCCTCGTTCGACACCGTCGACGAGAACCGGGTGTTCGCCGAGACGCAGGAGTTCCCGTTCGCGCTGCTGAGCGACGTCGACCGAACGGTCGGCAACGCCTACGAGGTGACACGCGACCCCGACGACAAGTACGCGACCTTCCCCCGGCGATACAGCTACCTGATCGATCCGGACGGTGTGATCAGGCACGCCTACGACGTGACCGACGTGGCGACCCACGCCGACGACGTGCTCGCCGACCTCGACCACCTCCGGGTCACGGAGTGACCGGGTGACCGACGCCGTTCGTGGCGACCACGTCACTCGGATCCCGCTCCCACCGGCCTACACCGCACCCGCTGCGCCGCGCGTGGGCGACGCCGATGCCGACGCGCGCGAACTCCACGCCAGGGTCGCGAGCGTGTCCCGTGGCACCGCACGCGCCGCGGTCCTCGGCGTCAACGACGGACTGGTCACCAACGTCTGCCTCATCCTCGCGGTGGCGGGAGCCAGCAGCGGCAGCGGCCCCGTACGGATCGCCGGGATGGCGAGCCTGATCGCCGGAGCGTTCTCGATGGCCGCCGGCGAGTGGATCTCCGTCCGCAGCCAGGTCGAGCTGTACGAAGGCATCGTCGGCGAACTGCGTGCGCTGATCGCCCGCAACCCGCGGCTCGTGCTCGGGGAGCTCACCGCGAAACTCGAGGACTCGGGGCTCGCCCGCGACACCGCGCAGCGCGTCGCCACGGAACTGCCGCTCGACGAGCAGAAATTCCTCGACTTCTCGGCACGCACCGTCTTCGGATTCGATCCCGGCGAACTCGGGTCACCGATGACGGCGGCGCTCAGCTCGCTCGGGCTCTTCACGGCCGGTGCGACCGTGCCGCTGGTGCCGTGGTTCTTCGCCTCGGGGGCGACGGCGATCCTCACCTCGGTGGTGCTCACCGCGATCGCGAGCCTCGTCGTGGGCGGCTGGGTGAGCCGCTCGTCGGGTCGGCCGGTCGCTGCGGGCGCTCTGCGACAGTTCGCGATCGTCGTCGTCGCCTCCGCGGTCACCTACGGCATCGGCAGCATCTTCGGCACAGCCGTCGCCTGACCGGCGGTAGACACCGAGCCGACCCCTGCCGCGTGTTCACGACGGGCGCACCCGCGGTTGCGGGTGGCGGGCGCCGATGGGTGACACTGTCCGGCATGGCCGAGATCCTCTCCCTCCGTGACGCCGTCGCGGCATGCGTCCACGACGGCGACACGATCGCCCTCGAAGGGTTCACGCACCTGATCCCGCACGCGGCCGGACACGAGATCATCCGGCAGCACCGCCGCAACCTCCACCTCGTCCGGATGACGCCCGACATGGTCTACGACCAGCTCATCGGTTCGGGGTGCGCCACCAAGCTCACGTTCTCGTGGGGCGGCAACCCCGGTGTCGGTTCGCTCCAGCGGTTCCGCGACGCGGTGGAAAACGGGTGGCCGCACCCGCTCGAGATCGAGGAGCACAGCCACGCCGGCATGGCCACCCGCTACGCGGCGGGGGCAGCCGGGCTGCCGTTCGGTGTGCTGCGCGGCTATGTGGGCACCGGCCTGCCGGAGTACACCGACACGATCAAGGGCATCGAGTGCCCGTTCACCGGTGAGCGGCTCACCGCCGTGCCGGCGCTCAACCCCGACGTGTCGATCGTGCACGCCCAACGCGCCGACCGCGACGGCAACGTGCAGATCGCGGGCCTCGTGGGTGTGCAGAAGGAGGCGGTACTCGCGGCCAAGCGGTCGATCGTGACCGTCGAGGAGCTGGTCGACCACCTCGAACCGGTCCCGAACAGCGTGGTGCTCCCCACCTGGGTCGTGACCGCCGTGTGCCACGTGCCCGGCGGTGCGCATCCGAGCTTCGCGATGGGGTTCTCCGACCGCGACAACCGGTTCTACAAGGACTGGGATGCGATCTCGAAGGACCGTGACTCGTTCACCGCCTGGATCGACGCCAACATCCACGGGACGGCCGATCACGCGGCCTACCTCGACCGGATCGGGGTGACCGTCCGATGAGCGACATCACGACCAACGGCGATCTCGCTGCGACGACCGACGAGATCATGATCATCAACGCCGCCCGCCAACTGGGTGCGCTCGCTGCAGCGGGCAAGCCCGTGTGCTTCGTCGGCATCGGGCTGCCCTCGACGGCGGCCAACCTGGCTCGCCGGCTCTACGACCCGGCGCCGGTGCTCGTGTACGAGTCGGGCTGCATCGGGTCGAAGCCGCAGCGTCTGCCGCTGTCGATCGGCGACGGGGAGCTGGCCGAGACCGCCGATGCGGTCGTGAGCGTGCCCGAGATCTTCGCCTACTGGTTGCAGGCGGGCCGGATCGACGTCGGCTTCCTCGGCGGCGCCCAGCTCGACAAGTACGGCAACATCAACTCGACGGTGATCGGCTCGTACGAGTCACCGACGACCCGCTTGCCGGGCGCCGGCGGCGCACCGGAGATCGCGGCGTCGGCCGGTGCCGTCATGGTGATCATGCGCCAGTCGAAGCGCTCGTTCGTCGAGCGCTGCGACTTCCGCTCGTCGATGGGCTTCGGCGACGGGCCGGGGCACCGCGAGCGGCTGGGCCTGCGGGGCGCTGGTGTGCGCTGGGTGATCACGGACCTCGGCGTGATGGAGCCCCACCCCGACACCTGCGTGCTCACCGTTCGTGCGTTGCACCCGGGCGTCGAGCGGGCGCAGGTGGTCGACGCGACGGGTTGGGCGGTCGAGTTCGTCGATGACCTGGCCGTCACCGACCCGCCCACCCTGCACGAGCTCACGACGCTGCGCGCCGTCCAGGCCGCCTGAGGAACGAGGACCCACTCATGAAGGCGTTCACCTTCGACCAGCTGCCCGCCCGCATCGTGTTCGCGCCCGGAGCGCTGTCGCAGGTGGGCGCCGAGGCCGAACGCCTCGGTGCCGAGCGGCTGATGCTCGTGCACGACAACGCCACCACGGCCCATGCCGCAGCGATCGCCGACCAGCTCGGGGCGCGCCTCGCGCTCCGGTGGGGCGAGGTCGCCCAGCACGTCCCGGTCGAGCTCGCGGAGCGGGCGCGCGAGGCAGCGACAGCCGCTGCGATCGACGCCGTGGTCACGCTCGGCGGCGGTTCGTCGACCGGGCTCGCGAAGGCAATCGCGCTGACGCATCGGGTGCCGATCATCGCCGTGCCCACCACGTACGCGGGGAGCGAGCAGACCACGATCTACGGGCTCACCGGTGGACAGCACAAGCAGACCGGCAAGGACCCGGTGGTGCTCCCCCGGGTCGTCGTGTACGACCCTGAGCTCACGCTCGGCCTTCCCGGCTTCGTCACCGGACCCTCCGCATTCAACGCGCTCGCCCACTCCGTCGAGGCGCTGTGGGCGCCGGGCTGCAACCCGATCACCTCGGCGCTCGCGCTCGAGGGCGTGCGGGCGATCGCGGCGTCGCTGCCCACGGTGATGTCGGAACCGGCGAACGTCGACGCGCGGGGTGATCTGCTGTACGGCGCTGCGCTGTCGGGGATGGCGCTCGGCGCCACCTCGGCGGGGCTGCACCACAAGCTGTGCCACGTGCTCGGCGGGCGATTCGACCTCGTGCACGCCGACGCCCACTCGGTCGTCCTCCCGCACGCGCTCGCGTTCAACGCGCCGGTGCTCCCGGCCGAGATGGCGCGCCTCGCCGACGCGCTCGGAGCCCACGGGGAGGACCCGGCCGGCGCGCTGTGGGACCTCGCCGAGCGCAGTCAGGTCCCGACCCGTCTCGCCGGCCTGAGCGGCCGCGACGGCCCGCTGCAGCGCGAGCTGCTGGGCGAGGCCGCCGCGATCGCTGCGCAGGAGATCACCGTCAACCCGCGGCCCGTCACCGAGGCCGACCTGCTCGGCATCCTCGAGCGCGCCTTCGACGGCACCCGCCCATAGCGACCTGTGACGGAGTTGGTCTGACCCATTCCGTCACGTCGACCTTCATCCGAGGGCGAGGCGCGACGCGAGGGCTCCGATCGCGTCGCCGCTCTTGGCGGCGTAGCCGTTGCAGCCGGCGGCGATCACGAGATCGTCGGCGATGTGCTCGACGTACGGGAGCCCGGTCGGGGTGTCGGTGATCAGGCACGGCTTGGTCTCCCAGCGTTCGGCACGGAGGCCGGGCAGTAGCGCTTCGGTCAGCCGGCGGAGGGCAGCGAGATCAGCCGTGTGAGCGTCGCCGCGCATCCAGGCGCGCCGGGCTGCGGCGTCGGGCATCGCCACCGGTGCGTGGCGGGTGGCGCCGAGCTTGATCCGCACGCTCCCGTCCGGGTAGTCGGTCGGCGGGACGAGGTAGACGTCGAGGAACTGCGGGTCGTCGACGGGGGCGATCACGCTCGGCAGCCCGGCGAGGCGCGCCTGCTCGGCGGCATCGACGACGGCCATCACCACCACCTCGGCGCGCACGTCGAGGGGCGGCACCGGCGGGAGCCCGGCCAACTCGGCGGTGTGCGGTCCTCCGGCGACGATCACGCGCTCGGCATCGACGGTGTCACCGCCGTGCAGGTACACGCGCCATCCACCTGACACCCGTTCGATCGCGACGGCGACGCCACGCACCACACGCCCGCCGTCGAGCTGTGCGCACGCGAGCTGTGCGGCGGTCATGCGGCGGGGATCGACGTGCCCGGCAGGTGCCCCTTCGACGAAGCACACCGCCGCCGGATCGATGGCGACGCGCGGGTCGTGGAACGCCGCGTGTTGCTCGACGGCGATGCCGAGTGCACCGAGGCGGGTCACGACCGACTCGACGGCGGCGATCTCGTCGCGGACGTTCGTCGCGTACACGACGCCGACCGGCCGGTGGAACGTGATGCCGCTGCGTTCCTCGATCGTCGGGTATGCCGCGATCGCCTGCCGAGCGAACTCCGCCCACTCCCACGTGGCGTCGACGTGACGGGTGACGCGCCCCGAGTCGTAGTGCGAGGCGAACGGTCCGGCGTGGGTGGCGAACGATGCGGGTTCCGGGCTGCCGACGCCCACCGCCCGCACCCCGGTGGCCGCAGCCGCTCGCAGCGCCCCTGCACCCATCGGCCCCAACCCGATCACCACGACGTCGTCCACGCTCCTGACGATGCCACACCAGGAACGACACGCAAGGATGGCGGCATGTGGGACGAGCGCTACGCGATCGACGAGTACCTGTTCGGGACGGAGCCGGCGGTGTTCCTCACCGCGCACGCCCGCCTGCTGGTGCCGGGCGCGTCGGCGCTCGCCGTGGCCGACGGTGAGGGTCGCAACTCGGTCTTCCTCGCCGAGTGCGGCCTCGACGTGGTGGCGATGGACGCGTCGCCGGTGGGCGTCGCGAAGGCCGAGCGTCTCGCCGCCGAGCGCGGCGCAACGGTCGACTTCCGCATCGCCGACATCATGGAGTGGGACTGGACTCCCGACGCCTACGACACGGTGGTGGCGATCTTCATCCAGTTCCTCACCCCCGACCAGCGGGGTCAGGTGTTCGAGGGGATGCAGCGCACCCTCCGCCCCGGTGGCCGGCTGTTGTTGCACGGCTACCGCCCCGAGCAGGTCGCGCTCGGCACGGGTGGCCCGAGCAACCCCGACCACATGTACACCGAGGCGTTGCTGCGCGACGCCTTCGGCGGCATGGAGATCGAACGTCTCGAGAGCTACGACGCGGTCATCGAGGAGGGCACGGGCCACCTCGGTGAGTCCGCCCTGATCGACCTGATCGCGAAGAAGCGCTGACAGCGATGGGAACAGACTCTGAACCCGATTGGGCCGCAGGGAGGGCCTGGGATCGACCGTGACGACACCATCGACTCCAGATCCCGGCCATGACCGATCGGGCGCCTCGGTCACGATCGCGTTGTGGTGCCTGCTCCCCCGGTGGATGCTGGTGACTCGACCACATGTCGTGGTGAACGATGCAACACCCACGCCGTTGACAAAGACGCCCGCCACGATTCACGTGAGCGCCGGGCCGCTACGGGTGGCCGTGATCCCGTACGCCAACTCCGCCAGCGCGGTCAGAGCCGGCGACGCCGCCAATCACACCATCCACGAGACCTGGACGAAGCCCGGTGACCACCTGGAGCTTCGTTACCACCCTGCGGTGTTCTCGGCGAGCACTGTGGGTCCGGGTGCACCAGCTCGTTCCAGTCGCGACCGATCAACGCCGGCAGCGACCACCCGAAGTGGGTGGCCGCCCGGCTGGTGAAGATGACCGGTCATCGGCGTTGAGCACGAGCACCGACTCGGCTTCGAGCATGTGGTGCGCCAACATCGTGCGCACCGCAGTGGAGATGTCGTCGCTCGCGCTCATACGGTCAGGATGGGGGGCGCACCCGGCCGCCACATGACCGCGCTTCGCCCTTCGGGTGACGCAGATCGATCAGATCGATCGGCTCAGTCGACCGCGGTCTGCGCACCCCGGCGCCACCGACTGCGCAGCCGGCGCCAGCCGCGCCGGAGCACGCGAATCAGGACGATCACCACCACGATCGACACGATCGTGGCCACGATCGCGAGCACGGCTGCGAGGCGCGGCCGGGTGACCGCGAGCACCACCAGCGCGGTCACCAACCCGTCCTCGGCGAAGCTGGCCACCACGTTCGTCGCCGGCTCGGGTGACAGGTTGATCGTCAACCGTGTGGTGGCCTTCGCTGCGTGACCGACGAGCGCCAGCGACCCGGCGAGCAGCGACGCCTCCCACTCACCGAGTTCGGCCCCGGCGATCGCGGCGCCGAGTGCAGCGCCCACGGTCGGCCGGATCAGGGTGTGCGCCACATCCCAGGCGCTGTCGAGCAACGCGATCTTGTCGACGACGAACTCGATCACGAACAGCACGGCCGCCCCCGCGATCACCCACGGGCGCTCGATCGAGTCGGGCACATCGGCCCACCCTGCACGCCCGGCGATCGCCAGCACGAGCACGGTGAGGTAGGCGTTGACCCCGGACGCCCACCCGGCCGCGAACAGCGACGCCGTCTCCACGGAGGCGACCGTAGCGGAGCGTCACGCCGCGGCCAGGAGCACCGACCGGCGGCTACATCCAGAAGCGGATCGCGACGATCAGCCCGAGGATCACGACGAAGATCCGGATCGCCGTGGCGTTGAGCTTCGGCGCAGCCTTGCCGCCGATCCAGCCGCCCACCAGCGAGCCGACAGCGAGCGGCAGCACGAACGCCCAGCGCACGTCACCCCCGACCGAGAGGAACACCGCCGCGACCACATTGATGACGAGCTGCAGCAGGCCCTTCAGTGCGTTCACACGCGCCATCGGCAGTGTGAACAGCACCCCGAGCACCGCGAGCAACACGATCCCGAGCCCGGCCCCGAAGTACCCCCCGTACACCGCGGTGATGCCGATCGCAGCGAGCCCCGCCTTCGTGTGGGCATGGGCATCGCGGTCACCCGACGCCTTGGCGGTGACACGCCGGATCCACGGCTGCGCCAGCAACAGGGCGCACGCGATGAGGATCAGGAACGGCACGATGTTCGTGAACACCTCCTCGCCCGACACCGTCAGGAGGATCGCCCCGATCAGACCGCCGATGCCGCCCACGATGATCAGCGACCGCTTCTGTCCGTCGAAGTGCGACAGTTCCGACTTCTGCGCCTGTGCACCCGTGAGGTAGCCGGCGCACAGCGCCACGGTGTTGGTCGCGTTCGCTGCGTTGGCCGGCACACCGATGGCAACGAGGGCCGGGAAGCTGATCAACGTGCCGCCGCCGGCGACGGCGTTCACAGCGCCGGCGAGCACGCCGGCGCCCGCAGCGAGAAGGGCATCAGCCGGCGTCACAGGGCGCAAGACTAGGGACTGCAACCCCTTGTATACACCATCCAAGATCTGGAACCTCGGGTCGGTCACGGCGTTGCGGCACCGACGCGGCCATGTCGGGACGACACCGGTCATGCGCCAACCGACGGTCCGCGCCGTAGGGTGGATCGACTCAGAAAGCAGGCAGTGTGAACGACATCGACCCCTCCCCCGACGACGTAGGCGTCGGGTTCGCCGCGCTCGGGCTGCGGGCCGAGACGCTCGCTGCGCTCGACGAGCTCGGCTACGAGGAACCCACTCCGATCCAGCGCGAGACCATCCCGCTCCTCATCGAAGGCCGCGACATGCTCGGCCAGGCGGCCACCGGCACCGGCAAGACGGCCGCGTTCGCGCTTCCCATCCTGGAGTTGGTCGAGGCCGGGCGTGGCCCGGCAACCCCGATCGCGCTCATCCTCGTCCCCACCCGCGAGCTCGCCGTGCAGGTGAGCGAGGCGATCTTCAAGTACGGCCGCCACCTCCTCGACGGGCGCGGCGTCAAGGTGGTGCCGATCTACGGCGGGCAGCCGATCCAGCGCCAGCTCCAGCAGCTCGATCGCGGCGTCCACGTGGTGGTCGCCACCCCGGGCCGCGCCGTCGACCACATCGGGCGCGGTTCGTTGCCGCTCGACACCGTCCGCACCGTCGTGCTCGACGAGGCCGACGAGATGCTCGACATGGGCTTCGCCGACGACATCGAGGCGATCCTCGACAGCACGCCGTCCGATCGCCAGACGGTGATGTTCTCGGCCACGATGCCGCCCCGGATCAACTCGATCGCCAAGCGCTACCAGCGCGACCCGGTCCGGATCCAGATCGGCAAGGGCGACACCAAGGTCTCCAAGGCGCTGATCCGGCAGCGG
Source organism: Ilumatobacteraceae bacterium (assembly GCA_022843125.1). Taxonomy (GTDB): domain Bacteria; phylum Actinomycetota; class Acidimicrobiia; order Acidimicrobiales; family Ilumatobacteraceae; genus Ilumatobacter. Next base: position 9,141 of record JALHOG010000061.1, read on the forward strand.
GCCTATGTCGTCATGCGCCAGCACAAGCCGGCAGCGCTCGGCCGGATCCTCGACATCGAGGCACCCCGGGCGGCGCTCGTGTTCTGCCGCACCCGCGGCGAGGTCGACCAGCTCACCGAGACGATGAACGGCCGCGGCTACCGGGCCGAGGCGCTCCACGGTGGCATGGACCAAGCCCAGCGCGACCGTGTCATGGGCCGCCTCCGCGACGGCACCGCCGAACTGCTGATCGCCACCGATGTCGCCGCCCGCGGGCTCGACGTCGACCTGCTCACCCACGTCGTCAACTACGACGTCCCGTCAGCTCCCGAGAGCTACGTGCACCGCATCGGCCGCGTCGGCCGCGCCGGCCGGGAGGGCGTCGCGATCACGCTCGCCGAGCCGCGCGAGCAGCGCCAGCTGCAGAACATCGAGCGCCTCACGAAGCAGCAGATCGAGATCGGCACGGTGCCCACCGTCGCCGACCTGCGCGCCACCCGCATCGCTCAGACCACCGAAGCAGTGCGCGAGGCGCTCAACGCCGACGACCTGCACGACTTCCACGACGTGCTCGAGGCCCTGTCGGGCGAGCACAACGTGCGCACCATCGCCCTCGCCGCGATCAAGCTCGCCCACGAGGCGGTGGGCGGCCCCGCCGACGAGGTCGAGATCCCCGACATCTCGAAGCGGTTCGAGCGCAACCGGGACGATCGTGGCGAGCGCGGCCCACGCAACGACCGGCCCGACAAGGCCAGGCCCGGCCGCGACCAGAAGCTGCCCAGCGGCAACGACGGCCCGACCGGCTACCTCTTCATCGGCCTCGGCCGTCGCGGCGGGGTCCGCCCAGGCGACCTGGTGGGGGCGATCGCGAACGAGAGCGGCCTCACAGGGCGCCAGATCGGCCCGATCCGCATCTCCGACGCATACAGCGTCGTCGGTGTCCCCGAGCACCGGGTCGACGACATCATCGACACGATGCGCTCGACCCTGATCCGCGGCAAGAAGACCACGGTCCGCCGCTACACCGACTGATCGCTGACCGGAGTCTCGCCAGCGCGGGCCGGCAGGCCCGACGTGAGCAACTCGACGGTCAGCGCCACGCCGAAACCGGTCACGTCGGTGGTGACGGCGCCCAGACCGCCCTTGTGGACGACCGCCGACAGGTCGACGTGCGCCCACGGGCGGTCGCCGACGAACCGCTGGAGGAAGCGGGCCGCGAGCAGGTGGTCGGCATCGCCGGTCTCGAGGACGCACTGCTTGACGTCGGCCACCTTCGATTCGAGCGCCTCGTCGTAGTCGGCGGGCATCGGGAACGCCACCAGCCGCTCTCCAGTGCGATGCCCCGCATCGACGACCGCAGCGACCAGCGCGTCGCGATTGCCGATCACCCCGCTCATACGGGTGCCGACCGCCGTCACCATCGATCCGGTGAGCGTGGCGAAATCGAGGATCGCATCGGGCTGCTCGCGCGCCGCGAGGGTCAGCGTGTCGGCCAGTACCATCCGGCCCTCGGCGTCGGTGTGGGTGATCTCGATGGTGGTGCCGTCGAGCGCCGTGACCACCTCGTTCTGCGTGTAGGCCGACGGCGACACATGGTTGTGCGAGATGGCGAGCCACGCATCGAGGCGGATCGGCAGACGGAGCATCGTTGCCGCGAGCAGCGCGCCGACCACGACCGCGGAGCCGCCCATGTCCATGTGCATCTCGGTCATGTGCGTCGCCGACTTCAGGTTGTGGCCGCCCGTGTCGAAGCAGATCCCCTTGCCCACGAGCGCGATCGACGGCCCTGATCGCCGACGCGCCGGGCGACCGTCATAGGTGAGGCGCACCACGGCGGCATCGCGATGATCGCTACCGCGGGCGACCGCCGCGAACGCACCTGCCCCCATCCGCTCCAGCCGCTCGACGCCCCACTCGCGCCGCTGCCAGCCGTGCTCGCGCGCCATCACGGCGAGGCGCGCCCGGTATGCAGCGGGCCCGAGCAGATTGGCCGGCGAGGCCGTGAGCTCGCGGCACAGGACGTTGCCGGCTGCCACCGCGAGCTCGCGTTCGAACCGGACGCCGGCGGGTACGCCGTGCACCGTGACCGAACCGACCGGCGGCGGGGCGGACACACGCTTGAACGCCGGCAGCGGCGCAGCGTTGACCGCCACGGCATAGACCGCATCGGCAGCAAGCCGGCGGCGAGCGTCGTCGGTGCCGTGCAGCGAGATGTCGATGCGAGCCGGGTGCTCGGCCAGCAGCGGCGCCACTGCGCGCCGCAGGGCGGTGTGGCGGTCGAACGGGGAGGCGGCGGGATCGACCTCGACCCACGCAAGCAGTTGGCCTGTGGCGAGCTGGACCACGGTCGGGCCGGTGGCCGCCGGCACCGCAGTGCGGGACCGGGCGACCAGCACCGCTTCGTTCCCCGGCGCGCCGGGCCCCCGCTCACCGACCGGGACCACGACGAGCAGATGGGTGCTGCGCGGCGGAGCCGACTCAATCGTGGCGCGGCGCAGCGTCAGGCGAGGGGTCATGTGCCGACGCTAGTGGCCGACCGGCGTACCTCCGGCGACCGCATCGAACCAGGTGGTGAACCAGTCGGTTGCAGCGACGGCCACCGAATCGAGCGCACCTGGCTCCTCGAACAGATGGGTCGCTCCCGGGATCACGAGCAGCCGGTGCGGGCCGGCGAGGCGCGCGGCGGCGTGCTCGTTGAGCGCGAGCACGTCGGTGTCGAGGCCGCCCACGACGAGCAGCGTCGGGGTGTGCACCAACTCGAGCGCGTCGCCCGCGAGGTCGGGGCGACCCCCGCGGCAAACCACCGCAGCGAGCCCCGTCGCCTCGTGGGCGGCGGCAGCGAGCGCAGCCGCCGCACCGGTGCTCGCACCGAACACGCCGATCGGCAGGTCGGCGAGCGGTGTGTCGTGGCGCACCCAGTCGATCGCGTACGCAAGGCGCTCGGCGAGCATCTCGACGTCGAACACGTTCGACCGCTCCAGCCCCTCGTCGATCGTCAGGAGATCGAGGAGCACCGTCGCGATCGAGGCGTGCTGGAGCGCATGCGCGACGGCGCGGTTGCGGGGGCTCCGCCGGCTGCTCCCGCTGCCGTGAGCGAAGAGCACCAAGCCGCGAGGGCGCTCCGGCACCGCGAACGTGCCAGGTATCGCTGTGTGCCCGACACCGATGCCGACCTCGGTCGTCACGGTCATCCGCGGCGGACCGAACGTCGCCTGCGAACGTCGGGATCGGTCGCCGGAACCAGGGCGCGCGGGAAAGACGGGTGCGGTGAGGCGTCCGGTGGGCCGAGGTGGGCGGAGCGATCGCCGGTCGGCCGATCGGGGGATCGAGTGGGTGGTGTGCGAAGGGCTCACGGCGTCACCTCCAGTCGGTCATGGCGAGCGTGTCCTACCTCTCACATACCCGCGATGACACCTCGCGCACCAGGGTCCTTCGTCGTTCGTGCCCGCACCCGTTGGCGCCCCTGGTTCCCGGTGGCGGGACGGGCACGCGGTAGTCGGGCCGAGGATGTGAGACTCCCACGGTCCGCGTCGACCTGGGGGATCTGTGCATCTCGGAGCAACGTTCACGAACACGGCGGTCGGGACCGACTTCGCCGTCATCCGCACGATCGTGCAGTCGTTGGAGGCAACCGGCTTCCGGTCGATTGCCACGAACGACCACGTGATCGGCGCCCATCCCGATCGATCCGACGGCGTCACGATGAACACCGTGCACACGGCGGTGCACGAACCGATCGTCCTGCTCTCGATGATCGGGGCGGTCACCACGCAGGTCGAACTGGTGACGGCGATCGTCATCGCGCCGCAGCGCCAGACCGTGCTGCTCGCCAAGCAAGCCGCCCAACTCGACCTGCTCAGCGGAGGCCGTCTCCGCCTCGGCGTCGGCGTCGGCCGGAACTGGATCGAGTACGAGGCGCTCGGCCAGGACTTCCGCACCAGAGGGCGACGGATCGAGGAACAGGTCGCGGTGATGCGGCGCCTGTGGGCCGACGAGCTCGTCACGTTCGAAGGCGAGTGGCATCATCTCGACCGGGTGGGCATCAACCCTCGGCCGTCCCGCCCGGCGATCCCGATCTGGATGGGCTCGTACTTCGGCGGGGTGTCCGAGCGGGTCCTGCAGCGTGTCGGGCGCATCGCCGACGGCTGGATGCCACAGTTCCCACCTGACGACCTCGCGCCGGTGCTCGACCGCGTGCGCGGCTACGCGGCCGAAGCGGGCCGCGACCCCGCCGAGCTCGGCATCGAGTGCGTCATCAAGGCGACCGACGACGATCACCCCGATCAGTGGGTCGAGCTCGCCGGCCGCTACCGCGAACTCGGCGCCACCCACCTCCGGGTGATGCCCGCCCTACGTCCGGACGCCACGCCACACGACCAGCTCGACATCATGCTCCGCTGGTACGACGCCGTCTCGCCGTCACTCGCCGCCGATCCTGCAGAGCCCACGAGTCCAGACCATGCGTGACCTCGTCGCCGCCACCGTCACCCGCACGTTCAAACCGCTGCAGCAGTTCACCCGCGGCTGGATGATGGCCGACGCCACCGACCAGTGGGGCATCGATCTCGGGTTCCGTACCGGCAAGCAGTTCTGGATCGTCGGCCGCGCCGGTGTGCTCGGGTCGTGCCCGCCCGAGGTCGCCGCCAGCGCGCTCGCCTTCCATGCGCCCGAGCACGTGCACGACGCCTGGGCGGCGATCCCATCAGGGCTCGACCCGTACTCGGTTGCGACCCAGTACCACGGGCGCATCGTCGAATGGGGCGACCGGGTGATCTCGACGTTCGACCGCGAGCAGATGGCGCGCCTCGACGAGCTCGGACGGCGAATCATCGACGCCGCCCCGATCAACCTCGGGACGATCTTCGTCGGTTGGCGTGCGATGCCGATCCCCGACGGCTATGGGGCGCGAGTGGCGCTCACCACGCACGTGCTGCGCGAGATGCGCGGGGCCGCCCACTCGGTGGCCGTCGCTGCGGCCGGGATCTCCCCGCTCGACGCCATCCTGGCCTCGACCAACGCACCACCCCGGACCGGGCCGCCCTATGCGGAGTTCATGGGCTTCACCGGACCGTTCCGCGATCCCGAGGAGGTTCGAGCCGCCCGCCTCGAGGCCGAGGCCACCACCGAGCGGATCGTGGCAGCGTTCTATGGCGTGCTCGACGACGCCGAGCTCTCCGACTTCGGCGAGTTGGTCGAGACCACCCGCGACGCGATCGACATGTGACCGCTCAGCGAGCGGCGCGCCAGGCCTCGAACTCGGGCTGACGCTCGGGCGACAGCGGGAACAACCCGACCGTCGACTCCCCCGCCTGGACGCGCTCGATCGCGAACGCTTCGCGCTCCTCCTGTGCTGCGGCGGCGAGCGCCACCTCCTCGACCAGGGCGGCCGGGATCACCACCGCACCGTCGTCGTCGCCGACGATCACGTCGCCGGGCACCACGAACACGCCGGCACACGTGATCGGCTCGTCGTTGCTGAACGGCATGTGGTGGCGGCTCCACGTCGAGCCGTGCGACGCCCGGTGGTAGACGGGCTTGCCGAGCGCAGCGATCGCGCCGGTGTCGCGGAGCGCGCCGTCGGTGATCACACCGACCCCGCCGAGCGCATAGCTGCGCATCGCGTAGATGTCGCCCACGGTGCCGGCGTCTGGCACGTCGCGCGCCTCGATCACGAGCACGTCGCCGGGCTCGGTCGCCTCGGCGGCGCGGCGTTGCGCGTTGATCCCGCCCTGGTACTGGGGCAGCAGGTCCTCGCGTAACGCCACGTAGCGCAGCGTGCGCGCCCGTCCGACGAGACGCTGATCGGGCAGGAGCGGGCGCAGGCCCGACAGGAACGTGTTACGGACGCCGCGCTGCTGGAGTTGCGCCGTGATCGTCGCCGTCGCCACGGTCGACAGCAGCGCCCGCAACTCGTCGGTGAGCACGGTCGGGATCGTTCGGGGCTCTGACACGACCCCGGAATCTACGCGCCACGCCACTCCTCCCATTCATCCGGTGTTGCGGTATCTGCACGACGACAGCGGCATCTGTGCGTGAGACCGAGGAGGTTGATCATGCGACAGGCACGACAGATGGACGGACCCGTGGATGCCATCCGGCTCACGATCCGGTACGGCGGCGATCGATTCGAGATCGTCAAGCGCACCAGGGTGCGCAAGGTCGTCCCACCGAGCGCTCCCCTGCTCGACGAGGGCGACGTCGAGGTGGGCTCGTGGGCCGAGGTCCGCGCCGGCGGGCGCAGCGTCTACCGGCAGCTGCTCACCGACCAGCTCGGGCGGGACGTCGAGGTGTTCACCAGCGACCCCGACCGGCCGATCTCGCGGATCGCCGTCGACGACCCGGTGGGTGTGTTCACGGTGATCGTCCCGGTCCTGGACGACGCCGACGAGATCGCGATCGTCGGCCCACCGCGCGACGCCCCGGAACGACGGCGCCGCAAGGCGGCCGACCGCGCTGCCGTGAGCGATCTCGTCACGTTCCCGCTGCGCGGCGACGAGCCGGACGGAGCAGCGTCATGAGCGCCGCCGACGGCACCGTCATCGGCGTCACCCGCATCGAGGATCGCGGGCCCGCCAGCTCCAAGTGGAACCTCGTGATCGTCTCCGAGGGCTACACCGCGGCCCAGCTGCCCCAGTTCCACCAGCACTGCCAGGACTTCCTGGATCACCTGTACGGGCTCGCACCGTTCGACGAGCGTGACGTCCAGTGCGCGATCAACGTCCACCGGCTCGACGTCGCGTCGAACGAGAGCACCGCCGACGATCCGGCGGTCTGCGGCGACGGCGACATCCCGTCCGCCACCACCGTCGCCACCTATTTCGACGCGACGTTCTGCGGCAACGGGACGATCCGCCGACTGCTCACGGTCGACCAGACGCTCGTGATCGACACCGTCGACGACCACGTCCCCGAGTGGGACCAGATCCTCGTGATCGTCAACAGCACGCTGTACGGCGGCGCAGGCGGCACGGTCGCCACGACGTCGATCTCGGGCACGTGGGAGAACATCGCGGTCCACGAGCTCGGACACTCGGCGTTCGGCCTCGCCGACGAGTACGAGTACTACGCCGGCTGCGGCGTCGACACCGATCGCAACAACCATCCGGCGGGCGAACCGTCGGAGCCGAACGTGACGCTGAACAACGACCCGAACACCATCAAGTGGCGGACGCTCGTGACCGACAGCCCGATGCGCACGAGCAACAACGCCGACTGTTCGATGTGCGATCCGACGGCGAACCCGTTCACCGCGGCGACGGTCGGCGCGTTCGAGGGCGCGCACTACTACCACTGCGACGCCTACCGTCCCGGCTGGGACTGCATGATGCGCAACTTCGGCGCCTTCTGCGGCGTCTGCCGGCAGGTCATCCGCGACACGCTGGCCCCGTTCAACACCCCGTCGACGCTCAATCTGATGACGCCGACACTGTCGTTCAACGACGTTCCCGAGGGCGTGCAGACCGCGCGGGCTGTCGTGTTCGACGTGGCATCGTGCGTCGACGAGACGTTCACGATCGCGGCCGGCCCGACCGTGCTGTCGGGTCCCGCCGGCACGGCGTTCGCCACCCCGCTGGGTCTCCAGGTGGTGTCGGCGCCCGCAACGGGCACCCGCCAGGCACGGCTGTGGGTCACCTACACCGGCACTGCCGACGGTGACAGCGCCACCGGTGAGCTGACGGTGCGGCACGACCGGACCGGACAGACGTGGACGATCCCGATCGTCGCCAACACGGTCCGCCGGCCAACCGTCGCCGTCGTCCTCGTGCTCGACAAGTCGGGCAGCATGTCCGCCGACGCAGGCGACGGCCGCACTCGCGAGCAGGTGCTCCGCGACTCGGCCCAGCCGTTCGTCAACGTGATCCAGGCCGACAACGGCATCGGCGTCGTGGCGTTCGACCACGACGCCACCGAAGTGATGCCGATCGCACCGGTCGGCGACCTGAACTTCGGCGTGGGCCGCAGTACCGCTCGGTCAGCGGTCGCCAACCACACCCACAACCCGGCGGGCTTCACTGCGATCGGCGACGGCATCGAGATGGCGCGCACGATGCTGAACGGCGCCACCTCCTATGACCATCGAGCGATGGTCGTGCTCACCGATGGCTTCGACACCGACCACCTGACGGTCGACGAGGTCGCCCCCGGGGTGATCGACCAGCGCGTGTTCGCGATCGGGCTCGGCCGACCCAACGAGGTCAAGGCGACGGCGCTCACCACCCTCGCGAACGGCACCGGCGGGTCGATGGTGGTGACGGGCACCATCGACGTCGACGATCAGTTCCGGCTCGCGAAGTACTACCTCCAGATCCTGGCCGGCGTCGTCAACGCCGACATCGTCACCGACCCCGACTCGGAGATCCTCCCGGGCCAGGAGCACCGGGTTCCGATCGACCTCACCGAGACCGACATCGACGCCGACGTGGTGCTGCTCCCGGCCCTCCCTGGGTTGATCGACTTCGCGCTCGAGACCCCGTCGGGCCAGGTGATCACGCCCGGCGTGGCCGCCGGGTCGGGCATCCAGTTCGCTCAGGCCCAACGCTCGAGCCAGTACCGCGTCGTGTTGCCGGCGTTCGTCGGCGGCCGGTCCGAAGGCCCGGGCCAATGGCACGCCCTGATGCGGCTCGACGAGAAGAAGTGGGACAAGCGGTGGAGCTGGCTCCGTGAGTACGGCATCCCGATCGAGTCGTTCGCCAACGCCCAGGGCGTCAAGTACACCGTCGGCGCCTACTCGTTCACCAACCTGCGGATGCGGGCGACGGCGACCCAGTCGAGCTTCGTGCCCGGTGCCACCGTGACGCTGCGGGCGGTGCTCACCGAGTACGGCATCCCGATCGACAACCGCGCGGCCGTGCGGGTAGAGGTGGTCCGCCCCGACACCACCACGGCGGTCATCCAGCTCGCCGAGATCGAGCCGGGCGTCTTCGAAGCCACCTCGACCGCGGCGATGCAGGGCGTGTACCGCTACCGCTTCATCGGCGAGGGCCGCACGCTCCGCTGGCGGCAGTTCCGCCGTGAGTACCTCGCGACGGTCGGCGTGTGGGTCGGCGGCGACCGCCCACCCGATGTGCCCGGTGACGGCACGCCCGGCGGCGGCTCCACCGACTGGTGTGAGCTGATCACCTGCCTGCGCCGCAGCGGCGCCCTCTCCGACGAGCTCGTCGAACGCTGGCGCAAGCAGGGCGTCGACATCGACGCCCTTCACAAGTGCCTCTGTCGCCGCCGCTGACGCGACGACGGCCGGAGCGGCTGGGTCTCGGGTCGTCGGCCTCTGGCATCGGCGTCGCGACATCCGTACCGTCGGTGTTGATCAGAAGCACGACGACCAGGAGGTGCGGTCATGACGACTGACGTGCTGCAGCGTTCGACGGCGGGTGCGCTCGACGATGTCGGCGGGATGCGGGATGCGTTGACGGTGCACCGGGTGTTCGGCGACCCCTACGAGTTCGAGGGGCTCACCGTGATCCCGGTGGGCCGGGTGGTCGGCGGAGGTGGCGGTGGCGCCGGTGAGGCCGACGGCCAGACCGGCTTCGGGACGGGCTTCGGGCTCGGCGCCACCGCCGTCGGTGTCTACGAGGTCCGGGACGGTGCAGTCACCTGGCGACCGGTGATCGACGCGACCCGGCTGGCGCAGGCGGCGATCGGACTCGCCGCGCTGATCGTCCTCTGTCGCACCCGCGTGCTGCTCCGGCGCTCCCGATAGCCGCCGTTCGGTGCCGTTTCTTGGACGGGCCGCCGCCAGCACCGAAAAAGCGAACGACCCTCAGGTCGGGACCTGAGGGTCATCGTGGAGCTAAAGGGAATCGAACCCTTGACCTCCTCCATGCCATGGAGGCGCTCTACCAACTGAGCTATAGCCCCGCGTGAAGCCCGGAGAAGAATAGCGCCCGGACAGCCGTGTCACACCCCGCACGTAGGTTGCGAACGATGGAGCACCAGCGGACGACCCCGGGCGAACGAGGTGCGTCGAGCGAAGCGGCGGTGGCGTGTGCACTCGTGCGCAGCGGCGCACGTGTCTATCTGCCCGCGTTCGGCTCGAGCGGGCGGATCGATCTGCTCTACGAGCGAGGAGGCCCCGTAGTTCGCGTGCAGGTCAAGACGGCCTGCCGCATCGGAGATGCCCTGCGATTCTGGACGACCAGCAACACGGGGAACTCGCCGATGACCTACGCAGGGCAGATCGACGAGTTCGGCGTGTACTCACCCGATACGGGCCTCGTCTACATCCTGCCTGCGGCCGGACTGCCATCTCGGGGTTGCTTCCTCCGGCTGGGTCCGACGCGCAACGGCCAACGCTCAGGCGTCCGCTGGGCGGCCGAATACGTCCTCGGGTCGCTCACCTAGAGGTCAGTCGGCGGGGGCGGGCTGCCAGGCGACCTTGGGGACGTCGTTGTAGAGGCGCTCGATCTCGTAGAACTCGCGGATCTCGGCCAGGAACACGTGCACCACCACATCGCCGTAGTCGACCAGCACCCACTGCTGCTCGCGGACGCCTTCGGTACGCAGGGGTGAGCGTCCTGTGCGCTCGCGTGTCTGCTCCTCGACCTCGTCGACCAGCGCGCGCACCAGACGGCGGTTCGGGGCGCTGACGATCACGAAGTACTCGGTGACGCCGAGCACGTCGCCGACCTGCAGCACGAGCACATCGGAGCCCTGCTTGTCGTCGGCGGCCCTGGCGATGACGACTGCGAGATCTCGTGCATCCTGGTCGATCGGACGCTCGGCGCCCGCGCTGTCGGCATCGTCACCGTCGTTCGCGGGTTCCGGAACCGCACCGCTGGACGGGCTCATCGGCGTTCAGCCGTCGGTGTCAGCGGTGTCGTCGGTGTCATCAGTGTCACTGTCATCCTCTTGTGAGCTTTCCACGTCGGCGGGCGACTCGGTCGGCATGCGGTCCAGGAAGTCGCGACCGAGCACGAGCTCGATGTCGACCCCGTCGATCAGCACGTCGGCGGCCCGCACGTCGATCTCGTCACCGAAGGCGCTCTCGTACTCGTCGCGAACGCCGTCGATCACGCGCGGGTCGGCGACGATGAACGTCGAATGATCGGGGACCGCCGCACCGGGTAGCTCCGCCACCGATACGACATTCACCTGGGCGAACAGCAGGGTGTCGATCGCCCAATTGAGCACGTCCGCGTTCGTGTAGCCGAGCGGGGTCAGCTCGTCGTTGGTGAAGCCCGACACCACCCGGAAGCTCGGCGCTTCGAGCGGCGCCCCCATACGTCCCGGCGCGACCGCGCCCATCACCATCAGCATCTCGGCCCGGTCGTGCACCACGACCGCCGGCACCGAGCGCTCGCCGAAGGCACCCTCGAACTCGGGCGGGAGCTGCTCGGCCACGCGCTCATCATCGATCGGACGCACCGGCAGCGGTCGGAACTGAACGGGTCCGGCGAACAGGCGGGCGACGAGCTCGTCGAGCGTGGCGGGTTGCGGCAGATCTCGATCGGACACCACCGGTTGAGCGGAGCCGATCCCGGCGCCGACACGAGCGGCGACCGCACCCCAGATCGCGGCACGCGCCGGCTCGAACAGGTAGTCGGGCACCTCGGGAGCGACAGCGGTCAGCACTCTGGCCGCCTCGAAACCAGGCATCACGTCAGCACCGGCATCCCACTGCACGCCCTCGGACGTGTCGTAGACGGTGATCGGCAGCTCGATCGGTAGATCACCGAGCGGCGCCATGAGCGCGCCGAAGCGCTCGGCGTCGACGAGCTCGACCACGTCGAACGACACAGCGGTGAGCGTCTCCACGGCCGAGCGCAACTCCTCCGGCCCGGAGACCGCGAGCACCGAGTTGAGCGGTGCGAGCGTCGTGGTGTTGCCCGAGTTGCTGTCGGCGGTGGCAGCGATCTGCACGATGCTGCCGCCCGTGCCATCCGGCTCGACGGCGAGCACAGCGACCGACGTGAGCCGGCCGTCGCTGTCGAGCACGCCGACCAGCCCGGTGGGCGTGAACGGCAAACGCTGCGAGGGGAGCTGCACCCGCTGGCCGTCGGCACGCCGCCCGGCCTGTGAGTCGGCCAGTGTGCGGACGCCGGCGACGCTCAGGATCCCGGCGGCGACGAGCGCCGAGGCCGTCACGGCGAGCGCCAGCCACGTGTGACGGGTCCGACGGCTGCGGCTCGCCGTCATGCAGGCACCACCACCCCGTACAGACCGCGGGCGCGAATCACGTCGAGCACGGGGTCGGGAACGAGGTAGTCGAGCGGGCGACCGTCGGCGCAGCGCTCGCGCAGATCGGTGCTCGACACCTCGAGGTGCGGCACCTCGACCCGGATCCAGTCGATCGCAGGATGGAGCACATCGAGTTCGATGTGCTCCCCGGGCCGGTCGACGACGACCATGCGCGACAGCGCGAGCACTTCGTCGACACGCTCCCAGGTGTGGATCTTGGCGGCGGCATCGTCACCCACGATGGTGTAGAGCACCGCACCGGGGTGTTCATCCGCAAGGCAGGCGAGGGTGTCGGCCGTGTACGACGGTCCGCCGGCGCGGATCTCGTGGTCGCCGGCCTCGAGCCGGGCCACGTCGGCGACGGCCGCTCGCACCATCGCCAACCGGTCGACCGCCGGGGTGATCGGCCGCGACCCGACCTTCTGCCACGGCACGTTGGCCACCATCAGCAGCACACGATCGAGCGCCAGGGCGTGGCCGACGTTGACTGCGGTGACGAGGTGACCGACGTGGGGCGGGTCGAAGGTGCCACCGAAGACCCCGATGTGCAGGGGCTTTTCGGAGCGGACGGGCACGACCTGACAGTCTAGGAGTCATCCAGCCGGGAAACCGGCGCATGATATGACGCGGCTTGACAGGTTTGTTACAGTAGCAAACCGGTCGATCTGCCGATATAGGCGGAAACCCCCTATCCCCCCGCCCGACGCTTTCGATCACACTGGGAACCGCCCCAGGATCCGTCTCGTGCTGTGCCGCCTGGCACGTCGCGGCACCGGTCGAAGACGGAATGAACCCCACCACGAACGGTTGTACCACGCATCATGAATGATTCCATTGGCCTGTATCTGAACGACATCGGCAAGGTCCCCCTCCTCACCGCCGAGGACGAGCGCGAGCTGTCGCGCATCATCGAGCAGGGTCGCGAGGCGGCCGAACTGCTCGCCAACGGCAAGCGCAGCGCCGACCTCAAGGCCAAGGTGGCTGCGGCCGCCGAGGCGAAGGACCGCTTCATCCGCGCCAACCTGCGCCTCGTCGTCTCGATCGCCCGCCGCTACCCCCTGCCGCAGGGCATGGACCTCCTCGATCTCATCCAGGAGGGCAACCTGGGCCTCGAGCACGCAGTCGACAAGTTCGACTGGCGTCGTGGCTTCAAGTTCTCGACGTACGCCACCTTCTGGATCCGCCAGGCCATCGGCCGTGCGCTCGACCAGAAGGCCAGCCTGATCCGCATCCCGGGCGACCGGTCGGCCAGCCTGCGCGCTGCGCTGCGTCAGGCATCGGGCGACGGCGAGACCCTCGACCAGACCAACGCCGAGCTGCACCGCCTCACGACGCCGGTGTCGCTCGACAAGACGGTCGGCGACGACGGCGATGCCACCCTCGGCGACCTGATGGCCAACGGTGACGGCACGCCGGAAGACCACGTGATGACCATGGTCGACAGCGACCTGCTCGACGAACTGCTCGGCACGCTCGACGGACGGGCCCGCTACGCAGTCGAAGCTCGCTTCGGTCTGCTCGACGGTGAGCGAAAGAGCTTCCGTGAGGTCGGCGAGAGCCTCGGCGTCACCGCCGAAGCGGCCCGCCGCCTCGTGAGCCGGGCCGTCGCTGGTCTCCGCGACGACGCCGAGCGCATCCTCGCCGTCTGATCACCGCACGTCGCCGACGAGTGCCGACCGGGAAACCGGTCGGCACTGTCGCGTCTGGGCCCGAACGCCTGGTGCCTGGCACCAGGCGTTCGCCGTAGGCTTCCGACCTATGGCGAAATCATGGGCTCCTGACTCCTGGAGATCGTTCCCCATCAAGCAGCAGCCGCAGTGGCCCGATGAGGCCGATCTCGACCGTGCACTCAAGCAGATCGCCGGCTATCCGCCGCTGGTGTTCGCCGGCGAGGCGCGCTCGCTTCAATCCGGGCTCGCCCAGGTCGCTGCCGGCAACGCCTTCTTGCTCCAAGCCGGCGACTGTGCCGAGAGCTTCGAGGAGTTCACCGCCAACAACATCCGGGAGAAGTTGCGGGTCATCCTCCAGATGGCCGTCGTGCTCACCTACGGCATGGGCGTCCCGGTCGTCAAGGTCGGCCGGATCGCCGGCCAGTTCGCGAAGCCCCGCTCAGCCGACTTCGAGCAGGTCGGCGGAGAGGACATCCCGTCGTTTCGTGGCCACATCGTCAACGGCGAGGGCCCCACCTCTGCAGCGCGCACTCCAGCACCCGAGCGGCTCGTGCAGGCGTACCACCAGTCGGCCGCCACCCTCAATCTCGTTCGTGCCTTCACCAAGGGCGGGTTCGCCGCCCTCGATCGTGTGCACGCCTGGAACCAGGAGTTCGTCTCCTCGAGCCCGGAAGGCCAGCGGTACCACCAGCTCGCGAACGAGATCGACCGGGCGCTGCGGTTCATGCGAGCGACCGGCATGGACACCGAGTCCAATGCCAACCTCCGCGAGGTCGACGTGTGGACCAGCCACGAGGCACTCCTGCTCGGCTACGAGGAAGCCCTCACCCGTCAGGACTCGACCACCGGTGGCTGGTACGACTGCTCGGCGCACATGCTCTGGATCGGTGAGCGCACACGCGAACTCGACGGTGCGCACATCGAATTCCTCCGTGGCGTCGGTAACCCGATCGGCTGCAAGGTCGGCCCGTCGATGACCGGTGACGACGTGATCGCCCTCTGCGAGGCGCTCAATCCGGCACACATCCCAGGGCGGCTCACCCTCATCACCCGCATGGGAGCCGACCGCATCGAAGCCGGCTTGCCGCCCCTGCTGCGCGCCGTGCGCGACGCAGGGCACCCGGTCGTGTGGGCATGCGACCCGATGCACGGCAACACCTACACGAGCCCGGGCGGCCGCAAGACGCGAGCCTTCGACGACGTGATGCGCGAGGTCGAGGGGTTCGTCCAGGCGCATCGAGCCGAGGGCACCTGGCCGGGCGGCATCCACATCGAGCTCACAGGCGCCGACGTCACCGAGTGCATCGGCGGCGGCGACCAGATCTCCGACAGCGACCTCGACCATCGTTACGAGACCATGTGCGACCCACGTCTCAATGGGCGCCAGGCGCTCGACCTGGCGTTCCGCACAGCCGAGCTCGTCCGCCAGGGCGTCGACTGACCGGGGCAACCCCGACGGCGGTCCCATCATGACGACCTCCGCCCTCGATCTCGTCACCGGCTGGCCGGTCGATCACGTGGCCGCCGCGATCGTGTCGCCGACCGGCCTCGTCGAGTCAGTCGGCGACCCCGAGCGCCCCTATCGGCTTGCGTCGCTCAGCAAGCCGATCACGGCATGGGCAGTGCTCGTCGCATCCGAGGAGGGCACGCTCGATCTCGACGCGCCCCTCCGGCACGTGTCGGCACCCGAGGGGGCAACGCTGCGACACCTGCTCGCTCACGCCGCCGGGTTCGCGTTCGACGGGCCCGACCCGATCGCCCCGATCGAGCGGCGACGCATCTACTCCAACACCGGCATCGAGCGAGCCGCCGACGAGCTCGCCGCCTCTGCCGGCATGCCGTTCGACGCCTATCTGCGCGAAGCCGTGTTCGAGCCGCTCGGCATGGTCAACGCAGCGCTTCGCGGTTCCCCCGCGTACGGCATCCACGCCGATGTGCACGACGTGGCGCGGTTCCTGGCCGAGACGCTGCGCCCCACGCTCATCGCTGCCGGCACGCGCGACGACGCGATCTCGCCGCAGTACCCATCGCTCGCGGGTATCGTGCCCGATGTGGGCCGATTTGATCCGTGCCCCTGGGGTCTGGGGGTTGAGGTGCGTGGCGACAAGACGCCCCACTGGACCGGGCGCGCCAACTCCCCCGAAACATTCGGTCACTTCGGCGGGTCAGGCACGATGATGTGGGTCGATCCGACGATCGACACCGGACTGGTGGCGCTGACCGACCGGACGTTCCGGGAGTGGAGCGACGAGGCGTTGCTCCGGTGGCCGGAACTCTCCGACGCAGTGGTGGCCGAGCGGAAGTGGAGCCGCTGATGTTCCAGGCCGGCGATCGCGTCCGTTGGGTGAGCACCGGCGACGACGGCCTGCCACTCGTGCGGTACGGATTCGTCGGCGGCTGCAACGGCGGTAGCTCCCGTGTGGTGGTGATGCTCGACGGCGATCTGGCCGGCGACACCGTGGTCGATCTCAGCCAGCTCGCCCCGGTCACGATCACCACCATCGAGCTGTGCCTCGACGGCGCCGATCTGCTCGACGATCCCTCGCTCCGACAAGCGCTGGTCAATCTGTGGGCCGGTGAAGCCGATCAGGCCGGGCTCGAGATCCGCAAGCTCGACTGCCTCGGCACCGGGTTGCGCGACAGCGGCGGCTACGCCCTGGCCGAGCTGTGGGCCGGCAACGAGCACTACGTGCTGCGGGCGGCCGCCGACCGCACCAGCAATACGATCTCGATCCGCGCCGAGATGCCACAGCGCTGGGAACGCTGACGAACGGCCTCCGTCAGGCACCGAGGTAGGCGAGCGCCCGCCCCCACTCGCTGGCGCGGTCGGCCTCGCCCTCCCGAAGCTGGTTGTGGCGGTCGACCAGGAAGCTCTCCGGGCCCATCACGAGGTCGAAGCCGTGCCGGCTGAGCCGCTTCGCGATACCCCGCGACGCTCGCCCCATCACGAGCGCCGGCCCGTCCACCCTCGTGTCGAACGCCGCTGCGTGCGCGTGGTCGCGCTCGCCGAGCGAGTCGAGCCACTCCCGCACACCGGGCGCCGACACGTCGACGTCGAGTTCGAGCCCGTCGTCCTTGCTGGCCATGTCCTCGGCCGACTGACGGCTGCTCGCACCCGGCAAGCCGTGCGCATGGGTCGGTGCACCGACGACGAGCAGGTCATACGTCGCAGCGTCGGCTGCGGTGGCCTCAGACGCAGCGACCACCGTCACCTCGTGCGCGACGCGCAACCCCGCAGCGACGCACTCGGCGATCTCGTGGGTGTTGCCGAACATCGACTCGTAGACGACGAGCGCGCGCATGACGCACCTCCTGTGACTCAGCACATCGACGACGGTCAACCGCATCGATCCGGGACCATCATGGGCACACCGAGACCCCCGCCCGCCAGGGCCGAACGTCGTCAGCTCAAGCGCTGGATGATCATCGCCATGCCCTGGCCGCCGCCGACGCACATCGTCTCGAGACCGAACTCCTTGTCGCTCTCCTGGAGGCCGTGGATGAGCGTGGTCATGATGCGGGCGCCGGTCATGCCGAACGGGTGGCCGAGGGCGATCGAGCCGCCGTTCACATTGAGTTTGTCGAGCGAGATGCCGAGGTGCTTCGCCGACGGGAGGACCTGGGCGGCGAACGCCTCGTTGATCTCGACGAGGTCGATGTCGTCGATCGTCAAGCCGGCCCGGGCGAGCGCCTGCCGGCTGGCGTCGATCGGGCCGAGACCCATGATCTCCGGGTCGAGCGCCGAGACGCCCGACGACACGATGCGGGCGAGCGGTGTGAGGCCCAGTTCGGCGGCCTTGGTGGCACTCATCACCATCACCGCGGCGGCGCCGTCGTTGAGCGGGCACGCATTGCCTGCCGTGACCTGACCGTCGGGACGGAACACGGGCTTGAGCTGGGACAACCCCTCGGCGGTGGTGCCGGCGCGGGGTCCGTCGTCCTTCGAGACGACGGTGCCGTCGGGCAGCGTGAGCGGGGTGATCTCCTGCTCGAAGAAGCCGTTCTCGACGTTGGCGACCGCGCGCTGCTGGCTGAGCGCTGCGAACTCGTCCATCTCCTGGCGGCTGACGTTCTCCGTCTGCACGACGTTCTCGGCGGTCTGCCCCATCGCGATGTAGATGTCGGGCAGACCCTCCGGCGGACTCCACACCGGGGCGCCACCCTGCGAGCGCTCTTGAGTGCGGGCGCCCGACGGCTTGAAGATCGCGTTCGGGGCCGTGTCGGACGCTCCGGCGCCGTAGCGACTGACCGCTTCGACGCCGGCGGCGATGAAGCAGTCGCCCTCGCCGGCCTTGATCGCATGAGCCGCCATGCGGATCGTCTGCAGGCTCGACGAGCAGTACCGGTTGACAGTCACGCCCGGCACGCCGTCGAGACCGGCGAGGATGGCGGTGACGCGCGCGATGTTGAACCCCGCCTCGCCGGCCGGTTGCCCACATCCCATGATCAGATCCTCGACCATGTCGGCCGACACCTGGGGCACCTTGTCCATCAGCGCCCGGACGATCTGTGCCGACATGTCGTCGGGACGGAGATCGACGAGCGAGCCCTTCATGGCACGCCCGATCGGGCTGCGGGCGGTGGCGACGATCACTGCTTCGGTCATGGCGTCACGCTAGTTACCCCCAGGTAGCCCGCACGAACTGCGACGCGCGAGCACCGATCGCGCGCACGGATTGACTGGGCGCCGAACACCGCGGAATACTCCCGCTCACGTCGAACGCGGCGGCACGCCTGGGGAGGTGCGAGTCGCGGTTGTCCGGCCATCGACGACCACGGGCCGCTGTGCGGTTCGAAAGAGGGGACACATGCAGGTACCAGCACCGTTCGGCTACGAACGGGCCACCAGCGTCGACCACGCGATCCAGCTGCTCGAGCAGCTGGGTCCGGAGGCACGCCTGGTGGCCGGTGGCCACAGCTTCATCCCGATGATGAAGCTCCGCCTCGCGCAGCCCGAGCACGTGATCGACATCAATCCGTTGGCCGCTGAGCTGGGCACGATCTCGATCGACGGCAGCGACCTCGTGATCGGTGCGATGGCGCGCCACAACGACCTGCTCGGATCCGCCGTGGTGGGCGAGCACTTCCCGGTGCTACACGACGCGGAACGCGTGATCGCCGACCCGGTGGTCCGCAACCGCGGCACGATCGGTGGCTCCCTGTGCCAGGCCGACCCCGCCGAAGACCTGTCTGCGGCATTGTCGGCCCTCCACGCCACGGCCGTGATTCGCGGTTCGGGCGGCACGCGCACCGTCGCCGTCCGCGAACTCCACACCGGTCCGTACGAAACCGTCGTCGGTGACGCCGAGATGCTCACCCACATCCGCGTCCCGATCC
This sequence comes from Ilumatobacteraceae bacterium, assembly GCA_022843125.1. GTDB lineage: Bacteria > Actinomycetota > Acidimicrobiia > Acidimicrobiales > Ilumatobacteraceae > Ilumatobacter. The sequence continues at coordinate 28,304 of JALHOG010000061.1, forward strand.
GCAACGGGTGCGGGAGTGCGTACGAGAAGGTCGAGCGCCGGGTCGGCGACTGGGCGATCGCCGCAGCGGCCGCAGCGGTCTGGATGGACGGCGGCATCATCAGCGACGCCGGCATCGGGCTCTGCGCAGTCGGGGCCGAGCACTTCGTCTCCACCGACGCCGAAGCGGTGCTGCGCGGCCAGGCACCGAGCGACGACGTGATCGCCGCTGCGGCCGCCGCCGCTGCGGCCGGCTGCAATCCCACCACCGACCAGCGCGGCCCGGCCGAGTACAAGCGTCACCTGGCCGGCGAGCTGACCGCCAGAGCGCTCCGACGAGCCATCGCACGAGCACAAGGAGCCGCGGCATGAGCCACGACCACCACAACAGCGTGTCGGTGACCGTCACCGTCAACGGCGAGCAACGCACCGCAGAGGCCGAGGGGCGCACGCTGCTCGTCCACTTCCTGCGCGACACACTCGGGCTGACGGGCACCCACTGGGGTTGCGACACGTCGAACTGCGGGGTGTGCGTCGTCGCGGTCGACGGCGTCCCGATGAAGAGCTGCACCGTGCTGGCCGCGATGGTCGACGGCTGCGAGGTCACCACGGTCGAAGGGCTCGAAGGGCCAGACGGGCTTCATCCGATCCAGGAGGGCTTCATCGAGTGCCACGGCCTCCAGTGCGGCTACTGCACCCCGGGGATGATGATCACCGCCAAGTGGCTGCTCGAGCAGAACCCCGACCCGAGTGAGCACGAGATCCGCGACGGCCTGTCGGGCCAGCTGTGCCGGTGCACCGGCTACCACAACATCGTCGAAGCCGTCCGCTTCGCTGCTGACAAGCTCAACAACAAGGAGGTCAGCGCGTGACCGACACTGCGGTTCCCACCAGTGCTGCCGGCAACCCGATCGGGTTCGGGCGGATGCTCCGCAAGGAGGACGTGCGCTTCGTCCGCGGCCACGGCAACTATGTCGACGACGTCCAGCTGCCCGGCATGTTGCACGGGGCGATTCTGCGGAGCCCGTACGCGCATGCGCGGATCGTGTCGATCGACACGTCCGAGGCCGAGGCGCATCCGAAGGTGCACGCTGTCATCACCGGTGCGACGCTCGAGACGCTCGGCCTCGCCTGGATGCCGACGCTGTCGTACGACACCCAGGCGGTGCTCGCCACCGACAAGGTGCGCTTCCACGGTCAGGAGGTCGCGTTCGTCGTCGCCGAAGACCGGTATTCGGCGCGTGACGCGCTCAACCTGATCGACGTCGAGTACGAGCCGCTGCCCGTGGTGGTCGACGCGAAGAAGGCACTCGATGCCGACGCCGCGGTCATCCGCGACGACAAGGACGGCAAGACCGACAACCACATCTACGACTGGGAGGCGGGCGACGCGGTCAAGGCCGACGAGGCGTTCGCCGCCGCCCTCGCCGACGGTGGCGTGGTCGTCGAGCAGGAGATGCTCTACCCGCGTTCGCACCCAGCGCCGATGGAGACGTGCGGCACCGTGGCGCACATGGATCCGATCACCGGGAAGTTGGTGCTCTGGTCGAACACCCAGGCGCCGCATGCCCACCGCACCGTGTACGCGATGGTCGCCGGCCTCCCCGAGCACAAGATCCAGGTGATCGCGCCCGACATCGGCGGCGGGTTCGGCAACAAGGTGCCCATCTATCCCGGGTACGTATGCTCGATCGTCGGCTCGATCGTCACCAAGCGCCCGGTCAAGTGGATGGAGGACCGCTCGGAGAACCTGATGTCCACCGGGTTCGCCCGGGATTACCACATGAAGGGGCGGATCGCCGCGACCAAGGACGGCAAGATCCTCGGCCTCCAGGTCGACGTGCTCGCCGACCACGGCGCGTTCCACGCCACCGCGCAGCCCACCAACTACCCGGCCGGCTTCTTCCACATCTTCACCGGCTCGTACGACTACGGCGCGGCGCACTGCAAGGTCACCGCCGTCTACACCAACAAGGCGCCGGGCGGCGTCGCGTACGCGTGCTCGTTCCGGATCACCGAGGCGGTCTACCTCGTCGAGCGGATCGTCGACTGCCTGGCCGACGAGCTCGGCATGGACCCGGCCGAGCTGCGGATGAAGAACCTCATCCAGCCGGAGCAGTTCCCGTACACCACGCCCACCGGGTGGGAGTACGACTCGGGTGACTATCCGCGGGCGCTCCAGCTCGCTCTCGACATGGCCGGGTACGAGGAGCTCCGACGTGAGCAGGCCGAGAAGCGAGCCAAGGGCGAGCTGATGGGCATCGGCATCTCGTTCTTCACCGAGGGTGTCGGCGCCGGCCCGCGCAAGCACATGGACATCCTCGGGCTGGGCATGGCCGACGGCTGCGAGCTGCGCATCCATCCGACGGGCAAGGCACAGATCCGGCTGTCGGTGCAGACCCAGGGCCAGGGCCACGAGACCACCTTCGCCCAGATCGTGAGCCACCAGCTCGGCATCCCGCCCGAGGACGTCGAGGTGATCCACGGCGACACCGACAACACACCGTTCGGGCTCGGCACATATGGGTCCCGTTCCACCCCGGTGTCGGGCGCCGCTGCGGCCGTTGTGGCCGAGCGCGTGCGCGAGAAGGCGAAGATCATCGCCGCCACCGCGCTCGAGTGCTCGGTCGACGACCTCGAGTGGGAGCTCGGCCGCTGGCAGGTGAAGGGTGACCCCGACAACGGCAAGACCATCCAGGAGCTCGCCCTGCTCGCACACTCCAGCCTCGAGCTCCCCGAAGGGGTCGAGGGCCATCTCGACGCGTCGGCCGTCTACAACCCGCCGAACCTCACGTATCCGTTCGGGGCGTACATCTGCGTCGTCGACATCGACCCGGGAACGGGCATGGTCAAGGTCCGCCGCTTCATCGCGGTCGACGACTGCGGCCCGCGCATCAACCCGATGATCGTCGAGGGCCAGGTCCACGGCGGATTGGTCGACGGGATCGGCATGGCGCTCATGGAGGTCATCGCGTTCGACGAGAACGGGACGTGCCTCGGCGGCTCCTACATGGACTACCTCCTGCCCACCCCGATGGAGGTCCCGATGTTCGAGCTGGGCGAGACGGTCACCCCGTCACCACACCACCCGCTCGGCTGCAAGGGCGTCGGCGAGTCAGCCACGGTCGGGTCCCCCGCAGCGGTCGTCAACGCCGTCATGGACGCGCTCAAGCCGTACGGGGTCCGTCACGCCGACATGCCGCTCACTCCGGCACAGGTGTGGATGACCATGCAGGGCAGGCCTCTGCGCACCGACCTGGCGTTCACCGACTGATGGAAGCGGCGCGCGCGAGCGAGTTGCGGGCGGCGCGGGTGCCGTACGTGCACGCGCGCGTCGTCCTGGCCGAGGCCCCGACGTCGGCGAAGCCCGGCGCCGAGGCGTTGGTGCTGCCCGACGGGACGATCGAGGGGTTCGTCGGCGGCTCGTGTGCGGAGTCGACCGTCCGCGCCCAGGGGCTGGCCTTGCTCGACAGCGGTGAGTCGCTGCTGCTGCGCATCACCCCGGTGCCGGAACCCGACGTCCCGGGCAAGCTGGTCGTGCACAACCCGTGCCTGTCGGGCGGCACCCTCGAGATCTTCATGGAGCCCGTGCTTCCTGCGCCGCTGATGCTGATCATCGGCTCGGCGCCGGTGGCATCGGCGCTCGCCGGCGTCGCCGGGCAGATCGGGTGGGCGGTGTCGAACGTCGCCGGCGAACTCACCGCCGATGCCTGCGCAGGCGCATCGGCCGTCGTCGTCGCTTCGCACGGGCGCGACGAGGAGCCGGCGCTGATCGCCGCGCTCCACGCCGACGTGCCGTACGTGGGCCTGGTCGCCAGCCGCAAGCGGGGCGAGGCGGTCGTCGGGTCACTCGACATGTGCTCGGGTCACACCTCGCGCATCCATTCGCCGGCCGGGCTCGACATCGGCGCCCGAACGCCGGGAGAGATCGCGCTGTCGATCATGACCGAGATCGTCTCGCTGCGCCCGCGCCCGTCGGGGCGTCCGGTCAGCGAATCGGCGCCGCCGGCCGAGAGCGCCACCGACCCGGTGTGTGGCATGTCGGTCGTGATGGTCGACTCCTCGCTCCACCTCGACCATGCCGGCACCCGGCAGTGGTTCTGCGGCAGCGGGTGCCTCCGGGCGTTCGCTGCCAACCCTGACGCGTACCTCGTCGCGTGAGCGCACCGTCCGCCGACGACGGCATCGCATCGTTGCTGCCCGATGTGGCGGCTCTCGATGCTGCCCTGCGCGGCGTGGGCTACCTGGCCGATCAAGGGCTGGCGACCGCGCTGTTCTGCGCGGCACGCCTGCCGCAACCGATCCTGCTCGAGGGCGAGGCCGGCGTCGGCAAGACCGAGGCGGCCAAGGCCCTGGCAAGTGCGCTCGGCACACCGCTCATCCGCCTCCAGTGCTACGAGGGCATCGATGCCGGCGAGGCACTGTACGAATGGAACTACACCCGCCAGCTCCTCTCGATCCGGCTCGCCGAGGCGCGCGGCGATCACCTGAGCGATGCCGACATGTTCACGGCCGACTTCCTCGTCGAGCGGCCGATCCTCGCAGCGCTCCGGCACCCGGGCCCGCTGCCCGCCGTGCTGCTCATCGACGAGGTCGATCGTGCCGACGACGAGTTCGAGGCGTTCCTGCTCGAGGTGCTCGCCGAGTCGGCGGTCACCATCCCCGAGATCGGTACACAGGCCGCGGTGCATCCTCCGATCGCGATCCTGACCTCCAATCGCACGCGTGACCTGCACGACGCCCTCAAACGTCGGTGCCTGTACCACTGGATCGACTACCCGAGCACCGATCGGGCGACCGAGATCATCCGGTCACGTGTCCCGGCGGCGCAGCAGTCACTGGCCGAGCAAGTGGCGGCGGCGGTCGCTCGGGTCCGGACGCTCGACGTCCAGAAGCAGCCGGGCATCGCCGAGGCGATCGGCTGGGTGGAAGCGTTGCGCGTCCTCGGGTTCGAGGTGCTCACGGCCGATGCAGCTGCGCTGACCATCGGGTCGATCGCGAAGTATCGCGAAGACATCGATCTGGTCACCGACCGCTCGATGGCGTGGCTCGTGGGCGCCTGATGCCCGACCTCGCGGATGTCGCCGCTCGGTTCGCCGAGCGCCTCCATCTGCTCGGGGTCGAGGCCGGACCGGACAGAGCGGGTCGGTTCGCCGCTGCCGTCGCGACCGCTCGGCCCGCCACCACGCAGGAGCTGTACTGGCTCGGGCGCGTCACGCTCAGCGGCTCACCGCAGGAGATCGCCGCGTACGACCGGGTGTTCAACGACGTGTTCCGGGGCCTGACCGACGTCGCCGACAGCCGCGGCGATGCGAACCAACCCGACATCCGCTCGCTCGACCGGGGTCGTCCCAGCGCGCCGGGCACGGCCGGGCGCGAGCACGAGAGCGCTGGCCGGTCGAGGCCGGCGCCGGTGCCGGGGGCCACGCAGGATGAGAGCGACGACGAGCGAGAGCAGCCGAGCGGTGCCCCGGCGAGCGGGCACGAGATCCTCCGCCACCGCGACTTCGCCGAGTGCACGATCGAGGAGTTGGCGGCGCTGCGGCGACTCGTCGCCGACCTCGACGTCGTGGCTCCGCTCCGCCCGTCGCGACGCCGCCGCCGTCATCACGCAGGCGATCGGCTCGACCGGCGGGCGAC
>JALHOG010000062.1:0-16550 GCA_022843125.1 Ilumatobacteraceae bacterium
CGGCAGCGGCGCACGTCGGTTCCTGGCGATCGAGACGAAGTACACCGAGCCGTTCAGCGCAACCGTGTACGACACGGCGACCTACCGGGAAGTCACCGAGCGGTGCGGCTGGTTCCGTCCGGGAGCGGCCGACGCGTTGGTCGCGAGCGCTACGAACCAACTGTGGCGCGGGTTGATGCTGGCGGCACTCGTCGAGAACGAGACTGGCAGCGTCGGCCGCTACATCGTGGTTGCGCCGGCCGACGACACTGCAGCCGCGACAGCGGCAACGTCGGTGGCGGCGCACCTGTTCGATCCCCAGCGGCTCCGCTTGGTCACGCTCGAAGCGATCGTCGCCGCTGCCTCATCGATCGATGACGAGCAGATGCAGGCGTGGGCGTCAGGGTTCGGACGCCGGTATCTCATGGCCGCTCAGTAGTCGCTGGGCCAGAGGATGGTGGTGATCGGCTCGAAGTCGAGGTCGTCGGTGATGACCCAGATCGCGTCGTCGGTGTCAGCCGGGTCGCTCAGTTCGTCAGGGACCGGGTAGCGGGACATCACTTGGCGTGAACCGTGACGGATGGCGTGGTCGTTCGCGGCGCAGTCGGCTGCGCCGAGCTCGCCCCAGTCGCCGGTGTTGTGGCGCTGCAGGCATTCGATGAGCCACACGGTGCGGGCGGGGTGATCGTCGGCCCAGTGGGCGACGAGAGCAGTGAGCACAACGGTGGCGGGGTCGGCGATCATCGCAGCACCTCGATCGGGTTGGTGTCGGGCGCGGGTTGGTGGTCGATCTCGTAGGCGACGATCTTGACTCGGTGCCAGACGCTGCGGTCGGGCATGTCGCACGCTTCGCTGTGGAGGTATCCGGTGATGGCGACGTGGTCGCCGGGAACGTAGCGGCGGGCGGTTCGGGCTTGGTCGTTGAGGGCTTGCACGTTAATCGTGTGACTCCGCCGGCCGCAGGTGACGGTGACGTCGAAGTCGGTGGTGGGGAGGAAGCCGCGGGTCTTGTAGGTGGGGGTGCTGGCGACGGTTCCAGTGATTGCTGCGGTGTTCATCACGCTGCCTCAGTGCCATGGATGAGGGCTGTGAGCGCAGTGACGGCTGGTTGTGGTGGTCGGGCGGTGAGAAGTCCGGCGTCGATCGCTCGGGCGATCAGTGGGTGGATGTCGATGGTCGCGACGACGGGTGTGCCGGTGACGGTTTCGATGTCGGTGGCGGTGAGTGCACGGCCGATCTCGTCGAGCATGATCACGTGGTTGGGCCGATGGGTGAGCGCCATAGCTTTGCGGAGTGCGAGGTAGCACGGGCGCAGCACCCAACAACAGCGGACTGTGCTGGCGGGGAGGAGCGGGTGGATCGGGTGGGTGGATGGTCCGGCGTCGACGATGACGTCCTCGGCGGTTTGGGCGAGTCGGCAAATCGCGGCGACTTGTTCGTCGGTGGTTGCGTCGGCGAGGTCGTGGAGGGTGAGTCGCGCAGCGACGTCGGTCGTCGACCCTGGGCGGATGGTGATGCCGAGGACGGCGGGTTGGTCGCCGCATAAATCGACGATGTGAGCATGGCCGCCGGTGGTTTGGCGGATGGTGAGGGCGAGAAGCGCAGCGGTGGTTGTGGTTCCGCTGCCGGGCTTCGGGGACGAGAGCACGGTGATCATGTCGTGGTTCCTTTCGAGGCGGTGGGCTGGTTAGCCCGCACGGGCTGCGTCGTCGACGAGCGCCGGTCAACCCGAAGGGCTCGGCCCCGAGGTACGAGGGGCTTGACCGGTAAGCGAGCGGCGACGCATCACCGCACCCGCCCGGCGGGCGGCAACGTCCAGCGATGCCAGGTGGGACTCCCTGGAGCGCTCCCTGCACGGCCGGTTGGGGACTCCCTGTGCCTGGTCACCGGTTTGATCGGCTCCGGTGACCAGGCCGGGTGGTCAGTCGCTGCTGTGGTGGTAATCGGTGCGGTAGGCGGTTGCCATGTCGGCGGGGAGCCGGTCGAGGTGCCGAGCGGACAGGGCGGGGAGTGCCAGCCGGATCGTGAGGACGTCGGTGGCGTGGAATTGGGCGACGCCGAACTGGTCGAGACGGTTGAGGCTGGCCCACAGCTTCGATCGGTTGCCGGACAGGCCGATGCGTTGTGCGAGTTCGGTGGTGTTCCACGTCGTGCCGCCGGTCGGGGTGTACCGGGCGAGGGTCTGAGCGAGAACGGTCGCGGTTGGTCCGATCACCGGGAGCCACCAGAAGATCTCGTCGCTGTCGGTGAGGTGCACGCCTGGGGTGGTGTCGGCGCACACGTGCAACTGGTCCGGCCGAGTGGTGGCGGTTGGGTCGGTGGTGAGGGTGTCGGTCATGGCTGGTGCCTCCTTGCGGTGGGTTGGCACCGGGCGGGTGGCCGGGGACTTCCCCGAACCCGACCACCCGTTCCGGTGGAGCCGTCCCGTTTGGTGGGCCGCCTCGCCCGCACGGGCGGCGTCGCCGGGGAGCGCCTGTCAACCCGCAGGGCTCGGCCCCGAGGAACGAGGGGCTTGACAGGCAGCGGACCGGTGCCGCACCACTGCACCCGCCCGCAGGGCGGCAACGTCCGACACGCCACCGCAGCACCCGCCCACGCCGGTGGAGGGTGCTGGTCGTGGTTTTCAGGCGGTCAACGCGACGTCGTCGTCGTTGGCATCGGTGGCGCTGGTGTTCCAACGTGCGCGCTCGTTGAGGAGGTCGACCGCTCGCTGCGCGTGACTGCATGCGGCGACGAGCGCTCGCGGGTCGCTCTTCAAGATGCGGAGCCAGTCGCCGAGGTAGGCGGCGTGATCGTGGCGGGTCGCCTGCTCGAGCCCGAACTGTGCCGACCAGAACGCGGCGCCCAACTCGGCGACCAACTCTTCGGCCCCGTAAGCATCGGACCCGAACCGTCCCGACAGATCACGTGCGAGTCGATCACGGTGGCCGGTCCAGTGGGTGTGTTCATGCGCCGCGGTCGTGTAGTACGCCGCCGGCTTGTCGAACTGGCCCAGGTGTGGCAGATGGATGCGGTCGAGCGCAGGGACGTAGCAGGCTCGATCACCACCGTGCACGACCTCGGCAGCAATCGCAGCGAAGTACGCGTCGGCTTGCTCGATCCGCTCACCCTCCGGAACGTGCGTAGGTGCGCGCCACCGGTCTGCCCCGTCGACCTGCTCCGCTGCGAACACGGTGAAGGTCCGAGCGATCAGCGACCGGTGCACAGCGTCGTCGCCCTCGTCGGTCTGCTCGTGCCGTTCGATCGGCTTCCACAACACGACATGCGTGCCACGCTCACCCTTGCGGACTTGGGCTCCATGGCGCTGCCAACCTCGGTAGGTGGCCCACCGTGCCGACGTCCACCCGCGGTCACCGCCGACCATCGCCAAGACGAGCGCGTTCCAACCTCGGTACGGTCGCCCTTCCACACTTCGAGGCAGACCGGCGCCGAGCCGACGCCACGGCATCCGCCAATCGCTCGCCCCGTCTTCGATCGCTGCCACCAGATCGGCGGTCACCTGCTCGAACAGATCCTGTGCCTTCATCTCGACGCCTCCTTCGGTCGGGCTTTCGCCCGCACGGGCGGCGTCGCCGACGAGCGCCGGTCAACCGAAGGCTCGGCCCCGAGGAACGAGGGGCTTGACCGGCAAGCGAGCGGTGACGCACCACAGCACCCGCCCGTAGGGCGGCAACGGAAGAGGTGATGAGGTATCGAGGTAGAGCGCGGCTCGACGTCAGCCAGACTCGCGCAGGCGCTTCCCCGCCCGCCTCTGCGTCGTCCCAATACCGACGCGTCCGCCAACGCACTGGCGGAGGGTCCGAGCGGTCAAGTCCGCACGCGCCATCGGCCACCACCCACACACGCCACTCCGATATCTCCGGGAACCAGTTGATACAAAGTCGCATCGATCGATTGATCGGCGTTGAACTGCTGTCCGGGTCCGCGATCGTTGTCACACCGGCCGAGTACGGTCATCTGAGAGCCACGACACAGGAGTTAGCGGAAGATGCAGGAAGATACGGAGGTACTAACGGCCGAAGAGGCCGCCAAGCTCTTGCGCGTGAGCACGAAGACGGTCCTGAATCTCGCCCGCGATGGCGCCCTCCCTGGTGAGAAGATTGGTCGAGCCTGGCGTTTTCTGAAGTCAGACCTGCTGGACTATGTGAGCGGTCGCCGGAAGGCAGGCGTCTCATGAGTCCCGCTTCCTCCGCACTGCAGCCGGTTAGAGGCGTCCAAGGCGGCAAGGTCGAAGCACGGCGCTTCCGGCCTCGACTGAGCATCGGGTACCATCAGGATCTCGTCGCTCTCGTCAAGGATATCCAGGGCCGGGATTTCGACAGTTCGGTGAACCGCATCAGAGCGTCCATCGACACCGCCGAGACACGGCGCGTGCACCTCGGCCACTACGGCGTTGCTGCCGACGACCTGCACCCTACGGTGTACTACCTGGCGACGCTGCGACTCCTCCGCGACCTCGTCCTCCAGGGCTGGTCTGCCGGTGCCGACGACGACGGCATCTTCATCCTTCCGCCGATCGTCAGCGCTGCCGGCGAGGATCCCAGCGACAGCAAGTCCGAGTTGCGCAACTCCTTCAAGTTCGTCATCGCTGACCAACTCCTTTCGGATTCTGTTGCGACGTTCATCAGCAAGATGGAGCGCAGCGGCATCGCCTCGGTGTTCGCTGACGGTCCCGACCTTGCGGAGCGCCTCGCCGACCTAGACGAAGCGGACGTCTCGACAGCGATCCGCCCTGAGCTGGAGTTGGTCGAAGGCGATGTGCGCGACCCCGACACCGGCATCCGCCTACAGGACATCTGGCGGTACGCCCGGCTGCAGTGGTCCATCCCGTACCAGCAGACACCCGGTCGGAACCTTCACTACATCGTTCGTGACGCCGCGGTGCCTCACCGTCCTGTCATCGGCATCGCAGCATTGGGTAATGCCATTCTCGGCTTGTCGCAACGTGACGATGCCCTCGGATGGTCGAGCGTCGCTCTGCGCCGCCGACTCGAGTCGTGTACTCCGACCGAGCGCCGAGTCATCGCGCGGCACCTCGTCGACTACATGCGCGAGGAGTACGATCGCGTGTACTCGGCCGATCTGAACATCCGTCGTCTTCGGCCGGACACTGCTGTCGCCCGCCTCACCGCCGTCGAGCAGAACGCGGACGCGGCACGCTCGAATGATCTCGAACACGCTGGCGACGAACGCACGCCCGAGTACCTCCTAATTCGCGATGCACACAACTTCGTCGAGGCAGGTCGGGCGGACGAGGTCAACTGGGTGAAGGTCGCGAAGACGAATCTTTACCGGCGCAAGCGTGCAGCGAATCTTGCCGACACCATCCGCACGCTCGCCGTCTTCGACAGCGCTGAAATCTACGACCACCCGGACCGGCTGCTTCCGCTGCTCGACACGGACGACGGACACCGCGCGGTCGAGACGACGATGCGCCGATTGAAGCAGCGAGCGATCGCCGAGAACGTCATGGAGATCATCACGTGCGGCGCAGTTGCACCGTACAACCAGATCCTCGGCGGGAAGCTCGTCGCGATGCTGATGACGAGCCCGCAGGTCGTCGCCGACGTGAGAGAGCGCTACGAGGGGAAAGTGAGTCTGATCGCCTCAGGCATGGCCGGTCGTCCGATCCGGCGGACGCCAGCGCTCTCGTTGCTCACGACGTCAAGCTTGTATGCGCTGGGCAGTGCGCAGTACAACCGGGTGCGCATTCCAGGATCTATCGCTGGCAGTGAGGGCGAGATTCGCTATGAGCGGGTTGGTACCACCGACAGCTTCGGCACGGTGCAGTTCGCGTCGGACACCACCGAAACGCTGATGGCCGTCGCTCGGCTCGCCAACAGCAAGAAGCGGTTGGTGAACAACCTCTTCGGTGAAGGTATGAGCCCAAAGCTCAGATCGTTGCGACTTGGGCTCGAAGGCCTCGGTTTGCGACCCGACGAGTACCTGCGTCATCACTCACCGAGGTTGCTCTACGCCGTGCCGCTCGCAGCAAATTCGCTCGACGTGCTCTTCGGCCTCGCGAAGCGGCCAAGGTACATCCTTCCCGTGAAGGGCGGCACCGGCACGACAGGCGCAATCGCAGCGCATTGGTACGAGCGATGGGCGAAGGCGAGGGTCGCTCGTCCGACAACTCTGCCGAGCCTGCGAATGGCGCGACGCGACGATCACCTGCTTAGCCGCGTCGCTTCGGACTTGGGTGCATCGGCGTACGCTGCGCACCGGACAGCTGAGCCGATCGCGGTCACGGACCTGCGCGTGTTCAACAGCGCGGGGCCCATCTCTTTCGTGGAGAAGCTGTACCGCAACGCGAACAGCTACGCCGATCGCCTCACGCTCGAAGAACTCGACTGGATCCACGTTGACTTGGGCCTCGACAACTTCATTCTTGAAGCAGCCAACGACGGTCGACAGGTCATCATCACCGGCAACCCCGGAGACGGAAAGACCTTCGTTATTGAACGTCTCCGCGAGCAACTCGCCGCGCTCGACGCTGTCGTCATCACCGACGCAAACGCGTGCAGCGACACCGACATTCTCAGTTCGTGGCGGTCGTGCGACGAGAACGGTCGTGCGTTCATTCTTGCCATCAACGAGTGGCCTCTGTTCGAGTTGCGGCGGATTGCACTACAGCAAGGCTTCGCTCCCGTCGAGGAGGCAGTGCGCCAGGTGCGCTCAGCCGTGTACTTCGGACCGAGTCCGGCTTCTCGACAGGGGAAGGTATCGGTCATCGACCTCAACTTGCGCAACGTCCTCGCACCACGGGTCGTGACGTCTGCGCTCGAACGACTCACTGACGATCGGTTCACCGCCGGGCTTGCACCCGCAGACCCTGCGACGAAGAACGTCGAACTGCTGCGCAGCGATCGCGTGACTACACGGCTGGCCGCCATGCTGGAGCAGGCGTCACGTCGCGGCGACCACACAACGATGCGCCAGCTCATGGGCTTCCTTGCGTACGTGGTCACAGGCGGCACGGATTCCACCGGCCGCATCATGAGTCAGGGCGATGGTCGTTACATGTTCGCCAACCTCGTCTTTGAAGGTGGGATCGGTCCGCTCTTCGAACTCGTACGACGGGCGTTCGATCCAGCAGCGATCACTCATCCCGAGATAGACGAGGACCTATGGCGCGGAACCACCAACGTGGAGGAATGGCTCGACCCGAACAACGTCCCGCTCGCCCCGGCGAACTGCGCAGAAGAAGATAGGCAGACCTGCTTCCGGATCGCCAAGCGCCGCTTCTTCTTCGAGCACGCTCGCGGCGGCGACCTACTGGCACACCTCCCGCAAGACGAGTCAGACTTCGACCACGTGCTGCGCGATGGCCTCAATGGTGACCCACAACTCGTGCGACAGATGGTGCTCGCGGTCAACCGCTTCTTCGAGCCAGACTGCAAGCACGAGGAAGGTGATCGCCTCACGTTGTGGCAGAGCCATCGCTACGACGTGCGGGCGCCAACCGCCTTCGTCGCCCTGTACGCGCAACCAGCCGAGGCCATCGATGCGGAAGGGCCGCAACTCGCCGAGTGGGTCCACGCGTGGCTCCCGGCAGACATGCGTCGCGCCAGCCAGTTCTCGCTGACCGCGCGACACGGCAGCGACGACTCAAGTCGCCTGCTCATCGACCGCGACCTTTATCTGACGTTGCGCGAAGCAGCAGTTGGACTCGGTCGCTCGACGTGGTCTCGCAGCGTCGCGCGCAAGGTGACTCGCTTCGTCGACGAGTTGCACCGCCATTTCCACGATCCGCGTGCACTCGCAGACCTGGATATCCGCAACGTCGACACCAACCTCCGCGCCAAGGTGCAAGTGCGCCGCGAACCCCGAAAGTATGAACTGTGAGCGAGATCGAAACACCGTCCGACGTGCTGCGTCGAATATACGACACGGAGTTCGGTTTCATCCCGACTAACGCGTCGATGAAGCCTGTTCACGTAGCGAATGCCATGGCTCGTCGAGTGCTCGGCACGCAGACGGACTTCGCGCCGCTCGCACGTGTCCTGCGTCAATACGTCGACAACCAGCGAGGCGGGTTCAAGGAAGAACGCAACCCCAACGAGGCGATCATCACCGACTATGGCGACCGCTTCACCGACCGGTTTGGCAACCGCCCAACCGACGAAGCGATGACGCGGTTCCGCTCCTTGGCGAAGGACACGCTCGGAGCCGACGACGCAGTGTTCCCCACGCTCGCGTCCTTCACCTTTTCCCACGAGCGCATGATCACCAACGACTTCTCCGATAATGGCTCCGGCGACTTCCTTGCCGGACTCCTGACTGCCGGCACTCCAACCAAACCCGACGCCGCCGCGTCTCTGCTGCGCGACCTGCTTACCACCGATACTGATCCGTGGACGACGATCGGGTGGCCGCTGCTGGACATTGGCGAGTCGAAGGAAGCAACGCTGGGGGCTGCTGCTCTCACACGCGCAGACCGCTCAGCCGTGTTGCTCGCCACGGACTCTGCCGGCACGCTCACTTCGCCCACGTTGCGCACCTTGCGTGAGCGATACGACCAACTGGCTGAATACGAGAGCGCGCACGGCTCAAAGCTGACGACACTGCGTCGCCTCGTGTTGTTCGGCGTCTTCGCGATTCACGTGCACATGATCCGGCGTTGTCACGACACCAGCGATGACGGTCCTCTACCTCCGCTCCTGCTTGACCTCTTTGACGGACGTCGTCGCTCTCTACGCGAAGCGTCAGCAGCGACGTTGCAAGGCGGGTTCCGAGCTATCGAGCAACTCGTGCTGGAACGCATTCACGATCACCTCAATGAAGCCACCGGGTCCAAGACCGATGCCTTCGTCGACGACCTGCCCGAGTCGAAGGAGTGGGACGCAGTTCGTGCTGAGTACGCCGCCCACGTCGCCGGCCATAAGCCGATCGACGCTCTGGCCGAGGCGTACTGGAAAGTTGGGTACTCCGGTGTTGGGCCAAAGGAGGTGCAGGGCTTCCCATGGAACACCTTGCTTGCCCTCGGACGCCGTGCCGGCTACCTGCTTCCATACGACAACCGCGGACGTGGGGGCAAGGAACACAAGCGCTACGGCGCAAGCGCAGAGTTCGCGGAGTTGCTCGTGGCCTCAACCGTCGCGCCGGGTGATCCGGTTGACTTCGACGAGTTTCTCGACCGTCTGCGCGAGTCATACGGCATCGTGGTCGGGCGCACCGTTGACTTCGGCGTGATCCGCCACAATGACCTCCGTGCGGGCGCACCCGTGCGCCGGTCCGTCTCCGTTATCGAGTCGGAGCTTCGCTTGAACCTCATCGAGTTCCGGGATCTCATCATCGACATCGGTTTCGCCAAGGCATACGCCGACGGACGTACCGTCGTCACGACTGATCTGGCTGCAGCGTGAAGCCCGAACCTTCTCCAACGGCGACGCTCGTCGCGCAACTGCTGGCGGAAGCACTACGCCAAGCACAGGGACAGCCGGGCGTCCTCGTCCGGGACGTGCCGCATCTAGACGCAGACGCTGTCCTGCCAGAACTGGCCGCGCTCCTCGAGCAGGACGTCGACCTTCGGATCGCGTATCTCGATCCCGCTGCGTCGAACGCAGCGACGAGCGCCGGGATCGAAGGAGACATCTTCAGTACACATGTTGAGCAAGCGGAAGTGTGGCGCAATCAGCGCAACCTTGACGCACTCATCGTCGTCATCGCCGACTCCGACACAGCGAAGTTGACATCGCTCGAAGACTTCGCGCCGGTTGGACCGGCGCAGCTTCGACACTTTCTCGTCGAGCGCGCCGTCGTCGGCTTCAGTGAACCCAATGACGTACTCCCGCGCTGGTGGCAGATCATCGGCTCGGACGAGCAAGTCTCGTTCTCTGACATCGTCGACTACTTCCTTACGCTGCGCGACCTCAGTGGTGCGCAGCTTCGCGATCAAGCAGCTCTCCAGATCAACCGCCTCGGCCTGCTCCCCGATCCGGCCTTCTTCGACGCGCCGAGTGAGAAGAACCTCCGCAAACGTCTGGACGACAACCGTGCCGTCGCGCTGCGCCTGGCGAACTTCAGTGAGGAAGATCGGCAGAAAGTCGACAAGGCGCTGCTTGCGGAGAAGGACAGCAAGCGTCGCGCTGAGCTGATGCAGCGCCTGCGGGACTTGCAGGCGTATCGACGCGGTGGTGACCTCGGACTGACCGCCGCTGACGCGAGGCAACTCCTCAGCATCCGCGGCGCGTCATCGAAGCCGCCCAAGCCGACACCCTCGCCGGACGATCTACCGGCTCCGGCACCAACGCCGCCACCAACATCGCTGACCGGTCTCGCCGTCGAGAACCTCCTGCAGGACGGCGACACCGAGAACGAGGACGCAGCAGACGAGACGCTCGACAAGGCGGTCAGGGAGCTTCGTGGCCAGCTCGACGACATCGACGACTCCACAGTTCGCCCGGAGCCGGTCAGCGTCACGCTCCCCAGCGGCTTCCAGGTTGACGAGGTCGTTTCGACGGACGTCATCAACATGGTGAACCGCCTAGTTGGTGACGGCCTGTACGGCGGCTACATCAAGTCGATTGGCCACGACATCGGCGCGATGGTGCGCGGCTTCCAGCAGTCCGCCGAAGTTGCACAACACTTCGAGCGTGCTCGCATCGACGAGTTCCTCGACGCCTTTGCCGGCGTACTGCCCGTTGCCGAAGAGATTCGCGACGCGTTCGCCGCCTATGACGCTGCACGTAGCGCTCTGCTCGAGCACCTTGGTGAGCTGTGCGTCGCTCCGCTCTTGGTTGCAACCGCGCCGGCAACCCGGGAGAAGGTGACGCCTGTCATCGAGACGTACCGCACGGTCGTAACCAAGGTCGCCGCTGCGTACTCCGAACTCCACCAGGAGTTCGGCGACGACGCCCGCTGGTTGGTCGAGCTGTTGATGCTGTTGGACACCGTGTTCCTCGACAACGGCTCATCGATCGTCGCGTTGCTCACCCCGATGCACCCGCTACTTCTATGGCACTACGCCGAATACGCACGAGTCATCCAGGGTCAGAAGGCGCTCCTCGATGACCGCGACCGCAACCTCGTGCGCTCCGAGTTTCGCAGCGGAGGCGTGCCCTTCTTCTTCTCATCGCTCGGCATTCCCCGCACAATCTCCGAGAAGGCACCGACTAGCTTGCCATTCTCCGGGCGCTTCGGCGGACTGCCGCACTTCTCCGCCCACGCCGATGCGCGCGACCCACGCGACGGCGTGCGTCCGATCAAGCGACTCGTCGAGTCGTTCGTCGCGCTGCATCCAGCGTCGGCCGAAGGCTTCCGCCTGGCGCTCCTGGAACCGCTAGATGCTGGTGTCTTTCTGTCGATGGTCTGCGACCTCGCAGACCAAGGCGTTCTACGCGGCGCACACGTCACCGTGCTGCGACGTGGTGAAGGGGTCGGAGCCGAGCTGAACCTCTCCGGCGACGAAGAGCGTCGAGTGCAGCAGTTCTTTGGCAATCACGTCGACCGCCGCTTCACGTTCGAGAGCCGACGGGTCGGCCAGGACGACGTTGCTCCGCCCGACGGACAGACGCCACATCTCTATGCTGCGTTCGACCAGACCGAGCGTCGAACAGCCGACGCCGGCGGCGCCGGACTGCAGACCATTCAGCCACTCGCCAACCGGCGTCGTCTTGTCTACAGCATCAACACCAAGAGCCTCGACCTCGCTCCTGCCCTCGGCGGCATTCTCGCTGAGTACAGTTCGATGGCTGAACTCGCAGTCGGGACCAAGGTCAACTCGTACGCGACGATCCATCAGAACAAGGCGCTTGCTGATCGCCTCCGGAAGGCCACACAGACTGTCCCGTGGTACGTCGTCGCCGACGGTCACGTGGACCGTGACCTTCAGCTTGATGCACTACGCGTGCTCACAGATCGCGAAGGAACTCGTGACGTCGTTGCGTTCACGCACTCGCCCGCAGCGTTCCGCCGGAGTCTGCGCGACGTCGTGCGTCAGTTCAACACTGCGGTAACGGACGACAAGCTCGACGCTCTGCTCAACGAGTTGAGCGAACTTCTCGACGCTGGTTTGCTCTCACTGCGTCCCGGCAGATCCGGCGACACGGTGCAGTCGCACGTTCGTGGAATCCTCGGGCTGCTTGTCAGCGTTCAAGCACTGCGAGATCTAACTCCGGATGGCGCGGACCGTGTGATCCTGAGCCTCGACTCCGATCAAGCGCGTCGATGGCTGCACCTCTCTGACGACCCACATCGCGCAGATCTGCTTGTTATCGATGGCGCCGACGATCGATTCACCGTAACGGTCGTCGAGGTCAAGACACGTCAGGACTCGACGTCGGAGTACACGCTCGCTGGTAACAAGGTTTCAGGCGCCGCGATCAATCAATTGCTGTCGACACACGGGCTGCTGCGCCACGTATTCGACCCCGACTATGGCGAGTTGCTCGTCACCCCGTCCCGTCGCGAGATCTTGCGAGAGCACCTCTACCGGGAACTGTCCAAGACTGGGTACGACGCAGAGACAAAGAACCGCTGGGCGAAACGGTCGGAGCAACTCTTCGACGGAACCCCCGACATCGACCTGCGGTGTGCACTGATTGAAGTGCACCTCGGACTCGCGACATCTAGCCTCGCGCCCGCACGAGAAGCGCGAGCAGAAGCGGGCGAGCAACTTGTGCCCGTCACGATTCTCGACCTGAACGAAGATGGGGTTCCAACTCTCGAAGCAGCTCTCACGCCTCCAGATCCAGCCCCCGAGAACGATTTCCCGGCGGTCAAAGGCGGGTCCCCTGCCAAACCGCTGGACGACAATTCACCTGTCGCGCTGGGTGGGCTCGACGTCCAGGAGCCGGCGGCGATCACTGGAGACGATGACTCGAGTCCTGCACCGGGCGCAGCTACCCGGCCGCGCGTGCTCATTGGCATGGGCTCAGGCAAGTCTGGCCAACAGCGCGAAGTCTGGTTCGATCCGCAAAACCCCGAACAGGCGCTCAACAACCCGCATATCTCCATCTCTGGCGAGACGGGAAGCGGCAAGACCCAGGCCACGAAAGCGCTTCTGCACGACCTTCTGCCACAACACATTCCGGCCCTCATCCTCGACTTTAAGGACGACTACTCGAAGACAGACTTCGCCGATGCCGAGGGCTTCAGCGTTCACGACGCCAGCTTCGGAAGTCTGCCCTTCAACCCGATGGTTCCGCCCATCGACCCACAAACGGGACGTGCGAACCCCATCGGCCACGTTCATGAGCTAGCAAACATGATGCAGCGCATCTACAAATTGGGCGACCAGCAGACGTACACGTTGCGCGAGGCGATGAAGGAGACGTACTCCATCGCCGGAGTCGGTGATAAACCGTTCGTCCCGCAGGACGGCCAGCAATATCTGCCGTTCGAAGCTATCCGTGATGTGCTCATCCGCGAGGACGCGACGGCGCTCCTCGGCCGCCTTTCGCCAATCTTTGACCTCGGCCTGTTCAATCGTGGCGAGGAGAAAACGACGCTGTCGGATCTTCTGTCGACGCCAACGGTGATCCGCCTCAGTCAGCTTCCGGGCGACCAGGTAAAGAACGCGGTCGCAGAGTTCTTCCTGATGGCGCTCTACGGCTTTCTCATCCGGCGTCAGCATCCCCACCGCCTCGAGCGCATCCTCGTCCTCGACGAGGCTTGGAGACTCGTCGACTCGCCGTTCCTCGAACCACTCATGCGCGAGGGCCGAGCGTTCGGGCTCGGCGTCATCGTCGCTACGCAGTTCCCGAAGGACCTGCCGGATCACATCGCCGGTTCCACCGGCACTCGGCTGTTCTTCAGCCAGACCAAGGCCGAGCAGGTGCGCGAGATCCAGCGTACCCTTGTTGGCAAGACCTCCGGCACCGAAGCCGACCACCTCGGCAACCTTGTACGCGGGCTAGCGCCAATGGAGTGCCTGCTTCAAAACTTGCACTACCGGCCGTGGGTACGTCTGCGCGCGGTTCCCTACTTCAGTCGTGTGGCTTTGGAGGCGTCAGCGCCCGAGTGAGTTCGTGAACCCCTAGTCGAGTCTCGGGGACAAGGAACCCGGCCGCTTGAGACCCGAGCGGAGGCCAGCGACGGGCGTGCGCCCTCCGCGCTAGCCAGAGGCTTGCTCTTGTCCCAGTAGGAACTACGCGGGCCACGCCGCGTGCGCTGCCGGACCGGTCACCGCGCTGAATGAGCAAGCGAGCGGCACCACCAGACGATCGGTGACGGCGGTCCACCAGGGGCTACCCCTCAATTGAGCGTGTTCGGGGTTGCTAACCCTTTGCCACGAGGCTGTCACGCCTCCGTTGGGGAGTGCTTCCAGAATGGGTCTTACCGGCGAAGAGATTGAAGACCAAGGCGCGCACCGAGCGACGCGCGCCGAGGGGGAGCGGCAGACGAGAGACTGTTAGCTGGCACCGCGCCGTCCGTCGTGATCCGCGCGGCGTCGGGCAAACTTCTCGGCATCGGCCGCCCACTTCGGCTCGTACGCCGTGAGGGCGTCGGAGGGGCACCAGATCTCGACACCTAACCCATAGATTGCCTCACGTTGGCTCCAGAATGACCGAAGATCGGTCGTCAGGATCGCGGGCACGCCACTCAGCATCGCATCACGCACGAGCGCCCGATCCCCGGCGTCGCGTAGCGACGACAGCGGACCATTGTCCGCTGTAATCTCATCGACCGAACTGACACCGATCCCGCGAAGAATCAGCGGATTGACCCGCACGGCGCCAGTCGGATCGAGGACCGACGGAGCCACGCCGCGGAAGGAACTCACGTTCCAGTCAGCTTGGGACTCCGATAACCGTTCCCATCCACGTAGCACTCCGGGTCGCCTTCGACCGCGGGAGCGACCTATCTCGTCCTGTGCGCTGGCCGAGACGAGCCACGGGAATCCCTCCCACTGAAGATGATCCACGAGGTACCCAAGGCACAGCAACTCGTTGGCGAACCGCGCGCCGAACTGCTCCTCCAGCCGTTGCACGCCCTCTTCCGTCCACTGGCTGCACTCGGGCTCTTCGATTCGGTCCCAGACCCACTCAATGTTCTGGATCACGCAAGTATCGAGCAGCATCGGCTCCGGTGGTCCTGCCAACCCATGTCGTTGAGACGGATAGGGGAGCCGGGCCACGGGCACAGTCTGCATCGAACCTCGTGGATCCGACCGGCATCAAGCGCGTATATACGGAGGACATTCCACGCCCGATGCAGTGCTGGCGGATGTCGTCCCGCGCGGTTGAGAATCGGTCGTCGCTGGAAGGCAGGCCGTCGAGGTCGTAGAGCCGTTCCAGGACCTTCAGCTCGTCGAGCCGCCCCCACCACACGAGCCCAGGGGTTGAGTGCTGAGGACAGTGGCGATGAACGCTCCGTCGGTGTTCGGCTGGTAGCTGGGGTACAGGTCGACCAAAGCCGATCTGGTGATGTCGGTAATGACGAGGAGCCAGATGGTCAACTCGTGACGGAGCGAGATAGCACGTCGGTGGAGTTGACGGGGGCATCGGTCGTTTCCAGGGCGACGCCGCCGCGGACGACGGCGTGCATGCCCTTAGCGGTGAGTTCCCAGGTCCCTTCCAGCAGTCCGCTGTCGGGGCGGGCGGGGAGGCGAATCCAGATGGAGTCGCTGGTATCGCTGTCGTGCGGCCGGAGTTCGTCGAGCTCGAACGTGATGTTGATCGAGCCGTTCTCGACCCACGTGCGCCGACCGAGATCGGTGCCGTAGTCGAAGGTGCCGAGTCCCGAGGGTAACGGAGTCAAGAACGCACCTCCGTGCAGCATCCTCGCGATTGGGGAGTCGTCTGCCTCGGGCTCGCCGTACGGACGGGGCGGCGCTGGGAGGCGCCCGGGCCGGGGCTCCTCGTCGGACGCCGATGCGGCGTGCCACGGGAACGTCACCTTCACGCGGACGTTCTCTAGAAAGCGGTTGGACCGGTTGGTGACGCGGACGACGACTTCACCGTGGCCTTGCGCTCGGTACATCTCATCGAACGAGTCGCGGGCTGCCTCGGTCAGTCTCGTCTCCCAGTCGTCGACCTCCGCCTCGAAGGTCTCCAGGCTGCGCTGGTCGGGCTTGCCGGTCAGCCCGAACGCACCGAGGACGCTGGTGGACGCGGCCTGCTGCATCGCTCGTTCGAGGTCGCGTTGTGCGCGGGCTGCCTCGGCGAGCGTCGCCGCAATCGCGGCCGCGCTGGTGCCCATTTGCCGGAGATCGTACGGTCGGTCGGTGGTGCCGCTCGGCTCAGGGTCGGCACGGTTCCGTTCGGCGTCGAGTTCGCGAGCAGCGCTGACCCGCGACCACGCGCGGCGTTGTGACCAGCCGGCGATCGCGTCGCCGAGTGTCGCTTCGTCGAACCACGACAGTGGGACGTCACCTTCGAGTTCGACGTCGATGTCTGGCGTGGCTTGCTCGGACGCAGCGGCGCGGCGGCTGAGCATGTCCATCTCGGCGGCGCTCGCAGGGGCGGTACGTCCGGGGTTGCGGACAAACACGGTTCCCTCGTCAGCCCCCTTGCCGTTGGCATCGCGATAGGTCTTGCGCAGTGGCCAAGCCCTGTGGCCGGGTTCGGGTGGCTCGACGATGAACACCGCGACGATGGCAGTGTCGAGCGGCACGTGAGTGGACGACC
>JALHOG010000062.1:16560-33803 GCA_022843125.1 Ilumatobacteraceae bacterium
CGCTACCAACGTACTGGTTGACTGGGCCGACGTATGTCGCAGGATCGGCGGACGCGATTCCCTCGATAGCGCGTGGCGAGGCGCCGGCGACGAAGTACCCGAAGCCGCCGAACTCGCGGGCCGCCACCTTCGGGTCGCGGTTTGCCATCGCCAGAATGCAGCGGGCCACGTGGAACCTGCCGTGCGCCGTCGTCAGGTCAAGGGTGGACTTCCACTCCACCGAGCCCAACTCGTCGTGTTCGGTTGCGCGTTCGACGGCGCGCACGAGTCGTTCCAGAGCGGCGTTGCCGCGCAGGGACTTCGTGATATCCAGGTCTAGGGCCATGTCAACCAGTCCTTCTCGCCGATGGCGCCATAGCTGGGAGTGTCGGTGCGCAGAGCCGGTCAGACCGGGGTCGTGTCGGCAGGGATCACCTGGTCGACGTCGAGGTCGACCTCGACGTCGCCGTAGACGGCGACGATGCGAAGCTTGCCCCCAGTGGCCTCGATGAACCTGGTGAGGGTCGTGAGGTGGAGGTTCTGGCGTCGTTCCAGTTTGGAGAGGTCGCCCTGCTCGATGCCGAGCGTCTCGGCGAGTTGCTTCTGGGTGAGACCGACGGCGCGGCGGACCTCGCTGAGGGTTGCTCGCTTGTGTTCGATTCGTCGGGCGATTTGTTCGCCGAGGGCCCGGTGTGCGGTGGCGGCTCGTGGTTTGGCGAGCACCTTGTCGCGTGCGGCTCGGACTCGTGCGGTCGATGTGGTGAAGTCTTCGTCGCTGAAAGCGACGGGCTGGTCTGAGATACGGCTCATCGTGTCCTCCTGACAATCGCTCGATGCGATGGGTGTGCTCGTTCCCAGGCGGGAACGAGCGTGTTCTCGATGTGTATGACCTTGGCGGGATACCAGTGGTTCTGTAGTTCCGTCTTGTCGCCCATCAGCATCACGACGGCGAGTTGTTCGTTAGTCGCGGTGTCGACGAACCAGACATAGGGAATGCGGATGACGGGTGGGTCGGTGGCGTAGGGCGTGTATACGGTGGGTGGAGTGCGGCGCAGGGCGAACGTCGCTAGGCGCGAGATGACGATCGGGTGGCTGGGGTCTTCGGAGGCGTCGCCTTCGATCTCATGGCCGTACTGCTCGAGCGCGTCGATCAGTTGGGTGATCTCGCCGGCGAGTTCGAGGCGGTCTTCGTCGGTGCAGAGGTGCTCGTACTGGGCGGCGAACTCGGGATGGAACTCGACTCTCACCACGGCATCAGTATGGCATACAAACCATATTGCCACAACGCCCTTTCGGAGCCTCAGAGGCCCTTTCCGCAAGACGGAGAGGGCCTCTGCCGTTATCCGTCCTCGGAACCTTGGTACATGAGGGTCGCCGAATTGGTACATGTACCACGCTCGCCCGACATCCGACCTGGTCGGCGCCTCGGCTTCGGGGGAATGTGCCCGAAGGTCGCCGATGGCCTTTGCAGGCAAGGTGCGGTGTTTGAGCGCCCGGAACTCTGTGGCTTCCGCGCGCTGAGTAGCGGGTCGACGCGGGTGGCGGCGTTGGAACTACTGGGTGTCGGTTGGCGGGGTTGGGAGGAGGTCGGCGAGGTCGGCGGGGATGGGTGCGTGTTCGGTGAGGCCCACGGTGGTGCGGCCGGTGTTGCCGGGTGGGTAGCGGCGGGCGATTGAGCCGGGTCCGGCGACGGCGAGTCGGATCAGTTGCCCGATGAGTTCGGTACGGTCCCGTTGTCGCCATGCGAGGCGCAGCATGGCTGCGTGAACCCTGGTGTGTGGCCAGGCCCACGGCTGGGATGCGATGTGAGCGCGTTCGAGGCTGGGCCAGGGATCGTTGGACGCACGAGCGTCGACGAGCGCATCGTCGATCAGTTGCGCGATCGTCGGTGGGGTTCGCCAGCGCGACGTGTCAGACATGGGCCACCGTCGGTGTCTCGACTGTGGTGATCGGGATTTGTGGTTCGGCGTGGAGTTGTCTGCGGGCGCGTAGCCCGTTGGCGATGACGGCGATCTCGGCGATCTCGTGGGTGGCGACAACGGCACCGAGGCCCAGCCAGCCGAGCGCAGCGACGGGGATCAACACGCCGATGATCAGTCCGGACAGAACGAGGTTCTGGATCATGATTCTGCGGGTTCGCACAGCGTGGTCGAGCAAGTCTGGGAGATGGGTGAGCTGGTCGCCCATGATTGCGATGTCGGCGGCTTCGATCGCCACGTCGCTGCCGGCAGCGCCCATCGCGATCCCGACCTGTGCGGTGGCCAACGCCGGGGCGTCGTTGATCCCGTCGCCCACCATGGCCACCCCGCCGAGTGCGGCGAGTCGTTCGACGGCGAGAGTCTTGTCGACGGGCAGGAGTTCGGCCCGCACGTCATCGATTCCGGCTTGGGCTCCGAGGGCTCGGGCGGTGGCCTCGTTGTCGCCGGTCAGCATCGCGACATGGAGACCGCGTCTCGCTAGCGCGGCGACGACTTCGGCGGCTTCGGGGCGCAGCTCGTCGCGCACCGCAATCGCCGCCACAGTCAGGTCGTCGACCTCGACGAGGACGACGGTTGCGCCGCCGGCCTGTAGTCGTGTGACGTCGTCAGCGAGTTGGCCCGGGTCGACGAAGCCGGGCTTACCGACCCGTACCGCGTGGCCGTCGACTGTTCCCGTGATGCCGTGACCGGCGATCGTGTGCACATCGCTCGCACGGGAGAAGGTAGTCGCTGCGGCGGTGACGGCGCCGGCGAGAGGATGATTGCTGGACGACTCGACGGCGGCTGCGTACGCCAGCGCGTCATTGCGATCGGTGCAGGGAGCGGTGACGACGTCGATCACGGTCGGCCGGTTGCGGGTCAGGGTGCCGGTCTTGTCCAGGGCGACGACCCGGACGGTGCCGAGCGCTTCGAGTGCTGCTCCGCCTTTGATGACCAGGCCTGCCTGTGTGGCCGATCCGATTGCGGCGAACACGGTGACGGGTACTGCGATCGCGAACGCGCACGGGGACGCTGCGACGAGCACGACGAGAGCGCGCTCGATCCACACGCTTGGTTCGCCGGCGAGCGAACCGATGATTGCGATTGCTGCGGCCACGCTCAAGATGCCGGGCACCATCGGGCGGGCGATGCGATCGGCGAGGCGCTGCGCTCGCCCCTTACGATCCTGCGCTTCCTCGACGGCGCGCACGATGCGTGCGAGGGTGCTGTCGCCGACGGGTGCGGTTGCTTCGATCTCGAGCACGCCGCTGACGTTGATGCTGCCGGCCAGCACCTTGTCGCCGATGGCGACCTCGACGGGAATCGATTCGCCGGTCACGGCTGAGACGTCCAACGTCGAGCGACCCTCCATGACGACACCATCGGTCGGCAGTCGTTCGCCGGCCCACAACACGATCCGGTCTCCGACACCGACCTCGGCGGAGGGCACCCCGACGGTCGTGGAACCGCGCCGTAGCCGGGCGGTGTCGGGCACCAACGCGAGTACTGCCCGCAGCCCTCGGCGAGATCTGGTGACGGCCCACTCCTCCAACGCCTCGGAGACTGAGAAGAGGAAGGCCAGCGACGCTGCCTCGCCGTACTGGCCCAAGATGACGGCGCCGATCAGTGCGATCGACATCAACAGCCCGACGCCGAGCCGCCCGCGCCGCAGCATGCGCATTGCCCCGGGCACGAACGTTGCGCCACCGGCGACGATCGCGATCACGAACACCGCACGCGCCGCTGTCCCGGCGTCGATCAGTTCCAGGACGACACCGATCAGCCACGCCACCGCAGCGACGGCCGCCGCGATCGTGCGCCAACGACCCTCCACATCATCGGCGACAACGTCGTTCGAGGCGGCGGGTGGCGCCCCGCCACAGCAGGCGTCACCCACAGCAGGCACCGTCCATCAACGGGTTCGAGCACAGCCGAACCTCGTGACCGGCCTCGGCCAACAACCGTTCCGACGCCGTCAGCACCTCGCGGAGTTGTGGGTGCGCAATCGAATAGAACACCTGCCGCCGCTCACCCGGACGGTCGACCACCAACCCGCACTCACGCAGACACGCGAGATGATTCGACACGTTGGATTGCGAAGAGCCGACCGCCGCCACCAGGTCGGTCACCCGCCGCTCCCCGTCGAGGAGCTCCAGCAGTATCGACAGCCGCGTCGGATCGCTCAACCCATGGAACAAGCGGGCCGCGACGGCGATGTCGACTCGAACCGGCGATGTTGCGCTCATTCCAACATCATCGTCAAACGCTGATGACATCGCAAGGGGCGATATTGCAGAGAAGCCAAGACGGTGAAGCCGAGGAACCGTTCGACGCCACGGGTCCCGGGAGGAAATGGTTCGCAGCGAGCGGCTCGTGGCGCTACACGGTGGCGAACAGGCTGGCGTAGCGATGAAGGTAGAGGGTCCAGCCAGCGTCGTCGGCGACCCCGTCTCGCACACCTTCCCATCCAGGCCCGTGACGCTCGATGTTGCGATGCTCGAGTTCCACACGCGTGCGTTCCGGAGTTTCGGCGACGAATCGCACCTCGACTTCGCTGGTGTGGTCGAGGTTGGTCTCGACCTGCCAGTAGGGGCTGATGTCCCAGCTGACAACGAGTCGGTCGGGCGGCTCGAACGCGAGCACGCGAGCCCACCGGCACTCGCTGCCGTCGGTCCCGCGGTCGTAGATGTGGCCGCCGACGTGCGATTCGAACACTGTCTCGGCGATGGGCGCACCGAGCAAGTTGTGTTCCGGTGGCTTGAAGTCACCGAACCGTTCCGTGAAGACCGAGAAGGCGTGCCCGATGGGTGCGTCGACGATGATCGAGCGGCGGACGATTGCAGTGTCGGACGGGTTCATGGCGTCTCCTTGGTCGACTTGTCGATGATGTCTTGGTAGCCGCTGAGTGCTCGGTTCCAGAAGGCGTCGAGCTGGTCGCGCAGTGCGGTGAGGCCGACTTCGTTGAGGTGGTAGATGCGGCGTGTTCCTTCGGCGTGCTCAGCGACCAGGCCGGAGTCCTTGAGAATCTTGAGGTGCTGCGAGACGGCGGGCCGACTGATCGGCAATGCCGCCGCGAGTTCGACCACGGCCTGAGGGCGCTGCGCCAACTGCAACACGATGGTGCGTCGTGTGGGGTCCCCGAGGACCCCCCACCCGTCGTCTTGGTAAGTAACCATGAACGGTAAGAGTAAACTTACGGATGGTGCCTGTCAACCTTCCGTGATCGCGACGGCGCGTACGGGACCGTCGTCGCTCTAACGCGGACCCGGACGGGGCAGGACGGTTCGTCGCGCGACATCATCCCGTCCGGATCATCCCAGCGGTGCCGTGCCGAGCTGTGCCTCGAGGAGGGGGCGCATGGCCAGCCAGGGATGTCCGCGATGGTTGTCGATCGAGCGGTCGGCCTCCCAGGTGGCGACCTCGACGAGGGCGCGCAGTGCGTGCGCACGCCGTCCCCAGGCAAGGCGCTCGGCGTCGACGCTGCGGCCGGTGCGCTGTTCGTAGCTGCGCAGGAAGCGGTTGGCGATCCTGGTGCCGATCACGCGAGTCGCGGCTCGGATCGGTGCGGGGCCGCCGAGTGGCGGGTTGGCCAGCATCATTGTGGTGAACGCCAGGTCGTAGTGGGGGTCGGCGATGACGGCGGTGGACCAATCGATCAGCGTCCATTCGTCGCCGTCGACGAGCAGGTTGAACGGGTGCAAGTCGCCGTGGCAGATGACCGGAGTGTCGTGGGTGGTGGCGGCGGCGAGCTGTTCGGCCGTTCGTGCCAAGTCCGGGCGCCCGACGGTGCCGGCTTGAGCGGCGACGCGTTCGAGGAAGTGCTCGATGTCGGGTTGGCGATCCGACCCGACAAGTTCGACGTGCAGTCCGTCAATCGGACATGCGGGCAGGGTGGCAGCGGCTTCGGCGAGCAGGTCGGGCAGCCGCCGCAGCAAGGTTGGTGCTTGCTTGATCGCCTTGCCGGCGCTCAGCCCGGTGAGCATCGGTTGTCCTGGGGCGAAGTCCATCACGGTCCAGGCACGGTCGAGATCGGTGCTCGGCCCTCCGGCGCAGCGGATCGCTGGCGCAGGGAAGCTGCATCGATCGAGATGGCGTTGCACGGCGGTCTCGAACGCTGCGGTAGCGGGGTCGGGCATGATCCGGGCGACGAGCCGACCGTCCAGTTCGGCTGGCGCGCCGGCGAGTTCGATGATGTACATCTCGGCCCAGAACCCACCGGCCAGTCGGGTTGGCGGGCAGGACCACACCATGCCGGGCTGCTCCGCTTGTCGGCGAAGCGCAGCGAGGAGGCCGTCGGTTGTCGGGTTCCCCGGCGCGCTCACGAGGCGCCGCTGGGGAGTCGGGCGGCGAAGCAGTGGATGTCGCCGTTCGACGCATCACCAGGCTGATGCTCGATAGGGTCGAAGCCGGCGGCGTGCAGCATGGCGATGACCTGGGCGACCGTCGGGATGCGATACACCTCGGGGTCGATCCAGGCCGCAGCTGGAGTGTCGCTCGTGCGGCAGGCGATGGCGAGCGTGCCGCCGGGTCGCAGTACTCGGGCGATCTCGGCGATTGTTGCCGTTGGGTCGGGCATGAAGTAGATCGTGTGGGCCGTGATTGCTGCGTCGGCGCTGTCGTCGGGGAACGGGATCGTGATGCCGTCGCCGTGGCGAATTGTTGCCCGTCCGTCGCGGCAGGCAGCGCGGTTGCGGGCGGTGGCTTGCTTGACCATGGTCGGTGACGCGTCGACACCGATCACACGGTGACCGTCGCCGAGGAGCACGGATGCGGTGCGGCCTTGCCCGAAGCCGACGTCGAGGACGGTGCGCGGTTGGCTGAGGTCGAGCATGGCGAGCGCACGGTCGTTGGAGTCTGCGGTCGCGCCTTCCATCGCTCGGCCGAAGAAGCGTCCGAGGAGACCGGTGGGGAGTCCGGACTGACGAGAGCGAACGCGCCCCAGCAGACCGGGCCGGGCCTGGATGGAGTTGTTCATCGTGGTGCTCCGATGACGAGGTTGCGGATCATCGCTGCGCACGCTTCGGCCGTGTCGGCGGGGTAAGGGCGAGGGGCCCGGTCCCATGGCATCTTGACGGCCCAGGTGGTGACGGTCTCGACGATCGTGCGCGCCAGGATCGCTCGATCGACCTCGGTAGTCACCAGGCGCGAGCGCAGATCGAGGTAGTCAGCCCACAGGTCGACCATCGCGTAACGGCCCTCACCGAACCACACGGCAGCGAGTTCGGGGATCTCGCCGGCGCAGCGGTCGAGCACCATTACCGCGGTCCGCCGGCTCCGCATCAGCCGGTGAAGTTCGGCGGTGATGCGTTCGATCTCGTCGCCGAAGACGCCGGGTGTGCGCAGCCGACGCCGGGTCGCCACGATCGTGACGAGCTCGAGCGTCGCCACGGCGGCGGCAAGCTGCGCGGCAACGTCCGAGGCCACCGCCGCGAGATCCGCTGATCCGCTGAGGCCGGTCGACGGAACATGGTCGGGTTCGTCGCCCCATTCGATGACGGCGGCAAACAGCGCCTCTTTGGAGTCGACAGCGCGATAGACGGTCCCCTTCGAGACGCCGAGCCGCTCAGCGATGTCGTCCATCTGGGTTCGCTGGAACCCGTGCTCGACGAACGCACCAGCCGCGGCGTCGAGCAGTTTGGCGAGTCGATCCGACGGCGTGGTGCGGGACATGGCGCGATAATAACTGACTCAGTCAGTATCGTCAAGGAGGCCTTGTTCTATCGAAGTCCTCGGTCACTTCCGGGTGGGGCCTGGCGGATGGGTTTCGTACATCCGGACGATCACGAGGACGCCGGAGAGCGCTGTCAGCGCGGCGACGGCGTAGATCGCCGCTTCGATCGAGACGAGGTCGGCGACAACGCCGGCCAAGAGGGCGCCGACGGCGAACCCGGCGTCCCGCCACAGCCGGTAGACCCCGACCGAGCGGGCCCGCCAGGCGGGGTGGGCGACGTCACCGATCGCAGCGAGAAGCGTCGGGTACACCATGGCAGTCCCGGCACCGAGCAGCGCTGCGCCGAGCGCCCAGAGTCCGAACCCGGAGGTGGCGGCGATCATCGCGATCGCGACGGCTTGGACGAGCATGCCGCCGGCGATCAATGGCTTGCGGCCGATCCGGTCCGACAGTCCACCGGTGATGAGTTGGCCGAGTCCCCACACCGCCGGGTAGATGGCAGCGAGTACACCGATCCGGGCGACGGAGATCCCGGCGTCGGCGAAGAAGATCGGGAACAGACCCCAGGCGAGGCCGTCGTTGAGGTTGTTGACAAGCCCGGCCTGAGACGCCGAGGAGAGTGCCTTCTCGCGGAACGAGGTGAGGGTGAAGATCTCGCGGGTGGTGAGGTGTTCGTGGAGTTCGTCGCTGGTGGTGACGTGGTTGGCGGCTTCCTGGAGGGCGAAGGCACGTGTTTCGCGGACGAACAGGGTCGAGATGCCGAGGCCGAGCCCGACGAAGGCCAACCCGAGGAAGAACGGTGCCGGACGCAGGCCGTGCTGCTCGGCGATGTACCCGGTGGCGAGCGCGGTGGCGGCGACGGCGACATAGCCGGCGGCCTCGTTGAAACCCATCGCCAAGCCGCGCTTGGCTGGCCCGACGAGATCGATCTTCATGATGATCGTCGTCGACCAGGTGAGGCCTTGGTTGATGCCGAGCAGGACGTTGGCGAACACGACCCACCCCCACGTGGGTGCCCACATCAGCAGCAGTGGGACGGGGATGCCGATGAACCAGCCGGCGATCAGGACGGGTTTGCGGCCGTAGCGGTCCGAGAGTGTGCCGGCGAAGAAGTTGGTGCCGGCTTTGACGACCCCGAAGGCGGCGATGAACGTGAGTGTGGCGGTGAACTTGGTGAGCCCGAACTCGTCCTCGGCGAGCAACGGCAGGACGGTGCGTTCCTGTCCGATCATGCCGCCGACGAGGGCGTTGACCCCGACGAGTAGTGCGAACTGGGCGAGGTTCTCGCGCAACCCGAGACGTAACGGTGCCGGGTTGGTGGGGGTCGGTGCGCTCATCGGCCGACCACCAGTGGTTCGCCGCTCGATGCGGCCCATGTGTCGGGTCCGCCGTCGAGGACGGTGACGTCGCGGTGGCCGCGGCTGGTGAGGATGCTGGCGCCGGTCATGGCGCGCTCGCCGTGCCCGCACATGACGGTCACAGGGCCGGCGGGGATGGCGCTGTCGGCGAGGCTGCCGAGTTCGATGTTGATCGCGCCGGGGACGTGCCCGGATTCGTACTCGCTGTGCTGGCGGACATCGATCAGTGTCGGCACCGCCTCGGATTGTGCGACGAGCGGGATGCCGGTGATCACACCGCCTGCTGCGCGCCAGGCGCCGATGCCGCCGTCGAGTTCGCCGACGATGTTGTCGTGGCCGATGTCGAGCGCTTGGCGGACGATCTCGTCACGGTCCTGTTCGGGTCCGGCGACGATCACGATCGGCCGGTCGAGGTCGGCGATCCAGCCGAGCCAGCTGGCGAACACCGGTCGCAGCGCATTCGAGATCGAACCGGGGATGTGGCCGGCCCCGAACTCGGCGATCGGTCGAGCATCGACGATCAAAGCCCCGGCAGAGGCGTGGCGGTCTACGGCGACCGCATCGAGCTGGTCGAGTCGCGGCAGTTGCGGGTACAGGCGTGGGCCGCGCCGGTTCAACTCGGGCAGCCGGGCGAAGTAGGTCGGGAACGACCCGAACCCGGCGATCAGCTGCTCGACGAAGGTGTCTTCGGCGTCGATCCGGAACAAGGCATTGGTGGCACGCTCGCGTCCCAACGTGGTCGTGCGATCGGAACCGCCGGGTGCCGAGCAGAACGAACCGGCGCCGTGTGTCGGGTAGACGGCGAGTTCGTCGGGGAGTCCGTCGAGCCGTCGCAACGAGTGGAACATCTGGTGCGCCAAGGGCTCGGCGAGATCTGGGCCACACAGATCGGTTCGCCCCACGGC
The DNA here is from genome assembly GCA_022843125.1 of Ilumatobacteraceae bacterium. Classification (GTDB taxonomy): domain Bacteria; phylum Actinomycetota; class Acidimicrobiia; order Acidimicrobiales; family Ilumatobacteraceae; genus Ilumatobacter. Next base: position 26,432 of record JALHOG010000062.1, read on the forward strand.
GCCAACCATCAGGGATCCGCCGGTGAACAGCGCCACGGGCGACCCGTCCTGCTCGATCAGGTAGACGTGGTGGTCGGGTGTGTGGCCTGGAGTCCAGATCGCCCGCATCCCCACGCCCGGTGCTAAGGCGACCAGTTCCTCGTCGCGTACGGCTCGATGAGGCGTCTCGAGTTTCGATGCGGCCGGGGCGATGAACGTCACGCCCGGTCGCGCCGCGAGCGATGGGCTGCCCGTGACGTAGTCGGCGTGGGAGTGCGTGTCGATCGTCCAACGCGTTGGCGTGCCCTGCACCTCGGCGGCCGCTAAGTGTTCGGTCGGGAAGCGTGGCGGGTCGAGGATCGCCGAGGTCCCGTCGCCGAGGTCGATGAGGTAGGACGAATGCCCCAGCCCTTCATTGACGAACATCCGGATGTCAACCATCACCACACTCCTCAAGTAATGTCTTGAATATAGCTGGACGGTCGGCTAGATTGTCAAGTAGTTCTTTGAGGAGCGCGAGTTGAGGAGTGTGTGCGATGGGTGACCGACAGGCGAAAGATGCGCTGTTCGACGCGTTCGGCGAGGTCGCCAAAGCACTGGGTAACGGGCGGCGAGCGGAATTGGTCGACGTGCTCGCTCAGGGTGAACGCCACGTCGACGAGCTGTCTGCTGAGATCGGCCAGACCGTCGCCAACACCTCGTTCCATCTCCGGGTCCTCGCCAATGCCGGTCTCGTGACAACCCGACGCGATGGCACCCGGATCTACTACCGGCTGGCCTCGGCACGGGTCAGCGAACTGTGGTTGGCGCTGCGTGACGTCACGGCCGCCCATCACGAGCAGCTCGACGAGCTGGCCGCCGCCTACCTCGGCGACCGTGACCGGCTGGAGCAGATCGGCCGCATCGAGTTGGCGGAACGGCTCGCCGCAGGTGATGTCGTGGTCGTCGATGTCCGACCGGCGACGGAGTTCGCGACCGGGCACATCTCTGGAGCACGGTCGATCCCGATCGACGAGTTCGCCGCCAACATCAAGGACCTCCCGGCGGGCATCGAGGTTGTTGCCTACTGCCGCGGGCCTTATTGCGTGTTCGCGGACGATGCGGTGCGTGTGTTGCGTCGGCGCGGTCGTCGGGCTCGACGACTCGAGGACGGCTTCCCGGAGTGGGTGCGTGCGGATCTGCCCGTCGCCGCGGCGGGGGCGTCATGAACGTGCTCGCACTCCCCGGCATCGTGCGATGGAGGCTGCCGGTCGCCCGAGTCGGACGCCAGCTCGCACTGGGCCGCGGAGCGTTCGAGGCGGCCCGCCTCACACTTTCGCGCAAACCTGCGAAGTCGGCGGTGGGCGAACGATGAGCAACCCTGATGGAGCAAGCCGCCGATTCGACACACCCAAGCTGCACGCTGAAGTCCACGGGCATCCCGCTCTGCGCGGCCAGCCGATCTACCTCGACTACAACGCGACGACGCCGATCGACGAACGCGTCAACCAGGCAGCCGCTCCGTTTATCGTCGGGTGGTTCGGGAACCCATCGAGCGGCCACGCGTACGGGAACGAGCCACGGCGCGCTGTCGAAGAAGCACGCGGACAGGTCGCTGCGCTCGTCGGAGCGACGAGGAGCGAGATCGTGTTCTGCGGTTCGGGCTCAGAGGCCGACGAACTCGCGATTCGTGGCGCGCTGCTCGGCGGCGCGTCGCACGGTCAGCCGTTGCACGTGGTCACCCAACCGACCGAGCACCCAGCCGTGTTGGCAACGTGCCATGCGATGCGTCGATGGCATGGCGCACACGTGTCGCTCCTCGACGTCGATGTGGATGGCCTCGTCGACCCAGCAGCGCTCGACGATCTGCTGTCGAGTCCACCTGTCGACGGCGCGTTCACGGTGGTATCGATCATGCTTGCCAACAACGAGACCGGCACGATCCAGCCAGTCGCCCAGCTGGCCGAAATCGCACATCGCCACGGCGCGCTGCTCCACTGCGATGCGGCACAGGCCGCCGGGAAGGTTGGAGTGCGCGCGGATGACCTCGGCGCCGATCTCCTGACGATTGTCGGGCACAAGGTGTACGCACCGAAAGGTATCGCCGCGCTTTGTGTCCGCGATGGCGTCGCGCTCGAGCCGCTCATTTACGGCGGCGGGCAGGAGTCGGGACGTCGCTCCGGGACCGAGCCTGTCGCTGCGATCGTCGCGCTCGGAGCCGCCGCCGAAGTCGCCGGCGACGCGCTCGCTGCCGGCGAATCCGATCGCGTCCGGATGTTGCGTGACCGGTTTCACACTCGACTCAGCACGCAGCTCGATGGCCGGGTCGAGCTCAACGGATCCCTGCTTGAGCGGTTGCCGAACACTCTCAACGTCAGCATCGTCGGCGTGTCCGGAACACGACTGCTGGCGGAATCGCCGGCGATCGCCGCATCCACGGGATCGGCCTGCCACAGCGGCTCCGAGGAGCCCTCGCCGGTGCTGAGCGCCATGGGCGTCCCGCACGATCGAGCGCTCGGCGCAATCCGACTGTCACTCGGCCGCTGGACCACCGCCGCCGATGTCGACCGGGCGGCCGACGTGCTCGCCGAGACCGCGCAACGCCTCGCGAGCACTCACCTTGACCGCTCCGCTGGAGGCGACCGTGACCATTGACGAGCTCCTCGAGCGTCGGCGGCTGCTGGACCGTCTGAGTCAACAGGGCATCGACGCGGCGATCGTGGCGTACCCGGCGCACGACTCGATCGAGCAGGGCAAGCAGCTGCGCGGTGATCTCCCCGGAACGTTCACCAAGAACCTGCTGCTGAAGGACAAGAAGGGCCGGCTGTTCTTCGTGACCGCCCACGAGGACACCGACATCGACCTGCGGACGCTGCACACGAAAGTCGACGCGCGAGGCCGGCTGGGCTTCGCTGCGGCCGACACGATGTCTGAACGGCTCCACGTGTCGCCCGGCACAGCCACCCCGCTCGCCCTGTTCAACGACGTCGATCACGAGGTCGTGCTGATCGTCGACGAGCACCTCCGCGGTGCCGCGCAGCTGAACTTCCATCCGATGACCCACACCGAGAGCATCGGGGTCACCTGGCCCCAGCTCGACACCTTCTTCGCCTCGACCGGCCACGACATCACGTTCGTGCGCCTCGACACCGAGTCGCCTGACGGCGGCGAGCCGCCGCAATGACCGCCACTACGCCTACCGAGGCCGCGCCGACCGTCGACTCGCCCGCGATCCGGGTGTTGCAGCTCCCCACGTTCCGGGTCGTCGTCATCTCCCAGATCCTGGGTGGTGCCGGCCTGGCCGCCGGCGTGACGGTCGGGGCGTTGTTCGCGGAGGGGATGCTCGACAGAGACGGCGTCGCCGGTATCCCACCGCGCTGTTCACGCTCGGCTCCGCGTTGACGGCCTTCGTCGTCGCGCTCGTACTGTTCGGGATCGGCTGGAACTTCGGGCTCATCAGCGGCACAGCCCTCGTGATCGACGCGACCGTCCCCGCGAACCGACCCCGAATCCAAGGGACGCTCGACGTGCTCGTTCCGCTCGCCAGCGCGGGCGGCGGCGCGATGTCGGGCATCGTCGCCGCGCCGACCAGTTACGAGACACTCGCCCTCGCCGGCGGCCCTCTCTCGCTGGTTCTCATCCCCGTCATCTTCCGGCATGAGCGACACACGCGAGCCGCACCCGCCGATTCGAGGGCGACCACATGACGCAGCAGCACCCCCACACGTGGCTCAGCGCGCGCGACACCGACGCGCCGTCGGTCTTCACCGCGGCCAACCTGATGCGCGAGGCCCGCCGCCAGCGCGAGCTCCCCGACCTCCCGGTGCCACGGGTCTGCCTGCTCGACCCCGACGGTGACGTCGTGCGACACCTCCGCGCCGCAGGCGACGCCCAACGCCATCCGGGCTGGGCCTGCTACCACTCCGAGATGTGGGTCACCCATCACGGTGGCCGCGACCTCGGCATCGTGCCGTGCGCGGTCGGCGCGCCCTACGCCGTGCTCGTCGCCGAACAACTCGCCGCCTCGGGCTGCCAACTGCTGATCTCGGTTACCTCCGCAGGCAGCATCACCTCGCTCGGCGCGCCTCCGTACTTCGTTCTGATCGAGCGCGCCTGGCGCGACGAGGGCACGAGCGGCCACTACCTCCCGTCCGAGGAGTGGGCACGACTCGACCCCGAGATCGAACGGCGACTCGACACCGCGTTTGACCAGCTGGACGAACCCGTGCATCTCGGGCGCAGCTGGACCACCGACGCCCCGTTCCGCGAAACCAAGGCAGCGATCGTCTCGGCGGCCGCCGCCGGTGTCCACGCGGTCGAGATGGAAGCCGCGGCGCTGTACGCCTACGCCGAAGCGACCCGACGTCCGGTGGTGTGCGTCGCCCACGTCACCAACACGATGGCTGTCGACGGCGACGACTTCGAGAAGGGTGAAGCCGACGGCACCCACCGCATCCTCGCCCTCGTGCGCGCCGTCGCCGACCGCCTCGAGCCACTCGCACCCGACAAGCGGGACTGACAGCCCCGAGCCCCCGGTCCGCCGGTCGACCGTCGCCAGCTGCGGGGGCTACCGCCCTTGACCGCCAGGAGCAGCAGCGCAGATCCGCGGCCGGGTTCCTCGGCCAGCTGCGGTCGCGCCAAGCCGGCCTGCCTGCCGGCGTCCTCGGGCGCATCGTCGGACGAGCCACGGTCAAAGGTGTAGGCCCGATTCTGGGTTTGCTGGCCGCGATAGGTTTGGGAACCGCCGCCGGGTTCGCCATGTTCGGCACCGTGGCCATCGTGATCGGCGCAGCATCGATCGCGTTGGTAGTGGCACGTCGGCGTCGCCGTGCGGTCGCGTGCGCGGTGACCGAGGCATCAGAGACGGTGGCGGTCGAGCTCACCCACATGCGCTCAAGGTCGTGACTGGCGTCGACCTCAGCTGCCAGCAAAGGAATGCCTGGCGATGGAAACTGTGCCAACCGTCGAGGAACGCTCCGGCCGAAGGATTGGATCCGAGTGCGGCGCGGGTGTGGTCGGCGTGGTCCTCACGTCGTGGGGCCCCTCGCCTCATGACAGCGCTGCCCATGTTGACGCCTCGGATACGATCCACCCATCGAGCGTGGTCACATCCGCTCCCCACATCTCTACCGCCGGCCACCGACAGTGGCCGCACCCAGGAGATCATCCATGTACCAACCATGTACCAGGACAGCGGTAAACCACGGGGCTCATAACCCGAAGGTCGCAGGTTCAAATCCTGCCCCCGCCACTCGATAGAAAGCCCGGAAACACTGCGTTTCCGGGCTTTCTGCGTTCCCGGTGAGATGACCCGTCTACCGGGGTGTCTACCGCCGCACGCGGACGCGAGTCACTGACCTGGTGCTTCGCGACAGGGCAGACGGTAGACGTCTACCGGCTGTTGTCGATGAGGGCGGCGAACTGGGTGGCGGCTGCTGCGCCCATGCCGGGCAATAGATGTTGGTAGGTGTGCATGGTGAAGCCGGGGTGGGCGTGGCCGAGTCGTTCGGACACGACTTTGATGGGCACGCCGGCGGCGACGAGGAGCGACGCGTGCGTGTGTCGTAGGTCGTGGAACCGGATACGTGGCAGATCAGTCGTTGCAGTGATGCGGCCGAACAGCTGGGAGAACGTTTCCGGCGACGGTGTCCGGTGGTAGGTGTTGAGGAACATGGGCGTTGCTGGTTGGATCGTTGCGCCGTCGGTGACGAGGCGATGTCGCCATTCTTCGAGCAGCGCGAGGGTGTTGGCGTCGAGGTCGATACGCCGGCGACTCGTGCGAGTCTTCACGGGACCTTCGACGGTGCGGCCCATCGTGGCCTGCCGTGTCCGCACGATCGACAGGGCAGATGCTGCGACGTCGAGGTCGCTCCAGTTGAGACCGGCGAGTTCGCCGCGTCGCATCCCGGTGTGGGCGACAAGATGCAGTGCCGGGTAGAGCCGAAGGCGGTTGGCTGCTCGTAGGAATTGGCCGAGCTGTTGAGCGTTCCAGATCGCGGGGACGGTTGATCGGCTCGTCGGCTTCGGTGGTCGGGCCCGGCGTGCGGGGTTGGTGTCGATGAGTTGGCGGTCGGCGGCGAGATCGAGCGCGTTGCAGATCACACGATGGATCTCCAGTACGGACTTGGGTGCCAGGCCTTGGCGGCGTCGTCCGCCGTTGGCGATGAGATCGGCGTAGCAGGCATCGAGGTCAGCGGGTCGTAGGGCGTCGAGCCGGATCGCGCCGATGCGTGGCGCGATGTTGTGGTCGATCATCCACCGATATCTGTTCGCGGTGGGACGTGTGAGCACGGCCTTGGTCCCCAGCCACGTCGTGGCCATGAACCCGCCCAAACTGGTCTCGCATGACGGCGTCGGCCGTTCGTCGTTGATGCGGCGCTGCATGGACTCGGCATCTGCTCGGTCGGCGCCGGCGGGATGCCATCGGCGGCGTTCACGTCCGGTGATGGGATCATGGCCGTTGTAAGCGACGACGTAGAAGCGATGGTTGCGTTGCACGATGTATGACATCGCTGTCCATCGGCACTTCGGGTCATCAACCCGAAGAACCTGGATGCGCCTTCATCGGTCAGGCTCTTGATGATGCTGCGAGGGAATCACGAGCACGGGATACAACTTGGTCGATACGCGTCCACCTCGTCGTCCTGAGAAAGAAGCGAGACCTTCGATGGGTACTCAGATCACGAGACCGAGAGCGGCATCCAGCAGACGTCGAACCGTCGTAGCAGCTCCGGCGTCTCGAGTGTCGGGCTCCCTGTCGGTACCAAGTGTGGCGTCGACCCACTCATCGATACTGGCCAGCGCAGCGGGAGCGTCGAGGTCGGTGGCGAGCGCCGAGAGTACAGCCTGCTCGACTGGTGCTGCTGTCGCGCCGCGACCGAGGTCGAGAGCGCGGCGCCATTTGCGGAGCGTGTCCTGTGCGGCCGTGAGATCGGCGTCGGTCCATTCCCAACTCGACCGGTAGTGGTGGCGCATGAGGGCGACACGGATGGCGGCTGGGTTCGCCCCTTGTTCCAGGAGTGTCGAGACGAAGACCAAGTTCCCTCGTGACTTCGACATCTTCTCGCCGTTGTAGGCGACCATTCCGGCATGGACGAAGGTCTGCGCGAACCGGTGCTGGGGGTAGCTGACCTGGCCGATCCCTGCCGACATCTCGTGGTGCGGAAAGGCCAGATCTATCCCTCCACCTTGCACGTCGAAGGCTGGCCCCAGGCGCGCTTGGGCGATGGTGGTGCATCCGACGTGCCAGCCCGGTCGTCCCGGCCCCCACGGGCTGGGCCAGGACGGTTCACCTTCCCGCTCGCCGCGCCATACCAGGCTGTCGAGCGGGTCACGCTTGCCTGACCGGTCGGGGTCGCCACCGCGCTCAGCGAAGGCCTTCGCCATCGACTCTCGGTCGAGGGACGACACGCGA
>JALHOG010000063.1 GCA_022843125.1 Ilumatobacteraceae bacterium
CCCGAACGTCGATACCACGGCACCGGCAACCCACGAACCCCAACCCGCCAACCCCGAAAAACACAACAGCCCGAACCCTGATGGGGGTCCGGGCCTTGCGGATGTCTCGCGACATCACAACGTGGAGCTGGGGGGAATCGAACCCCCGTCCATCAGTCTGTGTACGAACCCGCTACGACCATTCCCGACCTCGAGCCTGACGTTGGCCCACTGGCGGGTCAGCTGATCTTGCGATCACCGCCTGGTCTTTCCCAGATGCCAGTGGTCTTTCCCACCGTCAGCGGTCTTTCCTGCCGTCATCCCTCACTTCTGTTGCCGGGCTGTGATGGATTGGCCCCGTGCGCCATTACTGGTCACGATGACTCTCCACTCACCTGTTAATCAGGCGGCGAGAGCGAACTGCTCATCGGCAATTCTTTGTGGTTGCCCCGTTTAGCGAGTCTGAGCAACTCGGGTCGCAAACCCGTGCATCAGTTCTGACGTCGAAACCTGTCAGCCCCGTGTTCGGTATGTTCCGGCAGCCTACGGCGTCGGGGTCGAGTATCGCGCCCGGGTTTGGCGGCCCTCACCGCGTCGCCTCTCCACATCGCCCTCACCACAGCGCCCTCATCCCGCACCCGTAGAGTGGCCTGTCCGTGAGTAGCCCCGGCGACCTCGACCACGATCACGACGTCTCCGGCGTCGTGCTGTTCGACCCGCCACCGACGCGTCAGCGCTGGGCCGCTCCCGATCTCCTCCGCCTGATCATCGGGCTGGGTCTCGTGGCCATCGCCTTCATCGCCGCGGCGCTCGCCGACGAGACGATCGCCGGCATCGAGGACGACGTCGTGTCGGGTGTCGGTCGGATGCCGGACCGTCTCGAGGCTGCCGTCATCGGCACTGCGCAGATCATCGCGACCTTCGTTCCGTTGGTCGTGGTCGGTGTCGTGATGTGGAAGCGACGATGGCGGCTGCTGCTCACCTTCTGGTTGGCCTCGATGGTGGCGTCGCTGTTGGCGTCGGCCGTCCTCTCGGCGTTGGGGGAGCGGATCGGGGGCGGAACGGCTGGGCAGGACGTCGACCCCGACCGTCTGCTCGTCGCCGCCGACTTCCCGACCACCACCTTCCTCGCGTCCGCCGTTGCGATGGTCACGATCGGCGTCACGTACGTGCCGCGCCGGTGGCGCCGAGCGGCATGGTCATGGATCGTCGTGTTGCTCGTGCTCCGGTTCCTCGGTCCGGGCCAACCGCCGCTCGACATCTGGGTGGCGGTCTCGATCGGCGTCGTGGTCGGTTCGGTACTGCTGCTCACGCTGGGCTCCCCGAACATCGAACCCAGCCCGACTGCGATCCTCGCGGCATTGCGTGAGGTCGGGCTCGACCCTGTCGAGATCCGGCGTTGGGCGGAGTCCGGGAGCCGCGTGATCTACGACACGGTCGAGCGCGACGGCATGCGCAGGCTCGTGAAGCTCCGCACCCCCGACGACCGGAGCTGGGACCTCCTCACCCGCTTGTACCGCGCGATCCGACTCCGCTCGTCCGAGGTCGCCCGCCCGTTCAGCACGTTGAAGCGACGCGTCGAGCACGAGGCGCTCGCGCTCCGGACGGTGCGCGACGGCGGCACGCGGTGCCCTCGCGTGATCGGCGTCGGCGTGACGCCAGGCGGGGCGGTGTTCCTCGTCGAGGAGTTCATCGCCGGGATCCGCCTCAGCGATCTCCCTCGCGAGCGCTTCGACGACGACCTGCTCCGGTCGGTGTTCCACCTCGTCCGCGCCATCCACTCGACTCGTACGGCTCACCACAACCTGACGCTCGACAACATGATCCGTGCCGAGGACGGGCACGTCTGGCTCGTCGACTACGACGAAGCCGAGCTCGCCGCCGACCGACGCGAGCGGGCGCGAGATGTCGCCGAGTTGCTCGTTGCGGTCGGTCTCGTCGTCGGACCGGAACGCAGCGTGGCCGTCGGTCTCGCCGAGCTGGGGGTGGACGAGATCGCTGCCTCGCTGCCGCTGATCCAACCACTCGCGCTCAGCCGCTCGCTCGGCAAGTCGATCAAGCGCGAACGCAACCTGCTCGATCGGATCCGGAGCGAGATCCACGACCGCACCGGTGTCGACGACGTGCCGCTCGAACAACTCGCTCGCGTCCGCCCCAGGACGCTCGTGATGATCGTCGCCGGAACGCTCGCCTTCTACTCACTGCTCCCGCAGTTCGGCAATCTGGGCGAGACGGTCGACGCGTTCGGAGACGTTCGGTGGGGTTGGATGCCCGCACTCGTCGCGGCCGCGATCGCGTACTTCGTGTTCGCCACCGTGTCGTTCCTCGGGTCGGTGTCGCAACCGATGCCGATCGCAGCGTCGGTGCGGAGTCAGGTCGCGGCCGCCTTCGCCCAGCTCGTCGGCCCGGCGAGCGCCGGGAAGATGGCCCTCACCGGCCGCTTCCTGCAGCGCAACGGGCTCACCCCGGCCGAGGCGAGCGCCTCGGTCGCACTCAACACCGTGTCGGGGATGGTCACACACCTGCTGCTCATGGCGGGGTTCTTCGCCTGGGCCGGCGGGGCGAGCGTCGGCGGGGTCGCACTCCCGAGCGTCGGCACGTTGCTCCTCGTCGTCGGGATCGCGGTCGCGTTGGTCGCAGTGGCGCTCGCCGTTCCGGCGGTCCGCCGCACCGTCATCCGGCCCGTGATCGACGGGCTGCGCGCAGCAGCCGGCTATGTGACCACGGTGCTCCGGAGCCCGGTGCGGGTGGCCGCACTGCTCGGCGGTTCGTCGCTCATCACCCTGACCTATCTGCTCGGTCTCGTCTTCGCCGTCGAAGCCTTCGGGGGCGGGATCGCGATCGCTCAGATCGGCGCGGCCTACCTCGGCGCCGCAGCCATCGCCAACATCGCGCCGACCCCTGGAGGCATCGGGCCATTGGAAGCGGCGATGATCGCTGCGCTCACCGGGTTCGGACTCGAAGCCGGGGTGGCGATCTCGGCGGTGCTGACGTTCCGGCTGGTCACGTTCTGGCTGCCGATCCTGCCCGGCTGGTTCACGTTCGTCTGGATGGAGCGGCGCGGCGAGATCTGAACGTCGACGACACTCGCGCCGAAAACCCCAAGTGGGTCCTCTCCGAACGGAGAGGACCCACCGGGGGTTGTCGATGCCGGCCGCGGACCGGGTCGATTGGTTGAACCGTCTGTCAGCTGGCGGTGTTGACCTTGGGGCTCTGGTCCTTCAGCATCGCCTCGGGGACCGTGTCGGGGACCGTGACCTGCATGCCCTTCTTCGTGTGCCACAGGAAGGCGACGCCCATCACCAGGCAGACCACGCCGAGTCCGGCGAGCAGTCCGGCGATGCCGAGTGCCAGCATCAGGGCGCTGTGGGTGGCGGCGCCGACGCCGAGCTCGGCGACGAGTGCGTGGGCCGTGCCGCTCCAGGCGAGCTCACGGGCCTTGCCGTCGAGTGCGTCGGTGCGGTCGAACTCGGTCCAGTAGCGACCGTTCACCGGGACGGTGTAGGGCACGCCGGCCTCGAGCACCTCACCCTGGAAGGCCTCGACGGTGCCGCTGTACGTGCCGTCCTCGGCGAGTGCACCGCTCTCGATGCTCCGGGCGATGTCGGCCTCTGTCAGCACGACCGTCTGCTCACCGTTCAACACGTGGTAGACGATCGTCGCCATCTGGAACATGTACTCGCTCTGGCTGTCGACGACCGGATCGTTCGCATCCAGACCACCCCTACCCATCGTGACGGGGAAGTCCCACTCGTCTTCGAGCAGCGACATGATCGCCTGCGCTCCTTCGACCGTGCCACGGTCGACGAGTTGACCCTCTTCGTCGTAGCTCAGCTCGACGTTCTGCGCTGCGCTGAATGCCTCGAGCGCGCCGTAGCCGCCCTGCGTCTTGCTGTATGCGACGCCTGCGCCGACGAAGTACCCGACGCCGACGACCATCAAGAAGACTCCGAGAAGTCCCAATGGCTTCCTCAACATGACAACCCCTTTCAACTGGTGTCCTTGTCGCTCTCGTTGCTTGCGAGCTGCGACCTCTTGGGTGTCAGTCTGTTGATTGCGTTCGCAAACGAGCAGGGACCAATGACCCGACTGGGAGGGCATTGGTGATGAACGGACAAAGGCCCTTCGGTCGATTGACCAGGGGTTTCGCGACCGATACCCGAAGCAGGCTTCCGGTTCGCCATGGGGTCACGCCCGGCCCGGGCCTGCCTGCCTCGAGTGGCTCCCGTGGTCGCTCGTGGTCGCTACGGTGGGTCAGTGCCCACACCGCGACACGCCACTGCTGACGACATCACCGGGGCCGCCACCACGATCTGGCGTGCGTTCGCCGACGATCCGGTGATGCGCTGGTTCTACCCGGACGACGCCGAGTACGAGACCGACATGCCCGGCCTCGCCGCCGCCCTCGCCCGCCGGTGGCTCGCCACCGACACCCTGTGGTGCACCGACGACACGGTCGCCATTGCCGGGTGGCGGCCACCCGGCCGGCCGGAGGTCACCGTCGACGCACCACAGGTCCAGCACCCCGAGTCGCGCTTGGCGCGCTTCGCAGCGATCGGGGCCGCGCTCGCGGCGAACACGCCGCCCGAGCTGCACTGGTACCTCAACATGCTCGCCACCCACCCCGACTGGCAGCGCCGGGGGCTCGGCGGCGCACTGATGTCCGAGGTGTTCACGATTGCCGACGAGGCCGGTCTCCCGTGCTACCTCGAGACCGAGACGGCGGCCAATGTGGCCTACTACCGCCACCACGGCTTCGAGGTCCGCAGCGAATGGGACCTGCGAGCCGGTGACGATGCCGGCCCGCACATGTGGGGAATGCTGCGCTCGGCCCGCTAGTTCCGGCGCTCCAGGATTTCTCGATGTCCGCCCCACGACTGCGGTTCACCACCACCACGTTGAGCACCCGCGATGCCAGGTCGCTGGCGTCGTTCTACGAGCGACTCCTCGGCTGGGAGCGCGCCGTCGACGAGCCGGGTTGGGTGCTGCTGCGCGAGCACCCGGGCGACGGCCACCGCATCGGGGTGCACGAGGACGTCGAGTACATGCCGCCGGTGTGGCCGTCACGCCCGGATGAACAGCAGATGATGGTCCACATGGAGATCGGTACCGCCGACGTCGCCGGCGCCGTCGATCACGCGATCGCGTGCGGGGCCCGGCTGGCCGACGTCCAACCGCAGGAACACGTGCGGGTCATGCTCGACCCCGACGGTCACCCGTTCTGCCTGTTCCACTGGGCCGACGCGTGACGTGACGCGGCGATCGACGACGGTCGACGCCGCGCACGTGTCAGGTCAGAGGCAGAGGTTGCGGCACTCGCCGATGCCCTCGATGCGGGTGACGACGGTCTGGCCTCGCTGGATGAACACCTGTGGATCGCGTGCGTGACCGACGCCGCTCGGTGTGCCCGTGATGATCAGGTCGCCGGGCACGAGGGTGATGAACGTCGAGATGTACTCGATCAGCGCGATCGGGCCGAAGCACAGCTCCTTGGTGTTCGAGCTCTGCATCACCTGGCCGTCGACGATGCACTCGATCGGGAAGTGGGCGTCGTCGCCCGGCTCGGCCACCACGAGGTGCGGGCCGACCGGGGTCGACCCTTCCCACGCCTTGCCGGGCATGAACTGGGTGGTGTGGTACTGCCAGTCGCGGATGCTGATGTCGTTGACGACCGTGTAGCCGGCGATCGCAGCGGCAGCCTGCTCGGGGGTGGCGCGGCGAACCGTGGCGCCGATCACGAGTCCGAGTTCGGCTTCCCAGTCGACCGCGGTCGACTCGTCGTCGTCGGGCATCGGGATCGCGTCGTAGGCGCCGGTGAGTGAGCGTGAGTACTTGGGGAACAGCGTCGGGAAGTCGGGCTTGGTGCGACCCGTCTCGGCGATGTGGTCGAGGTAGTTGAGACCGACGCAGATCACCTTCTCGGGGTCGGGCAGCAGGGTCGCGTAGTCGAGCGTCGCCACCTCGTGCCTTGCGCCGTCGGCCGCGGCCGCCACCGAGCGCCAGTCGGCTTCAGCGAGGAGCTCGCCGACGTCGGCGTGTCCCGTCTCGACCGCCACCTCGTCGTCCACGCGCACGGCTCGCGTACCGCCTGCAGTCCTGATCGTCGCCAGTTTCATGGGCGAGAGTCTGTCCATCACGGGACGGTGACATGCAATCCGTGTCCCGGCATGCCGAACGGCGGACGCGGAACGGGGCCCGGCGCGAACGCCGGGCCCCGTTCATCGGAGTGAGGTGATCGGTTCGGTCAGGGAGCCGGCACCGGGAGGATCGTGATCCGACCCTCGCCGCCACGCGGGTACTGCGCGGCCGAGACGACCCCGCCGAGCGGACCCTGGATGTACGTCTGCAGGGCCTGCTGATCGCTGACGCCGATCGTGGTGAACGGCAACACCGGGTAGGCGTCACCGCCGGCCAGCGAGAAGTTCAGACCGACCACCGTGACGGTGACGTTCTGGGTGACACCGTCCTGGACGACGACTGTGCCGTCCGCCAGGATCAGCGTCCGGACGCGTGCTCCGGGTGTGATCTGAGCACCGGTGCTCGCATCGGTGATGCGGGCCGGCTGCGTCGGATCGATCACGAGGATGGTGCCGTCCGACGGGTGGGCGAAGCCGCCCTCGCCGGATGCCGGCAACCGCGTGGCGCCCTCCTCGAAGAGCTGGCGCAGGGACTCGCCCGGCACGTCTTCGGCGACGGCGATGAAGTTGCCGAACGGCTGCAGCCGGAACGTGTCGTCCAGCGAGATCGGGCCCGCAACCTGATCGATCTCGCCGCGGATGCCACCACCGTTGATGATGCCGATCTGCGGGGTGTCGAGATCGAACGTCGCCGCCTGTGCCTGGCCGGCGGCGAGGATGCCGTCGGCGATCAGGTTGGCGCAGTTGGTCTCGAGCCCGCGGACCTCGGCCCGCTCGCAGTCGAGGTCGACGTCGCTGGAGCCGATGATCGTCTCCTTCAGACCTGCGACGAATGCCGCGACCGGCTCCTGGACCTTCTTCAGCTGGAAGCGGTCGAGCCCGACGGCAGCCGGGCCACGATCGGTCACGATCTGGAGGCCGGAGTCGGCGTCGTCCCACGACAGCACGTTGCCCTTGCGGTCGAACGTCACCTGGAGCTGGCCGACATAGCGGTAGTTGCCCGGTGTGGTGACGATCGGGACCTGCTTGCCCGAGGCGTCCTGGACGATCTGGGGGTACGACCCGAAGACGTTGGCCTCGTCGCCGGGGATGAGCTCGTCGCCCTCGTCGGCGAGCAGTTCGTCGCCGCCGCCACCGATGATGACGTCGACGTTCTTCAACGAGCTGGCGAGAGCGATCTCCTCAGCCAGTCCCTGCAGGTGCGACACCAGGATGATCTTGTTGACCTTCCGCTTGGTGAGGGCATCGACTTCCGCCTGGGCGATGGCGATGATCTCGGGGCTGATCTCGACCGCGCCCGGCGACGAGATCGTGCGCAGCACCGGCGTGGTGAGGCCGACGACGCCGATCCGCTCACCGCGTTCGCGGATGATCGTGCTCGACACGATGCGTCCCTCGGCGGCGAGCGTCGCGAGCGACGGCTCCTCCGAGAAGTCGAGATTGGCGGACACGAACGGCGTGCGGCCGACCGTCTCGATGAACCGCGCCAGCGTGGCCGGTCCGAAGTCGAACTCGTGGTTGCCGATCGCGAGAGCGTCGTAGCGGAGACGCTTCACCGCGAGGCCGTCGTAGAACGGGGCGCCGGGCTGCTGCGACGCCTGGAACCGCGTGCCGGCAAGGTAGTTGTCGCCGGAGTTGAGCAGCACGACGCCGCGCTTGAACGCCTCGCCGCGGTCGTAGGTGGCCCAACCGGACTGGCGGCGCAGGGTGTCGACCTTGCGTGTGAAGCGTGCGATGCCCCCGTACTCGGCGAGGTCCTCGCCTTCCGCTGACGGGTCCAGATCGATCACCTGCGGCAGCAGGGCCGACTCGCCGTCGTTGTTGTGCAGGATGGTCAGGGTGAAGTCGGGCCGATCGGCCTTGCTCCAGCCGGCTGATGTGTTGCCTGCTGCCGTGATGCCGGTGAGTGTCACCGTTGCGACGAGACCGCTGATCGCGATCCTCCGTCGTCCGCCGTATCTCATGAGTGCGCCCCTTCTCGTGTCGTGTGTGCCCGCGAGGGGACCTTAGGCCACGGCTGAAGCCCCGTCACCTGCCCGTCTTGAGTGTTCCTTGCCGATCTGTCTCACGCTCGGTGGGCAGGGGCGCGACGTTCGCGCTGGATCAGATCAGACCGAGCAGCTTGGCGGCGTTGAGCTTCATGATTTTCGGACGAACCGTGTCCTTGATATCCAGCGTCTCGAAGTCGGCGATCCAGCGGTCAGGGGTGATCAGCGGGAAGTCGGAGCCGAACAGCACCTTGTCCTGGAGCAGGGTGTTCGCGTACCGGATCAGGTTCGGTGGGAAGTACTTCGGCGACCACCCGGACAGATCGATGTACACGTCGCGCTTGTGCGTCGCCACGGCGAGCGCCTCGTCCTGCCAGGGGAACGCCGGGTGCGCCATGATGATCTTCAGACCGGGGAAGTCGGCCGCCACATCGTCGATGTACATGGGGTTGGCCATGCGGAGCTTGATCCCACCGCCGCCCGGCAAGGCTGCCCCGATGCCGGTCTGGCCGGTGTGGAACAGCGCGATCCGGTCGTGCTCGGCGATCGCCTGGTAGATCGGGTAGTACTGCGGATCGTTCGGGAAGAAGTTCTGCACGTTCGGATGGAACTTGAAGCCCTTCACATCGTGCTCGCGCACGAGGCGATGCACCTGGTTGACGGCGTACTTGCCCATGTGCGGGTCGACCGAACCGAACGGGATCAACACGTCCGGGTTGTCGGCAGCCGCCTGCGCGATCTCGTCGTTCGGCACCGGTGCGACGCCCATCGTGGTAGTGGCGTCGACCGTGAACACGACGGCCATCATCTTGCGCTCGCGGTAGTAGGCGGCCATCTCGCTCGCCGGCGGGCGATGGATGTGCGCCTTCGCGAAGTACTGGTCGGCGGCCTCCTGCAGTTCTGGCGAGAGCGCCCCGCATCCGGTCACCTCGGACACCTCGGCGTGGGTGTGCACGTCGATCGCGACGAGCGAGTCGATGTCGATCTTGTGAGCGTCGGCCATGTCAACCAGGTTGCCACACCTGATCGGCGCGTGTGTAGCTCGACTGGGCGACACGGTGCCGGGTGCCGGGCACCTGGCAGCATCGGGAGGTGCTGTGGTGGGAGGCGTTGCTGCTCGTCGGTGGCGGGTTCGCGGCCGGGTTCATCAACGCCAACGCGGGCGGGGCATCGGTGCTCACCGTGCCGCTGCTGGTGCTCGCCGGCGTGCCAGGCAACGATGCCAACGCGTCGAACCGGATCGGCATCTTCGCATCGAGCCTCGCGGCCACGACGGCGTTCCGTCGGCTCGGCGTGCGCGGCTTGCGCCGTGCTGTGCCGATCCTGCTCCCGATCGTCGCCGGGTCGATGGTGGGCGCCTACGGGATCAGCCTGCTCACCGATGCGGCGTTCGAGCGCGTCTTCGGCCTGCTGATGCTGCCCGTCGTGTTCTTCGCGGTGAGGCCGCCGACTCTTCGACCCGACGCGTCGCCGTGGCCGCTGACCGCGACGGTCGTCGCCTTCTTCGCAGTGGGCGTCTACGGCGGTGCCGTCCAAGCCGGCGTGGGTCTCATCATGCTCGCGCTGCTGACGCGAACCGGGTACGACCTCGTGCTCGCCAACAACGTGAAGGCGGTCGCCAACCTCGTCATCACAGCGGTCGCGCTCGCGGTGTTCATCCCCCAGGGCCGTGTGGCCTGGGGACCGGCGATCGTCCTCGCTGTGGGTTTCACGGCGGGCGGCTACCTCGGCGCCCACGCGGCGGTGAAGGGCGGTGAGCGCTTCATCCGTGCGGTGATGGTGGCGTCGGCCGTGCTGCTGGCGGGCGAGCTGCTCGGCGTCTACAGCTGGCTCGCCGACCGCTTCTGACCCACCGGTCGCGGCGCAGTGGTGTCGCCGTCAGCCGGCGTGCTTGCGTTGCCGGCCGAGCTCGCGTTCGACGTCACGCGCCGCGTCTCGCGCGGCGATCGCATGGCGCTTGTCTTCCTTGGTGCGGCCCTTGCCGACGCCGAGCTCGACCTTCACGCGGCCGTCGCGGAAGTAGAGGCTCATCGGCACGACCGACACCCGCTCCTGGTCGACCCTGGCCTTGAGCTTGCGGATCTCGTCGCGATGGAGGAGCAGCTTGCGGGCTCGGGTGGGGTCGTGGGCGCCCCAGCTGGTGGCGAATGCGTACGGCGCCACGTGGACGCCCTCGAGCCACACTTCGCCGTTGCGGACCCGGGCGAAGGCATCGCCGAGCTGGACCTGGGCTTCGCGCATCGCCTTGACCTCGCTGCCCATCAGCACGACGCCGGCCTCGATCACGTCGTCGATGTCGTAGTTGCGGCGCGCGGCCTTGTTGCTCGCGATGAGCTTCGTCCCGGGCGGCGCGCCCTTCGCCTTCTTCGACGTCTTGGCCATGATCGGTTCTCTCGTCTTCACACGGAGGTGGGGCCGAGGCTACCGAGCCGCTCGGCTTCGGGAGTCACGGGTATGGTGCCGTCCGTGCTGCGACTCGACCAGACGGTCTTCGATGCGATCTGTTCCATGGCGTTCCGGGAGTACCCGCTCGAGATGTGCGGCCTGATCGCAGGCGACCCTGCAGCTCACGGGCCGGCCCATGCCGTGCGGTTCTACCCGTGCCGCAACGTCGCCGAGTCGGCGAAGCTGTACACGATCGATCCGACCGATCACTTCAAGGCGGAGATGGACGCCGACGACCACGACTGGGAGATCCAGGGCGTCGTGCACAGCCACACCCATTCCGAGCCGTACCCGAGTCCGACCGACGTCGCGCAGGCGCCCGACCCCGGCTGGCACTACGTGATCGTCAGCCTGAAGCGCGACGCGCCCGAGCTGCGCAGCTACCGCATCATCGACGGCACGATCGCCGAAGAACCCGTTCACGTTGTGCGAGACACAACATGAACACTGACGTGAACGGGTGTCAGAGGCGTTCGATGATGGTGACGTTGGCCTGGCCGCCGCCCTCGCACATCGTCTGCAGGCCGTAGCGGCCGCCGGTGCGCTCGAGCTCGTTGAGCAGGGTGGTCATCAGCCGGACGCCCGTCGCGCCGAGCGGGTGGCCGAGCGCGATGGCGCCACCGTTGACGTTGACCTTCGCGTGGTCGAAACCCGTCTCGCGGATCCACGCCATCGGCACGGGAGCGAAGGCCTCGTTGATCTCGACGAGGTCGATGTCGTCGACGGTGAGACCCGTCTTCTCGAGTGCCCGCAGCGTGGCCGGAATCGGCGCCGACAACATCATGATCGGGTCGTCACCCCACACCGACATGTGGTGGATGCGTGCCCGTGGCGTCACGCCGTGGCGGTTGACCGCCTCCTCGTTCATGATCAGCATCGCGGCCGAACCGTCGGAGATCTGGCTCGCCACGGCCGCGGTGAGCTTGCCGTCGGGTGTCAGCGTCGACAGCGAGCGGATCTTGTCCCAGTTGGGTTCGCGCGGCCCCTCGTCGCGAGTCACGCCGTTGATCGGGACGATCTCGTTCTCGAACCGGCCCTCCGCCTGCGCCCGCAGCGCCCGCTGGTGCGACTCGACCGCGAACTCCTCCATCTCCTCGCGGCTGAGGTTCCACTTCTCGACCATCATCTCGGCGCCGACGAACTGGCTGACCTCGCCGGCGCCGAAGATCGTCTGCCAGCGCGGTGAACTCGTGTACGGGCTGTAGCCCTCCTCCTGGCCCATCTGGGCCGACGCGAGGATCGGCACCTGCGACATGTTCTGCACCCCGCCGGCGATGACGACGTCCATCGTCCCCGACATCACGGCCTGGGCAGCGAAGTGCACCGCCTGCTGGGCGGAACCGCACTGGCGGTCGACGGTGACGCCCGGGACGTGCTGGGGGAGCCCACCGACGAGCGCACACGTACGGGCGATGTCGCCTGCCTGCGGGCCGATCGCATCGAGGCAGCCGAACACGACGTCGTCGACCGCGTGCGGGTCGACCTTCGAGCGCTCCATCAATGCCTCGATGACGTGGCCGCCCATGTCGGCGGGATGGAGCTGGGACAGACCGCCACCGCGACGGCCAACGGGCGTGCGGACGGCTTCGACGATGAACGCTGCAGACATGCCTGCGACGTTATGCGGGACGGCGCTGCGCCGACGAGGTCGCACGGCTGTACGGACATACGCGAGCCCGTGTAGATTCCCGACAACTCATATCGGATTTATCGGAATGATCCGGTTTCGAGCCAGGTTGGAGAGGTCATGATCATGGACGTGCACACGACGAGCCACGCGGCCCCGGCGATCGGCGGCGTCAGCGGCATCCATGCCAGCGTGCTCGACCTCGTCGGCAACACCCCCGTCGTCGACGTGTCGAACCTCTCGCCCAACCCGAACGTCCGGATCCTCGCCAAGCTCGAGATGCAGAACCCGTTCGGCTCGGTGAAGGACCGCATCGCCAAGGC
This sequence comes from Ilumatobacteraceae bacterium, assembly GCA_022843125.1. Classification (GTDB taxonomy): domain Bacteria; phylum Actinomycetota; class Acidimicrobiia; order Acidimicrobiales; family Ilumatobacteraceae; genus Ilumatobacter. Next base: position 12,500 of record JALHOG010000063.1, read on the forward strand.
GATGATCGAGGCCGCCGAGAAGGACGGTTCGCTGCTGCCGGGCCAGACGATCCTCGAGCCGTCGTCCGGGAACACCGGCATCGCGCTGGCGGCGATCGCTCGGCTCAAGGGCTACCCGATCAAGATCCTGCTCCCCGAGAGTGTCTCGATCGAACGCCGCCAGATGCTCGAGATCATGGGCGCCGAGATCATCCTCACCCCCGGTGAGGAGGGCTCGAACGGCGCCGTGCGGCGGGCCCAGCAGCTCGCCGAGGAACACCCGGAGTGGTGCTTCATCTACCAGTACGGCAACGACGCCAACCCGCGTGCCCACTACGAGGGCACCGGCCCGGAGATCTGGCGCGACGTGCCTGAGATCACCCACTTCGTCGCCGGGCTCGGGACGAGCGGGACGCTGATGGGCACCGGCCGTTTCCTCAAGGAGCAGAACCCCGACATCCAGATCGTGGCGATCGAGCCGCCGCTCGGCGAGCGCGTCGAGGGGTTGCGCAACATGGACGAGGGCTACATCCCACCGGTGTTCGAGAACTGGAACGGCTTCGACCTGCTCGACCGCAAGCGCGTCGTGCGGCCCCGCGAGTCGATCGAGTGGACCCGGCGCCTCGTGGCGGAGTGCGGCATCTTCGCCGGCCTGTCGTCGGGTGCGGCGCTCGCAGGCACGGTCAAGGTCGCGAACGGTATCCCGGCGGGGGAAACAGCGACGATCGTGTTCATCGTCTGCGACGGCGGCTGGAAGTACCTCTCGACCGGCGCCTACACCGCCGACCTCGACGAGGCCGAAGCCAACGCCGAGGCGATCATTTACTTCTGACGGTCCCGCCGCGCACGCGAGCCGCGCCTCAGCGCTTGTGGAGATGGATCGGCTGAGCGTGGAGGAAGCGGCTGGTGTAGCTGGTGATGTTGCCGATGTAGGCGGCTCGCTCGTAGGCGGTCGGGTCGGCCACGGCGTCGCGACGCATCGCCCCACGCATCTCGCTCACCGATCGGTACCCGTGATCGCGCATCCACTCGGTGAGTTCGTGCTCGATGTTCGACAGGTAGCTCGCCCCGTGGAACAGCAGCGCAGACGTCATCATCGTCACGTCGGCGCCGGCCAGGAGCAGCTTGGCGGCGTCGCGGCCCGCGTGCACACCCGTCGACCCGGCGATCGAGATGTGCAGGAAGTCGCGCGAGATCGCGATCCAGCGCAGCGGTAGTCGCAGCTCGGCCTGCGTGCTGAGTCCGATCTTCGGCTTGACGTCGAGCGTCTCCATGTCGAGGTCGGGGGAGTAGAAGCGGTTGAACATCACCACGCCGGAGGCGCCCGCGTCTTGCAGCCCGACGAGGAACGACGCGAGCGACGAGTAGTAGGGCGAGATCTTCACCGCGACGGGGATCTTCACCTCGCCGGTGAGCAGGGCCACGAGTTCGAGCTGATCGGCTTCGACGTCGACGCCGGTGCGGGCCGGATCGGCGGCGACCGTGTAGAGGTTGAGCTCGATCGCGTCGGCGCCGGCGTCTTCGAGCAGTCGTGCGTACCGGATCCAGCCGCCGATGTTGGTGCCGTTCAGGCTGGCGATCACCGGGATGTCGACGCGATCCTTGGCCGCCTCGACGAGCGCGAGGTAGGTGTCGGGGCCGGTGTTGTAGTCGTCGATGTCCGGGAAGAACGACGACGCCTCACCGAAGCTGTCGGCGTGCGCCGAGAACAGCCGATCGATCTCGGAGGTCTCGTGCTCGATCTGCTCCTCGAACAGCGACGGGAGAACCACGGCCGCCGCCCCTGCGTCCTGGAGTTCGGCGAGCTTGTCGAGGTCGCCGGTGTACGGCCCGGCCGACGCCACCAGGGGTGAACGCAGCCTGAGGCCGAGGTACTCGCTGTGCAGGTCAGTCATCGCTGTTCCCTTCGCTCTCGTCGTCCGCTGTCGGTTCTGCAGCGTCGGCGGTGTCGATCGCAACCAGCTCGTCGTCGTGGCTGTCGACGTGGGGCACCCGGCGCTCCACGGCGACCAGCTGCTCGTAGAAGCGCCAACGCTCGTCGATCGCCGCCTGGGCGAGGTCGAGCAGCGTTGCCGACCGGTCGGGATGCGACCGGGCGAGCATCGCGTAGCGCGCCTCCTTCAGCGCGAAGTCGCGCAGCGGGATCGTGGGTGCCGACGAGTCGAGCTGGAACGGGTGCTCGTGCTCGTCCACCGACGGCCGGTACCGGTACAGCGGCCAGTACCCCGACTTCACGGCGTCCTTCTGATGGCTCATCGACGTGGTCATGTCGATCCCGTGGGCGATGCAGGTCGAGTAGGCGATGATCAGCGATGGGCCGTCCCACGCCTCGGCTTCGAGGAACGCCTTGACCGTCTGCACGTCGCTGCCGCCGAGTGCGACCTGGGCGACGTAGACGTTGCCGTAGCTGCGGGCGATGGCGCCGAGGTCCTTCTTGCCGGTCGACTTGCCGCCGGTCGCGAACTTGGCCACCGCCCCGAGCGGCGTCGACTTCGATGCCTGGCCGCCGGTGTTGGAGTACACCTCGGTGTCGAGCACGAGGAGGTTGACGTTGCGGCCGCTGCCGAGCACGTGATCGACACCGCCGTAGCCGATGTCGTAGGCCCAGCCGTCGCCGCCGACGATCCAGGTGCTCGACCGCACCAGCTCGTCGGCGATCGATTCGAGCCGTCGCGCCCGTTCGTCGTCGACTCTGGCCAGCCGGTCGCGCAGCTCGCCCACGCGCCCGCGCTGGACGACGATGTCGGCTTCGGTGGGCTGGGTGTTCGCGAGCAGTGCCGTCGCGAGGTCGGTTCCGATCGAGCCGGCCAGCTCGTCGACGAGGCGTTCCGCTTCGCGCTGGTGCTGCTCGATGCCGAGCCGGATGCCGAGCCCGAACTCGGCGTTGTCCTCGAACAGCGAGTTCGCCCATGCCGGGCCCAGGCCCGCACCGTTCTGTGCCCACGGCGTGGTGGGCAGGTTGCCGCCGAAGATCGATGAACAGCCGGTGGCGTTGGCGACGAGCAGGCGATCACCGAAGAGCTGGGTGAGCAGCTTGAGGTACGGCGTCTCGCCGCACCCGGAGCACGCGCCGGAGAACTCGAACAGCGGCTGCAGCAGCTGGCTGTTCTTGACGCTGTCGTGGCTGACCGCAGCGCGGTCGAGCTCAGGGATCTCGAGGAAGAAGTCCCACCTGTTGCGTTCCACGTCGCGGTGCTCGTCGGCGTCGCGCATGTTGATCGCCTTGCGCTTCAGCTCCGTCTTGTCCTTCGCGGGGCACACGTCGACGCACACGCCGCAGCCGGTGCAGTCGTCGGGAGCGACCTGCACGGTCAGGTGGTGGGCCTCGAGCTCGCGTGATCGGAACGACTTGGTGAGGAAGCCGGTGGGGGCGTCGTCGAGCGCAGCCGTCGGGTACGCCTTCATCCGGATCGCAGCGTGCGGGCAGACGATCACACACTTGCCGCAGTCGATGCACAGGTCCGGTTCCCAGATCGGGAGCTCGCCGGCGAGCTTGCGCTTCTCGTAGCGGGTGGTGCCGGTCGGGAAGGTGCCGTCGACCGGCAACGCCGACACGGGCAGCTGGTCGCCGCGCCCGGCCACCAGCATCGCCGTCACCCGTTCGACGAAGCTGCCCGGTTCGGCGCCGAGGGTCGCGAGCGCTGCGTCGATGATGGTCTCGGCTGCACCGTCGGCGGGCACGGTCAGCTCGACGAGCTCGTCGAGTGCGAGGTCGACTGCGGCCTGATTGCGTTCGACCACGAGCCGGCCGCGGCGACCGTAGGTCTTGTCGATCGAGCGCTTGATCGCAGCGACGGCCTGTTCGCGTTCGAGCACGCCGGACAGTGCGAAGAAGCAGGGCTGCATCACGGTGTTGATCCGGCCCGGCATGCCGAGCTCGCGGGCGATGCGCGCCGCGTCGATCGTGAACACGCGCAGCTCGCGCTCGACGATCTCACGACGGATCGTCGGCGGCAGGTGCGACCACACCTCGTCGGCCGGATACGGCGCGTTGAGGAGGAACACGCCGCCGTGCGCCGCCTGCTCGAGCACGTCGAACCGGTCGAGCAAGCCGAACTGGTGGCATGCGACGAAGTCGGCCCGGTCGATGAGATACGTCGAGCGGATCGGCTCAGGCCCGTACCGGAGGTGCGACACGGTCATCGAACCCGACTTCTTCGAGTCGTACACGAAGTAGCCCTGCGCGAACTGGCCCGGCTCGTCACCGATGATCTTGACCGACTCCTTGTTGGCGCCGACGGTGCCGTCGGCGCCGAGCGCATAGAACACCGCTGACCGGTTGCCGGTCTCGATCGTGAACGTCGGATCGACGTCGAGGCTCAGGTGGGTGACGTCGTCGATGATGCCGACGGTGAAGCGATGCTTCGGGGACTCGACAGTGAGCTCGTCGAGGGCGGCTTTCGCCATCGCCGGAGTGAACTCCTTGGACCCGAGCCCGTACCGGCCGCCGATCACACGCACCGTCGCACGATCGGCGTCGACGAGCGTCGTGATGACGTCCTGCAGCATCGGTTCGGCGGTCGCGCCCGGCTCCTTCGTGCGGTCGAGCACCACGATCGAGCGCACGCTGGCCGGCAGCGCAGCGAGGAACGCTTCGGTCGGGAAGGGCCGGAACAGCCGGATCGTCAGCAGCCCGACCCGCTCGCCCTCGGCGTCGAGCCTGGCCACCGCTTCGCCGGCGGCGCCGGTTCCCGAACCCATCATGACGATCACGCGCTCGGCATCGGGTGCACCTTCGTAGTCGACGAGGCCGTAGCGGCGGCCCGTCAGCGCCTCGAGTTCTGCGAAGACATCGGTGACGATGCCGGGTACGGCGTCGTGGTAGGAGTTGGCTGCCTCGCGTCCCTGGAAGAAGACGTCCGGGTTCTGTGCGGTGCCGCGCACCACCGGCGCGGTGGGCCGCAACCGGCGGTCGCGGTGAGCGGCGATGCCGGCGGTGCCGATCAGGGCGCGCAGGTCGTCGTCGGTGAGCAGGTCCACCACGTTGATCTCGTGCGAGGTGCGGAACCCGTCGAAGAAGTGCAGGAACGGCACCCGCGAGCGCAGGGTGGCGGCGTGCGACACGGCGGCGAAGTCGTGGGCCTCCTGGACCGAGCTGGCGCACAGCATCGACCAGCCGGTCGTTCGAGCTGCCATGACGTCGCTGTGGTCACCGAAGATCGACAGGGCGTGAGTGGCGAGCGCGCGAGCCGCGACGTGGATGACCGTCGGCGACAGCTCGCCGGCGATCTTGAACATGTTGGGCAGCATCAGCAGCAGGCCCTGCGACGCGGTGAACGTGGTCGCCAGCGACCCTGCCTGGATGGCGCCGTGGAGCGCACCCGCGGCGCCCGCCTCCGACTGCATCTCGACGACCTCGGGGACCGACCCCCACAGGTTCGGCTGGTCGGCCGCGGCCCACGCGTCGGCGTGCTCGCCCATCGGTGACGCTGGGGTGATGGGATAGATCGCGACGACCTCGGAGAGGGCGTAGGCGACACGTGCAGCGGCTTCGTTGCCGTCGATGCAGGCTGTCGTCATCGCGACCGTGCTCCTCGGGTGGACAGGGCGCCGGTGTGCGACATCATGGGGCCATTGTGCGGCCCGGCGACCCGGCGCCTGCACGGGCAAAAGTCCCGAGCCCGTGCGCCATCCGGCAGGAACACCTGATCAGACGTCAGCAGATCAGGTGTGCGGCCGGGTCACTCCAGCCGGCGCGTGGCCGGCTCGGCCCGATCGGGCCGTCTGACCACGAGCACTGCGTCGACCACGCGACAGCTCTCGGCGTTCACCACGACCGGGTTCAGATCGAGCTCGGCGATCTCGGGGTGGTCGGAACCCAACTGGGCGACGCGCGACACCACGTCGGCGAGCTGGTCGAGACACTCGGGAGCGAGCGCGGCCGACGCACGTGTGTCGGCGATCATCGCGAGCGCCGTCGACGGTGACACCGGAGCGAGGCGGCTCGACTCGTCTGCGATCGCGTCGGCCTGGATACCGCCGAGCCCGACGGTGACCAGCGGACCGACCCGCTCGTCGTCGCGGACGCGGATGCGAATGTCGACACCCGGGGGCGCCATCCCCTGGACGAGCACGGTTCCCGCCTCGTCTCCGAGGTGGGCGCGCATCGTCGCGACCGCGCGTTCGACGTCGGCCCGGTCGCCGAGGTCGAGGGCGACACCCGCTTCGGCGGTGCGGCCGGCCCGCCGCCCGGTGACCTTCACCGCCACCGGGAAGCCGATCTCAGCGGCCACCGACGACACCTCGGCCGGGTCGTCGGTGCTCACCCGTCGCGTGACCGGCATGTGGACGCCGTAGCACCAGAGCAGCGAGCGAACGACCTCGGGTGACGCCTGGACCGGGCCGGTCTGTCCGGGCGGGAGCAGCTCGTCGATCATCGCCCCGGCGGCGGCGACGTCGATGTGGTCGGGGACCGGCTCCTCCTCGCCGTCGTCGGCGCCCTCGGTGCGTCGCCACTCGGCGTGGGCCGCGATGCGACCGAGCACAGCCGCAGCCTGCTCGGGGAACGAGAACGACGGCACACCGGAACCCGGTCGGATCGGGCCATCACCGGCGCCGAGCATCACGGCGACGACCGGCTTGGTTGCTCCTGCGCACGCCAGGTCGATCGCCTCGGCTGCGGCGCCGATCGCCACGCTCAGCGGGGGAGCGTGGATCACCATCACCGCTTCGACGTCCGGTGCCGCGAGCGCGGCCCGCACCGCCGTGCCGTAGTCGTCGGCGGTGCTGCTGAACGACAGCTGAACCGGCGCACCGACGACCTCGAGCCCGACCGCTTCGAGGGTGGCCGCAGCGAGCACGCCCGGGCTCGTGGAGTTGGTGACCACGGCGACCCGGTTACCTGCCGGCAGCGGCTGGGTCGACAGCACCCTGGCGGTGTCGAGCATCGCCGTCACGGTGGGCACCTCGATCACTCCGGTGTCGCGGTACAGCGCCTCGTTGCCGGCACCGATGAGCGCAGCACCCGTGCGCACGACGACGACCGGGCGACGCTGGGCGACGCGCCGGGCGATGCGGGCGAACTTGCGCGGATTGCCGAGCGTCTCGGTGTAGATCGCGATGACCTCGGTGGCCTCGTCGTCCTCCCAGAACTGGAGGAGATCGTTGCCGGACACGTCGGCCTTGTCGCCGAGCGACACGAACCATGACACGGGCAGCTGGAGTTGCGCCGCGAGTCGCAGCAGGCCGATCCCGAGCGTGCCCGACTGCATCGAGATGCCGACGTTCCCCGGGTGCAGCGGCACCTCGGCGAGCGATGCGTTGAGCGCGATGTCGTGACGCGGCGACGCGATGCCCATCGATCCGGGGCCGATGATGCGCAACCCGGCGCGCCGGCAGTGGGCGACGATCTCCGGGATGTCGAGATGGTCGACACCGTCGGCCGGCGAGGTGGTCACCACGACCGCGCCGCGGACCCGCTTGTCGATGCACTGCTGCAGCGTGGCCTCGAGTGCGGTGACCGGCACGGCCACGATCGCGAGGCTGACATCGTCGGGGATGTCGACGACGCTCGCGTACGCGGCGACACCGCCGACGGTGGCGTGGCGGGGGTTGACGGGGTAGGTGCGACGCCGCGTGTCGGCGCTGACGATCTGCCACAGCGCCCGGCCCACCGAGTCGGGCTCGTCGGACGCACCGATCACGGCGACCGACGTCGCGAGCAGCACCCGCGCCATCGCTCGCGAGTCGGCGCGCTGTTCGCGCCGTTCGACCGAGTCGATGAACGATGACGTGTCGGCGAGTGCGAAGTCGACGTCGATCACGCCCGACTCGAAACGCCGATGGACCGGCCATCCCGCCTTCGCGAACACGGTCAGCATGCCTCGGTTGTCGCCGAGGGTCTGAGCGGTGAAGCGTTCGATGCCATTGGAGCGGGCGACCGCCGCGAGGTGCTCGAGCATCAGCGTCGCGATGCCCTTGCCGTGGTGTGCATCGTCGACCTGGAACGCGACCTCCGCGTCGTCGCGGTTGTTCCAGCGTTCGTAGCTCGCCCAGGCCACGAAGTCGCCGCGCTCCTCGACGACGAACGCAGCGCGATCGACGAAGTCGACGGTGGTGAAGCGCACGAGCTCGGCGTCGCTGAGATCGGGCTTGGGCGAGAAGTACCGGAAGTAGCGGTTCTCCGCCGATTGGGCGGCGTGGAACGCGGCCAACGCTGGAGCATCGTCGGGCGTGATCGGCCGGATCACTGCGGACGCGCCGTCACCCAGTACGACGGTCGAGGTCCACCGTTCCGCGACGTCCTCCATGCCACGAGCTTGCCACGTCTGCCGGACACTCCGGCCGTGGAGCCCCGCGAAGCGGGGATGAACATGTCACGTCACGCGGGCGGTGGGACGATTCCGTAGCCTGGCGCCCGTGCAACGGCCGATCGGCATGTTCGACTCGGGGTTCGGCGGGCTCACGGTGGCCCGCGCCCTGATCGACCTGCTGCCCGACGAGGACCTCGTCTACATCGGCGACACCGGCCGCTACCCATATGGCCCGAAGCCGGCGAGCGAGGTGCGCGAGTACGCCCACGAACTGGCCTGGTCGCTCGTCGACGAGTTCGGTGTCAAGGCGGTCGTCGTCGCGTGCAACACCGCCACCGCGGCCGGGCTCGATGACCTGCGAGCAGAGCTTCCGGTCCCGGTGATCGACGTCATCGAGCCCGGTGCGAACGCCCTGGTGCGCGCCACCGAGACGGGTCGCGTCGGCGTGATCGGCACCGTCGGCACGATCTCGTCGGGCGCGTACATCGACGCCGTCGCGCGCACGGGTGCACCCGTGCACCTGTCGAGCGCGGCATGCCCCGGGTTCGTCGAGTTCGTCGAACGGGGTGTCACGGTCGGCGACGAGGTGCTCGTGCTCGCCGAGCGCCTCCTCGCACCGATCAGCGAAGCCGGCATCGATGCGCTCCTGCTCGGTTGCACCCACTATCCGTTCCTCGCCCGCACGATCAGCGACGTGATGGGGCCGCAGGTGACGCTGGTGAGTTCGGCCGACGAGACCGCGTTCGCGGCGTGGGCGCTGCTCGCCGAGCTCGGACTGCTCCGAGCGAAGGGCAGCGGCCCCGGGCGGCATCGTTTCCTGTCGAGCGGCGACATCGAGTGGTTCCGCATCCTCGGCGGTCGTCTCCTCGGCCCCGAGCTCGACCACACGGAGCCCTGGCCTTGACGTGGCGCGGTGGTATGAACGAGCCCACCAGCGGATCGGGATCCCGATCCGCATCAGCAGCAGCATGAGGGAGACACGATGACCACGAGGCCGGATGGACGGGCGGTCGACGAGTTGCGGCCGATGACCTTCGAGCGCGACTACACCGAGATGGCGGCCGGCTCGTGCCTCGTGTCGTTCGGCAAGACCCGGGTGCTCTGCACCGCGTCGGTCGACGACGATGTGCCGCGCTGGATGCGCGGCAGCGGCAAGGGCTGGGTCACCGCCGAGTACTCGATGTTGCCCGGGTCGTCGCCCGAGCGTGTCGGGCGCGAAGCCGCGAAGGGGAAGCAGAGCGGGCGTACCGTCGAGATCCAGCGCCTCATCGGGCGAGCGCTCCGCGCCGCCTGCGACATGAAGGTCCTCGGTGAGCGCCAGGTGATCGTCGACTGCGACGTGCTCCAGGCCGATGGCGGGACCCGCACTGCGAGCATCTGCGGTGGCTTCATCGCGCTCCACGACGCGCTCACTCGGGTGATGCAGCAGGGCGGGATCGCCGCCCACCCGCTGCATTCGTTCTGCTCCGCGATCAGCGTCGGCATCGTCGACGGTGTCCCGCTGCTCGACCTGCCCTACGTCGAAGACAGCCGGGCGGAGGTCGACATGAACGTCGTGATGCTCACCCCGACCGCCGGCGGCGACGCCCGTTTCGTCGAGGTGCAGGGCACCGCCGAGGGCATGGCCTTCAGCCGTGGCGAGCTCGATTCGCTCCTGGCCCTCGCCGAGCACGGTCTCGCTCAGATCACCGCCCTCCAACGACGGCTCGTCGACGTGCCGCCCGTGGCCCGGTGAGGTCCGACCGATGACCGAACGCATGCGCCTGGTGTGCGCGTCTGCCAACCCCGACAAGGTCGCGGAGATCGCTGCGATCCTCGGCGACGCCGTCGAACTCCTGCCGCGCCCGGCCGACGTGCCCGACGTCGTCGAGGACGCCGGCTCGCTCGAGGGCAACGCCCGGCTCAAGGCCATCGCGATCAGTGCCGCAGCGGGCCTGCCCGCGGTCGCCGACGACACCGGGCTCGAGGTCGACGCGCTCGACGGTGCGCCCGGTGTCGACGCCGCGCTGTACGCCGGCGCTGGCTGCAGCTACGCCGACAACCGGGAGAAGCTGCTGCGCGAACTGGGCGACACCGACGATCGGTCGGCTCGCTTCCGCACCGTGACGCTCGTCCGGTGGCCCGATGGCCGGGAGCTCGCGGTCGACGGAGTCTGCCCCGGCACGATCACTCGCGAGGAGCGTGGGCCGGGCGGCTTCGGGTATGACGCCGTGTTTGCGCCGGCCGAGGGCGACGGCCGCACGTTCGGCGAGATGACCCACGACGAGAAGCATGCGATCTCGCATCGGGGTCGCGCGTTCCGGAACCTGCTCGTCGCGCTCAACGACCTGCCCAGGTGACGTTCACGACGAACCCCCGGTGATCGCTGCCGGGCACGTCGACGTCGTCGATCGCAGTGGCGGTCACGTCGGTGCCGACGAGCGCGTGGTCGAGCCTCACGAACGGCGGCACCAACCCGACGGTCGGCCACGACACGCTGAACCCTCGCCCGAGCGCGGCGTGGACGTCGCGCAGCCCGGTGCGGTCCAGGAACCGCCGGAACGACGGATGGAAGTACGACACGTTCAGGTCGGCGACGAGCACCGTCCGATCGCGCTCGGCATCCGGGCGTGAGGCGATCGCCTCCATCTCGGTGCGCCACCGGTGGACGTGCCAGAGCGGGGGCGGCGGATGGGCGAGCAGGATCACGAGCGGGCGCCCGTCGAGGTCGATCTCTGCCGACAGCGTCGTGCGGCTGTCGGGCGGGCGCGGCCCGGGGAGGAATGGCAGCCGGCTCCAGATGCCGAGCCCTGCTGCGCCGTCGTCCGGCCTCGTCGACACGAACGGATATCCGGCCCCGATCGCCGAACGCTCGATCGCTTCCTCGAACTCGAAGGTGAGCTCGCTGACAGCGATCACGTCGGCGTCGGCGGCGAGCAACGCAGCGATCGCAGCGTCGATGGTCGGGTTGGTGTAGAGCAGGTTCGAGTGGGCGATCGTCACGCCCGGCGAGTCAACTGCGGCCGGTGGCAGCTCGGCCGGGAACACGATGGGCACGACGAGCGCGACGAACAGCGCGGCGGTGACCGCCCCGACTGCAGCGGTCGCGTACCGTCCGAGCAACAGGGCCACCAGGGCTGCGGGGGCGGCGACGGGCACGATCCACGGCGTCAGCGCCTGCGCCGGAGCGATGACGATGCCGAGGCGATCACCGGCGAGCTGCAGCGCGAGGCACGCCGTCGCACCGACGACCGCGACGACGGCGAGCACGTGTGCCACGGAGTGGATTGCTGGCACGTTCACCAGAGCCGGAGGTCGATCGGCCACCGGTCGAGCACCTCGCCGGCGCGCACGAGCCATGCCGCCTCGTGCATCGCCATCGTCGGGTCGATGTGGGCGGGGATGACGTGGACACGGTCGCCGACGGCGACCGTGCGCCCGGTTTCGCAGGAGAACACGACGTGCTCGTCGGAGCAGAACCAGACCGAGCCGCCGACGACCGAGGGATTGCCGTGGTCCATCCCGAGCGCCTTCAGACCGACATCGGCGACCGCCCATTCGGGCCCGACGGAGATGACCGTCCCGAGGATGAATGCCGCCTGTTCGAACGGCAGACCGAGCGAGCCGTAGTGGGTGTCGAGCAGCGCGTAGCTGCCGGCCTGCACCTCGTTGACACCGGTGTGCTCGTGGAGGTCGAACGTGCCCGTGCCTCCTGCGCTCACGATGTCGCCGCCGACGTCGGCGTGGGCCCGCAGCAAGAGCGACATCGACGCCGCCACCTGCGCAGCCCGATCGGCGTGGCCTGGCACCATCATGAGGTGACCCTCGTACCCCATCACGCCGCGCACCGTCATCCCCCGGGCGCGGGCGAGATCGGCGAGATGGCCGGCCCGATCCGGTGCGACCCCACATCGCGGTAGCCCGACGTTGACGTCGATCAGGCACGCTCGGAGGCCGGCGGCGACCGCAGCGCTGAGTGTCGCCTCCGAATCGACCGCAACGGTGACGTTGCCCTCGCAGGCGGCCATCGCCGCGAGCCGGGTCGCGTCGACGGTCTCGTTGGCGAGCAACAGATCGTCGCCCAGACCGGCCGCAGCCATGCCGACCACCTCGCGAGGTGTGGCACACGTGAACGTGCGGTGCCCGATCGCTGCCTGGGCGGCGGCGATGGATGTGCACTTGTGCGCCTTGACGTGCGGACGAAGGCGCGTCCCGGGGAGCGCCGCGCTCATCGTCGCCAGGTTCCGATCGAACGCGTCGGCGTCGATCAACAGCGCCGGCGTGGGAAGGTCTTCGATGTGCACGCCGCTCAGCGTGGCACGCGAGCGCGTCGCGCGAGGTGCAGCGAGTCCGTATCCTGGGACCGGTCAGGCCGACGTAGCCCAACTGGCAGAGGCACGAGGTTTAGGTCCTCGGCAGTGAGAGTTCGAATCTCTCCGTCGGCACCGCGCTATCGACCGGCCGTTGGCGACGATCGCCGACAGGAACACCTGTGCCGAACGAGATCCGCCGGGCGCTGTCAGTCGACGGGCAACCACGCCAGAGCGAGCTGCACCACCGTCACGTCGGTGCGCTCGAGACCGATCGACATCGGCTCGATCCGCTTTGCGAGACCCATCCACCGGGCGTCGATCTCGGTGATCTCTTCGGTGAGCTCGGCTTCGATCTCCTCGAGGTCGGCGGCGAGCCGGGCCACCTTGCCCTCGGCTGCGTCGACCCGCTCCTTCGCGGCTCTCGTGGTGCCGCGCCCTCGCGCCGCAGAACCGAGCTTGCCGAGCACGTTGCGCTTGCGGCCGCCGAGCAATCCACCGAGAATCGATCCGGCAGTCGACAGCAGCTCGGAGTTGCGCTTGCCGTCGGCCTCAGCCTCGAGCACGTCGACGCGATCCTCTGCCGCGGCGATTCCGTCACGGAGCTTGGTCGCCCGAGCCTCGTACTTGTCGCGAAGGGCGGCGATCTCGGAGTCGGCGCGATCGTCGGCAGCCTGGAGGCAGCGCGTCTCGAACGCGTCAGCCGCTTCGCCCGGCCGGCCGTACAGCTTCAGATCGGCGTTGGTCGGCACCTCGATGGTGAGCGTGCGGGTGAGGTGATCTCGCAGATCACGCTCGACCGTCGTGAACAGCGTCTTCTTGGTGAGCGCCACGGGGCTGATTCGATACACGACCCCGGTCGGGGCGTCGGTGCGCAGGTCACGATCGTCGTAGTCGACCGCGAGCGCCCGCGACACATCGATCGGATCGGCGAGGGGAGCCAGGACGCATTCGTACTCCTCGTCATGCACGAGGTCGGCTTTCGTGTCGTCGTACCGCAGCCGGACCCGGGCGACGATCGCCGCCTCCAGACGCCTGCCGGTCGACGAACCACCGGCGTCGGTCAACCACGGCGCAGCGATGTCGACCCACCGGACGGGGACACCGTCGGCGACGTCGGGCATCACCGGGGTCTCGTCGTGCGCGAGTTCGGGGCCTGTTGCCGCGGCTGCTTCGGGGCCTGCCGCCCCAGCGGGCGCCGCCGTGGTCGATGGTGACCCCCCGCTCGGCGCAACGGCCGCTTTGCCGGCCGGGTGGTCTGCCATCACTGCGGCGATCTGGTCCCGGGTCATCGGGCCGCGCAGGTAGCTCATCGCCCAGCGCGTCGTGAAGATCTCGACGGCGTCCTTCCCCGCGCGGCGCAGAACGAACTGGCGCTTGCCGAGGCCTGAGATGGTGGCGTCGACGGCGCCGATGTCGACACCACCGGCGGCGCTCGCCAATCCGTCGAGGAGGCGTGCTTTGTCGCGCTCGGTCTGGAGCCGACCGATCATCCAGGTGCCGGCGTTCGACAGCGCCTTGTAGTCGACGTCGACCGGGTTCTGCGTCGACAGCACGACACCCACGCCGAACGCGCGCGCCTGCTTCATCAGCGTCATGATCGGCTTCTTCGTCGGCGGGTTCGCAGTGGGAGGCAGGTAGCCGGCGACCTCGTCCATGTAGAGCAGCGCCCGCAGGTCGGTGGTGCCCGACTGGCGGCGCATCCACGTGACCATCTTCGACAGGACGAGCGAGGTGACGAACTGGCGCTCCTCGTCGGAGAGGTGCGCGGTGGTCACGATCGCGCAGCGACCCTTTCCATCGGCTGTGTACAGCATCGACTGGATGTCGAGCGCCGGGCCCATCGCCCAAGCAGCGAACGACGGCGACGCGAGCAGCCCGTTGAGCTTCATCGCCAACGCCATCCGGTCTGCGGGCGGGAAGAACTGGTCGAGTTCGAACACCCCGAGCTTGCGGATCGGTGGATTGCCGACCATGCCGACGAGCGTCGGCAGGTCGAGCGGGTTGCCCGCGGACCAGGCGTGGTGGATGAGGTTCGACAGCAGGATGTGCTCGCGGCTCGACAGCGGGTCGGCCTCGATCCCGACGAGGCCCAACAGACCCGAGACGTACCCCTCGATCTCGTCACCCACCACCTCGGCATCGCTCATGTCGGTGGGCGCCTGGAGCGACCCGACGATGTTCACCGGCACCCCCGACTGTGAACCCGGGGTGTAGATCGTGAAGTCGGTGGTGGCACGCAAGGTCGCGATGTGCTGGGCCGTGATGCCCCAGCCCAGCAGCCCGGCGGTCCAGGTCTCCGCTTGCTTGGCGGCGTAGTCGTCGGGGGAGAGCCCGTCGGCGCCGGCTTGGGCCTCGTCGATCCACGGGCGGAAGTCGCCCGGCTGGAGCGACGGAAAGGTGAGGCAGAGGTTGGTGAGGTCGCCCTTGGGGTCGATCAGCAGCGCCGGGAGCCCCGCCGCCAGCACCTCCTCGATGAGCACGACGCCGAGCCCGGTCTTACCGGAGCCGGTCATGCCGACGATCACGCCGTGGGTCGTGAAGTCGGAGGTGTCGATCCGGACCTCGTCGCCGGTGCGCTCGTGTGTAGCGGGATCGACGTGCCCACCCAGGAACAGCTCAGCCATGGGCGGATCGTAATGGTTGAGGGTGACGCGCACTGCGGTGTCACGCCCGGGCGGAACCGAGGCGCGACGGATCACCCGCCGTGTCCGGGGCTGACACCGGATTTGCGAAGGGGGTCGGCTCAGCCCTGGGCGTCCGGCGCGAGGCCGCTCGCCAGCGCTGCGTCGAACATTGCGGTGAACTCGTGGAAGCGGTCGTCGATCACGGTCCGCACCACGGCGCTGTACGCGGCCTCGCAGGGGACGTTCGCGACCGCGACGGCGACCTCGTCGGCGAAGATCGGCTCGAGCGCCTCGCCAGTCGTGATCCGTGCGTAGAACGACCCGCGCATTGCTTGCGGTGACCCGTACTCGAAGCCTGCTGCCTCCATGCACGAGCGCCACTCGGCGAGGGCCGTGACCGTCCGCTGGTCGTTGTCGAGGCTCACCCGGAACATGCCGACCGCCGCGTTGACGGCGTCGGATGTCGCCCGGCGTTCGGGGTCGAATATGCCGCGGCAGCCCGCCAGGACCTGGACGGCGGCGTCGCCGGCACCCGGAGCCGGCTCGCCCGGTTCGGGAGATCGGGGCAGGAGGCCGAGGTCCCAGCCGGCGATGCCGAGGCCGTACGCGGCGGCGTACTCGTGCGGCGCCATCGTGAACCGGACGTCCGCGTCCACCTCTTCCTTCGGCGACGGACCGGGCGAGTAGGCGAAGCCTGCATCCTCCATGCAGGTGCGGACCTCCGATTCGGGAACGTTCTCCGAGAGGAACGCAACCATCTCCTCGCGGCGCAGGCCCGAGTCCAGGAGCAGCGCCATGGCATAGGTCCTCAGGCGCGCCTGCTGCGGGTCCTCAGGTTCGGTCGGTCCGGCGACCGGAGCGGACGTCGCCGCGGGGACGGTCGGCCCGGTGATCGGTGCCGCCGTCGCGACCGGCCCAGCCGAGCGCGGTTCCCCGCTCCGGGGAGCGATTGCGGCGATGGCTGCGACGCCGCCGGCCAGGAGTACGGCGGATGCGGCGACGGTCGCAAGCCGTCGCCGTGCCGGCCGGTCGTGCTCCCGTTCGGTGTAGGAGTCGATCGCGCTGTCGAGCGTGCTCGCGCCCGCTGCGATCCGGTCTTCGAGTTCCATGGTCATGATCGTTCCTCCCCGAGGAGTTGTCGCAGCCGTGCGAGGCCGCGGTGGACGTGATTGGTCACCGCGGCGTCGGAGACGTCCAGGAGGGACGCGACGTCGCGGTAGGAGAAGCCGTACATGTGCACCATGACGACGGCGGTGCGCTGGTCCGGTGTGAGGCGCGCGAGGCCGGCGAAGAGGTCTGCGTCGAACCGTGCGCCGTCCTCGACGTGCGGTTCGATGTCGAAGCTCCGGCGCTGGCGCCGGTGCCGTCGATCGCGGCGGAGCGACGACTGGCCGACGCGGATCAGGTACCCGAGCGGGTTCGCCATCGCTTCCAGCTCGGCGCGGTGCTCCCACGCCCAGGCGAGCGCCTCGGCAGCTGCCTCGCAGCCGTCCTGCACACCGTTGCGCGCGACCAGCGCTCGCCGGAGCGTCACCGATGCCGGCTCGACGAACCCGTCGAACCAGTCGTTGCTCGCGTGCGTCCTCGCAACGTCGTCTTCGGCGGCCACATATGGATCAACCCACACAGTTCGTACAAGAGCCACAGGACGGCCGGTTCCTTTCACCCAGTAGCCAGTCTTCCCGTCCGGTTCTCCTCACCGAACAGCAGGCGCGGGGGTGCGGGATCGGTGACCCGAACGGGATGCACGGCTACGGTGCCGCACGTGCGTACACGACTGCTGACGGCTGCGATGGTGGGGTTCGTCGGTCTGTCCCTCGAGATCGCCTACACGCGGATCTTCTCGTTCAAGCTCTTCTACTACTACACGTACTTCGTCATCGGGCTCGCCCTGCTCGGGTTCGGTGTGTCGGCGACGGTCGTCGCCCTCTCCGATCGCCTGCGCCAGCGCAAGGTGCTCGACACGGTGCGGGTCCTGGCGCCGATCATCGGGATGCTCGGCGTGCTGTCGTATCTCCTGGTCGCCAGGCTGCCGACCGACGTCAACCAGATCTGGGTCGGCAGCCTCGACCGAGCGATCGCCGAGCTCGCACTCGTCGTCGTGCTCGCCTTCTCGCTCACGGCGGTCTTCTTCGGGCTCGGTCTGATCATCTCGCTGCTGATCGTCGTCGACGCGGCGGACGTCCGCAGGCTGTACTTCTGGGACCTCGTCGGTGCCGCCCTCGGATGCCTGGTCGCGGTCCCGCTGCAGCTCACCATCGGCCCACCGGCGATGGTGCTGATCTCGCTGTTCCTGTTCTCCGCGCTGGGCCTCCTGATCGCGTTCCAGCGGGGGAAGGGCCACATCGTCGCAGCGGTGGGCGTGGCGCTCACGGCCGCCAGCGGCTTCCTCGTGCACACACTCGACGTCCGCACCGACGACACCAAGACCCTGCGGCTCGACGCCGAGGTCGAGGCCGGCGATTGGGGCGCAGTGTTCCGGGTCGACGCGGTCGACTTCGGGCGCGTCACGATCCTGCACCACGACGGGCTCTGGGGTTCATCGATCTGGCCGTACGACGGCACCCCAGCCACCACCGAACGCTTCGACCGAGACAGCCGCCAGATCCCGTGGGCCGCGCTCGGCCGCCAGCCCGAACGGGTCCTGATCATCGGCGCCGCGGGCGGCAACGAGATCCAGGCGGCGCTCACCTACGGCGTCGGCCACGTCGATGCCGTCGAGCTCAACCCGATCACGCGCGACATCCTCACCGGGCCGTACGCCGAGTACTCGGGCAACATCGCGTCGCGCGACGAAGTCGACTACGTCCAGGGCGACGGTCGCACGTTCCTCGCCCGCTCCGACGAGGAGTACGACCTGATCTGGTTCGTGGCGCCCGACTCGTATGCGGCCTCCAACGCCGCTACGTCGGGCGCGTTCGTGCTCTCGGAGAGCTACCTCTACACGCAGGAGATGATCGAGGTCGCGTTCGACCACCTGACCCCGACGGGCCTGATGGTGGCGCAGTTCGGCGACTTCCAGTTCGAGCAGCGCCCGACGCGCACGGCGCGCTATCTGGTCACCGCGCGAGACGCCATCCGCGACCGGGTCGGCGAGTTCGCCGACCACAGCCTGCTCATCGTCGAGAAGCCGGAGGAGGAGATCGCCCGGGTGTCGACGATCGTGCTGTCGCCGTCGGTCATCGACGCCGCAGCGGCGCAACGTGTCGTCGACGCGATCGGGAACGTCGCCGGTGCGCGGCCCGTGCACCTCCCCGGTGGCGGCGGCACCGGAGAGGGCATCACCGCCGCGATCATCCGGGGCGACGATGCCGCGGTCGACGATCTCGTCGACGGCTACGAGTACGACATCACGACGATCACCGACGACAAGCCGTTCTTCTGGCACTTCACGCCGTACTCCGACGTCCTGACCGACTTCAGTCGCGGGCTCGAGAACAGTGAGATCGCGATCGGCGAGCGGCTGCTGCTGATGCTGCTCGCCGTCGCCGTACTGGTGGCCGGGGTGCTGCTCTGGGCCCCGTTCGCGGTGAGCCGGCGCCGCGACCGTCGGCACGGCCGCGAGCCCCAGGCGCCGGTGCCCGAGCGATGGCGTCTGCTCGTGTACTTCGCTGCGATCGGTCTCGGGTTCATGATCGTCGAGATCTCGATGATCCAGCGCTTCGCGCTGCTGCTCGGCTACCCCACGCTGTCGCTGTCGGTCTCGCTGTTCACCCTGCTGATCGCCACGGCGATCGGCGCCCGCTTCTCCGA
The DNA here is from genome assembly GCA_022843125.1 of Ilumatobacteraceae bacterium. Lineage (GTDB taxonomy): Bacteria > Actinomycetota > Acidimicrobiia > Acidimicrobiales > Ilumatobacteraceae > Ilumatobacter. The sequence goes on from JALHOG010000063.1 coordinate 31,400, forward strand.
CTGGATCCAGCGCGACCAGCGCACCCGGCTGTTCATGACGCTCGGGGCCATGTGGGTGGTCGGCCTGCTGTACGTGCTCGTCTCCGACCCGATCTCCGAGGCGGTGCTGGCCTGGAGCGAACCGCTTCGGATCGTGCTCGTGTTCGTGCTGCTGTTCCCGGTCGGCGTGCTGCTCGGCATGTTCCTGCCCACCGGCATCGATCGCGCACGCGCGATGGCTTCGGACGCCGGGGTCGACGACGGCCGGCTCGTCGCGTGGTGCTGGGCGGTCAACGGCTTCTTCTCGGTCATCGGTTCCACGTCGACCACCATGCTCTCGATGACCTTTGGCTTCGACCGCACCCTGATCATCGGCCTCGCCCTCTATGTCGTGGCGACCGCAGTGATGGCCACCGCTCGCCCGCTGGCCAGACCGGTCGCCGCGCCCTCGCTCGCTCCGGCCTGACGCGCGGGCGCCGGCGCTCGGGCTCAGCCGGCAAGCTGCGTGGTCAGCGCTCGCCACGCCGCGATGTCGTCGGCGGTCGGCGCGGACCAGGCTCGGCTTCCCGTGTCGTACACGGCGATCGGGTCGAGCGGGCTCTGGCCGAAGCTCGGGCCGGGCACCGCGAGCACTCGGCCATCCGAGACCCGCAGATCCCAGTCGACGTCGAACCACTCGGTGTCGAAGCGGGCTTCGACGTCGGTCGGGATGTCGATCTGCTCGGTGGTCCAGGTGCCGGTCGCGAGGTCGAGCACACCGACGGTGCCGAACTCGTCGAGGCCCGATCGCCACGGCGCGACGACCATCTGATCGCCGACGGTCGCGATGGCCGGCATCGCCAGCGTGAACGGGGCGTCGTCGAGCCGGGTCCAGGTGCTCGTCGCCGCGTCGTAGAGACCGACCGAACCGTCGGGGATGCGCACGACGAGCCCACGGTCGGTCGGCTCGGCGACGGTGTCGGCGCCGATGTCCGGGAACTCGCTCCACACACAGTCGGGTTCGCCGGTCGTGCAGGTCATCCAGTCGGGGATCGGGATCTCGGACCACTCGTTCGCCGCCGGGTCGAACTGCCAGGGTTGGGCGTAGGAGACGTCGACGCCGTAGCCGCCCTCGACCGACTCGCCGTATACCTGGATCGCCTTGCCGCCCGACGCCGTGTTGAAGAACGTGGAGATCCCGGCGGGTGTGGGGGCCATCGGAGTGACGCTCAGGTCGGGGCGGACGACGACGCCGCGCTGGTCGGGTGACGGTGCGACGTTGCTCTCGTCGACGCTGACGAGCACGTTGTTGGTCACGACGAGGACGTCGTCGACCACGGTGATGTCGAACGAGCCGAAGAAGGCGTCACGGATCGGGCCGATGCCGAGATCCTCGGTCGCCGACCACACATCCGTCGCCGGGTCGTAGCGCCACACGACGAGCGGGTCGCCCAGGAAGTCGGCGCCGTAGTCGATCACGGCCGGCAGGCCGCCGAGGCCGAACAGCTCGACCGGAGCTGCCGACATCCGCCTCGGCGACTCGACCACCCGACCGTCGTCCAGCAGCACGGCGCTGCGGAAGGAGAAGATGTTCGCGTTGTCGGCCACCAACAGGCGGGCGGTCGTTCCGATCCCGTCGACCACGTTGACCCGGCCGAGCCCCTCCGCCCTGCGGGCGTCGACCCAGGCATCGGCGTCGGCGCCCAGCCCCGACGCCGAGCTCGTGGGGGTGGTGGGGGTCGTGGTGGGCGTCGTGGCGGTGGTCGGCGGGGTCGCCGGCGCGGTGCTCGGCGACGGCACCGGCTCGGGAGCCGTCGTCGCAGGAGGTGCGGCTTCGATCGTCGGCGGGGCCGTGCTCGCGGCAGGGACGGTCGAATCGGGTTGGATCATGACGGCGGGCTCGTCGTCGCCGCCACGGAACAGGACGGCTGCGCCGACGGCGACGATCAGCACGGCGGCGGTGACGCCGATGGCGGCGCGCACCTGCTGCTGGCGGCGGCGGGCGCTGCGGATCTGGGCGATGCCGTCGGCCGG